>CACFXJ010000008.1:0-56459 GCA_902570225.1 uncultured SAR86 cluster bacterium
AGGACTGCAAAAAATAAAAGACTAGGTCACATAGATAAATTTGAGACGTACGATGAAGATTTCAAATCAGTAATGAACAACTATTTTCAATCAAAGTGCCCGAGACCTTTTATAGGCTTTGGCCATTCCATGGGAGGATGTCTTTTGACTTCTTATTTCATTTCTGGGGACAATCTTTTCGATAAATGTATTTTATGCGCCCCAATGGTATCAGTAAGAGCAAATGCCTTATCAAGAAGAATTGTTGGAGCATTGGGGATACTTGAAATCTTTGGTTTGGGATCTTTTCCAATGCAGAAACCTCAATGGGATGATGAAAATGGTTGGGCAGAAGAAGAACTTTTTGAAGAAAATGCTCTCACATCAGACGAGAGAAGGTTCAATAGGACTTATAGATTGATTAGTAAATTTCCTGAGTTAGGTGTAAAAGGGATTTCAGTTGGTTGGTTAAAACATGCATTTAAAAGAACTAATCAATTTAAATCCTTAGATTGGACTCAAGCAATAAAAAAACCCCTACTACTTCTTGATGCTACTGAAGATAAATTAGTAAATAGTCAGTTGAATAAAGACTTGTTAGGGCAATCTTCTTTGGTAACTATCAAATCAATAAATTCTCAGCATGAAATCATGATGGAGAGAGATGAAATTCGAAAAGAGGCCTGGAAGTCTATAGATCTTTTTCTAAAGACTGAATCTTAGATAAGAAATTATCTAATCTCTTTAGAACAATATCCTTACCTAGTATTTCGCAAACTAAGTCAATTGAAGGAGAGTTCACTGTTGCCGTTAAAGCCAGCCTTAATGGCAATCCAATTTTTCCAAAGCCAACATCAAGCTCTGAAACAGTCTTATCTATAAGATCTTTTATTGAAATTTGATCCCACATTTCAAGTTCAGATAAATAGGACTTCAATAATGATAAATATCCATGGGTTCCTTCCTTGCAGTGTTTATTGATTAAAGCATCTTCATAATCTTCTGGGTCTTTAAAGAAGTAAGAGGAATGAATTACGAAGTCATTTAAAGTTGAACACCTATCTCGTATTGCTAAAAGAACATTATTTGAATATTTACCACCATCAAATTCTTTTTTGTTTATTGCATTAGTCAATTGCTCTTCACTCTTAGAATCTAAGTAATGCTTATTAAACCAGAGCAATTTATCCATCGAGAATGTTGCGGGTGACTGGTTAAGAGTACCTTCTACAAATGTTACCTCCATCTCATGATGATCAAAAATTTCTTGATCACCTTTAGACCAACCTAAACGCAATAGATAATTTTTAAGAGCTTCAGGCAAAATTCCCTGTGATGAATATTCACCAACTCCTAATGCTCCATGTCGTTTCGATAATCTCTTTCCATCCTCTCCAAGGATCATAGGAACATGTCCATAGGTAGGAACATTTTTATTAAAGGCTTTAAATACATTTATTTGCTTAAAAGTATTATTGACATGATCATCGCCTCTAATGACATGGGTTATTTTAGAGTCCAGGTCGTCAACTACAACGCAGAAATTATAAGTGGCAGATCCATCGCTTCTCTCAATGATAAAATCTTCAAGTTGATCATTTGATACTTGAATCTCCCCTTTTACTAAATCAGTAAAAGAGGTAGATCCTTGTTCCGGCATTTTGAAACGAACAACCGTATTATCTGCTCTAGGAAGGTTAAGATCTCTAGATTTTTTATCCTCGTCTATATCATCGCCTTTACATACATATGCAAAACCATTCTCCAGAAGGTGATCTACCATTTCTTTGTAGCGTTCTGCATTATCAGATTGAAAAATAGTTTCTTTATCAAATGAGATACCTAGCCATTTGAAGCTATTTATAATCTCTTCAGTGTATTCATCTTTAGACCTCGTTTTATCTGTATCCTCTATTCTTAGTAGGCATTCTCCTTGGCGAGATTTAGCATATAACCAGGCAAATAAAGCTGTTCTTGCACCGCCAATATGAAGATATCCTGTAGGGCTAGGTGCAAACCTAGTTCTAATTTTAGACATTTTTATTTAAACCTATTGGATCAGTTCCAGTCTCTTCTTGCATTCGCAGCAAATATTCCTCGTGCTCTTTGACCTCACTATCAGTTAATTCAATTACTTTTAAATTTAACTTGGAACTCAGCTGACCATCTGTATCGGTTTTCTCAATTAATTGCTCTGAAGTTGAATCAGAGAAATCTAAAGCACTTTGACCGCCAGTCATAGAAAGGTAAACATCGCCCAGAATTTGGGAATCGAGTAAAGCTCCATGCAATTCTCTATCATAACCACCAATTTCATATCTCTTTACAAGAGCATCTAGGGTGTTTCTTTGCCCTGGATGTTTTTCCCTAGCTATTTGAAGAGTGTCCGTTACCTTAGAGACGCATTCAGCAACTAGTGGCAGATTCTTTAATAAAAGATTTATTTCATGATCCAGAAATTTGATATCAAATTCCGCGTTGTGAATAAGCAACTCAGATTCTTTAATGAATGTTACGAAGTCATCATAAATTTCTTCAAATCTTGGTTTGTCGCTTAAAAATTCCGTTGTTAAACCATGTACCGCCAACGCGGCCTCGTCACTATCCCTATCAGGATTGAGATAAACATGGAATTGTTCTCCAGTAAACTTTCTATTAATTAACTCTATACATCCTATCTCAATAACCCTATGTCCTAATTTAGGATCTAATCCAGTAGTTTCTGTATCTAGTATTATCTGTCTAAGCATTTATATTTCGTCTATACCTTTATTAGCAAGCATATCAGCAATATCGTTTTCCCTATTTCCACTATGTCCTTTAACCCAACTCCAAGATACATTATGAAATTGATTTAATTCATCAACTTTCATCCATAATTCTTGATTTTTAACAGGTTTTTTTGAGGCGGTTTTCCATCCATTTTTTTTCCAAGAGTGAATCCAAGATTCTATTCCGTCCTTCAAATAGTTAGAGTCAGTAAAAATTTCTATATTTGTTCTTTCTTCAAAGTAACTCAGTCCCTCTATAGCAGCTGTCATTTCCATTTGATTGTTTGTGGTATTTTTTTCTCCACCAAAAAGTGTAATTTCATTATTATTTTCGATAATTAGAACCCCCCAACCACCTGGTCCAGGATTTCCCCTGCATGCGCCATCGGTATAGATTGTTACTGGAGAAGACATATACAAATTGTATTACACTTGTACTAACTATTCCCACTTTCTAAGTGTAAAATCTATATATGTTTGAAATATTTCCTATAAGAGCCTTTTCTGATAATTACATTTGGATGTTAATCAAAGATGATGAAGTTACTGTAGTTGATCCAGGGGATTCAGTGCCTGTAATAAATTTATTAAATGAAAAGAACTTGAATTTAAAAAATATCATCATAACTCATCATCATTTTGATCATACTGGAGGTATTCAAAAGCTGAACGAAGCTTATGATTGTGATGTTTACGGACCCTCTCAAGGTCATATTCAAGGTATTAATAAGCCTATTAATGACAATCAGGAATTTGTGATTTCTAATACTTTAATTAAGGCTATAGCCACTCCTGGGCACACACTTGATCACTTATCTTATTTCATTGATCAAGATAATGAACCGTTGTTGTTGAGTGGAGATACCCTCTTCTCAGGAGGATGTGGAAGATTATTTGAAGGCACGCCTTTGCAAATGTATGAATCTTTATCTAAATTTGCCAACCTTCCTGCAAATACTAAAGTGTACTGTACTCATGAATATACTGAATCAAATTTGAAATTTGCACTAGCAGTTGAGCCTAACAACTCACATCTAAAAGAAAAGTTTTCAGAAGTCATTCAATTAAGGTCTGAAGATAAAGAAACATTGCCTTCAACCATAGGTGAAGAGCTAAAAGTGAATCCCTTTATGCGGTGTAATGAGGAAGATGTAAAAAAAGCAGCTGAAAATTTTTCTAATGCACAATTTTCTGAACCTCATGAAGTTCTGGGGAGTATAAGAGATTGGAAAGATAATTTCTAAAATGAAAAAAATTTCTTACTTTATTGCGATAGTTATATTTAATGGTTGCACAACAGTTGCAAGTAACGAAATGATTAAACTTGATTCACAATCAATAACTACTGAAAGTCCAAATATAATCGAAGCTATACTTGAAGCAACGCCTTTTGATATCTGGGAAAGAATAAGACTAGAACTAACTTTAAAAATTCCTGAGGATCAAATTGCCTCAACTAGCATATATAGAGAAAGACTTTATAAAAACCAATCTGCTGTAAATAGAATAAGCAAATCAGGGCAAAGGTATCTTTATCATATCCTTACTAGAGCTGAAGAGCTCGGACTACCAGTTGAGCTAGCATTACTGCCTTTTGTAGAAAGTGAGTTTGACCCTTACGCAAAATCAATAGACGGAGCTACAGGCATATGGCAATTTATGCCTGCTACGGGCAAGGAATGGGGTTTAAAAAGTAATTGGTGGTACGATGGAAAAAAAGACGTCCTTGCCTCAACTGAGGCAGCGCTTCAATTCTTGACTTATTTGCATGAAAAATTTGATGGAGATTGGTTACTAGCGATGGCGGCTTACAATACCGGACCTACTAGAGTAAATAGGGCTATAAGAAAAAATAAAAGGGAAAATAAGCCTATTAGATTTTGGGACCTAAATCTTCCCAAAGAAACTACTGCCTATGTCCCAAAACTCCTAGTGCTTTGCGAGCTTATCAAAGATCCCCAAGCTTTTGAGGTAAACTTACCTAGCATAGCAAACAGACCCTATTTTCAGAGAGTTAAAATACCAGGACAGCTAGATTTAATGCAAGCCGCTGATTTAGCAGGACTAAAACCTGAAACTATTTATGAGTTAAATCCTGGCTTTAATCAATGGGCCACTGATCCAAGCGGTCCTCATTACCTTCTGTTACCTATAGGTGTATCAGATAGATTTATCACTCAGTTGGAATCTTTAGATCAGAGTGATTTAGTAAGGTGGGATCGATACAAAATAAGACGAGGAGATAATCTTAACCGAATTGCTTCTAGATATAAGATTGAGGTTTCTGTGCTAATGGAAATTAATGGTATGGAATCAGATCTGATCTATGCCGGAAAGGAGATCATGGTACCTAGAGGATCTGCGTGGGCTAATAAACAATCTCCAAGAGAACAAGTATATCAAGTTAAAGCAGGCGACTCTTTATGGAATATTTCTAAGAAATTTAAAGTATCAATTGAAGATGTCGCATTATGGAATGATCTGGATATTGAAAAACCTCTTCAAATAAATCAAGAGATCAAAATATTCTCCAAGTACGAAAGAATCAGACAAGATGTGCCGTCAAGAAAGCTTAGAACAATGCTTTACCCTGTTAAATCTGGAGATACTATAAGTAAGATAGCATCAAAATTTGATATCTCTGCCCAAGAAATCCAACAATGGAACGAGATAGAAGATGTATCTAAAATTTTTCCAGGTCAAGTACTAAAACTCTTTCTCTAAGAATCTGCGGTTCTAGGATCAATAGCATCTCGCAGTCCATCTCCAATAAAGTTTAGAGAGAATAAGGTTAAAGAGAAGGCTAAAGAAGGAAATATTAATAACCACCAGTATTCCTCCATGGAAACAGCACCGTCTCTTATTAGAAGACCCCATGAACTCAAAGGTGGCTGAACTCCTAATCCAAGAAAACTTAAAAAAGATTCAAGAAGCATAATTTGTGGTACTGTTAAGGTTGCGTAAACTATAACTGGACCCATTGCATTAGGGATTAGATGCCTAAATATAATACTTAATTTACTGACCCCCATTGCTTCAGCTGACAATATAAATTCCTGTCTAGATAAATTAAGAACCTGGCTTCTTACTATTCTTGCCATAGTCAGCCACTCCACAGCCCCTATTGCTAAGAACAGAAGAACTAAGTTTCTACCAAAAATTACCATTAAAAGAATTATTAAAATGATAAAAGGTATGCCGTACAAAGTATCAACAATTCTCATCATGATGGCATCCGTTTTTCCACCAGAGAAACCTGCCATGGTTCCCCAAATCACCCCTATGATTAAAGCAACAGAAGTTGCCAAAAAACCAACCATTAAAGATATTCTGCTTCCGTACATCATCCTGGTTAATAAATCTCTACCTAATGTGTCAGTTCCCAATAAATGATCAGACGACGGAGGAGAAGCACCTAATGCAAGATCCTGATAAGCGTAATCATATGGAGCAATAAATGGCGTTATTAAAGCCACAAACACAAGTATAAAAATATAAATCAAGCTAAATAAGGATAACTTATTAGTAGTAAGCCTAAGTAAGGCGTCCTTTAAAAGACTACTTTCTTGATTACTCATTATCTTAATTTAGGATTAATAGCTGCAGCAATTAAATCAGAAACGAGATTTAGACCTATGATGAGACAAGAGAAGAATATAGATGATCCTAAAATCATCGTGTAATCTCTATTGAAGGCAGCTTCAACATAAAAACGTCCAAGTCCTGGGATACCAAATATTGTTTCGACAACAAAAGAGCCTGCCAATAGTCCAGCCATAGCAGGACCGAGAAAGGCTATTACTGGAGTCAATCCACCTTTTAGAGCGTGTACCAAGACAACTCTGGTTTCGCTTAAACCCTTTGCTCTGGCAGTTCGTATAAAGTCCTGATTAAGAACTTCCAACATGCCTCCTCTAGTAAGACGAGCACAGTAAGCTGCATAAGCAGTGCCTAGTGTAATTGTTGGAAGTATTTTATCTCCTGCCAAATCTCCCCACCCTGAAACAGGCAGGACTTCTAACCAAATACCGAAAATAAGGGTCAATAAAGGACCAAGGATGATAGATGGAACACATATTCCTACCATAGCGGAAGTCATCGGAATATAATCAAGATAGGTATTCTTTTTTAAGGCACTTATGATTCCTGTCCCTATGCCCAAAAGTAAAGCAAATAATATTGAATAAACGGCAAGTTCAAAAGTAATAGGAAGACCTGTAAAAATTAGCTCACTAACTGTTCTACTGGGGTATCTAAAAGAAGGACCAAAATCTCCTACCGCTACTCCACTTAAATAATCAGTATATTGCTCAAGAAGAGGTGCATTGAGATTATATCTCTCATTAAGTTTTTCCATTACCTCAGGCGAGACTGCTTTATCCTCATCAAAAGGCCCACCTGGAGCCGAATGTACCATGACAAATGTGACTGTTATGACAGCTAATAGAACTGGTATAGCTGTAAAAAGCCTCTGGAGTATTAGATTAAACAAATTTTAATTTTTATTTTCTAAATAAACAAACTGATAGGGTCTAGAATCAAGTAGGTTATTTCCCCATCCTTGAACATCTTCATGAAGCATATAAATTCTAGTATAAGTATAAATAGGAATAATGGGCATCTCGTCCATTAAAATTTTTTCTGCTTCATAAAAATGATTAAATCTTTGGGCTTGAGTGGTACTGTTAGCTGCAGCAATTAATAAGTTGTCATACTCTTCATTGGACCATCCCGTCTGATTATTACCTCTTCCTGTTACCATCATGTCTAAAAAGCTCTTTGGATCTATATAATCACCTATCCAGCCAGCTCTAGCTATTTGAAAATCGCCAATTGATTGTCTTGAAAGATATACCTTCCAGTCTGTGTTGGTCAAGGTAATATCAACATTGAGGGCTGTTTTCCACATTTGCTGAATAGCTTGAGCTAGTTTTTGGTGTCCTTCGCTGGTGTTATATAAAAGATCAACAGAAGGAAAGGGATTATCATCTGAATAACCAGCCTTATTCAATAACTCTTTAGCTTTCGCAGGATTAAAATCTAGAGTTGTAGGTGGAAAGTAAGAATTAGGATCTGGCGGAGTAAACGAAAAAGCTTCCTCTTGACCTCCTTTTGTTACCTTTTCAACAATCAAAGTTCTATCTAGAGCAAGTGAGAGAGCCTGTCTTACGAGCTTATTATCGAAAGGGGCTTTTTCTGTATTAAACCTATAATAGTAAGTTCCATAATAGGGATCTACTTGAATATTATCTGGATATTTTTCTTTATAAGATTCTACTTTCTCTGGAGGCACAGTGCTTGTAACATGCAATTGACCCGATCTAAACATTAGATCCTCTCTGGAGGCATTATCTACAGGAAAAAAATGTATTTCGCTTAGTTTTACAACAGAATTATTCCAATAACTTAGGTTTTTCTTAACAATTATTACTTTATTAAGTTCCCATGTATCTAAGGTAAAAGGTCCGTTACCAACAAAGTTACCTGGACGAGTCCATTGACTTCCAGCAGTATCGATTTCTCCATAAGTTTCTATCGTTGGTTGATGAACTGGTCGGGTTGTGTAATGGCATAGCAACTCTAAGAAATAAGGTGCAGGGTTCTTTAATTTAACTTGTAGTGTATTTCTATCTAATGCTTTAACTCCAACCTTAGAAAAATCTTCTATCTTACCTTTATTAAATTCTTCAGCATTTACAATATCATAAAGCATGTCAGGGTATTTAGAACCGAGACTGGGTAATAGCACTCTTTTCCAGGCATAAACAAAGTCATTAGCAGTGACAGCGTCTCCATTTGACCACGTAGCATTTTTTCTTAAATAAAAAGTGTAAGTCTTGCCATCGTTTGAAATATCCCAATTCATGGCAACACCCGGTAATGGAGTTGGACCATCTGGATTTCTTATAACAAGACCTTCTAAAAGAGCCATTAAAACTTTACTCTCTGGTACACCAGTTACTATGTGTGGATCTAAGTCTTGAGGCTCTGTTCCGTTTCCAATATAGAGAATTTGGTTTTCGACTGCAGTATCAACTGGCTTGATAGATTCTGAGCAGGCGGTTAAAAAAACAAGAATTATTAAAAATAAATTACTTTTCATAGTGAATATTATAAAAGAATAAAAAAAAGGCCGGTAATACCGGCCCTTTTTTTTTATCTATTTTACAGATTCCATCTAAATCCAATGTAGTGGAATTTACTATCCCAAACTCTTGCATATGACTGAGCTGTGTAATGAGATCCTGGGTTAGGTTCATTATTACAGTTAGGACAGTAAGGAGGTTGTTTATCGGATAGGTTATCTACACCGAAGTAAACATCCACGCTGTCAGTTAGGTCATATCTTACTTGTAAATCAAGGTAAGTATACGAATCAACTGCTTGAAGATGGTAAGATCCTGGAGCTTGAGTAACATCATCTTGCGCATCACTGTAGTAGTTAGTTTGTAGTGAAACTAACCAGTCATCAGTTGTCCAAATGAAGTTAATTCTAGCAATTTCATCATTCAGACCAACTTCTCCAACGAAATCTGTAGGTGTTGAAGTAGAAGTTGTTTGATAGATGTGCTTATCTCTCATAGTTACTATTCCTCTTATGTCTAGTTCACCAGGAACAGGGCCTAGATCTTCAAAGGTATAACCTACTGCTAAGTCGTAACCAGCTGTTTCATATCTTGACTGGTTAATACCATAAGAGTACCAATATCTTAAATGTCCACTATCAAAACGCGTATGTGCATTACATTGTGAAGCGTTTGGATAATTCGTAGACTGATAACACTCATTGATAAGTCTTGAAGCTGAAACAGAAGATATTACATCTTCGATTTCAATTTCATAGTAATCAAGAGTAACAGCTAGACCTTCTACATATGAAGGTGTCCAAACTAGACCTAGAGTAGTTGTATCAGCTGATTCTTCTCCTAGATTCTCGTTACCTCCAGTGAAACCTGAAATAGTCTGAATCTGAGGCTGTGAGTAGCTGAATCCAGGTATTGTTATGTTTTGATCGACATCAAATCTACCAGCAGCTGCTGTTGCAGCAATTCTAGGGTCTGACAAACAATTAGCAACTACTACTGGATCCATCGCAGCTTCGTTAGTACCACCAACACCGGCACAAGGGTCGCCGATTGATGTGTATGACTGAGCTTGTCCAGAATATAAATCACTAATGCTAGGAGCTCTAACTGACTCAGAAAGAACACCCCTAAATCTAATGTCATCATTGATAACCCAACTGATACCAAATTTAGTAGCATCAACTGTTCCAGCGGTTGAATAGTGATCAACCCTGTAAGCCGTTTCAAAAGTGATTTCATCAGCAAAAGGTAAACCTTGTACTAGAGGTACTAATAGCTCACCGTAGTATCCATTTACTGAGTACTCACCAACTGTTAGAGGAACTTTGTTACCGCCGTGAAGACCTGCTAACTGGAGAGGATCAGGGACATCCATACCTCTTTCTTCTCTTCTTTCAACACCAGCCGCAAATGAAGCATCAAGACCTAGCAGATTGAAATCTCCTGTAATATTGAATGCCGCAGTTCTTTGCTTGTTTTTAGATTGACGACTTGTCTCAGCTCTGACATAAGCTACAGCTTCAGGAGAAGCAGCGTCTATGCCGAATAGATTGATAGGTACACAGTTTCTAGCTTGAGCTATAGGATCAGCACAAACAGGTTGTCCAGCTGGTCCAGTTATAGCATTTACAGCATAAGCCATGTTAGCCGCGTTGTATGCTCCGCTATATTGCATCCTGTCAGAGAATCCATACGAGTAATACAGATCCCAATCCATGCCATTAGATAGAGTACCATCTAAACCAACTGCAGCTCTAAATGTCTGTCTGGTATTAGTTGATCCTCTGCTTCCAAACTCTGCTAATCTTCTGATAAAAGGCACTTGGATTTCGTTACCATCAGCATTCAAGTACATTCCTGCAACAGGATTTCCAAGAGAATCTGTTCCTACATCCATGTTGCCATCGCCATCAAGGTCAACACCTTGAGCAGCCACAGCAGCGTCACGTATAGCAGCTGGCATATATGGGTTTCTTATGTTGAAACCATATGTTCCCATGCCACCAAAAGCATCCTCTGAGCTGAAAGGAACTGGCTCAAATGATGATGTTGAGTCTACGCTAGTGAATGATATTTCTGAAAAGAAAGTATTACCATTATCAAACTCATATTTGTTTGAATTGAATACGCTATATCTATCTAGAGGTATCTCTAATTGTCTATAGTGAGTTCTATTAAATCCACAAGCAGCTGATCCGCCCCAATCTACGACAGTACTAGACTTAACAACTGAATCTATGTCTCTCTTAGAACAGTCAAATGTTTTCATTCCTGTTGAATTACCATTGTTACCACTAACAAAGAATCTACCTTGAGGTGGGTATGAAGAATAACCAGGGTCTAAAATGAAAGAGTCGTATGGAGCACCGTATTGCTCTCCGTAGTACCAACCATAATAGAAAACATCGCTACCTGTGTAAGGCTTTCTATCTCTCGCAAATACTGAACCCTGCTCGTCTGTTCTTATATTGAATATTGAAGAACCTCTACCGTCAGCAAATTGAGCTCCAAAAGTTAAGGACGCTAGTTTAGTGTCGCCGTCTCCAGCATCGTATCCACCTTCCATAACTTCTATAGACATACCTTCAAAATCGTCTTTGAGGATAATGTTCACAACACCGGCTATCGCATCAGAACCGTAAACAGATGACGCACCACCAGTTATAACTTCAAGTTTGTCTATTAAGTCAGTAGGAATAGAGTTTAGGTCAACGTAACCTTCACCAGGTTGTCCACCTACCCATCTTCTACCATTAACAAGAGTTAGAGTTCTTCCAGAACCTAAGCCCCTTAAGTTAACAGTTTGAACACCTGAACTACCAACAGTAAAGTTAGTGTTACCTCTAGATAAGGCATCACCAGCTTGAGGCAGTTCGTTCAAAATGTCATAAACGTTGACAGAACCAGTATTTTCAATCTGGTCCTCTCCTAATGTTACCATTGGTGTAGGAGAGCTAATGTTATTAGCACGTTTAATCCTTGAACCTGTTACAACAATCTCTTCAGCAACTTCTTCAGCAGACTCTTCTTCATCTGCAGATACTGAAAAAACAGAACCAAAACTTAGAAGAGCTACAAGAGCGAAGCCTAAGCCTGATTTTGAATAAAATAATACGGAATTTTTCATATAAATATCCCCAAAATATTAAAAAAACGAGGGTTTTATTAACCCTCTGAGCCAACCTTAAAGCAAAAGAAGAGATTTAGCAACAAATAAGCAACAAATTAGCAACAAATTAAATCTCTAATTTTTCAATTAAAAAAGGTAAATTTATTTAGGGTTTTACAGCAAAAAGAATAAAATAGAGCAATGAATATTTTAGAAGGTAAAAATGTCCTAATAGTTGGTGTTGCTAACAAACATTCAATTGCGGCTGGAATAGCAGAATCTATGTCAGAAAATGGAGCAAATGTTGCCCTAACCTACCAAAATGACAGATTAAAGGGTAATGTTGAAAAGTTAGGACAAGAATGGGGAGTGAAAACCTATTTACCTTGTGATGTCTCTTCTGATGATGAAATTAAACAAACATTTTCTGACCTTTCTTCAGAATGGGATGGGCTAGACGCAGTTATACATGCAGTTGGTTTTGCTCCTAGAGAGGAATTAGATGGAGAATTTGTAGATGTTACTTCTCGTGAAGGTTTTCAAATAGCTCATGATGTAAGTAGCTACAGTTTTATAGGCCTAGCAAAAGAGGCTAAACAATTGATGGAGGGTAGAAATGGGTCCCTATTGACTCTATCTTATCTAGGATCACAAATGACCCTACCCAACTACAATGTTATGGGACTAGCTAAAGCCAGTCTGGAGGCGAGTGTCAGGTATCTTGCTGTTTCAATGGGTAAAGAAGGTCATAGAGTAAATGCTATTTCTGCAGGACCGATAAAGACTCTCGCTGCATCAGGAGTGAAAAACTTCCGCAAGATGCTTGCTTATAATGCCTCAAGATCTCCAATAGGCAGGAATATTACCACTAGAGAAGTAGGAGATGCTGCTTCATTTCTGACTTCTGATATGGCTAGCGGTATAAGCGGTGAAGTTCTTTATGTGGATGGAGGCTTCAATATAACAGCTATGGGTGGTATAGAAGAAGCTGAAAACTAGTTGAGTCTAACCACTGACAAACTTTCTTGAATTTTAAGTTGTAGTTCCCCCATTTCAGATACAGTCTTTTGTTGGTTAAGAAAATTACCTACTTCTTGTATACGCTCTTCATTGAGAGTTCCAAGACCATCTTTAACCATATCAAGTCTGAAGATTAAACCATCACCATTCTGAGAAAGCGATGCACCAAATACTTCTTTTACCTTTGACCTGGGTAATGAAAAAATGTCATTGACTGCTTGGACAGGGAGTAAGGAGCTGTCTCGTTTTAGGTCCTTATAAGTTTCTAAGTCTATATTATTTTCTTCCGAAAGAGATTCTAGTGTTTTGCCCTGGCTTAAATCTGCTAAAGCATTATCTAAGTAAGCTTGGGAATTTTGAGAGGCTTTTAGGTTTATATATGACTCTTCAACTTGAGATTTAACACTTTCAAAATCTAATTGTAATTCTTCTACGAAATCCTTTATCTCTATTACAACAGCTGTTAATGGGGAAGTTTCAATTACCTCGGGAAAGTCTCCTTCTCGAATATCTTCAAATATAAAATCCTCTATAGAAGAGAATGCAAGCGTTTCAGGTAAGTTATCTTTAGAAAAATAACTACTATTTATAACTGTCTGAGATATTTCTGAAGCAATATCATTTAACGAACCTGCACTAAAAGCCATCTCAGAAACTTGATCTAACATATCAACATATAGCTCTTCAGCCCTCAAATTAATTAAATCTTGCTCAATTTGCTTTGATCTATTTTCTAGAGATTCCGGTTCCGGTTGTATTAATTCATCCAAACGTATCAGATGAACACTAGAAGAAAGTTCTATAGGTCCGAATATTTCACCTTCTGACATTGTATTGAGAGGTATTTCGAATTCAGGAGGAAGTAATGTGCCATCGGTCACCCCCAAACTGCCACCTTGGTCTTTCGTACCTTCATCTTCCGAGACCTCGGAAACTAAATTTATAAACTCTTCTCCGTTACTAATTCTTTGTTTAATCGTGTTGAGTTCTTCCAATGCAGATTCAATATTCCTATTTTCGGTAATATTCAACATTACGTGAGATACAGACTTTCGAACAGTAGAATCAAATAAGTTTAGATATTCTTCATATTCAAGCTGAATATCGCTTTGAGAGACGGAGATATCGTCTTTAAGGTCTTCTACATCCAAAGTTATATAACTTACTTTGGCCTTTTCTGGTTCTAGGTAAGAGTTCTTATTGTTCTCGTAAAAATTTTGGAGATCATCATTTTCATAAACAACTGCGTCCTTGAAGTCTTTTATTGGAAATTTAAGAAATGTTATATCTCTCTCTTGTTCTGCAAGTTGCAACGACTGCTTCACTTCTCCGTTAGTAACAAAACTCGAGTTGACTAAAGATTGACGCCAAATATTAATCAATAAATCTTCTCTTACTCTTTGCAAATAATCAGAAGGGATAAAGCCGTTGCTTCTAGCAAAAGCATCAAATCTATTCTTACTAAACTTACCATTCTCTAAGAATTGCTCTTCTTGAGATAATTGTTTGTATATAAATTCATCCGTTAATGTTATGCCTTTACTGTCTAAATAATGTAGAACCGAAAATTTATTAATTAAGATATCTTTAGATAGATTCAATAAAACTTCTTCATCAATATCTTGATCTGGAAATCTTTGATTTAACGTAAACTGCTGAGTACTCAATTCAAAGCTTAGATCTGTGTTGGTTATCTCTTGAGATCCAACTTTAGCAACAACATTGACATTGCCTTGTGAGAAAAACCCTGCCCACCCCACTGATCCGATAAAGGTAATAATTATTGCTACAACTATGACTTTAGTTACATTACCTGTTAATCCATCTCTAATATTTTGTATTCCAGACATATATGTATTCCAATTAAAAAAAGCGCGCCGTGTGGCGCGCTCTTAGTAAACTATTTAGGCTTATAAACTTTCTTTAAGCGCCTTACCAGCTTTGAATCCTACTGACTTAGAAGCGGCTATTTGTATAGTTGCTCCAGTTTGAGGATTTCTTCCTGTTCTAGCAGCTCTGTGCCTTACGTTGAAAGTTCCGAAACCAACTAGTGAAACACTATCTCCACCAGCCAGGCTTCCAGCAATTGCATTTAATGTCGCTTCAACCGCTCTTCCGGCTTCAGCTTTTGATGTATCAGTTGCTGCAGCTACAGCATCTGTTAATTGGGCTTTATTCACATTTATCTCCTAGAGTCTTGTTAAGCCAACTTGTCGCCATGCAAGTCAGTCATAACGATTAAAACCCTACGCTAAAGCCTTGTCAAGCTTGAATTTAATTTAATTAATGGGCTTTTACAGCGCTTTTCTTAGTTCTGGATTTCTTGGTAGGAACTTTATCATTTTCGTCATCTTTCTCCCAAGGAATTGGTTGCCTTGTTAGAACAATATCTAAAACCTCATCAATCCACTTTACAGGTTTAATTTCCAGTTCAGCTTTGATGTTGTCAGGAATCTCTTTGAGGTCTCTAACATTACCTTCTGGAATTAAGACCACCTTTATACCCCCTCTTCTAGCTGCAAGCAGTTTCTCCTTAAGGCCGCCTATCTTGAGAACTTCTCCTCTAAGAGTTATCTCTCCAGTCATAGCAACATCAGATCTGACTGGTATCTTAGATAAGACTGAAGTTAACGCAGTTGCCATGGCAGCTCCTGCACTTGGACCATCTTTTGGAGTAGCTCCTTCAGGGACATGAATATGGATATCCTGTTCCTCGTAAAATTTAGGATCTATGCCAAGAGACTCAGAGCGTGACCTAACGACTGATAAAGCTGCCTGAATAGATTCTTGCATAACATCCCCTAACGAACCTGTTTTGATAATCTTTCCTTTTCCTAAAAAGCTTGATGCTTCAATAGTTAACAGTTCTCCTCCTACTTGTGTCCAAGCCAATCCAGTGACTTGCCCAATACGGTCATTTTCTTCGGCTTCACCAAATTCAAACTTTCTAACACCGCAATAGTCTTCGAGAGTATTAGGTTTAATGGATACCTTTTTGGGTTTATCTAATGCAGCGTTTTTCTTAACTACTTTTCTACAAATTTTTGCTATCTCTCTTTCTAAAGATCTAACACCTGCTTCTCTAGTAAAATATCGAATTAAATCTTTGATAGTATTTTTAGGAATAGCCAATTCTTGGTCTTTTAAACCGTTATTCTTCTTTTGTTTTTCTATAAGGTATTTTTCAGCTATATTAACTTTTTCATCTTCCGTATAACCTGGCAAGGTAATTATCTCCATCCTATCAAGCAGTGCCGAGGGTATATTCATACTATTTGCAGTACAAACAAACATGATGTCAGAAAGATCATAATCCACCTCAAGATAATGATCGTTAAACGTATGGTTTTGTTCAGGATCCAATACTTCCAATAAAGCAGAGGCTGGATCTCCTCTAAAATCCATTCCCATTTTATCTATTTCATCTAACAAGAATAAGGGGTTTTTAACACCAGTTTTAGAGAGTTTTTGTAATATTCTGCCTGGCATTGAACCTATATAAGTTCGCCTATGACCTCTAATTTCAGCTTCGTCTCTTACACCTCCTAAAGACATTCTTACAAACTTTCTATTGGTTGCTCTAGCAATTGACTCTCCCAAAGAAGTCTTACCAACTCCAGGAGGACCTACTAAACAGAGCACAGGGCCTTTGAGTTTTTTAACTCTTTTTTGTACGGCGAGGTATTCTAGTATTCTTTCTTTGACCTCTTCTAAACCGAAGTGGTCTTCGTTAAGCACATCGCTGGCTTTGCTTAAATCAGACCGAATCTTACTCTTTTTCTTCCAGGGTATGTTCAACATCCAATCAATATAACCTCTGACTACAGACGCCTCAGCTGACATAGGTGACATCATTTTGTATTTTTGAAGTTCAGTCATAGCCTTTTGTTGAGCTTCCTTGGTCATTCCGGCTTCATTAATTTTAGCTTCTAATTGCTCAGCCTCTTCAGCTTCATCAATCTCACCTAGTTCTTTTTTAAGAGCCTTCATTTGTTCGTTTAAATAATATTCTTTCTGGCTCTTCTCCATTTGGCTCTTTACTCTTCCTCGTATTTTTTTCTCTACTTTGGAGAGGTCCAGTTGAGAATCTAAGTGCTCCAATATGCGATTTGATCTGTCTGTAAGACTGATCATTTCAAGAATCTCTTGTTTTTGACTTAAATCGATCGATAGATGTCCAACGAGTGTATCTGTTAAGCGAGAAAGAGAATCAATTGCATTGACTGTGTTTAAAACTTCTGGGGTGGCTTTACGAGTAAGTTTTACATATTCTTGAAACTGCTTTTTTAAGGTAGGTAAAAAGTGTTTTAAATCTTCTGACTCACCATCTTCTTCTAAAGGAGAAACTTGAACGGACATATATGCATCAGAAGTCTGTAATGACTCGATAGATGCTCTTTTATTTCCCTCTACTAAAACCTTTAAAGTGCCATCAGGTAGTTTAATGAGTTGTAAAATTGTTGAGAGTGTTCCTATAGGATAAAGATCTCCTAACTTAGGGTCATCTTGTTGTGCACTCTTTTGGGCAACTAGCATGATTTGTTTATCGCCAGCCATGGCAGCCTGAAGCGCCGTTATAGATTTTTCTCTACCAACAAATAGTGGAGTAACTACCGAAGGAAAGATTACAACGTCTCTTAAGGGAAGTAATGGTATATTTTGATTCTTAGACATAATTTTTTTGTTATATGTCTAATAATGGGGTTTTAGTTTAAAAAAACAAGTGCTAACCGGTTTTTGTTTTGGTTGTCTTTTCGTAGACCATTAAAGGTTCTGACTCGCCTTTTACAACCGAAGCATCTAAAACTACTTTATTTAAAGATTCTTCTGAAGGAACTTTGTACATAGTTTCCATTAATATACTCTCAAGAATAGAACGGAGACCTCTTGCGCCTGTCTTCCTCTCTATTGCCTTTTTAGCTATTTCGGACAATGCATCGTCTCTTATATCAAGCTCTACATCTTCCATTGCAAAGAGTTTGCTAAACTGCTTGGTAAGACTATTTTTTGGTTCAGTAAGAATTGTAATTAAAGCGTCCTCATCTAATTGTTCAAGAGTAGTAATGACTGGAAGTCTACCTACAAATTCTGGTATCAAACCAAATTTGATCAAATCTTCAGGTCTTACTTGCCCAATTAGTTTGTCAGTTTCATTTTCTGATTTGATAGATGTGACATTAGCACCAAACCCTATACCAGTTTCTTCACATCTTTGTTGGATAACAGATTCAAGTCCAGAGAATGCACCGCCACAAATGAAAAGAATATTCGAGGTGTCAACTTGTAAAAACTCTTGTTGTGGGTGTTTCCTTCCTCCCTGCGGAGGTACTGAAGCTACAGTACCTTCGATGAGCTTCAGCAAAGCTTGTTGTACACCTTCTCCTGAGACATCTCTTGTGATTGACGGGTTATCTGATTTACGCGCAATTTTATCTATCTCATCAATATAAACGATACCAAGCTGAGCTTTTTCTATATCGTAGTCACATTTCTGAAGTAATTTTTGGATGATGTTTTCAACATCTTCTCCCACATAACCTGCCTCCGTTAGAGTAGTTGCGTCGGCGATCGTAAATGGTACATCTAACAATCTGGCTAGGGTTTGCGCCAATAATGTTTTTCCAGATCCTGTAGGCCCTAAAAGCAAGATATTACTTTTGGTTAGCTCAACCTCATCCTTGGAATCTAATTTCTTGCTACCTTTAAGCCTTTTATAATGATTATAAACAGCAACAGATAAGTTTTTCTTAGCTTCCTCTTGACCAATCACGTATTCATCAAGAGTAGCTTTAATTTCCATAGGAACAGGAAAATCTTCTTCTTCATCTTCTGAAGCTTCAGAAATTTCTTCCTTGATTATGTCATTGCATAGATCTATGCATTCGTTGCATATGTATACAGATGGTCCTGCAATAAGTTTTCTGACTTCGTTTTGATTCTTTCCACAAAAAGAGCAATATAAAAGCTTATCTTCGTTATTTTCTGTATTGCCATTATCAGACATATAAACTCCTGTTACTTTTTGACTGAGCGACTATCTACCACTGCATCAATTAAACCATACTTAACGGCCTGATCGGGAGACATAAAATTATCTCGGTCACTATCTTTAGCGATCTTGTCAACCTTTTGACCAGAATGATTTGCCAAAATTTCATTTAGTTTCTTCTTAATGGATAAAATTTCTTGAGTATGGATCTCTATATCACTAGCCTGTCCTTGAAATCCTCCCAGAACTTGATGGATCATAACTCTAGAATTTGGTAGCGCTTGTCGTTTTCCTTTTGCTCCTCCTGATAGTAAAACAGCTCCCATACTTGCCGCCTGACCAATACACAGAGTTGAAACATCAGGCTTTATAAATTGCATGGTATCGTAGATTGATAACCCTGCTGTCACAGACCCTCCTGGAGAGTTGATATATAAATGAATATCTTTATCAGGATTTTCTGCTTCTAAATAAAGCATTTGGGCAACTATAAGATTAGCTCCATAATCTTCGACTGGTCCAGTTAAAAAAATTACTCTCTCTTTTAGTAATCTTGAATAAATATCATAAGCCCTCTCACCCCTGGGTGTTTGCTCCACTACCATTGGAACCAACTGGTTCATTGGTTTGTTATTTTCTTGTGTCATTTAAATTGTCCTTACTTTATAGATGGGGCTTTTCAAATTATTTTCAACCATAAGTCCCTGAAACGCAATCTTCGTAACTTATATTCTCATCGCTTGACTTCGCTTCTAATTTCAATGCATCTACCACTTGTTCTTCAAGTGAAATAGATTCTATATTTCTGAGTTGCTCGTCGTCTGAGTAGAAATAATTAATAACCTGCTGAGGATCTTTATAATTTTTTGCCCTCTCTTCTATAATTTCTTTCACTTTATCTGCATCAGGCTTAAGTTCTTTTTCTTCAATTACTTTATTAAGAAGGATACCGACCTTTACACGCTTAGTTGCCTCTTCTTTAAACATATCATCCGGGAAAAGGTCTTCTTTGAGATCTTTCGGGTCCATTCCCATACGTCTAGCGGTATCTTGTTTCATATTTGATACTTCAGAATCTACCATTGCTAAAGGTACTTCAAATTCATTAGCTTCTAAAAGTGCGTCATAAAGGCTTTGCTTAACTTTGCCATTCACGATATTTACAAGATCCTCTTCAAGTTTTGTTCTGACTTCCTTTTTAAAAGACTCAACATTTTCTGCTTCAATACCTGCGCTTTTAAAAAATTCAGTATCTAGATCAGGAAGTTTAGGTGCAAGAACTTCGTTAACTTCTGTTTCAAAATTTACAGGTTTACCTGCTAGTTCAGATTTTCCATAGTCGGAGGGAAATTCTAATTCTAGTATCTTCTTATCTCCTTTCTTTAAACCAATGAGTCCGTCCTCAAAACCCTCGATCATCGATTTTGAACCTATCTCTACTACGAAGTCATTTGCAGTTCCGCCCTCAAATTCTTCTCCTTCAATTGTTCCAATAAAATCTATTTTGACTTGATCACCAGACTTAGAAATATCATCTTTAGGCTCCCACTGACTCAATCTTTTTTGAAGGTTAGTGACAGTATTGTCTAAATCTTCATCAGTAATTTCACAAAGAAAATTTGTGTAAGAGACTTTACTCATTTTTGCCAGACTTATTTCGGGGTAGACCTCAAACGTTGCTTTAAACTTTGCGTCCTTTCCCTCTTCTATCTTCTCAGGGATTAAGTTAGGCCTGCTGACAATCTTTAGGTCCTTTTCCTGAGCTAGTTTGGAAAATGTCTTGCTTGCTAAATCCCAAAGAACATCTTGTCTTATTTCTGGTCCGTATATACTTGTCACAACATCCATAGGAGCTTTACCTTTTCTAAAGCCTTTAAGCTTAGAATCCTTTTGGGCTACTTTGAGTTTTGATAATACCTGTTCCTCAATATCTTTATTGGGAACTACTATATCTAGGCTTTGGTTGATTTCAGCCTTTGATTTAAAAGAAAATTTCATAATTTATCCTTTTGGGGTGGGCGATGGGGCTCGAACCCACGACCACTGGAATCACAATCCAGGGCTCTACCAACTGAGCTACGCCCACCAAAAAAAGCGATATTTTAACACTTAAAAAAAATAGGAGATGATTATTTTAATAAATTTCAAATCCCTTTATAGATGCGTCATGACTAGCATCTTGAACTAAAACATCATCTACATGAGCGAAAGAAGGACCATCCCAACAAAAAGATATAAATTCGTTAACTTGACTTTCTTCGCCTTGTGCGAAAATCTCTATGGATCCATCTGAAGCTTTTCGAGTCCAGCCTGCGAGTTTCAATTTAAGTGCTTGTTCTTTGGCCCAAGACCTAAATCCAGAGCCTTGAACTTCGCCATAGACAGATATATGTGAACCGATCATTTAGAAAAATAAAAAAAACTTTAGATATTTTATCTCCCTAGTAAATGGTCATCAAGTCGTTAACACAAACTAAAAACTTGGGCTATAGTTTGAATTATCTCGAGAATATAGCATCCAAGAATTAAAAGTATCTGGCTCATCCTGACAGGTAGCTAGTTTATCGAATGCCGCAAACACTTCTTGAAAATTATTTTCAAAGTTTTGATTCTGCTTTTCCATCGCTTCTTCTGATTTGGCCCATTCACCCCAAACAAGATTTGCTGGAACTTCAGAATGTGAAGCATCTTGGGATCTCCTGTCAAAATACACTCCGTAGTGATAACCCGTGCCTTCTAAATTTGAAGACTTAATTTTTGCAGAATGCATTGGTAAGAAGGTATCAAGTTCATTTCTACCTGCTCCATTTTTATAACTGCAAGTCCAGTATTGGCTATAAAAATATCCAGAATCATTTAATTCGCCAAAATAAGAGGAAGATACAGGAATTTTTATATCCCAAGCATTTCTTCCAGCTCCATCACATGACATTACTTCTTGATACTTATTAGTCCATTCGATCACATCGGCATTTGTGACCCATTCATTCCAAGCTGAATCAGCTACATCTTTTGATTCCCATTCAAGCTCCCACCACATGCTAGGACCGAAAGCATTCTCTTCTTTAATGGGGTCGTATAAGTAAGAACCTCTTAGTTCGCTAGAAATAGGTAACATTCTCCATGATTGCATCATGTCAGAAAGGTTAGAGTTGCTGTATTCGCTTCCCTTTGAACAAGAGACAAATTCA
This sequence comes from uncultured SAR86 cluster bacterium, assembly GCA_902570225.1. Lineage (GTDB taxonomy): Bacteria > Pseudomonadota > Gammaproteobacteria > Magnimaribacterales > Magnimaribacteraceae > Magnimaribacter. Next base: position 22,146 of record CACFXJ010000008.1, read on the forward strand.
ACGTAGAAAGGTCCTTCTTGATGTTCATTGTTGGAGTTTGAAACACTTTCTCCAGAGCACGATACAAATGCACCAAGAATAAAAAAAGATAAAGATAATTGATAGATTTTTTTCATAAGATGATCCAAAGTTTATTAGGCTCATCTTAAACTAGATTAGTAACTTTTTCATAGAAGAAATGAGTGGCCTCCTCGGCAGGACTCGAACCTGCGACCCACTGCTTAGAAGGCAGTTGCTCTAATCCAACTGAGCTACGAGGAGACGCGCGAATTATATATTAAGCTGATCAATTACGAATGAATTTTTTATAAAGAACGGCTAGCTAAATAAGGATTTAGATCGATTTCTGAATCTCTTCCTTGAATTTGATCAGCCAACAAGGCTGCGGAACCCATTGCGAGAGTCCAACCTAAATGACCTTGACCACAATTAACATATAACCCGTCAATTTTTGTTTTTCCTATGAAAGGCAAACCATCGGCACTCATTGGTCTGAATCCATGCCACAATTTCCCTTCAGTTCTATCGATCTGGGAAAATAGGTTAGGATAAATAGTTCTTAACATATTATTTAAATATGCTTCTCTTTTTGGATGTATTGAATCGTCAAATTGAACAAATTCCGCTGTTCCCGCAATTCTGATTCTGTTTTCGAATGGAGTTACGGCTGTATGAATGCCTTCATCAACAAGTGAAATTTTAGGCATATTGTTTAAACCGTGCGTGTCATATGTCAGGGAATAACCTTTAACTGGTGTAACAGGTAGTTTAAGACGGACTTTTTTTAGAAGTTCACGTGACCAGCTACCGGCACAAACAACCACCCTTTTTGTTTGTAAAATTGCCCTATCAGTCACTACGCAATTGATCTTATTTTTATCTACTAAAATTTTATTAATCTTAGTATTAGTCAAAATTCTGCCACCGTTAGATCTAATGATATCTTCAAGTTGCTTGCAGAATTTATATGCATCGCCTATTTCGTCATTAGAAAAATGAATCCCACCACTTAGTTTTGATTTTATGTCCTTTAATTGTGGTTCTAGTTGTATTAATTCCTCGTCTTCTAAAATACTTACACCACTATTATCCGGAAAGATTGAAGAAAGTTTTTTAACGGCTTTATCGAAATTCTCCTGGTTTCTATATATTTTTAAAGTTCCTCTTTCAGAGTGTTCATATGACAAGTTAAATTTCTCTCTAACGTCTTTGGTTAGATCCTTACTGTATGAACCTAGTGTATATAAATTCGAAGTAATTCGATTAAACCTTTTAGGAGTAGAGTTAATCAAAAACTTTAAACCCCAAGAAAAAAGAGTCGGAATAGCAAGCGGACTCATGGCCATAGGAGAATCTTTTTTTCCTATTCCAGCAAGTATTTGAAGGATATCGTAAGGAGAATTCCAAGGAGATGATTGAGATGGAGTCAGCATGCCAGCGTTGGCAAAACTTGCAGAAGTGGCTACATCACTATCCCTCTCTAAAATTAAGACTTCTTCACCTCTTTGTAATAAAGTAAAGGCAGTAGCAAGTCCTTGCAGTCCGCCCCCTATTATTACTATTTGATTATCGCTCAATTTAAGTGGTCGGGGCAGCAGGATTTGAACCTGCGACCACCTGCTCCCAAAGCAGGTGCGCTACCAGGCTGCGCTATGCCCCGAAAAAAAACGAATTATACATTCTTACAATGTATATGCATAAAAAAACCCGGCCTGAACCGGGTTTTTTTAAAAGGAAATGATTACATAGTTAGTTTTAAACCGACAGAAATCATTCTTCCTCTAGGATCATGATGCTTAGGATCATAACTCCAGTTAGCTGCGTCATATACTTGAGGAACTTCCTCATCAAACGCATTCTTGATTCCTAAAGTTAGTTTAAGATCATCTGCAGCATTAAAGTCAAAGCTGTAGTTATATTGAAGATCCACAGTAAAGTGGCTATCGATATCTTGATCAAATCCTTGAGCAGCAGCAGAAGCACTTACAGGTCGAGTAGTCTCATAACTAGAAACCCATCTTCCATAAGCAGCAGCAGAGTGTTTACCTGATTGTAACTGAGCAGATAATACCATCTTAGTTTCAGGTAAAGATCGAGCAAAGTTATCGTGGTTGAATAAGCCCACTACATCAGTTGTTACACCTCCTACTGGAATCTCATATTGCAGCATGTGTGTAGCATTTAAACCAAACAACATTTCTCCTATCGCAGTATCCATGCCATATGACATTTCAACGTCAAAACCGTTTGTTTCAACAGATGCAGCATTAAAGTAACTAGTAGTAACACCAGTCAAAGTGCCGTCTATAGTCCTTTTAACTTTAGGATCATTAGGAGTTCTTGAAACAATACCTTGAGCACTCTCGATGGTAATAACGTTAGTATAATCTACCATCCAGTAGTCAAACTTAGCTTCAAAACTATCTGTAGGTCTCCAGATAACACCTAAGTTCAAGTTATCAGCTTCTTCGGATTTAAGGTTAGGGTTACCGTCTTGAGCAATCCTGATAAATGCCGTACCACCTTTTGCTGAACCATCTTCGTTGTAATCTTGTATTCCTTGAAGACCAACTCCACTAGTATAAAGCTGAGAAAGTGAAGGCTCTCTAAAAGAAGTACTTACAGAAGCACGAAGGATTACTTCGTCGCTAGCTTCGTATCTTAATGAAATTTTTGGATCAACATTAGAGTCATTTTCAAGGTCTTCATATCTCATTGCACCTTTTAGCTCAAGTCTATCAGACAAGTCTGTAGAGGCTTCAACAAATACAGCATTTGTTGTTCTAGAAGCACTAGATTCTGTACCACCACCTAAGAAAATCATATCTGCAGGCTTTGTTAGGTTTCCAGCAGCATCGAATTCAACAACAGAATTTGGACTTCTTGAGATGTCGTATTTTTCTCTTCTTTGTTGAGCACCAGCAGCTATAGAGATATCGCCAACTTCTCCAGACATAACAAAGTCAACTACTGAAAGTACAACATTTGTCCAGGTTTCTTGATCTGATCTCATCCAATCTCTTAGTTCTTGAGAATTGGCAGAAGGATCGAATAGATTAAAAGTTTGATCGCCTGAAGGTCCACCTGTTCCATCGATAGCAGCTGCTAACTTGGAAGTACCCGTATCAGGTTGACGACCATAATTATCTTCAGCACTTCTAGTCATATCGAAATTCCAATCAAATCCATTCTCAAAAGTTCCGGCCAAACCAAAAGAAAGTCTGTCCATCTCTATTTCTCTAGGAGCAAAAGGAGAAGGGAAAGCAGATGCTAAGGGTCTACCTATCCAAAGTACTGGAACACCAAATGGGTTTCCACCTTTACCTGGAGCAATTGCATTAGCAGGGCTTAAATACGAAAGAGCAGGATAAGAAGGTGATTGAGGATTGTCATGTACTTCAGTATCTGCACTCAAGTAGTCTAATTTTGCCTCTATATCATTGCCTAATTTTGTTTTTAGAGAAACATATAGTTGATCATGATCTTCATCATTCACGATATTAAATCTAGGACCATATTTAAAACCACATCGGAAACCACTTGCTTGAGGAATAACAATTCCTTTGTTAGCAACACAGTTAGGATCTCCAACGTTTTGAAATGCAGAGTAAGTTCCTGCATAAGGACCAGATTCAACTGTAGAAGGTCCAAATAGTAAGAAACTTGTTCCTAAACCACTAACTCCTAAAGGAGCAAGCTCTAATTCGCTTTGTGATAATGGAGATCTGCTTAAAGTGCTGTAAGCAACTACTAAGTTAGTATCGCCACTTTCACCACCCCATATGAAGCTACCTCTTCTGTCTTTAGAATCACCCAGATCAGTTTCTTGAGAGGTAATATCTACTTCAAAGCCTGTAAAGTCTCTTCTAAAGATGTAGTTAACAACTCCAGCTACAGCATCAGAACCGTAAACAGAAGCAGCGCCTTCTTTAAGAACTTCAACTCTATCAAGAGCTATAACTGGAATGGCAGATGTGTTTACAAAAACACTACCGTCATTAGCAGTTGAGCCAGTGACTGTTTGTCTTTTACCATCAAAAAGAACTAAAGTTGAAGAAAGGCCTAAACCTCTCAAGTTAACATTAGTTCGTCCTTGTAAGGCTCCTGAAGTAAAAGAGTCCGCATTGTTTTCAGATCCAGAATCTACAACCATATTAGCCGTGATATCTGCAGCATCAACCGCACCTATACCTTCTATAGTATCTCTATCATAGAGTTCAACAGGTGAAGCGCCATCAGTAGGACTTCCTTTAATAAAAGAACCTGTTACTACAACTTCTTCAACCTCTTCTGCAGAAGCGAAATAACTAAGTGAAATGAAAGGTAATATTGCTACTAGAGCAAAAATTTTAGATTTCATTGTTTTCCCCATTTATTAATATTTTTAATTTTTTAGAGCATAAAAGATGCCCAAAAAACCCAATTACGATGCACTCTAATACATATTTATCTATATATCACTATTTTTTTACCTGTTTTTTTTAAAAGTCTAGTTATTCTAGATTTCTTAATTGAATTAATTTTTTTTCATGAGAAAATTATTGAATGACAATAATCATGGATGGTAAAAGTGTTGCCAAAGAAATAGAAGAAACACTTAAGTTAAAAGTTAATAAACTTAAGGAAGAAAGAGGGTTTGTTCCAACATTAGCAACTATCCTTGTTGGGGAAGATCCAGCTTCTGCTACTTACGTAAGGATGAAAGGCAATGCATGTGAAAGAGTGGGAATGAAATCAATTAAGGTAGAACTACCTGAAACAACTACTACCGAAGAATTATTAGATAAAATTGCAGACTTGAACTCTAATAATCAGGTCAGCGGCATATTACTCCAACATCCCGTACCTCCCCAAATAGATGAAAGAAAATGCTTCGATGCAATTGATGTAAAAAAAGATGTAGATGGAGTTACATGTTTAGGCTTTGGAAATATGTCTATGGGTGAAAAAGCTTATGGCTCATGTACTCCACAAGGAATTATGAGACTCTTGGAATACTACCAGCTTGACATTGAAGGAAAACATGCTGTTGTTGTTGGTAGAAGTCCAATTTTAGGAAAGCCCATGGCTATGATGCTTCTTAATAAAAATGCAACTGTAACTATTTGTCATTCAAGAACTAAGGAATTAGAGAGTCATATAAGGAGTGCAGATATAATTGTTGGAGCTGTAGGAATACCTAAATTTATTCAAGGTGATTGGATCAAAGATGGAGCAATTGTTGTTGATGCAGGCTATCACCCAGAGCAATGCGGAGATATAGATCTTGAATCTTGCGCAGAAAGAAGTGTTGCTTACACACCCGTACCAGGGGGTGTAGGTCCAATGACAATCAATACTTTAATTTTACAAACCATACAGGCTTGTGAGTCGTAAGGTGAAAAGATGAATAGATATGAAGTAGCGATTGTTGGTAGTGGATTTTCTGGTTTAACCTCTGCCCATTATCTTAAAGAAAAAGGTATTGAAGATATTTGCATCTTCGAAAAAAATAGTTCCCTTGGTGGTGTATGGAGTCATGGTGGTGTTGGTTCATATCCAGGAGCTGCTTGTGATGTCCAATCTTATACCTATCTTCCCTTTCTTGACGATACAGGTTTTATTCCTTCAAAAAGATATGTAAGTCAGCATGAAATTGCTGACTATGCAGAGATGCTAGCTGACCATTTTGATATTAGAAAATACATTAAATTTTCTTATGAAGTAACTAAACTTGAATATTTAAAAAATGGATTTTGGAGTATCGAAGCAAAAAATTTAAACTCTAATAACGATATTGAATATTTCGAAGCTCGACATGTAGTTTCTGCCAATGGTCCTTTATCTACTCCAAGAATGCCTGAACTTGGTGGTATGGAATCTTTTCAAGGGGAAAGTTTTCACACTGCTAAATGGGATAATGACATCAATTTAAGAGGTAAAAGTGTAGGCATAATCGGTACGGGCGCATCAGCGGCACAAGTCATAACATCTATAGCTGATGAAGTTAAGCAGTTAACTGTATTTCAAAGGACCCCAACTTGGGCAATTGAAAGGGAAGACCAGCCCACACCTCCCGAAATAGTCGAAGCCTTCAAGGCAGGAGGTTATAGCACAAAATTAAGACACGTTGACTGGAAAAAAGAGTTACCACCAGATCCCAATATTCCTTTTACTTTTGAACAGCTTCACGATAAAAAATGGAATGAAGATGTATGTGCTCTTCTTTCTGAAAGAATTAAAAATGATGTGAAGGATCCTGAAACTGCTAAATTACTTACTCCCGACTATCCGTTTTTTTGTAAAAGGGTTCTCATCATTGACGATTATTTCACTACTTACAACAAGGATAATGTAAAACTTGTTCATGAGCCTGGAGGCGTCACAGAGATAACCGAAAAAGGTCTGAAAGTTGCTTCAGGAGCTAACTACGAACTTGATGTCATCATATACGCAACTGGATTTGATGCTGGCCTTATCCCCTTCCCTATTATCGGCAAAAACAATGTTTTTCTATCTGAAAAGTTTGGAGCCAATGAGGATAACAACTATCAAATGATTTCTCCTGAAACCCTTTGGGGTCTTCACGTAAGAGATATGCCTAACTTTTATATGATGGTTGGGCCACAGAGCTTAAATCCAGTTACTAACGTAACTTTGCTATGCGAAGAGCAAGGTAAATATATCGCCGAACTTGTTGCCGATATGAAAAAAAATGGGAATCTATCAGTTGAGCCCACTCAAAAGTCTGTTGAAGAATGGACAGAGAAATGTAATGTCTCTTCAAATGGCAAAATCTGGCTGCAATGTAATAACTGGTACATGAAGGGAACAAAAGATGACGAAAAAGCTGGTCGTGAAAAATCAAAAGCAATGTGGATGGAATCATATGAATCATATCTTGAACATCTCATCGGCGAAAAAGGTGGAACTCGCAACGAACTACTAGAAATAACATAGACTCCGTAACAACTTTAATTTAATGTAAGATAGCTTTATCTTTAGCTATGGAGGAATAAAGATGCAATCTTATGATGTTGTTATCGTCGGTGCAGGTATATCTGGAATAGGTGCAGCCTATAACTTACAAAAAAGTTGCCCCGCTAAATCTTTTACAATTTTTGAAGGTAGAGAAAATATTGGGGGTACTTGGGATTTATTCAAATATCCAGGCATTAGATCAGACTCTGATATGCATACAATGGGATTTAGATTCAAGCCTTGGACTGATCCAAAGACTATTGCCGATGGCCCTTCTATCCTTGAGTATCTAAACGAAGCGGCTGATGAGAATAATCTAAGAGACAAAATACAATTTAAGACTAAAGTTAAAACTGCACAATGGGACAGCTCTTCAGCAACTTGGAGGCTTGGGATAGAACGAGGTAAAAGTGATCAAATAGAAGATGTTTCTTGTAATGTTTTATACCTTTGTGGTGGCTATTACAACTACGATCAAGGATACCTACCTGAATTTGAGGGTTATGATGATTTCGAAGGGACAATAATTCATCCTCAAAAATGGCCGGAAGATCTTAACTATGAAGATAAGAAAGTAGTTGTCATTGGTAGCGGAGCAACAGCTGTAACAATCGTTCCTGCTATGGCTGATAAGGTTTCAAAAATAACTATGTTACAAAGATCTCCTACCTACTATATGTCAGCCCCTGATCAAAGAGCTTTCGATGGTTTTATAAAAAAGATTACAACTGACAAATTAGGTTACTTTTTAATTAGATGGAAAAATATTCTACTGGGAAGATTCTTTGTATCTCAGATTAAAAATAAACCTGAGAAATGGAAAAACTTTTTAATCAATGGGGTAAAAGAACACCTGGGTGAAGACTACGACATAGAAAAACATTTCACACCTAAATACAAACCATGGGATCAAAGATTATGCTTCGTTCCAAATGGAGATATGTTTGAAGCTATAAATAGCGGTAAGGCAGAAGTAGTTACTGATACGATTGATAAATTTACCAAAGAGGGAATTTTATTAAATTCAGGAGAAGTTATCGATGCCGATATTATTGTTACTGCCACAGGTCTCAATATGCAGCTCTTAAATGGCATAGACATAACGATTGATAATCAGAAATTGGATATTTCCGAACGCATTCAATATAAAACTATGATGTTTAGCGATGTGCCAAACTTGATTGCAACGTTTGGATACACCACTGCTTCGTGGACCTTAGGAGCAGATCTTACTAGTGAATATGCTTGTAAATTAATTAATCTAATGGACTCAAAGGGAATGGACTATTTTTATCCTGAAGCTGGACCTGATGTTGAAGGCAATGGAGACTTCTTAGATCTAAATTCAGGTTATATTCAAAGAGTTGCAGATAAACTACCGAAGCAAGGTTCAAGAGATCCTTGGATAAATACTCAGAATTATCTTAAAGATTTATTTCAAGTGAGATTTAAAAGTATCGAAGACTCTGATCTGAAATTTAAGAAGGCTAGTTAAATTTATTTGCTCTTGAAGTCTTCAAATTGGTAGATTGTTTTACCTTTACTAGCACCTGAAAGTATTTGAAGCGTGTAAGCAAGATCTTCTGCTTTAACGCTGCGATATTTTTTTGCTGAACCTCTAAGTAATGGATCGATTAACCTTGGCTGTATTATCTGACCTATAGATTCAGCAAATCTTTTCTCTTCCCTCTCTCCAATAAGCAGACCGGGTCTATAAATAGATAAAGATTGAAATGGTAAAGAAGAAATCATTTCTTCTACTTCGCCCTTACACTTTAAGTAAAAGTTATTTGATTTAGAATCTGCCCCGATGGAAGTAACAAGTGACAAATTAGGAACACTGGCTTTAGAAGCAGCTTCAGCAATAGAGAACGAATAATCTACATCAACTTTCCTAAAACTTTCTTTAGATCCAGCTTTATTGATTGTAGTCCCTAGACAAATAAAAACATCTGTAACATTTTTAAACAATTCTTCAAAAGACTCTTTCTTATCGAAGTCTACTGTTTTGTATATCACTTGCTGATTCTCAGAAAAGTATTCATTCCGAGTGAGTGCAATAACTTCTATATCCGATTTAGCTAATTCTTTTACTAGAAAATTCCCAATTAACCCTGTTGAACCGGCAACTAAACAAATTCTTTTGGTGGGTTCTACTGCCAATACTTATCTTTGAGAAGTCTTTTATATAATTTGCCGGTAGGATGTCGAGGTAGCTCTTCTTCAAAGTCTATACTTCTAGGGCTCTTTATAGAAGATATATTCTCTTTACAGAAGGCTATCAATTCTGCTTCTAATGCGGGACCTGCTTCGCTTAGATCAGCAGGTTGGACAACTGCTTTAACCTCTTCTCCCATTTCTTCATTTGGCACACCAAATACAGCAACATCTGCAACTTTAGGATGCATAACTAGTAAATCTTCTGTTTCTTTCGGATAAATGTTTACACCTCCGGAAATTATCATGAATGATTTTCTATCTGTGAGATATAAAAAACCGTCTTCATCAAGATACCCAACATCTCCTAGAGAGCTATAACCTTGCTCTGTCATGGCACTTTTAGTCTTTTCTTCATCATTGTGATATTCGAAAGTTGTTGCAGTTTCTCCTCCAAAATATACTCCCCCTACTTCACCGACAGGAAGCTCCTGACCATCATCATCTAATATATGTAAAGTGCCAAAAAGAGGTCTGCCTACACTGCCTTTATGCTCAAGCCACTCCTGTGAGTTAATCATTGTTATGCCGTTGTATTCAGTTCCAGCATAATATTCATGAATTATGGGCCCCCACCAATCTATCATTTGTTCTTTAACTGCGACAGGACAGGGGGCTGCTGCGTGTATAGCTACCTGATGACTAGACAAGTCATATTGAGTTCTGATTGACGGATCAACTTTAAGAAATCTTACAAACATTGTGGGAACCCATTGAGAGTGAGTAACCTTATATTTCTCAATAGACTCTAAAGCTTTCTCTTCATCAAATTTTTCTAAGATTATTGAAGTTCCTCCTGCGGCTAAGAATCCAGTATTAAAATTCAGAGGTGCTGCGTGATATAAGGGTGCAGGAGAAAGATAGATACTCTCTTCACCAGCTCCATACAATAAAAGCACTCTAGCAAGACCAGGATCTTCTTCGCCTGGTTCATAAGGTAAGGGTGTAAGCGGTAGTTCACGCTTGACTCCTTTAGGTTTACCTGTAGTGCCCGAGGAATAAAGCATAGATCCCCCCTGACACTCGTCCTCAATAACATCTTTAGACATTCCTTCTATAGCTTGTTCATAAGATTCATATCCATCTGTATCACCATCAAGCATAAATTTATGGACTCCATCCAATACTTTATTTAGGTCTTTTGCTGTCTCTTCCAAGAATTTGGAAGTTATTAGGATTTTCGCTTCGCAATCCTTAACTATGTATTCAACTTCAGAAGGTTGTAATCTCCAGCTAATAGTTGTGTATCGAAGACCACTCCTCCATGCTGCAAAGATAATAGGAAAAAAGAGAAAATGGTTCTCCAGCATTATCGCTATTGAGTCTCCAGGCTTCAGTCCCAAGGATCGAAATAAATGAGCTCCTTGATTTGAAAGTTCATTTAATTCTCCATGGGTGATTACCTTTTCACTACCTGCCATTATTACTGCAGGTTTATCAGGAAATTTTTTTCCATTTACTCCTGGATGCATAACTTCTCCCTTGTTATATATTTAAAAATTTCATAGATATTGCCATACAATGTTATTTTAAGTAAGACTAATATTACAAAATTAAATGAATTCAAAATCATTAGCATTAATTACCGGTTTCGGAGGAATAAACTCGGCCGGAAGAAGTTCATCTCATCTGTCATATAAAAATTTAATTTATAACTCTTTAAATGAAAAAGAACAGTTAGAGGTACTTCAAGATCTTGCTGTTTTACAGGGAAAAATTGAACCTTTAGGAAGAAATTGGGAAACAATTTCTGGAGATAATATAGACCTGAAGAGCTTTCTACTTGAGAACGCAACTCAAATCAGAAAAGACACTATGGTTCGTAAACTTGATGCCGATATATATGATAAAGATGGGATCATTCTTGATCAAATAAAAGCAAGTGCGGCAGGTCAACTTCCAAGTGGATTTGACCCATCAAGCCTCTATCCTGCAAGACAACACCCCAAGGCTCTTCAGATGACGGTTTTTGGTATGGGCGATGCTTTAGGTCAACTAGGAATAAATTGGAAAGCAGTCATGGATAAAATCTCACCAGATGAGGTAGCTGTTTTTAGTGGTGCAGCCATAGGTCAACTTGATTCTTACGGTTTTGGAGGGCTGATGCAGTCTCGTATAAAAGGCTCAAGAGCCAGCTCCAAAAATCTTGCATTAGGGCTAGTTGAAATGTCGGCTGACTTTATAAATGCTTATATTTTAGGAAGTGTTGGAAGAACGGGTCATAGTGTAGGTGCTTGTGCAACATTCTTATATAACCTGCAAATGGGAAAAGAAGCTATTGAATCAGGTTCAGCTAAAGTGGTTGTGGTAGGAGGTGCAGAGGCTCCAATTACACCAGAAATTGTAGATGGGTTTTATGCTATGAGTGCTTTATCTGATGATAAAAGAATGATAGAGCTTCAAGCACAAAATAACGAAGATATATCCAATGGTCCAATACAAGAAAAAGCATGTCGTCCTTTCGGAAATAATGTGGGAATGGTTCTGGGAGAATCAGCCCAATTTATTATTTTAATGGAAGACTCATTAGCGGTGGATTTAGGAGCGAAAATATATGGAACTGTAGCTTCTGTTTCATCTCATTCTGATGGCTTCAAAAGTTCTATAAGTGGTCCTGGAATTGGTAATTATATTACTGTAGCAAAATGTGTGTCTGAAGCGGAAAAGATATTGGGCTTAAAGAAAGTCAGAAATAACAGCTTTGTACATGCACATGGAACTGGTACACCTGCTAATAGAACAACTGAATCACATATACTCAATGAGATAGCTTCTACATATGGAATTAAGTCTTGGCCCGTTACTGGAATTAAATCTTATCTTGGTCATAGCATGGCTCCTGCTTCAGGTGATCAATTGGTAACAGCGCTAGGCACTTGGAACAAAGGTGTTATACCTGGAATCCACTCTACGGAGGCAATAGCTGATGACGTATTCAATGATAATTTAGATATTTTGCTAGAAAACAAAGTAGAGGAAAAAAATTATTACAGTGCTGCTTTTTTGAATGCTAAAGGATTTGGTGGGAACAATGCATCAGCAATGATTCTTTCTCCTGTTGAATCAGAAGATCTTTTAGAGCAGAAGTATTCAAAAAGTAAAATGGCAAATTATCGTTCTAAAGCTCAAGAAACTATGCAAAAGTCTTCTCAGCATAATAAGCAAAGTTTGAAAGGTAACTACAACGTAGTTTATAAATTCAATGAAAATGTTCTTCAAGGCGAGACAGATCTAACAATAGAAAGAGGGAAAATAAAACTTAAAAGTTTTAAGAATGCTATCAATTTAAAGAGGAAATAAAATGGAAAAAAATTGGCAAGAAGTCAGAAAAGAAGTCAAAAAATTTGTTGAGGAAGAAGTTTATCCTGCCGAGCCTGCGCTGCAAAAAAGAGACGAAGAATCAAAAAAAATAATGTCCGATCTAATGCAAAAAGCAAAAGATCAGTCTTTATGGGCGCTAGGTCATCCTAAAGATATTGGAGGAGAAGGCATGCCCTTTATGGAGTATGTCTACATTAATGAAGTTGTAGGAAGATCTTCAAGCGCAATGGTTGCGCTGGGTACTCATTCTCTTCAAGACTCAATCATGCTTAGGGAATATGCTTCAGAAAAATGGAGAGATAGGTATCTTGAACCCTTAGTGCAAGGTGAAATTTTTCCGAGTTTTGGTATGACTGAACCCGATGTTTCTAGTTCTGACCCAACGCAATTAGAGACTACAGCTGTATTAGAGGGAGATGAATGGGTTATTAACGGAAAGAAGTGGTTTACGAGTGGTGCTGCGGGAGCAGCCTATACAACTGTAATGTGCAAAACAGAGGTGGACGTTCCAAGTCATGGAGCTTTCAGTATGATTATTGTGCCAACAGACAACCCTGGATATAAGATCTTGAGAGAAACACCTGTCTTGGGTATGCAAGGAGGTCATGGAGGTCATTACGAAGTGGCATATGAAAATGTACGAGTACCTAAAGAAAATCTTCTAGGCCCCAGAGGACAAGGTTTCATAATAGCCCAAAGAAGATTAGGTCCTGGTCGCATATTCCATTGCATGAGGTGGCTTGGTCAGGCTCAAAGAGCCTTTGACTTAATGTGTCTCAGGCTTCATGAAAGAGAGGCTTTTGGCAGTCCATTGGCCGATAAACAACTTATGCAAAAATTTGTATTTGATAGTGCATGTGAAATTCAAGCTAGCAGGCAATTAACATTAGATGCTGCAAAAAGAATTGATCAAGGAGATGATGCTCGCATTGAGATTGGTATGATCAAAGTTGTTGGGGCAAGCATGTTACATAATGTAATTGATAGGGCCATTCAAGTGCATGGAGCTAAAGGACTTACCGATGATACTCCCCTAAGTCAAATGTACAGACACGCAAGAGAAGCTAGGATTTATGATGGACCTGACGAAGTTCATGTTCAGTCTGTTGCGAGAAGAATATTAAAAAATTATCAAAATAATGGAGCAGGTTGGGATTTTGGTGAAAGGGATGCAAGCTTGATAGACTAAATGAGTCAAGATTTAGAAAAAGTTTTAACTCAAAAACTCAGCGAAGAGTCTATTGCAGGCGAAATCTTCGATCTTGAACCTTTAACAGGTGGAGCCTCTAAAGAAATTTGGAAATTTGAGTTAAAAACAAAAGCACAAACAGAAAAATATATACTCAGAAGAGGTTCTGGAATCGAGGGACCTCTTGCGATTAAAACTTCGGATGAAGCAAAAATCCAAAAAATAGTTAAAAGTCTAGGGGCATCCGTACCAGAGATAGTTAGTGTCTCTTCCCTCGAAGAACCTCTAGGTGACGCTTACATAATGAAATTTGTAGAAGGAGAATCAATAGCTAGGAAGATACTTAGAGATGATGAATATAAGAATGCATTGAAGAATTTAGCTTTTGAATGTGGAGAATCCATTGCAAAAATACATCAAGCAGACATAAGCGAATTTCCTTTTCTTCCCAGAAAGTCTGTTTCCGATCAAATTAATGATCTTTACAATACTTATGTCTCGTTTAATCAACATTCACCTGTCTTTGAATATACCTATTTATGGCTTAAAGAACAGAGCTTTGGAGAAATAAATGACTCCCTTGTTCATGGCGACTTTCGATTAGGAAATATCATAGTAAGTCAGATGGGACTTGAATCAATTATAGACTGGGAATTAGCTCACATAGGAAATCCATTACAAGATTTAGGATGGATCTGCGGAAATTCCTGGCGTTTTGGAAATACGGATAAAGTAGTAGGTGGTTTCGGTAACATAGAGGATCTTCTTGATGGATATAACTCCATAAGCGAATATAAAGTTGATACAAAAACTGTGAGAGCCTGGCAAGTCTTTGGAACCTTTAGATGGGGAGTAATTTGTTTGATACAAGCCTCAGCTCATTTAACTGGATCCGTAAACTCAGTTGAGAAAGCTGCAATTGGCAGAAGAGTCTCCGAAACTGAAATTGATATAGTGGATTTACTTTTTTTAGGAGGTAAATAGTGATCTTTGATAGGCCCAGTAGTGTTGAATTATTAAAAGCAGTTAGCTTTTTCTTAGATGAGAAAATAAAGAAGGAGGTTCCTCCTCATTTAGCCTTTAAGCTTAGAATTGTAGAAAATGTCTTAAAGATAGTTTGCCGAGAAATAGAACAAGGTGATGCCTTGTCAGAGGAAGTCATTAACGATCTTAAGAAATTAATAAATAGTGATATTGCTAGCTTGGAAGACTTGGCTAATCTAATTAAGGAACAAAAGATCGATCTAGAAGATCAAGACTTACAAAATATTCTAGTTAAACTATCTAAAAACAAAATTGCAGTAGATAATCCTAACTATTCAACTTACAAAAAATTACTCGACTGAATCTAAAGGCTTTTTATTCCTGAACATCATTAACAATGGCATAAATAAAAGCCATGTCTTGTGATAGTGCTTAGGAAAAATTCTTTGAGACAAATCTAGAAGTTTTGCATCTAATCCAACAAAAATCCTGCTTTTATTTTTCTTAACGCCATTCAGAATAATCTGGGCCGCTTTACTGGGATGCATCCCTCCTTCTCTAAACATTTCTCCAGCTTCTTTTTGAGACTTAGGGGCATTTCTAGTGAAAATACTAGGAGTTTTCGATCCCTCTTCTTGTGCTTTAGCAAATTCCTCTTCATCAAATCTGGCAGATGCTGCTATGTTTGTTCCTATGTGTCCAGGATGAACACAGTGTATTTGCAGATTAGGATTGGTCTCTTTCATCTCAAGTGCAAGACTTTCAGTGAAGCCCCTAACTGCAAATTTAGTAGCGTGATATACAGTTTGACCTGGTACCGCTACCATGCCGAAGATTGATGAAGTATTGACGATAGCTGCTTCTGGACTGTCTATCATATGCGGGATGAATGCTCTGGTGCTGTTTATAACTCCATCAAAGTTTATTCCCATTACCCAATCCCAGTTTTCCTCCTCCATATCTTTAAAATGAGAACCAGTTGCAACCCCCGCATTATTGAAAACCATGTCTACTTTTCCATGCTGATCAATTACTTTTTGAGGAAGAGCTTCAATAGAATCTTTATCTGAAACATCTAAAATATGTGAAGATACTGAAACATTATATTTTCTCAACATCTCTACTGTTTCATTTAAAGTTTCTTCATTAACGTCACACACACAAACATCTGCTCCATCTTGTGCGAGTAAAACAGCTAAATATCTCCCCATTCCGGAACCTGCTCCTGTAATTACGGCAACCTTATCTTTAAAAGTTTTCATCTACTCTCCTCTTTTTTCTCCATGAAAAGTTATTTCATATGCATTTTCGGGGTCATTTCTTACCCATTGATCGATTGCTTTAGCATCATCACCAACTAAGATTCTCCATTCTTTTCTCTTCACTGCTGAAAGTATTATCTCTGCAGCCTCAGCAGAGGAAGTTGGAGCATTATTCTTGAATGATTCAGCATTCTCTTTTATTTGTTCTTTGATTTGATCTATTGAGAAATTATGAACAGGCATCCCCATTTTTATCATATTCTCTTTTATCTTCTCATAATCTTCGTCTGATCTTTCTCCACCCAAAATCTTACCCGTATTTTCAGCTATCGAAGTACCAATATGCCCAGGCATGACTACAGAAACTCCAACATGTGGAGCATTAACCCTGAAATCATCTATTAAAGCTTCGCTAAAACCTTTCACAGCAAATTTAGCTGCTGAGTATGAAGTATGCGGAGTTCCACCAAGACTTGCCCAAAACCCATTGACGCTACTAGTGTTTACAATATGCCCTTCTTCACTTTCGACTATGCTTTGCATAAAAGCACGGCTGCAGTAATATACCCCATACCAACAAACGGCAAAGCACCTTTCCCATTCTTCTCTAGTACTTGTTATAAAACTACCACCACCACCTATTCCTGCATTATTAAATAAAAGATTTATTATTTGAGTATTTTGTTGAGCTAATACTTCATCTTTAAAATTATTCACTTGCTCTTCGTCAGAGACATCACAAACATGCTTACTAAGAGTAATATCTGGAGATTCTTTTGAAACTATTTCAAAAGTTTCAAGCATATTTTCTTCAATGACATCACACATTGCGACATGACATCCTTCTTTTGCTAATTGTCTGACAAGCTCTCTACCCATTCCGGTACCACCGCCAGTAACAACTGCTATTTTGTTTGTGAAGTTATCCATCCTGAAGAAACTTATTCTATATTTTCTTAGCTTTCTTTATCTTTATCACTAGGGAATTCTCCAAAAGGAAAAGGTTTTTCCCCTGAGTGATAAGTTAAGTAATCTAGAATTTGGACCATGTAGTTTCTGAATCCTACAGATACTTTAGAAATATTCTCGCTCCTTTTATCCGTAATCAAAACAAATAGAAATTGTAATGATACTATCAACCATAAAACCGGCATTGAGAGGTAATAAACAAAGGAGAAAGCTAGCATCCAAAAAAGCCTTATCCATTTGCCTTGTTTTAAAAAGTTATCCTTCCACTCCTCGCTATCAATGAATTCTTCATTTCCAACATCGATAATTTTTTCTTCTTGTATATCTGACATTTGTTTATTTTATAAATTCGACATCTTTTATCATATCTTGACCCAGTACATTTTGAATTGAGCCATCAAGACTATTCCCTTTATAGATGATTTTGTATAGAGAATCCACTATGGGCATTTTTACTTTATGTTCATCTGAAATGATTTTAACCACTTTCAGGGTCTTTAAACCTTCTATAGTTTGTCCTATTTGTTTTTTTGCATCATCAACTGACATGCCTTTTCCTATCAACTTACCAAATTGATGATTTCTACTTAAAGGGGAAGCACACGTGGTTATCAAATCACCCACTCCCGCCAAACCTAAGAAGGTCTGAGGGTTAGCTCCTAATTCTGAGGCTAGACGACCCATCTCACCTAAACCTCGAGTCATTATCATTCCTACAGTATTTTCTCCAGAATCTAATCCATCGGCTATACCGCAAGCAATAGCGTATATATTTTTTAAGGCTCCTCCCATCTCTACTCCATACGGATCATCATTCTCATATACTCTAAAAAACTCAGTAGAGAGACCTTCTATAATAGTTTGGACCAAAATTTTATTTTCGCTAGCTATCACCGTTCCGGATAAATGATTTGAAGCAATCTCTCCAGCAAGATTTGGTCCACTCAGAACACCTATGGCATTCCTAGGAAAGTAATCTGCAAGTATGTTACTCATGAGATTAAAACCATCTTTCTCAACTCCCTTTGTTGCAGTCACCAAAAAAGATTCTTCTTTTATATAGTTGGATGCTAAACCAGACACATCCCTGAAAGCATCACTTGGAATACAAAAAATTATTATTCCTGAATCAGATATATCCACCATTTCTGTAGTAGCAATTAAATTAGAACCTAAAGTTAAATTGGGTAAATACCTACTATTGATATTAGTGTTATTTATCTCTTTAGCGACTTCTTCATCGCGCATCCATAAAGTAACCTCGTTGCCATTGAGTGATGCCAAATATGCTAACACTGTACCCCAGCTCCCTCCTCCAAGAACTGATATTTTGTTTTTATTCATTAATTTTTAACAATTAAGTGTAAGAAGTTACAATTCATTGAGGATTCTAACAGTTTGTATTTGTTTTATCCTCAAACCTAATTAGAAGGTATAAATGAAAATTAGAAAATTAAAATCAGCTGGAGAGATAAAAAAGTTCTTGGAAGCGTCTAAAACTAAGTACGTGAAAGTGGCACTTACGGATATAGATGGCATTCTTCGAGGAAAATATATGCATGTTGATAAATTTGTTAAATCATCTAAGAACGGATTTGGATTTTGCGATGTTATTTTTGGTTGGGATAGCAATGATGAGCTATATGAATTAAATGTTAAGCGAGAAGAGCTCTATACCGGCTGGCATTCAGGATTTCCAGATGCAAAGGCTTCTATTGTTCCGAACTCCGGAAGAATCAATCCTTATGAAGAAGAAGTTCCCTTCTTCTTGGCTGAATTGGCAGAAGGAAATGTTTGTCCTAGGGGATTGTTAAAAAAACTTCTATCTAAAATGGAAAAGGAAGGATTAATGTCAAAGTCGGCTTTTGAGTATGAATTCTTTCTTTTCAATGAAACACCACATTCAATCAGAGAGAAAAAATATACTGGTCTTAATAACTTTACTCCGGGAATGTATGGATACTCGATCTTAAGAAATTCTGTTCATTCAGATTTATATAACGAGTTATTAAATCTTTGCAGCGCGATGGATATGCATTTAGAGGGCCTTCATACGGAAACGGGACCTGGTGTGATTGAAGCCGCCATCATGGTAGATGACTCTATGAATGCGGCTGATAAAGCTACATTATTTAAAACCTTTTCTAAGGTTATGTTTCAAAGAAACAACCTTATAGCAAACTTTATGGCTAAGTGGTCAGATAAATACCCTGGTCAATCGGGACATATTCATGTGTCTCTTCAAGATTTAGATGGTAAATCTTTATTCAGTTCCAAAAAAGATGAGTTGCCAAAGGAGCTATATTACTTCTTGGGTGGTTTACAGAGGTATATGAGAGAGTTTTCGGTATTGATTGCTCCAACTGTAAACTCCTATAAGAGACTATGTCCTGGAGCTTGGGCCCCAATTAATATGACTTGGGGGATTGAGAACAGAACAACTGCATTTAGGGCAATCAAAGGAGATTCTTCTAGTCAACGAATTGAAAATAGACTCCCTGGAGCAGATTCAAATCCTTATCTAGCTCTGGCAGCAACACTTGGTGCTGGATTTTTGGGGATCAAAGAAAAAATAAAACCAACAAATGAAACTATAGGTGGAGCTTACGATCTTAATGTGGAAAAAAAATATCAAGTTCCAAAGAATCTAGGTGAAGCAGCAAATCTTTTTAAGAATTCTGAACCGGCAAAAGAGCTTTTCGGCGAAGACTTTGTGAATCATTTTGCAAATACGAGAATCTGGGAGTACAAAGAATTTCAAAAAAATAGAAGCTTCTTGGAATCTGATGCAGTATCACCATGGGAGTTAAAAAGATACTTTGAAATAATTTAAATATGAATACAGGTATAGTCTTTCACGAGCTTTATTTATGGCACCAAACAGGCAATCATGCCGATTATGTGCCATACGGTTTTCCTGTCGAACCGCTTCATCATTCAGAAAGTCCGGATACAAAGAGAAGGATTAAGAATTTAATGGATGTTTCAGGACTATACGATAAGTTAACACCTATATCTCCTAGAAAGGCTACAAGAGAAGAGATTTTGCTTTTCCATACCGAGAATCATTACGAACATATCAAATCACTAAACGATTCGATCAGTATTGATTCAGGAATAAGCGCACCTACAGGCATTGGTAGTTTTGACATAGCCCTCCTGTCTACTGGTGGTGTAATAGAAGCAATTGATCATGTAATTGAAGATAAAGTAGATAATGCTTACGCCCTTGTAAGACCTCCAGGACATCATGCTATGCCAGATAAGGCAATGGGATTTTGTATATTTGGTAATGCTGCAATTGCGGGCAAACATGCTTTACAAAATCAAGGTTTAAATAAAATAGCCTTTGTTGATTGGGATGTCCATCATGGAAATGGAACTCAAGCTGCCTTCTATGAAGACAACAGCGCTTTGACTATTTCTGTCCATCAAGATAGAAATTTTCCAACAAATTCAGGTTTAGTTTCTGAGAATGGAGAAGCAAAAGGAGATGGATTTAATATCAACATTCCCTTACCTCCTGGCTCAGGAGTAGGAGCTTATGAAGCTGCGTTTGATAGAGTAGTTATACCCGCTCTAGAGGCATATCAACCTGAATTAATTATTGTTCCATCTGGTTTTGATGGAGGAGCAGGTGATCCCATTGGCAGACAGATGATGACAAGTGAAGGCTTTAAATCTCTAACTCAGAAGATAAAAAAATGTGCTAATGAAGTATGCGATGGAAAAATACTTATGACTCATGAAGGTGGTTATAGTGCAGCAACCGTTCCCTTTTTTGCTCATGCGGTTATAGAAACTTTGGCTGAAGAAAATATGGGCATTAAAGATCCTTTTCAAAGGATAATAGGGAATTTAGGCCAACAAGAACTCCAGCCTCATCAAGATTCCTTAATAAAAGAGGCAGAATCACTTATAAAAAAAATTAAATGAATATGAATGACATTTTTGATTTAAAAGGTAAAACAGCCATTGTGACTGGGGCTTCATCCGGTCTTGGGAGACATTTCGCTAAAACGCTTTCCGCTGCTGGAGCCAATCTAGTTATCTGTGCAAGAAGATTAAAAAACTTAGAGGACCTAAGAAAAGAAATTGATGGAGAAGTTTTAGTTCTACCTCTAGATGTTACTTCAAAAGAGAGCGTTTTAGATTTTTATTCTGAAGTAAAAAAATCAATTGGCTCTGCCGATATACTTATAAATAATGCAGGTACTTCAGATCCAAAAAGGTTTAAAGATTTGGATGAACAAAGTTGGAATTATGTTCTTGAGACTAACTTAAACGGAGCATATCGAGTTGCTAAAAACTTTACAGACTCTTTAATTGAAGAAAACAAACCTGGAAGTATCATAAATATTGCCTCCATTCTTGGACTAAGAGTGGGACTGAATCTTGCTAGTTATGCTACTGCCAAAGCAGGTCTAGTTCAGTTGACAAAAAGTATGGCACTAGAGTTAGCCAGATCCAATATCCGTGTTAATGCTATTGCTCCAGGTTATATATTGACCGAAATTAACGATGACTTTTTTGCTACGGAGGAAGGTCAAAGCTATATAAAAAATATACCAATGAAAAGACTAGGTCTTGAGTCTGACTTAGATGGAGTTTTGCTACTTCTGTCCAGTGATGCCTCGGCTTTTATGACTGGATCTATTATTCCAGTGGATGGGGGTCATCTAATCAACCCTTTATAGTTAATTTACAATCTTAATCACCCTACCAATTTCTAATTTCTTATCAGGGTAATCTCCATTGATTAGACGCAATTGATCTTCAGCATTTATATTGATGCTGCTAATTGCTGCTAAGGATTTATATGTATCTCCTTTTTTAACTTTATAAGACCTTAACCTCAATGGTTTAGATAAGGGCTGTTCCTCCTTCTTCAAGGATCTAAGAGATTTCATTATCTGTAAGAATTGAACATCATATGCAGATAAATTAAATCTTTGATCCTTGGTATAACCAATAAATTGAAAGACTTGATCATTTTTAAAAATAACTCCCATTCTCGTTAATCTTCCAGATCGATTTACTTTTGCAGTAAAGCCGTCATAACCATTAACATTCAAACTTTGATCTTCAAAAGTATAAGGAGCAAATCTCTTTAAGTATTCTTCAGGAGTCTCTTTGAAATTCAGATCTTCCAATGTCATTTGCAAAACTGCTTCCCCTGAAGGTGAACTAAAGATCAATTGATTGGGGGTATTGATGATTTCCCACGTCTTAGGAGAAGCTAAATAAAGGTTTAACGGCCCGTGAAAAAATTCAGTTCCTCTTCTGATACCTGACTGTTCTGAATCTCCAAAGACCATGCCTTCAATCTTCTGAAGATATGTATCATTTTTCTTTTGTTTACCTTTTTGAAAAGAATTACTGACATTATTGAGCACTTCTTGCAATCTCTTGTCATTAGAAGGATGACTTGCAAAAACTCCATGATAACTTCTGGGTTCTTGCCCCCTTCTTTCTGCGAGTTGTTTTGAATAGATTTCTTGATCTTTTAAAACTGATAAAACCTCATACATACCTTGCGGAGAATATCCGTCTTGATATATGTACTGAGCACCTAGATCATCAGCTTCTAGTTCCATATCCCTGCCATAACCAGAAAGCAGAGCACCAGAAGCAACATTAGCTACATTTCCTGCAGTACTCCCAGCATTTATTTCTATTGCAGTTGAGAGAATTCCTAAAAGCTGAGATTGTGAATATTGTCTAACACTATGTCTAGCAGTGACGTGTCCTATTTCATGACCAAGAACTGCGGCCAGTTCTTCTTCTGAAGATAGATAGCTCATTAAACCTCTGTTTATGTATATATAACCGCCAGGTAACGCAAAAGCATTGATATCAGGACTGTCTAGGATAGTAAATCTATATATGAGATTAGGTCGGTGGCTTTTAGCAGCAAGAGATTCTCCAATGGCTTGCACATAATCTTGTAATTCTTGGTCTTGATAAACTGGATTCTGTCTGAGTATCTGAGCATTGTATTCTCTACCCATTTGTATTTCTTGATTTTCACTTATCACCACAAAGTCCTGCTTACCAGTAACTGGATTTACAGCACAGTTTGTTAAAAAGCTCAGAGCAAAAATTAATAAAAAAATTCTCATCTTGTTAGGAGTTTGACAGCTTTGTCTCCAAATTTATCCCACCATAATTCGCCCATCTGAACTATTTTTTTTAAATTTGATTCACTTGTATCATCCAAACGACGATTAACTCCGTCAAGAGCAGAGTTTACTCTCAAATAGTCTTTTCCAATAAGATCACCTGCTAATTCATGATCTAAACTACTTTCGACCATCAAGCCAAATAGATCATGCATCAACCATCCAACTATGCCCCAATTCTTAGAAGCTTCACCTTTTAAGGGTCTTTTACTAAGACCTGTTCCAATGCTTAACACTCTTATTTCTGATTTAGGAAATAATTTTTTTGCTTCTGCATAACCATGTAAAACAGGATGATTAGCAACTATAGCTCCGTCTATCAAATATTTATCTCCAACTTTAGCGGTAGGATAGTAAATAGGTGCTGCGCTAGTAGCGTCTCCTACGTCTATCAAAGAAACATATTTATCTTCTTCAACATAAGATTTAAATAAAACTGGAGATCTTGTCTGAATATCATAGCTCAAAACTGCTACCGGCTTTAACGCTTCACCTAAGGTAGAACTACCAAAATAATTTTTAAGAACTGTTCTTTTACCTTCGCTTGGGTACTTAGGTTTTGACTGCAATAATCCCAGCCTTCTATCCCAAGATGAAGTTGGCATTATTCTTCTAAGATTTGGTGTGCCCCACATACCCTCTAATTCTCTTGAAGAAAATCTCTTTACTGCTAGAGCTAAACAAGATATGGCTCCTGCTGAAGTACCTACAAAGAAGTCAAATTTTTCATGAATGGAAATACCTAATTCTCTCTCTAGACGTTTTAAAAAGGTAATAGAGGCAAGGGTTCTGACACCACCTCCATCCATGGAAAGAATATATTTAATTTTCAAACTAGACCTTAATAATTATTAAGGTTTAATTTAACCTAAAAGTAAGATGAAATCTTCTCTCCTGAAGCAAATGATAAAGTCCATCCGTAAAATCCGTGACCTGAGTTGATAAAAACTCCATCAATATTTGAAGGGCCAATAAAGGGTATACTAGAGGGGGTTAATGGCCTATCTCCAGACCAAGAATCAATTAGTGAGGAACTATAGTCAGCAAAATATGGGGCTATATCTTGGGCTATTTCTAAAAGATCTCTCAATCTTTTCTTATCATTTTTTGGTGAGGAAAAAAAATCAGCAAACCCGGTGATTCTTACCTTATTTCCAAGCTTTGTGAAAAGAATTTTTTGGTCAGACAAGGTTAAGCTCGTATTAAAATCAATTTTTCCTCGCGGTAGAGTTAGGCTGTAACCTTTTGCAGGTGTTATCAATTGAGGAGATTTAATAATTTTTGTCGTAAAAGTACCTGCGCAGATTATTATTTTCGATGTGCTGACCAGACCTTTATTTGTATTTAAACCCTCTATCTTGTTCCTATTTTTTACTATGCTTTTAATTTCTGTATCGAATAGAAAATCAGTTCCTTTATCCTCTAACCATTCTTTCAATGCCATACAGAATAAATAAGTGTCTCCCGCTTCATCTGACTCCGAAAAAATGGCTCCAGCATAATTTCGATTTAAGTCTTTAATTCCAGGTTCCTTCAGCTTGGCTTCTTTTAAAGTCAAGGCAACATTGTCATTCCCGAAAAGGCTTTTTGTTTCTAGGGAATTTTTCTCATATTGAAAATCTTCTTCTTTCTCAAAAAGTGCAATTTTAGAGCTTTTATGGTGATCAAATTTAAAATTAAGATGATCTTGTAGATCATGAAAAAGAGATTTAGAGGCCAATGAAAGTTTTGCTAAAGCTATTTGATTATTTTTATGTAACTCAGGACGGCAGTTTGAAGCGAAATTAATAAGCCACCTAAATGATTCAGCTGACTTTGGTAAATTGAACTTTATAGCTGGATCTTTATTTAGGGCAATTCCTAGGAACTTTGGTATTAAATTTGGCTTACCTAGAGGGTCAGAAAAACAATAGGATAGCTGTCCTCCATTGGCAAAACTAGAGCCTTTCGCAACAGAATCTTCTTTTTCAAGTATTGTTACTTTGTGACCCTTTTTGGTCAGATAGTAGGCTGTTGTAAGTCCAACTACACCTCCTCCCACGACATGGATATGCATGCAACAATTTTAGACTCGGAGAAAAATAATAATAAATACAATTCTTATATATAACTATAACTTATAGTTATGGTTACTTAAGAAAGTAATAAAGTTTTCAAGTAAATAAGATTTAGACGATACTTTTGGAATGACTTGATACACATCACAAGAAGGAGCGCCTTTAAGATTCCATATGTATTCCTCAGAATTTAAAGAAGATGCAGAAGTTTGATCTAAGACTGATATACCTAAACCCTTTTTAACATAAGATGCTGCCATTAAATAAGAATCGGTTTTAGTAATAAAATTAGGTTTAAAATTATTATTATTAAAAAAGGAATATAGTTTTTCAGAAAGAGGTCCTTCAATGCCAATATAAGGAATTGATTTGAGATCTTTCAATGAAAGTTCTTTTTTATTGAAATTAAATTCATCTGAGCCTAATACAACGAAATTACCCTTTAATATTCGTTCGCATTCTATGTCCTCGTAATTTTTAGCTTCAAACGCTATACCTATATCAACACTTCCATCCCTTAAATGATCTAGCATCTCATTAAAATGGTAAGCATGGGTTTCAAACCTTGTCCCTGGGTAGAGAGATGAGAATTCTGATACTATTGAGGGTATCAAATCTAGACCTAATGTAGGCGCACAAGCCAACCGAATCAAACCTGAAGGTCGATTTGACATATTCTCGGTAAGCTCTTTGAGTTGTTCTAATTCTTTATTGATCTTATCTGCTTTAAGAAATATAAGATCGGCTTCAGGAGTTGGAAACAATCTTCCTTTAATTCTTGAAAATAATAAAAATCCTAATTGGCTTTCTGTGTGGGCCAAGACTTTGCTTATTGATGGTTGAGAGACGTTTAAATATCTAGCTGCTTCAGTGATCGTGCCCTTTCTGTAGATAGCATGGAAAACTTCTAGTTGCCTTGTTTTCATAAAAATCCAAAAAAATAGGCTATAACCTTAGTCTATGGCTTTAATTAAAACAAGAATTAGACTTCATAACTACTATTGATAAAGTTATTATAGTTTTATAAAAATATTGGGGTATTTATGAAAAACATATTTCTTATTCTTTTCGGCTCATTAACCTTTTTCGGCTCTTTTATGCTAACGGCAGATGAGGAGACAGTAGAAGAAGTTGTAGTGGTTGGATCACAAATAAAGGGAGCAAAAATTACAGGAGCTCTTCCAGTTTCTGTGGTGACTGGTCTAGATATTGAGGCAACTGGTGTTGAGTCTGGTGATGACTTATTGGAACATATTGCTGAACAAGGTCAAAATTACTTCACAGAAGCTGAAGATGCTTCTGGTGGAGTTAATGCAGGTAGAGGAGATATGGGTGCATATAACCTCAGAAATCTAGGAGTTGGTAATACACTTACTCTTTTAAACGGAAGAAGGTTAGTAAATTCTCCAGGTTATCAGACCGAATTAATTGGGGGAGATTTTGTTCCGACAGTTACTGTTAACTCTAATTTAATTCCTGTAAGCGGAATTGAAAGGCTTGAAGTCTTGAGAGATGGTGCTTCTGCTATTTATGGAGCTGATGCTGTAGCTGGAGTTGTAAATAATGTTCTACAGACAGATTACGAAGGTTTGAGCGTCACTGCACGAGTTTCTGGATATGATCATTTTGCTGCTGAAGACACAAAAATTACTGCAAAATGGGGGTCTTTTTTTAATGGTGGAGATACAAATGTCGCTGTATTTTTTGACCACTACGATAGAGACAATATCAATGCACAAGAGGATCCAAGGTGGGGTGCTGGAGATCATAGACCGTTTGTTGACGAAGATTCTCCTTGGAAGACAAGCACATCATTCCGAAACTTAAGCTCGAACTCTATCTATGGACAGTTCGACATGGTCAATTCCAAAGAGCACGCTGGAGAAAGCTACAACCATTTATGGACTGACTCCAATGGAGAATTTGAAGTTTTCCCATTAGGAGATTCAAAATGTACTAATCGAGGACATCCGCTTTTTGATACAGGTTACGGTACGTGTATTGCACAAGATGGAAATGGGGCTCTAAGAAGCAATTTTTGGGGACCTACTGATGTGAGATCTGCACTTACAAGAACTAACATTGTGTTATTTATCAACCACGACTTAGAAAACGGTATGGAATCGTTTACTGAATTTGCCTATTACGAATCAGACAGTGATAGGACTGCGCACGCTTCTTATGCATTTTCTTCTTCTAAGCATAGGGTTGGTCCTGATAATTATTACCTAAATCAACTTACTGTTGACGTGGATGGAGTTCCTACTGCAATTTTTGCCGGAAAAGAACTTTTTATCGATAACTATCGTTATGAAGAAAGACAAAGATTGGTAAATGTTCAAAAAGATACTTACAGATTCTTGCAAGGTATTAGAGGTACAAGAGGAGACTGGGATTGGGAAGCTGCCTTTTTAACTTCTAAAGCAACTTCTGATGATGTTACATCAAATAGACTGTCTAATAATTTGCTAAAAGAAGCCTTGTTTGATTCCACCGCTGCAGCTTACAACCCATTCAGCGCTGGGGTTAATTCTAATATCGAGAGAGCACTGATCGATGTCTACAGAAAAGGTGAAAGCGAACTGACTATGATTGATTTCAAGATGTCTAATCCAAATTTATGGGACAACATTGGAGTTCTTCTTGGTTTCGAGTACAGAGAAGAAGATATGTCAGATGATAGAGATCCAAGGCTTGATGGAACTATTACTTACACTGACTACGAAGGCGATACTTACCCCTTGGTTTCAGATGTAGTCAATTCCTCGCCTACTGGTGATGTGTCCGGTTCAAGAGATGTTGTCTCTGTTTTTGGAGAAATGCAAATCCCTGTTACAGACTCAATTAATATGCAGGCTGCTCTTAGACATGAGGATTTCTCAGATTATGGGGATTCAACTGTAGGAAAATTAGCCGTAGGTTGGGATGTTGCATCATGGCTTGATTTAAGAGCATCTATATCTTCGGCTTTCCGTGCTCCAAATATTATCCAGGTCAATGAAAAAACAGTTGTTAGATCTGGAACGAGATATGATCGTGCAGCTTTTCAAGTAAATGCAGTTCAAGATGTTGGAAATGTAATTGATTCAGACTCACGATATACAATCCAAAGAATGGCTGTCGGAGCAGAAAATCTTGATGCAGAAGAATCAGAAAATTCCTCTTTTGGATTTGTTTTGACACCAATAGATAACCTAATTATCACTTGGGATACTTGGTCTATAGAAAAAGAAGGAACCATCGGATTATTCGGAAGGGAAAATCAGACTGTAAATGATATGTTATTGAGGTTTGCAAATGGAACAAATAACTGTAATACGTTTGCTGGTGATCCTCTAGTTGTTAGAGAAGCGCCAGACGAAGGTGATGCTGCCGCTTTTGCAGCAGCCGGTGTATGTCCTTTCGGTGCAATAAAATTTGTCAAAAATGATTATACAAACATGGCTACTAGGAACCTTGAAGGTACTGATGTTGGAGTTTACTACTCCTTAGAAAGTAACTATGGTGACTTTGACTTCAGATATGTAGGAAGCTTCCTTGATGAATTTGAACAAAAAGCAAGTGGAGAGTTCGCTAGATTACAAGCTGAGAAGGATGCAGGAGTAATACCCGAATCTATACCTCTGAAGGGCTTTGGAGATCTTCTTAATAAGGATGGAATCTATGATGAAAAGCACACTATGAGGCTAACCTGGAATAAAGGACCTTACAGAGTAAGCTTATCTGAATTGAAAAAAGGTTCATTCGTTCAAACCTCACTGGGTACAAAGAATGGAGTTCCTTATATTATTCCTTCTATGAAAACACTCAATCTGACACTTGGTTACGAATGGGAACCAAATGGTAGAAAAGCAAGAGTAAGATTGGCTGTCAAAAATCTTGAGGATGAGAGAGCTCCAACTGCAGATAGATATTATGGATATTACGCAGATGCTCATCAGGATTATGGAAGAAATTACTACATAGATTTCACTTTGAGGATGTAGTACTTGTTGAACTTAAAAAAGGGGGCTTTAGCTCCCTTTTTTTATTAAACTATTTAGGTGAATTTCTTAAGAGAAAACAAAGGATTTGTGTTGGGCTTAATTTTAGCTTCCTTCGTATTCAGTTTACCTACTCCAGATGGCTTATCCATAGAGGCACATAGAACTGCAGCTATTTTTCTCTTAATGGGAACTTGGTGGGCAACTGAAGCTGTGCCTGTTGCAGTTACTGCCTTAGTACCTCTTGCCCTATTTCCTTTATTAGATGTAGTAGATATACAAAGTGCTGCAGATCCGTATGCAAATAAAACTATTTATCTTTTCTTTGGTGGCTTTTTAATTGCAACAGCTATTCAAAAATGGGATTTACATAAGAGGATAGCTCTCTTTGTATTAGAAAATGCTGGATCTAATGGTGCATCGTTAGTATTTGGCTTTATGTTAACAGCAGCTGTAATAAGTATGTGGGTTATGAATACCGCTACAACAATCATGCTTTTGCCTATAGGTTTGGCAGTTGTTTCAGTTGTAAAAACGACAGTAAATTATTTATCTGATGAAGATCTAGAATCTTTTCAACTTGCCCTATTACTTGGTATAGCTTACGGGGCTACCATTGGGGGAATGTCTACTTTGATAGGTACTGGCCCGAACGGTATGTTGGCTGCTTTTATGGCAGACAACTATGATTTGGATATAAGCTTTGTTGACTGGATGAAAGTAGGAGTTCCTCTAAGTGCAGTCATGCTTCCATGTAGTTGGTTTATTCTTACAAAGTTAATATTTAAAGTTAACTTTGAAACTTCATCTGAAACAAGAGAATTGCTATCTTCTATGAAAGAGGAATTGGGAACACTTGAAGGTCCTGAACTCAAGGTTTTGATTGTCTTTTTTATTACAGCTATGGCTTGGATGTTCAGAACTGTATTGGACAATTATTCTCTTTTAAGTGGTTTGTCTGATGCTGGCATAGCAATGATATCTGCACTCTTTTTGTTTCTTCTTCCCAGTGGAAATAAAGAAAAGAAAGGAGCATTATTAGAATGGAAAGATGCTCAAGAGAATGTTCCATGGGGCCTTCTTGTACTATTTGGAGGGGGTTTAAGTTTAGCAAATGCCGTCCAGACAACTGGTTTAGCTGTTTGGATAGGTAATCTTATACCGCAAGGAATCAGCTTAGCCTTAATAGTAATCTTAGTCGTTGCTATGATTATATTTTTAACGGAGCTAACTTCTAATATGGCAACTACAGCTACCTTCTTGCCAGTTGTAGCCGCTATAGCTATTCAATCCAACTTTGAACCTTTATTAGTAACTGCTGCGGTTGCATTAGCAGCAAGTTGTGCTTTTATGTTGCCTGTAGCTACGCCACCCAACGCAATCGTTTTTGGATCAGGGTTAATTAGGGTGCCTCAGATGGCAAAAGCAGGTTTTTTGATTAATATATTGGGCATTATGATTGTATCTCTTGTAGCGGTGGTTTCAGTACCCTACTTTCTTCTTTAGTAACCTTTTGCAAGAGCGCCGGGTCTTCGCGTATCAGCTACTCCATATATAGTCTCATTTCCAAGAAATATAGCTTGAACGCTTCCCATGGTAGTAGATATTTCAGGTTCATGCCCTCTTTGTTTCAAGAGTAGAATTGTGTCAGGACTAAAACCGGTTTCTAACTGAAGCTTCCCCTCTAATCTCTGATTTATTCTTGGGGCCATTACTGCTTCAGAAAAGCTCATGTCATGATCAATAACGTTGCTTATTACCTGGGTAATAATGTTAGGAATCCTGCCTCCACCTGGCGAACCTAGAATCATTAATAACTGACCATCAGGTTTAAATACTAAAGTTGGTGTTTGGGTGCTGATCATTCTCTTACCAGGTTCCAGCTTATTTGCTTCACTGGTTCCAAACTTAACATCTTCTCTTCCATAGAAATGAGAAAAATTTCTCATCTGGTTATTCATCAAGAATCCACCTTTTTCAATAGTTACTCCAGATCCAAAAGAGGACCCTAAAGTATATGTATTAGAAACTGCATTTCCTTTGGAATCTATTATTGAAAAGTGGGTGGTATCAGGACTTTCATTGTACTTTCTTAAATCTCCTGCAAAAATTTGACCATTAGGAGTTCTCGTCTCAGAAATTTGGTCAGCCAGATCCATTGAATATTGTCGATTTAGCATTTGCTCAATTGGTACATCATAATAATCAGGATCGCCATGGTAAGCTGCTCTATCAGCGTATGCTCTTTGCATAGACTCAGATAGCAAATGTACTGTTTTGGCCGAGTTATGACCTAATTCTTTTAGATCAAAATTTTCTAAAATATTGAGTGTCTGTAATAAAACTAAACCGCCACTTGCTGCAGGTGGCATAGTTACCACCCTGTAACCTCTATAAGAAGTTTCAATAGGTTCTCGGAGCTTGGCTTTGTAAGCAGCCATATCCTCCATCGTTATAAGTCCTCCGCTAGATAATGATTCTTCTGATATCCATTTAGCGATTTCACCTTTATAAAAAATTTCACTTCCTTTTTTACCGATCTTAAATAAAGTTTTTGCTAAGTTAGGTTGCTTCAAAATACTCCTAACTTGTATAGGAGCATCATTCAAATCATAAAACTTATCTTTTGAAGCTTGATTAGCAAGCATTGATTCCTTGCCCCACTCCAGAACATAGTTCAAATCATGCGTTACTTCGAAACCGTCTTGGGCTAAAGAGATTGCAGGTTTTAGCAAATCATCTAAAGGGAGACTTCCATGATCTTTATGAGCTTTAAGTAGCCCTGCAACCGATCCCGGCACTGCATTAACAAGATGCCCAAATCTAATTACCTTATCCTTTTCTAAAAATAAGTCGCTGGTTGCCGATGAGGGAGCTGCAGAACGATAATCAATTGCAGAGATTTCGTCAGACTCTTTATCATAGATTAAAACAAATCCACCGCCTCCAAGATTTCCTGCTCTAGGCAGTGTAACGGCTAAAGCAAAACCCACTGCTACTGCCGCATCAACAGCATTTCCACCTTTTTGCAGTATGTCGTAACCAACTTCCGTAGCATGTTTGTTTTGCGTTACAACCATAAAATCAGAAGCAATTTCAGGGTGAATTCGACTTTGATAGTCTAGAGTAGTTTGTGTTCTTGCCTGGATTAAGCCAGTGCATAGCAGTGAAGCAAGAAAAATACTAATTAAATAACTTTTTTTCATACTTTAAGGTGTTGCCACACCTGCACTAGGTCGCCTAGGATCTGCAGAACCATAAAAATAGTTCCCTTCTTTGACAATGGCTTGCACACTTCCCATTGTTGATGACTGATAGAGCTTATATCCTTTATTCTCCAAAAGCTTTTCTGTATCGGAACCAAATCCTTTTTCTAACATTAGAACTTCAGGCAACCACTGATGATGCATTCTCGGGCTATGAACCGCTTGCGCTATGTTCATTTCATGTTCCATCACGTTTAGAGCTACTTGTAATACTGTAGTTATAATTCTGCTCCCTCCGGGACTGCCGAAAACCATATAGGGCTTTTGATCTTTAAAAATAATAGTAGGAGTCATCGAGGATAGTGGTCTTTTATTGCCTTCAATAGCATTGGCCTCAGATCCTAAAAGACCATAACCATTGGGAGTTCCAGGTTTAGAAGAGAAATCATCCATTTCATTATTGATCAACATTCCGGTACCTGGAATCATCTTCCCTGATCCGTAAGAGAAATTTAGAGTGTATGTGTTTGAAACTGCGTTGCCATAACTATCCATAACCGAAAAATGAGTTGTATCGGGACTTTCATATGGGTAAGGGTTACCTGGAGATACTTCATTAGACGGTGTGACTTGGTCTAAAGAAATCTCTTTATTCAGAGCTTTTGCATATTTTTTACTGATAAGACTCGAAGGTACTTTGTAAAAGTCACTATCCCCTAAATATTTGCTTCTATCTGCATAAGCTCTTTTCATAACTTCTGCGAGAATATGAATAGTATCTGCACTTCCAAAACCCATTTCTTTTATAGGAAAGTCTTCAAGCATATTTAACATTTGTATCAAATGCGTTCCGCCTGAACTGCTCGGAGGCATCGAAACAACCTTATATCCTTTATAGCTACCTTCTAGAGGCTGTCTTTCCGCTACATTGTAATTTTTAAGATCTTGTAAAGTTATGAGACCGCCGTTTCTCTCCATTTCTTTAACTATTAGCTTAGCTATGTCGCCATAATAAAAAGCTTCTGGTCCATTTTGACTGAGTTGTTTCAGAGTCCAGGCAAGATCTTTTTGTACAAGAATTTCACCCGCAGAATAGATCTCATTATTTTTCTTAAAGAATACTTTAGCTGCAGCTGGATCAGCAGAAAGTCTTTCTCTGTATCTTTTAGATGCCAGGGTATTCGCTAAATCATGAGGTATAACAAACCCATCTTCGGCTAATTTTATGGCAGGTTGTAGAACCTCTTCCCAAGTAAGCGTTCCATATCTAGTGAGAGCATGATGAAATCCTGCTACCGATCCTGGAACACCGGCAGAAAGAAGTGAGAATTGAGCCTTTTTTCTGTCGTAATCACCGTTTTCATCTAAAAAGAGATCCC
Organism: uncultured SAR86 cluster bacterium; assembly: GCA_902570225.1. Classification (GTDB taxonomy): domain Bacteria; phylum Pseudomonadota; class Gammaproteobacteria; order Magnimaribacterales; family Magnimaribacteraceae; genus Magnimaribacter. Next base: position 55,855 of record CACFXJ010000008.1, read on the forward strand.
TCGTTGCTGCTGAGGGGGCCTTTTCTCTATAGTCAATTGCAATGGTTTTATCTTCTTCTTTTAAGTAGATAACCATGAAGCCGCCGCCGCCCAAGTTTCCTGCTCGGGGTAGCACTACTGCTAAAGCTAAGCCTGTTGCCACTGCAGCATCAACTGCATTACCGCCGTGTGCAAGAATCTGAGCTCCGACCTCGCTTGCTATCATTCTTTGGGAAACAACCATTCCCCCATCATCAATGACAGGATGATTGATTGAGCCGTATTCAACAATAGGTAAATCATTTGAAAAAAATGGGAAGGAGAGGATTGTAAAAATGACTAATGAAACTACTTTTTTCATTTTTAAAGATTAGGATTTAAATAAGTTTTTGTCTAATAACATTTATTTATAAAACCATAACTAATCATCAATCGCTTGATAAACAAGAGCATTAAATGTTTCTCTCATTGGCCAAGGGCTTGCCAATAATTGTGTCATTACAACGGCGACCAATTCTTCTTTTGGATCTACCCAAAAGAAAGTTGCTGCAGCGCCACCCCAAAAATACATGCCTTTTGATCCATATTGACCAAGCAAAGCAGGATCTTCAATAACTCCTACAGTA
>CACFXJ010000009.1:0-53162 GCA_902570225.1 uncultured SAR86 cluster bacterium
TCATGAAGAGGCCATTTTTTGAACATCTTCGATTCGAAAAAATCCAACGGTAAATTAATGTTCTTATAATTCCTGAAGTCCTTTTGAAAGAGGTTATTGGAGTCAAAAGAAATATTAAAAGAAGAGTTTTTGAGTATTGAATATTTAATTTTTTTATAATTTTCAAAATTGAAATGTCTGTCGATATGATCTTCTTCGATATTGAGCAAGAGACCTATATCAAATTCTATTTCTTTTAGAAGCTCTAGCTGAAAACTCGAAATTTCTATTATCGATATATCAATATTTTTATTGATATTATCCAGTACGGGCTCCCCAATATTACCCATTACTAAGGTATTTAAATCTGGCAAGAAATTTTCAAAAAGGCTCTTTATGATAAGACAAGTGGATGTTTTGCCATTGGTTCCGGTTACTAGAATTTTTCTACTGCTGTTGAACTTAATAAATTCTTGTATATCGGAAGATATTGCAATATCAAACTTAGAGGCATAAGAAAAGATATCATGGTCAGCAGGTATACCAGGACTTGGGTAGAGTGTTGATATCTTTCTAAGTAAGTCATCATTTATGGACGGATTTACGTGAAGTGTTAAATTCGGTTGCTTGATCTCATCAAGTAAAGTTTGATCGATAGAATCTTCGATAATAACAATTTCTTTATGGATGTTAGCGAGATAGTTGACTAATGATCTACCTGTTATTCCTAAGCCGATAACTAAAGGTATTTTTTTTTGCACGAGATTTATCTAAGTCTCAATAGAGCTAAACCGAGCAAAACAAGCATAAAAGTAATGATCCAAAATCTAACTATCACTCTTGGTTCGGGCCAACCTTTTAACTCATAATGATGGTGCAAAGGAGCCATATTAAAAACTCTTTTTCCAGTTAGTTTAAATGATGTCACTTGTACAATTACTGATAAAGCTTCTATTACAAACAAGCCGCCCATAACCAACAGAACGTATTCATGTCGAATAATGACAGTAACAATCCCAAGAGCCGCTCCTAGAGACAGCGACCCAACATCACCCATAAATACTTGAGCTGGATAAGTATTGAACCATAAAAATCCAATACCAGAGCCAACTAAAGCCCCACAAAACACAATCATCTCCCCTGTTCCGGGTAAGTATGGAATATTTAAAAAATCTGAATATATAACATTACCTGATAAATAGCCTATTATTCCAAGACCGGCTGCGACCATTACACATGGCAAAATAGCCAGCCCATCAAGACCGTCTGTTAGATTGACTGCATTACTAGTCCCAATCACAACTAGGTATGACAATGCTATAAATCCTATACCTAGAGGTATAGAAATATCCTTGAAGAAAGGAACAATAAGGCTAGTTTCTGCAATACTTTCTTGACTTAGATATAAATAAGAACAGGCCGAAATAGCAATAATTGATTGCCATAAGATTTTATTGGAAGGAGACAAACCATCGCTGGTTTTATGTTTTATTTTCAATCGATCATCAATCCACCCGAGAACTCCAAAGGACATAGCCGTCAGAAATGCTACCCATAAATATCTATTTTCTAAATCACCCCATAAGATAACGCTTAAGAAAATGGAACTTAGTATCAAAGTTCCTCCCATGGTAGGAGTGCCCTGCTTTGATAAATGAGATTGTGGCCCCTCAGTTCTTACAACCTGCCCAACTTGGAAATCGCGCATCTTATTTATAAATTTCGGACCCAATACCAAAGAGAACATGAGAGAAGTGAGAGTAGCTAATATTGCTCTAGTTGATAAGAACTCTACAACACGAAAAGGTCCAAAGAACTCTGATAAATATTCAAATAGTGGTAAGAGCATTATTTTTTTAATTTGTCGGCAATTTTATCCATTCTAGTTGATCTTGAACCTTTGACTAACAATATTGTTTCATTATCTATTATAGATACTAAGTGATCATAAAGGGCATCGTGATCTTTAAAAATCAGCAAATCATCACTTGAATCGCAGCCTGACCACTCTTTTCCTATACATAAGATTTTGTCTACCCTTTCACTTGCGTATTCATACATTTCTTGATGTAACCTTTGTGAATTTGGACCTAATTCTTTCATTTCACCAAGAATACATAATTTTTTTCTTTTAAGTTCATCGATAGAATCAAGAGCATTTCTCAATGAAGCAGGATTAGAATTATATGAATCATCTATAAGAATTGATCCTTTCAAAGACTTACACACATCCAGTCTTCTTTCAGGAAGTTGAGTCTTTGTTAGTTTGTTTTTAATCGAGTTCGTTTCGACTCCACAAAGTATACTAACGGCTATAGCTAGAGCAGCATTCAAAGGATTATGTTTACCTATACCATTGATTGAAAAATTTTCTTCTTTTCCATCAAATCTTAATCTGAAGTGAGTTAAATTATTGAGAACATCAATTTTTATACTAGATACTTTAAAGTCAGAATTATCATGAATACCGAAGCTAATGATTTGTTTAGCATTTGTTTCATTGGACCAATATTCATAGAAATCAGAATCTCGCGGCAAAATAGCAGTTCCATCTTCATTCCAAAAATTAAGAATATTACCTTTTTCTATAGCTATGGATTCGGTGTCTCTTAGTCCATCTAAGTGACCTATGGAGACATTTGTTATTGCAGCAATATCAGGTTTCACTAGAGTATTTAGCTTCTTTATCTCTCCAGGTTCACTAGTCCCCATTTCTATTACAGAATAATCATGATTATTTCCCAAGGTTAATAAGGAATAAGGGACTCCAATTTGATTATTCTTATTGCCTATTGTCTGATGACAGGAGCCTTGGGAATTCAACAGGTTGGCTATTATTTGTTTAGTAGTAGTTTTACCATTAGTGCCTGTTATCCCAACCATTTTGCCTTTGAAGTAATTGCGGTTATGTACAGCAACGTGATTCATGAATTTATATGAATCATCTACAATAATGTTAGGAATATTACACTCAACCTGTCTATCCAATACAATGGCTGAAGCTCCTTTTTTTATAGCTTCTGTTATAAATAAATGGCCATCAAAGTTTTCTCCCTTTAGAGCAATATAAACCTCTTTAGGTTTTATAGTTCTGGTATCAATACTAAAACTCACAACATTGGAGGATTCTCCTCTAAGGGTCCCATGTGAAATATTTGCTAAATCTAATAAATTCATTAACTACAGACCCATGGAGGATTGAACTATTTCTTTATCATTGAACTCAAAAAGATTTCCATCAATTTCTTGATAAGTTTCATGTCCCTTACCAGCAATCAACATAACACCTCCATCTAAGTTATTCTTTATTTCAGCAACAGCGAAGTGAATTGCTTTTTCTCGGTCAGGTTCAATTATGAATTGGCCCTGTGCATCCATACCCGAAAGAATATCATTTATTATCTGCATTTCTCCCTCTGTTCTGGGATTATCATTTGTTATAACAATATGATCAGAGTATTCTTGAGCTACAGCACCCATTAGAGGACGTTTTTCTTTATCTCGATCTCCCCCACATCCAAAGACACACCATAAAGGTTCATTATGAATTCTTTTGATTTCCTCAAGCGCACACCTTAATGCTTCAGGTGTATGCGCATAATCAACATAAGCCGTAAGATTATCTTTAACTATTTTTTCTAACCTACCTGAGGGGAGATTTATATCTTGCGCGTATTTCTCCAATAAAGAATTATTAAATCCCTCTAAAGTCAAAATAGCCATTGAACAAATAATGTTTGAGGCCAAGTATTTTGATATTGTCCTCAACTCAAAAGTAAGCTCTTGGTCAAGAGCTAATAAATTCACTTTTATTCCTAGAGGAGATTCTTTGAAAGAAGCTTGAAAGTCAGCTTTTTGTTTGATTGAGACGCTGTAGGTATTAGGATTTATTTTTAATAGATCCTCGTATAGTTTTCTTCCAAATGAACTATCTATGCAAATAATATTGCTCTTTGGATCTAAATCGAAGAAAAGTTTTTCTTTCGCAGATTTATAGTGATTGATGTCGCCATGGTAATCTAAGTGATCATGAGAAAAACTTGTCAACACTGCGTAGTCAATGTCTATACCACTTAGTCTGTGCTGTTCTAGTCCATGAGAAGAAGCTTCCATGGCCAAATATTTTGCATCGTTATGTATAGCGTTTTTCATATTTCTATGAATGCTAATAGCATCGGGAGTAGTGAGACTCGCTTTCTCTAAACTCAAACCGTCCATAGAAAAATTTACAGTACTTATATAAGCACACCTACTACCTAATAGGTTTCCTAAACCAGAAAAAGTTTCAACGGCAGTGGTTTTACCATTTGTTCCCGTAATACAAATTGTTTTTAAACTTAAACTAGGGTCTCCGTAGAAACGTGAAGCGAAGATACCTATGTGCTGCTTAAGATCTTTAAAATAAATTACGTCTGAAGTATCTTCCGTTTCTGTATCTGCAATTACCAAAGATGCTCCTCGTTCAAGTGCCTGTTTTATAAATTCATTTCCATCAAGTTGATGACCTCTGATAGCAAAAAATATATCGCCTTTGTTAACTTCTCTACTATCAATTTTCAAACCAGACACCTCAATGTCTCTAAAATTTTTTAGTTTTATTAATTCAGGCAAGAACTCTGAAGACTTCATCTAAATTTTTAGATCCTCTAGTAAATATATTTGTTTCATTATATTTGAGAAAATTGGTGCTGATACCCTTCCCCCAGAATAATTCTCTCCAGATAATCCGCGAAGGACTATAACAGCCAAGTATTCTGGTTCATCTGAAGGAACAAAACCTGCGAATGTACCTGTATAAGTAGTAATTTCTTCTAGCGTCTCTCTGGCAGTGCCAGTTTTACCTGCAACTATCTTTCCTTCTAGTCGTGCCTTTGAGGCTGTACCAGTTTTAGAATTTACTGTCTCGATAAGCATTTTTTTAATTTTTGAATTAGTACTAGGCTCTATAATCTTTTGATAGTAAGGCTCGTCAAAACTGTGGTCTTTAAAAAGATTTAACTCAATAAAATTGCCTTCGTTTGCAAAAACTGAATAAGCCTGAGCTATTTGAAGGGCTGATAATGTCATTCCATATCCGTAACATGAACTCACTTTATCTCTTAAAGTTAATTTCGAGGAGTGAGGAAGAAATCCTTCTCTTGCCGGTAGCATTATCGAAGTAGGATATCTGCCAATTCCAAACCTCTTAAAATATTTTGTGAGATGCGCTACGCCTTGATTCTCGCACAACTTAACCATACCTACATTGCTTGAATAAGAAATAATTTCAGAAAGACTAAGAATACCATAGTCTCTGAAATCGCTTGTTTTAAATCCCTCAAATTCAATCCATCCCGGAGAAGTGTTTATTTTTGTTGAGTCTTGAACTTTATTCGACTCTAATATTGCAGTCATAGCTATAGGCTTTAGTACAGACCCAGGTTCAAATACATCTACCGTTGCCCTATTTCTTAACTTAGACATATCTATCAAGTTTTTTCTATCAGAAGGATCAAATGAAGGATAATTAACCAGTCCTAAAATATTTCCTGATTTTGGTTCTATGACAACAATAGATCCTGCTTTGGCATTATGTTTCTCTACGGCCCTGTTGAGCTCATGATAAGCAATAGACTGGATATTTATATCTATGGTCAATCTAATATCTTTTCCTGGTATAGCTTCAATTCTATTACCTTCGAGTTTGGTATTTCTTGCACCTTTGATACCTTCAAAACTGCCCTTTTCTCCAATTAATTCGTTTTGAAAAACTAATTCAGTGCCCTGAATACCTTGCCTGTCAATATCTGTCAGGCCGACTACATGGGATGTTATGTCTCTTTGGGGATAACTTCTTCTTAGGTTTTCCCGAAAGTAAATTCCTTTAATTCTCTTGTTTTGTAATCTCTCTTTTACTTCAAAGTTAACATTCCGGCTAATTTCTTTATATCCTGAAGATTTTCCTATCAGAGTATTTGTTAACTCCACTGGATCTTTTTGTAATTGTTCAGAAAGAAAAAGAATTATGTCTTTGTCATAAATAAACTTACTTAAATCTATGCCGACGCTATACCCTTTGATATCTAATGCTAATATATGATCATTACGATCTAAAATTTTACCTCTAGGCGCTAAAAGCGAATATTGTGAATCAAGTCTAGTGAAAACTTGATCGTCTAAAAAAATGTCTTGATAGATTTGAAGATAAACTAACCTTACCAATAAAGCACAAAAACCAAAAAGTAAGATCAGCTGTATAGAAACTATCCTTCCCGTAGAATAGAGAATCCTAGCAGACATAAACTACTAACTAGTCAAGTTGAGTTCTTACAAATGACGGTATATCTAAATAGTCTTCGTCGCTAGATTCTTTCTTTACTGCATTTTCAACCGAAGGAGGATTTTCCAATAACTGTTTAGCCGCATCACTTAATGGCAAAGGTTGCCTCTCAGTAACAACCCTCACATTCTGAGGTTTATTTGTTGCAGTTTGTAAAGAAGAGTTTAGACCAGTAGCGATTACAGTAACGGTAAGATCATTTGATGCAGATTCATCTAAAACTGTACCCGTAACTATTATAGCCTCAGGTGATGCAAAATCATTTATACAATCCCCTACGGCTTTTATTTCTCCTAGAGATAATTCTGGGCCGGCAGTAATATTTACCAACACTCCTTTGGCATCTTTGAGGCTTATATCTTCTAATAGTTTACTAGCAACAGCTTGCTCAGCTGCAATTCTAGCTCTATCAGGGCCACTGGATGTTCCGGTTCCCATCATTGCAGTACCTTTTTCTGACATAACGGTTTTAACATCTGCGAAGTCTACATTTATCAAGCCTGGTCTAATGATGATATCCGAAATTCCACGTACAGCTCCTCCCAAAACATCATTCGCTTGCTTGAAAGCCTCAAGCATACTGCAATCCTCACCTAGAACCTCGAGAAGTTTTTGATTAGGGATTGTTATCAAGGAATCAACCTCTTCAACCAGTTCTTTAATACCTTCTTGAGCAATTTTCATCCTCTTGGCTCCTTCCAATTCAAAGGGTTTTGTTACAACTGCTACAGTTAAGATTCCTAATTCTTTTGCAACCTGAGCCACTATAGGGGCAGCTCCAGTGCCAGTTCCTCCGCCCATCCCTGCGGTAACAAAAACCATATCAGTATCCTTAAGCATATCCCTTAGCTTATCTCGATCTTCTAGAGCAGCCTCTCTTCCTATGGCAGGATTTGCACCTGCACCCAGACCGTCTGTTATATCCATTCCCAGAATTAATTTAGTGCTGGCATCATTTTTATCCAGTGCTTGCTTATCAGTATTCACTGAGATAAATTCAGCTCCTTCTATACCTGACTCCACCATGTGTTGAACAGCATTGCCGCCGCCACCGCCTACACCTATTACCTTTATTGAAGCATTCTCTTTTACTTCTTCTATTATTTCCCACTCGCTCATAACTAACCTCTCTATTAATTAATTACTAAAGATTTCCACCGAACCACCTAGAAATTCTATTCAATATATTTTTATCTCTATGAATATAATTCATATGATCTTCTTGCATCTGCTTCTGGCCATAAAGAAGCAGTCCTACTGAAGTCGCATATATTGGATTATTTATAATTTCAGAAAAACCTTCTACTGAATGAGGAGATCCCATTCTTACAGGAGAGTGAAAAATCTCCTCTGCAAGCTCGGTTGCCCCTTCAATCTTTGAAGCTCCTCCTGTCAATACTATTCCAGCTGGAATCAATTCATCAAAACCGCTAAGGCTAAGTTTCTGTTGTGCCATGCTAAAGATTTCTACATACCTTCTTTCTAAGACATCCGCCAAAGCTTGCCTGGAAAGTTCTCTTTCAGGTCTTCCACCCATTCCCGGAACCATCATTATTTCTTCAGGTCTTGTCATCGAGCTAACTGCACATCCATATCTTTGTTTAATTGATTCAGCCTGAGTAGGAGGAGTTCTTAATGCCTGAGCAATATCATGCGTAACATGATCTCCTGCAATAGGGATTACATCTGTAAAACAGATAGATCCATCTACAAAGACAGCTATATCGGTAGTCCCGCCTCCTATATCGATCAAACATACCCCTAAGTTTCTTTCATCTTCAGTTAAAACTGAATAACTCGAAGCCAGTTGTTCAAGAACAAAAGCCTCAACATCTAAACCTGATGCATTTATACATTTGTGTATATTTTGTGATGAATTTTCACTACAAGTAACTAGATGTACTTTTGCCTCCAATCTTGAACCTGCCATTCCTAAAGGCTCTTTAATTCCATCTTGTTTATCTATTATGTAGTCTCTTGGCAGAACATGTAGCAGCCTTTGATCGGCAGGAATTGCCATTGCCTGAGCAGTTTCTATGACCCTATCCACATCAGTAAATTTTACCTCGCCATCTCTTATTGGAACTACTCCCTCTGAGTTTAAACCTCTAATATGACTTCCAGAGATACCTACATAGCAAGAACCGATATGACATCCAGCCATACTTTCAGCTTCTTCAATTGATTTTTTAATGGCTGAGGTAGTTGATTCGATATCAACAACTACGCCATTTTTTAGGCCTTTCGAAGAGTGTGTTCCTAGACCAATTATCTCTAAATGATCTCCTCTAGCTTCAGCTACTATTGCAACCACCTTTGAAGTGCCTATATCAACTCCTACAAGCATTTCATTTCTACTTACATTACTCATGTTGATTTCTCCATATTTTTACCTCTAACGGCAATAGCATTTTTATACCTCAAATCTATATATCTGATATCATCAATACTTCCTGAGTTCAGCTCGAACAATATAAATTCCTCGAGACGCTCGAGCTGAACCCGGAAATCCCCTTTAGTAAAACTATACTTTGTACCTAAATGATCTTTTGCTTCCAAAAAGTCTGATCCAATGTGCTTAAGCTCAACAACAGCAATGCCTTTTAGGTTTAATATCTCTTGAAGTGAAATAGAAAAATCTAATAGCAGCGGGATATCTGAATCTGCTCCTATCAACTTCATCAAGTCAAGTTGCTTAACTCTATTACCGGGGTCAATTATTCTCCCCTCTTGAGTAAAAAATCTTCCTTCGTTAAGTTCGGCTATAGGTTTATGCTCTTCAACTTCAATTACGATTTCTCTATTAAAATTTTGAGTAGTCTTGATCATTGAGATCCAAGATTTTGAAAAGAGTTCATCTTTGGTATCAATATTCGAATTAAATAAATGATTGATGGTTTTATCTTGAATCAAATCAATACTTGAAATCGCTTCTTTTGAGAATTCAAAAGAAATGGAACCTTTATTAATGTGATTCTCTTTAGTACAACCAATAATGGAAGTGACTAGGATCAAAAATAAATACCTCACTAGTCTATCCTCCTAGAGATATAAACTCTTTGTTGGTTATCAGGAATAATCATTCCAAGATTTTCGGATGCGAACTTTCTTAGAGAAATCTGATTCTTATAATATTGGACCTCTTCTATGAGAATATTAGACTGAAAAGATAATTCTTCCTTTTTTAGCTTAAGAGTTTCTAGATTAGAAAATGTATCTCTATGATCGTATATCTGCAAAACTAATTTGTAAGAACTTACAAATGCAAGGAATGCGAGCGAACTTATTAAGATAAACGTCAATCTATAACTCAACATATCTTTTCTGCAACCCTTAAGATTGCACTCCGACTTCTAGGGTTGATAGAAATTTCTTCTGCTGTTGGCTTGAAGAATCTATCTTTCATATACTCAAATTCAACTTTTGATTCAATTCTGTCTTTACCTTGAAAGAACCTTTTGACTATCCTGTCTTCCATAGAATGAAAACTGATGACAGCTAATCTTCCCCCGCAACACAGTACATAACTGGCTACTTCTAAAACCTTTTGTAATTCCTCTATTTCATTATTTATAAACATCCTTATAGCTCGAAAAGAGTTTGTAGCAGGATGTTTTTTTGTTTTCTTATTGACACATGAAATTATTAAATCAGATAGCTCTTTGGTAGATTCAATGAATTTTTTTTCTCTAAATTCGCAAATCTTTGAAGCTATTCGTCTCGAGGCTCTCTCTTGGCCCAATCTCCACAAAACGTCTTCAATTTCTTTCTTGGATGCCTTATTAATCCATTCTGCAGCCGTTTGTCCTGTGGCAGTATCAATTCTCATGTCCAAAGGACCATTAGATTGGAAACTAAATCCTCTAAGTGGATCATCTAATTGCGTAGAAGAAATACCTAAATCAATTAAAATTCCATCTACCTCCTCAACTTCAAAAAACTCCCTCAAGTTAGAAAAGGAATCATTAATTAATGTAAATCTTGAATCTTTTGTAAATTTTGTTGAGAGATCTTTAGTTGCACTTTCATCTTTCTCAATAGAGGTCAAACAGCCGGTATTATTAATTTTGTTTAGTATCTCAAGAGAGTGACCACCAGCTCCAAATGTGCAGTCAACATATTTTCCGTTTTGTTTAAAGACTAGATTTTCTAGCACCTCATCGACCATCACAGCTTCATGAGTAGCTTTGGTCAAAATGGTATCTCCTCTAATGCTGCGGGAAGGTCATCAATTAAATCCTCTCCAGATATTTGAAGACCAGATTGTTTTTTTTCCCAATTATCCAAATTCCAAAGTTCAAATTTAGAGCCCATTCCCACAAGAGCAACATGTTCTTTTAGAGCTAAGTTTGCAAAATCTCTTAAAATCTGAGGAATTAGCAAAGTCATTCTCTCACCCACTTCAAATTCATTCACTGAGGCATTGCCTAAAATCTTCCATTGAATAGGTCTAACTTTTTGGTTCAAACCACCTAATGCTTCAAACTTTTGAGCTATCTCTTTCCAAATTTTTCCTGGGTAAATAATAAGAGCGGGATATTGTGGGTCTTTAGTAATTATCATCTCGCCTTCACAGGATGTGCGTAAAAGCTCTCTGTACCTAGCAGGTATAACGATTCTGCCCTTGGTATCAAGGGTAAGTGTACTGGAGCCATATATACCTAATGTCATTTTCTTTCGGTCCAAGAATACGTAAGTGTTACATTATCTTGCACTTTTACACACTTTTACACACTTTTAATTAAATTACCAGTAAAAATATAATGAAATGAACACATTTTTTGTGTCCTTTAAGAAAACAATAAAAAAACCAGGAAGAAGTGAAAAAGGTATGAGTCAGCCTATAAGCCGGGTTCTGTCGAGGATAATCATTCATCTAGATTCTACGTCACCGCAGAATTCAAGCAACCTACCCTGGCCCAGTCAGGACTAACATAAGGGCCTCTATTTGGTCTTGCTCCAGACGGGGTTTACATTGCCATATTCAGTTACCTGATATGCGGTGCGCTCTTACCGCACCTTTTCACCCTTACCTACAAGAGGCGGTTTATTTTCTGTTGCACTATCCGTAGATTTACATCTCCCAGGAGTTACCTGGCGTCTTGTCCAATGGAGCCCGGACTTTCCTCTCAAAAAAATGAGCGATTATCTGGCTGACTCTGGTCAATTGTATAGAGAATAGTAATCAAACAAAAGTTCAGTCTTTCAATTTTAATTGATACAAATAATTCCTTTTCTTTTGAAGAATTTCCGATCCAATCTCAAGCGCTACCTTTTTATCAAGTTTTTTCAAGAGGATATCCATTATCCTTTTGTCATCATAGGAAGGATTATTGTCATCACCTCCAACTAACGAATCAACTACTAAGACAAATTCACCTTTTAGTCCGTATTCAGAATCAATTATCAATTCCTTTATATTTGCAAGATTACTTCGATATAGAGTTTCATGCAGCTTAGTCATTTCTCTTGCAATTAAGATGTTACATCGTTCATCAAGTTCTGAAAGGAGGGTGTCTAAAAGTTTTTCTAAACGTCTCCCGGTTTCAAAAATTACTGAGGGACTGTCAGATAAAGAAATTTCTCTTAAAACTCTTTTCTTATCTTTTTCCTTCCGAGGGAAAAATCCGTAAAAGGTAAATTTCTCAAGATTAAATCCTGAAACGCTTAAAGCTGAAATAACTGAAGTAGGGCCAGGCACTGGAATAACTTTTATTTCATTCTCTATTGCTGCCTGAACTAAATACTGCCCAGGATCAGAAATAAGGGGCGTACCGGCATCACTAATAAGTGCTAGATCCTTACCAGACAGTAGATGATTGATTAAAGAATTGGTTTTACTTCTTTCAGAAAATTTATGATAAGAAATCAACTTGGTTTTAATATTATATTTATTGAATAATATTCTTGAGACCCTAGTATCCTCTGAAGCACAAATATCGACTTTATTCAGTATATCGACTGCTCTATATGTAATATCATCTAAATTACCTATTGGCGTCGAAACAATATAAAGTGAACCTTGATCGGTAGCCATTGATTAGATGAAAAATAAAACTATCATTTTAATAATTCTGTTCATTAGTGCCTGCTCTTCTGTTCCTAAAATTGAGAGAAGTGATTCCGTCAACACTCTAATTCAAAAACCTGAATTTAACTACAAAATTAAATCCTTGCCTAAATCTATAAAGATTTACTTTGACCAAAGAGATGACGAGTCTGAATTACCTCCAGAAGTCCAAGGCTTTATAGCCAACTCCTTTGCCTATAGCAACAAAATCTCTTACAGACCCAAAATCTCTTTCTCTAATTTTAAGACTGAGGAATGTATAAATGGTGCTATTAAAGAAGATTTGATTATTGTATTAAACTTCAAAAGCTCTTATAAAAATATACAAAAAGAACAATGTTTTAGATTCTTACCAAAATCCAAAACCATATACGTATCTGATGATGAAGATGATCTTGGATTCAATAATACTTTTATGATTTCTAGGGAAGAAGAACAAAATAAACTAATTGATCATCTATCAAATTCCTCTGAAAGAATAATTCTAATAGATAGTAAAAAAACTTTAGATAAAGAAAAGATAAAAAAATCTCTTCAAGCAATAAGAAAAGAAGTAGTAGAAAATAAGACTTATAGCGGTGACTTGAGCAGTCAAGATATGTTTACCGAGTTGCTTTTAGTAGACAGGAGCCAAGAAAGAAAAAGAAAACTTTCCAGAAGGATTTCAGAAACTATTAATAGTGATTCAAGGATACGTGAAGATGTTGACACTTTCTTTTTATCTGTGGACTTACAAGAGGCTAGAAATCTAAAGCCTGCTCTTGATTATATTTCAGAAAAGGATTTTGAAGTATATGTTCTAAATAGCTGGCAAACAAATAGTGTTTACAACTCTGATGACAAAGATTTATTTGGCTCTATACATTCTGATTTTCCCATCATGATGCCTATTGCAATGCCCGAAATCATTAATGAAGAAAAAAGAAGTAGGGAATTTGCCATTGGGTATGACTTATATGAAATTATTCTGCTGAAATATGGTGGAATAAACTACCGAAATTACGAATACAAAGGACTTTCAGGAAAGATTGTCCTAAAGGACAATACAGCAAAGAGAAGTGGTTACGTATTTAAAATTACTGAAACCGGTCTAGAAATACTATAAAAATTAACTTGATCTTATATCTCTTTCTAGCTCAGAGAGACTATTTATAAAACATGGTTTAGTAAAAATTCTCTGCATATACTCATAAATTGGTTTTGTCTTTGCATCCTTTTTAAGTTCAACATCAATTAAAGGAAGTCTCCAAAGTATAGGAGCTATACAACAATCTACTAGACTGAATTCATCTGACATGAAATACGGTTTTTCTTTTAGTATCTGAGACATACCAAGTATTTGAGATTGAAGCTCGGCTCTTAATTTTTTTGCTTTTGCTTCTGTTGAATTACCACTAATTAGTTCATCAAATATTCCGCACCAATCTTTCTCTATTCTCTTAATAAAAAGTCTTATGTGAGCTTTCGATACAGGATATACAGGGAGTAGAGGTGGATGAGGAAATCTTTCATCTAAGTATTCCATTAAGATTAATGAGTCGTATAAGCAGACATCTCTATCGACCAAAACGGGTAACTCTGCATAAGGGCTCACTTCCAATATCTCACTACTTAGGTCATTTGCATCTGAGTCAATAATTTCACTGGTTACTCCCTTCTCTTCCATAACAATTCTTACTCTATGACTATAGTGATCCATAGGATCAGAAAAAAGGGCCATTGATGTTCTATTACTGAGGGAAACCATAAGTACTCCTATTAGGGAAATTAGTGAAGATCTTTTTTAAATTCTCTGTAAAGAAGATAACTGAGCATTGTAAAGATGAAGAGGTATAGTAGAACATAAGTGCCAATAGATTCTCTCTCTACTTTCATAGGATCTGTCATATAAGCTAGAAAATTAGTGAGGTCTAGCATAGCTTGATCAAACTCTTTAGGGCTTAACTCTCCAGTCCCATCATCGACTTCTAGAAATCCACATTTTTCTTGTGTAAGTTGTTGCCCAGTAAGAGGATCTTGTTTTATTCCTCCATTATCTGCAATGACAGGAATCTGCTTGCAAACTGATCTAGGTGTTCCTTGCATATCTAACAAGACATGAGGCATACCAACATTCTCGTAAACTTTGTTGTTAACACCTAGGGGTCTGGAATCGTCGATGTAAAAACTTTTCAAGTAAGTATAAATCCAGTCAGCACCTCTTAGTCCAGCCTCTAGTGTTAAATCAGGTGGAGTATTTCCAAACCACTCTTTGGCCTCTTTGGGGTCCATACCGACCTGTATTAAGTCACCCATCTTTTGATCGCCAAAAATTAAGTTCTCTTGAAACATATCAAGAGGAATTTCTAAATCTTCTGATACTTTTTTGTATCTAGCGTATTTTAAAGAATGACACCCGAGACAATAGTTCATATAAATTTGGGCTCCTCTCTGAAGCGATGCTTTATCTTTGGCATCTACATAAGCCTCATCGCACTCTCCTTTAACAAGCCCATCTTCTGATAAATAATTGCCACAAGGAGCTCCGCTAGCAGCATTGACACTTAAAGAAACAAATAGAGCAAATAAAGAAATTGCTATTGAGGTTATGACGGAGTTTTTTTTCATCCTAGTTGAACCCTTTCTGGTACTGGCTTACATTTTTCATACTTTGAATAAATTGGCATCAAGAAAAAGTATGCGAAATAAGTCACAGTAAATATTTGTGCAGCAATTGTTCTTCCTGGAGTCGATGTAACTGTTCCAAGATATCCTAGGACAAAAAAGCTTACAACAAATAATGCTAGGAAAAATTTGCTGTAAATACCCTTGTATTTAATTGATTTAACAGGACTCCTATCTAACCAAGGCAGAGCAACGAAAATAGCTATTCCTGCAGCCATAACAACGAATCCTAAAAATTTTGCTGATAGGCCAAACAAGGGGAAAGTTACAGCTCTTAACATGGCGTAAAATGGAGTGTAGTACCAAGAAGGAACAATATGTTCAGGTGTTTTGAGGTTATCTGCTGCCTCATAATTAACGTACTCTATTACATACCCTCCTCCATCAGGATAAAAGAACATAATAGTAACAAAGAAGATTAGAAAAACGCCTATAGCATAGAGATCATGCATTACGTCGTATGGAAAGAATGGCTTGGTATCTAAAGGAACTCCGTCGTCATCTTTGTGTTTTTTAACATCTACTCCATCAGGGTTGTTTGATCCAACCTCGTGCAGGGCCAATATATGTACAAACACTACTGCAATGAGAGCAAGAGGAAGAAGAACTACATGAAAGGCAAATAGCCTATTTAATGTTATACCAGAAATTAAATAATCCCCTCTGATCCAAGTAAGTAAATCCTCTCCAATATATGGAATGGATCCAAAAAGAGACATAATGACTTGCGCAGCCCAAAAGGACATTTGACCCCATGGTAATACGTATCCTGTAAAGCCAAGTGCACATAATAAAACATAAGTTATCCACCCTAAGACCCATAGTAGCTCTCTAGGTTTCTGGTAAGAGCCATACATCATGCCTCTGAACATGTGTAAGTAAATTAATGCGAAAAAAGCAGAGGCGCCAGTGGTATGCATGTATCTGATTATGTACCCATATTCCACATCTCTCATGATGTATTGTATGGAAGCAAAAGCCCCTTCTGCTGTGGGTTCGTAGTTCATGAGTAACCATATACCTGAAGCAAGTTGAATGATTAAGACAACTACAAGAAGTACCCCGGCAAGGTACCATATATTCATATTGATAGGCGCTGGATACTTCGTTAAGTGCCTCTCTATTGTTGCTGTTAAAGGCAACCTATCGTCAAACCAATTCATTAATCTTGTGACCATTACGCTAAATCTCCATCTTCTCCGATGATTAAAATATCATCTGATTTAAAATAGTGTGGGGGCACAGTTAAATTGTCTGGTGCAGGGACTCCTGCGTAAACTCTTCCAGCTAGATCGAATTTGGAGCCGTGACAAGGACAAAAGAAACCTCCTTGCCATTCTGAATCAAAATCTACAACTCCCAATTCTGGATAATACTTTGGAGCACATCCTAAATGTGTGCAAACTGCAGATAGAACTGAGATACCAGGTTTTCTGGATCTATACTTATTCTTAGCATACTCAGGTTGTACTTCAGTATTAGAATCTGGATCAGCTAATCTTTCTAAATTCTTGTCAATTTCATTTATTGACTCTGCTGAATGCTTAACCACATAGATTGGAGTGCCTCTCCATTCAACTATTATCATTTCGCCTGGAGCTAACTTGCTTATATCTGCTACAGCTGGAGCACCTGCTGCTTCTGCAGCAGCACTTGGATTGAATGCACTAATAAAAGGTACCGCAGCTCCTGCGATACCAACGGCACCAACTGCCGATGTAGCACCAATTAGAAATTTTCTTCTTCCTGGGTTAGGAGGAGATTTTGGTTGCATATTACCTTTTCGAGTATTGTGGTCTTTTTCTTGCTTTTCTTAAACCGACTTTTTTCCTTTCAACTTTTCTTGAGTCTCTTGTTAAAAAGCCTTCTTTCTTTAGAACCGGTTTTAGAGTTTCATCATATTCAACAAGCGCTCGAGCAATGCCAAGTCTTATGGCACCTGCTTGTCCAAAACTACCTCCGCCTTTCACAGTTGCAGTTATATCCACGCCGTTTGATAAATCTGTTGATACTAGAGGTTGTTTTACAACCATCTGTGCAACCTCTCTTCCGAAGTAAGCATCCAATTTTTTCTTATTAACAGTGATTTCACCTGTTCCCTTTTGAAGAAACACTCTAGCTGTTGAAGTTTTTCGTCTACCTACTGTAATAATCTGTTCCAATTTATTTTCCTATAGTTCTATCGATACTGGTTTTTGTGCTGCATGAGGATGTTGATCATCATTGTAAACTTTCAATTTAGTGAACATCTGCCTACCTAACTTACTCTTAGGAAGCATACCTTTTACCGCACTTTTAATTGCATCACTTGCGGTGTTTTCAATCACATCTCTAAGAGGTTTCGACTTTATTCCACCAGGATAACCAGAGTGTCTATAGTACAATTTCTGATCTAATTTTTTTCCAGTTACGTTTATGTCATTGGCATTAACAACTATTACATAATCACCCATATCTGCATTAGGTGTGTATTCTGGTTTATTTTTGCCGGACAAGATATTTGCAACTTCGGTGGCGAATCTACCTAAGGTTTTACCCTTGGCGTCCAATAGTACCCAAGATTCTTCAATATCTGTTCTTTTATAACTTTCTGTTCTCATTAAGATAATTTTTGTTGACTAAATACGCAGGCGGGCGCATTTTAATGCTTACAACCTTCTTATTCAACTAGAACTTTATAAATTTATGTTGTCTAAGAGAGATTATTTTGTTTATAAAACAATCTTAAACACATAAAAATTTAATGAGTAACTACAATTCAATCTTAAAATTACTATCTTATGCGACTTTTGGAGTCTTTATAGGATTCATAATCTCCTCTTTATTTTTATGGGAAAAAGATAATATCTATCAAGAAGAAGCCGAATTATTTCAATCGTCATATAATTATGCAGTCAAAAAAGCATCTCCTGCTGTAGTAAATATTTATAGCGAACAGATAATTAGTAGGAATTCTCAACAAAATAGCAGAAAATTTAATTCTTTATTTAATAGATCGGGGCAAATAAAAACTAGCTTGGGTTCGGGAGTAATTTTAAGTTCTGATGGATATATTTTAACAAATCAGCATGTCGTAGGAGACAACACACTGCGAGTAACAACTGAACTCTATGACGGTAGAAAGTTTAATGCTCAACTTGTAGGAATTGATAAAGGTACTGACCTAGCAGTTCTAAAAATTGAAGATTCAGACAACCCCTTCCCTTCTATAGAAATTGAAGATTCCGACAAAGTAATGATAGGAGACATTGTTTTAGCTATAGGTAATCCTTATGGATTAGGACAATCAGTTAGTATGGGCATTGTTAGTGCCACGGGAAGAGAGTTTGATAATCCCTATTCCAACTATATTCAAACCGATGCATCAATTAATAGAGGAAATTCTGGAGGAGCTTTAATTGATTCCAAAGGAAGACTAATAGGGATAAATACCTTAATGAGATCTTCTAGTGGAGGTTCTGAAGGAATAGGATTAGCAATTCCTTCAACCAATGCCCTTGAGATAATAAGCGACCTTATTCAATATGGTGAGGTTCGTCGTGGTTGGTTGGGATTCAGTATAGATAGACAAGCTTTAATTAGAAAAGGTGAGCTCGTCATTTCTGAAGTAGTTAATGGCAGTCCAGCTTCTAAAGGAGGTCTTCAAAAAAATGACTCTTTGAATTCGATAAATTCTGAAGATGCGACTTACGAAAATTTATTCAAAACTTTTGCTCGATCTAAGCCTGGAGAGGAAATAATTCTGAATGTTGAACGAAATTCTGAGCTGATAGAGCTAGCTCTAATTACGGGTAAAGCAGATTAAATATCTAATCTTTTCTTTGCTGCAATGGCATGAGCTGTAAGACCTTCGGCGTTAGCTATTCTAGTGGTATGCTCGACATACTCATTAAAGTGTTTATCTTTATTCTTGTCTAAAGAAATATAACTATAGCTAACTAAGAAGTCTTCTACTGACAAAGGTGAACTAAACCGAGAAGAAGAGTTTGTAGGTAGTATATGGCTTGGACCCAAGACATAGTCAGAGAAAGAATTCGCCGAGTCTCTTCCCTTGAGAATTAATCCAGCGATTAATTCTTCTTCATATTCATAATCTTGATGATCAAATGCAATATGCAAATGTTCAGGAGCTAACTTATTTATTATCTCTTTTGCTTCCGTTAAATCCTTAATTTTAATAATCAAGCCATTAGAATTAATCGATTCTTGAATTATGGAAGATCTATCTAAGGAAGATACTTCTGCCGATATAATAGTTTTTACATTTTCAGTTATTTCATTAGAAGTAGAAATAAGGACAGAGGAAGCATCAGAATCATGCTCAGATTGAGCCATAAGGTCCCAAGCAATTGTTTCGGGATCAGAGGTAGAATCTGCAAGAACAACTATTTCTGATGGACCGGCAATCGAGTCTATACCAACTTCTCCAAAGAGCTGTTTCTTAGCTTCGGCAACATAGACATTTCCTGGCCCTATTATTTTCTCAACTTTGGAAATTTGTTCAGTTCCTAAAGCTAAAGCAGCAATAGCTTGTGCACCTCCAATCTTATAAATTTTATCTACTCCCACAACTTTTGCCGCTGCTATAACCATAGGATTCAGAGATCCATTTAGAGCAGGAGAAGCGATAGAGATTTGTTTTACGCCACATGCTATAGCTGGGGCAGAACCCATAAGAACAGTAGAAGGATAAGAAGCTTTTCCCCCGGGGATGTACATTCCCACTGAGTCTATTGTTCTAAACTTTCTCGTAATTTCTCTTTTAGGGACAACAAGGTTTAGTGAATCAAAGCATGTAGATTGATAGTTGATCAACCTATCGAACGAAAACTCAAAAGATTTAATCAGGCTTTTGTCAAAGTTCTTCAAAATTGCATTTATCTCTTTTTCAGAAACGATAAATTCTTCTGCTTCAAATTTATCAAACTCTTTTGTTAAAGACTTTAAAGCTTCATCCCCATTATTTCTTATTTGGGTAATAATATCTCCAACAGTATTTCTTACTTCTTTGGTAACTAACGTTCTTTTAGACAAGAAAGCAGTAAAACTATCGGAGAATTCTGTATTTTCTGAATTAAGTTCCCTAAAGTTAATCATGGTTTTAATGCTTCAGAGATTTCATTTATTAATTTAGATCTTGTTTTAATGGAAGCTTTGTTTGCAATTAACCTGGTAGAAATATTTGCAATAACCTTTAGTTCTTCAAGCCCATTTTCTTTGAGAGTTTTTCCTGTATCAACCAAATCTATGATTGCATCTGACAATCCAAGTATAGGTGCAATCTCTTGGGCTCCATTTAAATAAATGATTTCAGCTTGTATACCTAAGGAATTCAAATATTTAGTAGAACTCTTAGGGTATTTGGTAGCAATCCTCAATCTGCTTGAACCAGACAGAACATCATTGTGACCCGCTAAAGATAATCTGCATTCTCCTAAAGACAGATCAGATAATTCGACAAACTCTTCTTCTTCTTTTTCCATCAGTATATCTTTTCCAACCACCCCAGCATGAGCAGCTCCTGAGGTTATATAGGTAGGAACATCCCATCCTCTAATTATCAGCACTTTTACTTCAGGGTGCTCAGTATCAAGCAGCATTTTTCTTGATTTTTTTGGATCATCTTTTAGAGCAAATTTTGTCTTTTGAAGGGTCGGGATAAAATCCTCGTAGACTCTACCTTTGGGGAGTGCCAATATAAATGATTCAGTATCTTTCATAATCAGTCTCAGGATATTCTTTCTATATCTGCACCTAGCACTTTTAATTTTTCTTCTATTCTTTCGTATCCTCGATCGATATGGTAAATGCGATCGATGGTGGTTGCTCCTTCAGCAACTAAACCTGCTAAAACTAAGCTTGCTGAAGCCCTCAAGTCTGTAGCCATAACTGGAGCACCCTTCAATTTCTTAATTCCTTCTATTACAGCAGTATTTCCTTTTAGGGCAATATTGCCCCCCATTCTTGCTATTTCTTGAACATGCATAAACCTATTCTCAAAAACAGTTTCTGTGACAGTTGAGTTGCCATTTGCAATAGCATTTAATGATACAAATTGAGCCTGCATATCTGTGGGAAAAGAAGGATAAGGTCCTGTAGTAAGGCTAATAGCTTTAGGCTTGGGTTCGTTCATATTAATTTCTACCCAATTCTCTCCAGACGAGATTAGAGCACCTGTAAGTTCAAGTTTAGATATTACTGAAGAAAGATATTCTGGTTTTGCTGATTTAATTTTTACCTTCCCTCCGGTCATTGCTACTGCCGTTAGATAGGTTCCTACTTCAACTCTGTCTGGCATAACACTGAAAGATGCGCCTTCAAGCTTTTCTACTCCCTCGATAGTTATAATATCTGTACCAGCTCCTTGAATGTTAGCGCCCATAGCTGTGAGACAATTAGCTAAATCAACTACTTCGGGCTCTCTAGCGGCATTCTCGATTACAGTCACACCATCAGCCAAACTTGCAGCCATGATGACATTTTCCGTTCCAGTAACACTAACTGGCTCAAACATTATTTTTGCTCCAGTTAGTCTGCCATTCACTTTTGCTTTAATATTCCCTTCTTCTATATCGATCTCAGCTCCCATTGCTCTCATTGCCTCTATGTGTAAATTGACAGGGCGGCTCCCTATTGCACATCCGCCAGGTAAAGCAACAGTGGCTTGTCCAAATTTTGCTAGCAATGGTCCCAAAACTAAAATTGAGGCTCTCATGGTTTTCACTAATTCATAACGAGCATTGAGATTATGGATGCTTGATGTATCTACTTGAACTTCCATCTCATCACTCAACATAACATCAACACCCATTGAACCAAGCAATTCAAGCATAGTGGTTACATCGTTAAGGTGAGGGAGATTTCCAACCTTAAGAGGTGAATCCGCTAATAAAGAAGCAGCTAGAATTGGAAGTGCAGAATTTTTAGCGCCAGAAGCATAGATTTCACCATTTAAAGGTGAACCACCCCTTATCATTAATTTATCCATTTATACTGATGCTACCCATTTTTCTATGACAACATCTATATCTTCATTATTTTTTTCCATCAGAGAATAGAATTGATTTCTGAAAATCTTGCCTAGGTTCATACCATTGATTTCAATGTTTATTATTTTCCAGTTTCCGTCTTCATCTAAGTACATGCTATATCTACCTGGATAAACTTTTGAAGAAGTAACTATCTCTATATTGACTCTGGCCTTAGATTTTGACTTGGAGGGTTCTGTAGGAGGCAAAACATTAATTTTTTCATCTTTGAACTCAACAAGAGTACTTGCATAGGTATCAAGCAAGCTGTTTTCAAATGCTTTAGAAAAAGCTGACATTTGGACACTAGTGGCTTTTTTTCCATATTTCCCCATCACATTTTTTAGCTATCCTCTTAAAGTCAACAATTGGGCTAAAAGCATCGCTAATTTCTTTAGTAAACAGATCTGGATTATCTAAAAATAGTTGATTCTTAGTTTGTATTATCTCGATTATATTGTTGTGTGTTCTTTCTGCATATTCATGCGCGGATAAGTTTTCTACAGACACCTTTGAACAGATAATCAATAAATAAATAGTAAGAAAAGTCTTCAAATAAGCAAATTTCATGAGAGATAAATATGATTTGATTAGTTTTACTACTATTATACCATCTGGTATTAGTCTTATTTAAGACTAAAAATAAATATTATGATCATTGCAATAATAGCAATTTCCTTTGGCATAGGGCTCATATGGGTCAGTGCTGAAAAATTAGAGAAATATTCTGTGCTGACTGCACAACAATTTGGATTTTCTCCTTTTTTCATAGGCTCTACTGTAATAGCGTTTGGAACCTCAGCTCCTGAAATGCTTACCACTTTTTTTGTATCCCTAGAAAACAAAGGTTCAATGGTTATTGGAAATGTTATTGGCTCTAATGTTGCAAACCTATCTCTTGTTTTTGGCTCTATGCTTTTAATAGTCTCTTTGAAAAAACTGAAGATTGGTCAAGATGAGAGTATAAAGAAGAATTTGCTAATTTTAGTTATCTCAAGCGTACTTGTATGGGCAGTTATTGCGGTTAATCCATTCAGTATCATATCGTCACTTCTGCTTCTTGGTTCCCTCTTTCTTGTCATTTTGTTTTGGTATAAAAACGGGGTTATCCAAGAAGATGAATTGGACAATCATTCTGAATATAAAGGTGTTTCTTTCAAACTCTTTATGTCTTTAGTATGTCTTGTATTTGCTGCTTACTTAATTACATATGGAGCAAACCAAATTCTTGAAAAATTTAATTTAGGACAGCTCTTCATCGGATATACAGTCCTTGCTATAGGTACAAGTTTGCCTGAAATCGCTGCTTCAGTTTCTTTGGCGATGAAAGGAAGATACGAAACAGTATCTGGCACACTTATAGGTTCAAATATTTTTTAATGGATTATGTGTTCTTGCAATACCAGGTCTGTTTATGAGGGAAGAAATGTCTGAGGGATGGTCCTATTTCGAATGGTCGCCTTTACTACTTATACTGTTTGTAATTACTTTTGTCTTCGCCTCATATATTTTTTCTCTTACAAAAAGAGAAAAGAATGCCAGCATATTATTAAGTATGCTTTTCTTAAGTTCATACTTTGTTTCACTTTACTACGCTTATTAGATAAATTTACTATATGAATAAAAATAACTACCTTAACTCAGGAAGAAGGACAATAAGAATTGAATCTAAGGGCTTAGAAAAACTAGCAAAGACTTTATCTGCTGACTTCAATATTGTCTGCGACAAACTTTTTAAAACAAAAGGTAAAATAATTACTCTTGGTATAGGTAAATCTGGACATATAGCAAAAAAAGTTTCAGCAACTCTGTCTAGCACTGGGTCAGCTTCTAGTTTTATAAATGCCGGAGAGGCACTTCATGGTGATATTGGAGGCATAAACAAAAATGATGCTGTTATTATTTTTTCTCATTCTGGAGAAACTGAAGAAATTATTGACCTTATTCCTTTTCTTAAATCATCGGGTTGCGAATTTTTTTCAATAACTGGTTCTAGAGATTCCTTCATAGCTAAAAATTCTTTAATAAACCTAGATACAGGAATTTCTGAAGAAGCCTGTCCATTAGATCTTGCTCCAACAACAAGCACAACAGCATCTCTGGCCTTAGGAGACGCTATTGCAGTTGCCTTGCTTGAAGCTAAAAATTTTAAAAGCGATGATTTCGCTAAATCCCATCCTGGTGGAAAACTCGGAAAAAGGCTTATTACGACTGTCGAAGACTTGATGTCAAAAAATAAGGATTTACCAGTGGTTTCTCGAGGCATGACATTATCAGATACATTAATTGAAATAAGCTCTAAAGGTCTAGGAGTGGCTCTGGTAGTCGAGAAAAAAAGATTAGTAGGTATTTTCACTGACGGAGACCTTCGAAGAACCTTAAATCAAGTTAAAGATCCGCTTGATAAAAAAATAGAAAATTACATGACCAAAAGAACAAAAACCATTTTGAAAAATAAACTAGCTATTGATGCATTAGATATAATGCAGAAAAACAAGATCTATTCTATTGCTGTAGTAGATTCTAAAAAAGTACCAGTAGGGATAATAAGAATGCACGATTTAGTAGAAGCTGGACTAGTCTAGTATTTCCAATGTTTAAATTGGTCCCTCTAGCTTCAATTTCAGTTTTCTTGAATTGTCTACTTGCATTTGAATTAAGAGATGAATTAGAAACTAATGCTTTTTTTACTGAACCTTCATTTAATTATTTTGATTCAAACCAAAGAATTACTTTAACGGGTGAAACTGCATCTTCACATAATGGTTCAGAATACCTCATAACAAAACCTAAATTAAGAATAAAAACTGACAATTATTCTTCATATATAGAAGCTCTTGAAGGAGAATTAAATAGAACTTCTAAGCTAATTAATTTTAGAAATTCTGTAACTTTTTATACTAAATTAAGAGAAGAAATTCTCATAGAATCTCAGGAACTATCTTTTAATTTGAATAATCAAAAATTGAAAAGCGAAGTTTCAGTATTTACAACTTTGAGGGGTGTAAACATAAGTTCATTGGGATTAGATGTTGTACAAGATATTGATGGCATAAAAGCCGAATTCAACAATGGTAAGATAAAAATCAAAGATGAAGAGATCTATCACACTGGTTATGCTAACAAGATTACAATCTTTTCTGAACTCAACGAACTGATTATGGAAGGTGAAGCTTATATCGATCAAGATGGATTTATAATCAAATCTGAAAAGATTCACTATGACCTAGAAGAAAATAAGATAATGAAATCTATAAATTCAACAATAGAGAGTAGTAGATGAATCTTTCTATAGAAAATATCAAGAAGTCGTACGATGAAAAAATGGCCGTCGATGATATTTCTTTTCAAATTAATAGAGGAGAAACAGTTGGAATTTTAGGTCCAAATGGCGCTGGAAAAACAACCCTCTTTTATATAATAGCGGGACTCATTCGTTGTGATGCAGGCAAGCTTTCTTTGTCTGGGACAGAACTAAAAAATAAATCTATATCCGAAAGAACGTCAATGGGTTTGTCCTACTTACCTCAAGAATCTTCCATCTTTAGAGGGCTAAGTGTTGAACAGAACATTTTTGCCGCTCTAGAGCAAAGGAAGGATTTAAATCAAGAAGAAAAAATATTGAAACTTTCAGAATTACTTGAGGAATTCAATCTTAAAGAATTTTCGAAGACCTTAGGGATAAAACTGTCTGGAGGAGAAAGAAGAAGAACAGAAATAGCAAGATCTTTGGCTTCTAAACCAAAATTTATCCTCCTAGATGAGCCTTTTGCAGGTATTGATCCTATTGCAGTATCAGATCTTAAAAAAACAATCCGGAGTTTAAATAAAAAAAATATTGGTGTATTGATAAGTGATCATAACGTTAGAGATACTATGAACATTTGCTCAAAAGTCTTAGTAGTAAATAAAGGTAAAATAATTGCTAGTGGACTCCCCGAAGAAATTGCTAAAGATGACCTTGTTAGAGAGGTTTACCTAGGACAAAACTTCATATCCGAATAGTGAAACAAAGCTTAAGACAAAAACAGAAGCTGTCACTCAATGTAACTGCATCTCTGGGAAATCAGATTAAATTACTTTCTTTAAGTGGTTTCGAGATAAGCACAAAGCTCAATGAGCTAATAAATGATTATTTTGATGAAGAAGACAAAAGTGTATCTCATTTCAGAAATGAATATCTTATTGATAAATATAAAAATATTCTGGATCAAGGAGATTACCTAAATTCTTTATCTGAAGAAGTAGAATCTGATCTTCAAAAACAACTTCTTGACCAACTTGAAGTTTCTCCTCTAGATGAAATGCAAATTTTAGTTGGACAGTTTCTAATAGATTCTGTTGAAGGTAATGGTAGATTAGATCCAGCTCTAGACTTTCAAGATATTAAAAGAATAGTTTTTGAAGATTTTGGTGTCACTATCACTGATGAATATATTGAAGATATTCTTGTCCTTATCCAAAATTTCGAACCAGTTGGATGTGCTTATCGCGATATTAATGAATCTCTAAGTATACAAGTAGATAATCTAGGAATAAGTCCTAAAGAACGAGAGGAATTAAAGGAGAACCTGACAAGCCTAATTCAAGAAAAGATTAACATTGAACAAATTTCTGAAACCATAAGAAAAAATCTCAAAAAACTTTCGTTGAATCCAGCTGGAAAATTCGGCGTGACAACTCAAAACTATGTAAGACCTGATGTACTGGCTATCAAAGATACAGAACTTGATACGTGGCATGTATCTTTAAATGATGATTTTATGTCTAAAGAACTGCTTAAAATAATTAAGGATAAAATTGATTCTTCACAATCGGATAACAGTTATGATTCGAAATCTTTCCTTAAGGGCCTAGAGAGAAGACAACAAACGCTCTTAGTAGTATCAGAATTTCTTATAGAGGCCCAAAAAAACTTTCTGGATGGTAGAGCGGGTAAAAGAGCAATTTCCAATAAAGAAATTTCAGAAAATTTGAATATTAGCCAATCAACAGTTTCAAGGATTGTCAGAAATAAATATCTTCAATTACCAAATCAATTACTTCTCCTTAGGGATCTATTGCAAAGAAGGGTTAATAAGCGCAATGAGGGTTCTGATGTTACAAGTGAGGACTTAAAGTTTCTCATTGAAGAGTTAGTAAACAATGAGGATAAATCTCTTCCCTATAGTGATGAATATTTGAGAATTAAATTAAAGGAGAAATTTAAAGTATCTTTATCCAGAAGAACTGTAGCAAAATATAGGCTAGATCTTAAAATACCTTCCTCTAAGGCAAGAGGAGAAAAGTGAATTAATCTCTGGTTTCCTCAAACCAGCCATTAAAATTTGTTTTAGGATCTTCCAAAGTCCCGTTTATTGACCACGACCCGGAACTTAATTGATCTAAATTCTTTTCGAAGGCCTTACCTGCGATATAAACCACTCCTGCAGTGACGGGACCTCCTAGTAAAAAGGCATAGGCAGGAAGATATTCACGAAGAGGTAAAGTCATGACAACCTCTAAATTGAGATTGCCTAAATCTCCATCTTGATTCCGGTTAATTTTTCCATGCCATTTAAACTCACTTGACCCACTTCTAAATATCAGAGGAGATTCCAAACTTATTAAATTAGGCGATATGTTCAATGAGCCTTTGACGGAATCAGCACTAAACCCTGATTTATAAAGCTTTCTAAAGTCTAAGTTAGTAACTTTCTCAAAAGAGTCTGTAATATTGAAAATGTTAATCAATCTTAAAATATTATTCTGTCTTTGTAAGTCTTTCTGATTTTTTATAAGTAATCCTTCTATCTCTATGTAGATGTCACCATTAAAGTTATCGTATTGAAAGTTCCAAGGTAACGAAGACCAAGATAAATTGGCTTCAGCAAATATAGTGTCCATTTCAAAATTAGGCTGTATACCAAACTGCAAAAAGCCTTTTTCAGGCGAACCAGAATAGATCTTTGACTCTAAATTAGAGCTCCACCCTAGAGCTTTTTTATTAATTAATAATCTGGAAATACCCTTTTGATTATGCGTTAATCCCCACTTGCCATAGGAGCCCTCGATATCATCAATCATTAAAGATGATTTTGAGGGCTTTAAATTAAAAGACCAATTACCATAATCAACCGAATTAAGAATCAATGATTTAGTTCTGAATCTAACTGCTTGATTCAAATTGTTATAGATGTCCAGAAATGAACTATTGCTTGTTCCAGAAAAGCTGAAGTTAACTGTCTCGAGATCTATTAAAGGCTCTAGATTTTCTAATCTAGGAAACAACACCTTGCCCGAGAGATTCTTATTCTTAATTTCTAGTTCTAAATAATTATCTGATGTCTGAGAACTTAAAAATGTCTCAGGAAAAACAAAATTGGCAAATAGAATCTCATCAACTTTTAATTGCTTAATATCAATAGTTAATTTTTGACTTTCTCCAGATCTATCGAATAAAGACAACAAAGACAAATCAAGTTTCGAAATATTACCGATTAAAGATAATCTTTCTCTTTCAATACTTATTGATTGCTTCTTTTTTCCTGCAATTACAAAGCCCTCGACACCTTTATCTCTGAGATTTAGTTTTCCTCTGAATAGATCACCATATATAAACTTTAATCTTGAATATTCTGAATTGAAAGAAGGAAAAAATTCAAGTTTTAAATCAATTTTTTGGTTTATGTCTTTGTATAAAGGAGCCGGTAAATTAATTTCAGTACCTATCATTTCTGAAGAAAAACGAACAAAGGTATCTTTTACAATACGACCCTTCAAGAGAGAAGGAACACCTAACTCAAGTGAGCTTAAAGAAGAACCTGTGATTCTATTTTTTAAATGTTTAGGCAGGAAATTATTAAATGGCAATGAATTATTGGAGCTAAATATTGTGTAATCTTTTCCTGAAAGGTTCGGATCTAATTCTAAAACAACTGGTATTGAGTTTAATTTTAAGGAAATAAACCCTTCAGAAAATCCTGAGGTACTATCGTAATTAAAAGAAGAAAATATATTACTGAGACTTAAACCCATATCATCTCTAGACAAACTGGCTTTGTCTATCTTGCTCCTTACTTCTAAAGAGGAGTCTTTATCTAAAATCTTTATATCTTTCTTTAAAGGTGTTACGTATTCAAATTTGGTTTTGTGAGTTCCCTGTATGTTGTCTTCACTAAAATTTTTTCCTCTAAACAAATTGATCAAAGAAATAAAAGGGCCATCTGATTCTCCCTTAATATCCAACATTGAACCCGAATTGTTTTTATATATCCTGTAGTCAACAGCGATTGAAGACTTATAAAGATCTACATCAGTGAATTTTCCAATAAGTTCAAAATTATTTAGCTGGAACATGGAATTGACTTTTTTAATCTGGTGTCCGTTAAATTCCAAACAAACATTTTTCCCTAGAGCTTCCATTCCAAAGGACCCAGAATTATTTTTATATATGCCATCTACAGGAACTCTCAAGATCAAGCTAACATCTTCGAAAGAACCGCAATTTATTAAATTTTCTACGGCAGATTTTGTTGTTGATAAATATGGGGTATTAGGGAATAAAGTTAAGGCTAATCTATCATCTATAAGATCGCTTCTAGCTCTCAAGTTAAGATTACCTCTCCCACTAGAAGGGATAGGGGGTAATGAAACTAGCCCTTCAAACTTTCGATTTTCTAGAAGTACAGAGAACTCTGAAGGAAGAATTTCTAAGTCCTCTGCAGATAGATTGAAATTTAGTATAGATTTAAAGTCATTGAAGTTAAGTTCTCTGTCTAAATAAACATCAGAGGATATATTCAATGATGGGCTATGAATGATAAATGTTCCTCTCTCTTCACTAAGGGTTAACCTACCCGCTAAACCATCAAGACTGAAAGCATTGGAACCAATTCCCAGATCAATTAATGAGGTACTAAAAGTTTGACGATTCTCTCTAAATTCAATAATCGAGTTTCTTAATTTACCTGTAAGATCTATTGATAAATTGTTGAATAAATTTGCAAGGATATGCTTAAAAAGTTTGTCTTGAGATAGGTTTATTTCAGGGATTAAAATTTTTTCTTCATCTGGAGATAAATAAAGAAATAAATCAGGGACTTTCAGTCTAGTTCCCTTACCTAAGAAGGAGCTGATTTGAATTGAAACTTGATTCGAATCTTTTAGTCTAAAGCTAGAAAATAATGAGTTAAAACCTAAGATGTCTTCATCAAGAGATAAGTCTAAATTTCCTTGGAAGCTTAGTGGCTTATTATTAATAAAGCTGAAAGTTGCTGAGGTTCGTAACTCCGCATTAGAGTTACAGACTTTACAAATGGTACTTAATAAATTTTTATCAATGCTGAATCCATTGGCATTTATATAACCATTAAAAATTGCTCTGTTTGATTCAGAGTTGGGAAAAACTCCAATTTCTAGAGCAGCGCCTTTACCATCATTTACAATTAAATTTAGGTTTAAACCTCCGTTCCTAAGAAAAGAATTCAAGTCAACGCTTATGTTCTGTGCACCACCGTACGAATTAATCTTTAAATCTTTTATACTCAACTCATTGATATCTTTTAGGGACTTAAATAAACCAGGAATGTCTATAGATTGATTTTTATTGTTTTGAGTATTGATGGTTAATTCAGAGATAAGCAGTCTAGATATGAAATTTCCTTTAATTAAATTTACCAGAGAAAACTCTATAGAAGCTTGGCCTAAACTTATATTCTGTTCTTTGCTTTCTAGTTTTAGATCTTGGAGAACTACTGAAGGGTTGGAAGGATGCCAATTTACTTGTACGAGTTCAAAAGATGGATTAGTTTCTGTGAAAGTTTTCGTTAAAAAAGAATAAAAACTATTTTGAGTAAGAGCTAAAGAAAGGAAGAGAACGATAGCAATATAAATTGAAATTATCCAAAGAGTTAAAGAGACAAATTTTTTCACTATACGCCTACAACTTTATTTTTCTTCTTCGTAATTCTCTTAGTAAATAGAACAAGGGAGTCCAGAAAATAGATGATACCAGAGCGAAACCAAAGGCGTTCAGAAGATAAAAGCTGTCTGAGACATAAATACCCAAAGTAACATCATAAAAATCAAATGCGAAAGCCATTTTAAAAACAAAGAAAAGAAAAAATAGAATGACTGATTGTTGCCATATTGGAGAAACTCTAAATTGGTAAAAGAAGCGTTGACAAATGTAAGTTATCAAAACAAACAATAACCCATGTAATCCAAAGACAGAGCCATTTAGCAGGTCCATCATCAGTCCAAAAAGCAAAGCTTCGAAAATACCTACTTTATCTGGTAAGGCCATATTCCAATAAATTAAAGTAAGCAAAACTAACAGTGGCTTCCACTGCATAACTGCCTCAGGAAAAAGGTAAGTATCCAAAATTATTGCAAATACTAAGGATGAATAAATCCATAGCCTGTTTTTAAAGTTTTTATTTTGCATGAATTAAGAAATAGTCTTGATTGATAGGAGATGAAAAAAAAGATATTTCTATTTTTAGAAATTCACTGTCTACAGGATCAATTATAGATACTATTTCACCAACCAATAGTCCTTGGGGAAATACATCCCCTAAACCAGAAGTGAACAGTTTCTCCCCTTCACGAAAACTTGCTGTCTTTTTTATAAAATTCAACTCCCCTTTTCTCCCTAGACCCATACCTTTGAGAGAAGCATGTAGAGATGATTCACTGGAGATAATAGGTATAGAAGATCTCACATCTTGAACTAACATGACTTCTGCAGATAAGAATCCCAAATTGGTTACTCTTCCAACTAATCCTTCTTCGGAAAGAACCGCATTATTTATTTTTAAATTATTATCATGATCTACATCTAGTACCAGTAAGGGTTGATATTCATTGGAGGATAAGAAATTTTTCTTGGAAATCAGAAATAGCTCGTCATCTAGGTCAAGTTTGGCTGAAGATCTTAAAGAATTAATTTTATGAAGGTCTATAGATAATTTATCCAGAGAATTATTTATTGCTTCAAGTTTAAAGTTTTCTCGCTCCAGAAGTTCAACCTTCTCTTCAAGAGATTGTCTAGATGTAAAAAAGACAGTTGAAACCTCAAATAAATAGTTCGGAATTCTTGTTAAAAGAGTTATAGGCTTTATCAAGTCATAGCTAACCGATCGAAGATAAGATCCTGATTCGTATCTGATATCAGTAAGCATAAGAAATAGGCAAAAAATAACAGCAATGACTACCCTTGAAGGTTTCATAGCAGGTATTGCAAAGATTGCTTCGCTACTGATATTGGATACCTTGTGTTCTCTTTTGAGCATAGTTTAATGATACTCAGAGAGGATTAAGAAAGATATCTTAAAGTGCTATTCAGTTGAAAGAAGGTCAATATCGTATTTGTCCATGATCTCTAACGCGCTGCCTCCTCCTTTAGCAACGCAAGTTAACGGGTCTTCAGCGACTATGACTGGTAAACCTGTTTGGCTTGATATTAATACGTCCAAATCCCTTAGCATTGCACCTCCTCCGGTGAGAACAATACCTCTTTCACTAATATCTGCACTAAGCTCAGGAGGTGATGCTTCCAGAGCTGTTCTTATTGCCTGAATAATTGCTGATAAAGGTTCCAGCATTGCGTCATAAGCTTGTTTGCTATTCATGGTAAAGGTTATTGGTATACCTTCTGCAAGATTCCTACCTCTTACTTCCATCTCTATGACATCTGAGTCTGGAGAGGCAGTTCCAATAACATGTTTTACCTTTTCCGCAGTGGCGTCTCCTAGTAAGACACCTTGATTTCTTCTTACGTACGAGATGATTGATTCATCAAGTTTATCACCTCCCACTTTCAGGGAATGGGCGTATACAACTCCATTGAGTGCAAGAATGGCTATTTCTGTTGTGCCTCCGCCAATATCAACAACCATTGATCCACTTGCTTCTTCTACCGGCAAACCTGCTCCAATTGCAGCAGCCATAGGCTCCTCAATTAGACGAACCTCTCTAGCACCAGCCTTGAGAACCGATTCTCGGATTGCTCTTCTTTCAACTTGAGTAGATTCACAGGGAACACAAACCAGGATTCTTGGACTTGGTCTTACAAAACTATCTTCATGAACTCTTTGAACGAAATGTTTGAGCATTTCTTCTGTTACCTGAAAGTCAGCTATTACACCGTCTTTTAAAGGTCTTATTGCAGTAATGTTGCCGGGCGTACGTCCTAACATTTTCTTAGCTTCGGCCCCAACTGCGACAACCGTTCTCTGGCCTTGATTATTCCTAATTGCTACGACAGACGGTTCATCTAGAATTATTCCTCTTTCTTTTACATAAACGAGGGTATTGGCTGTACCCAAGTCAATGGACAGATCATTTGAGAACAAACCTCTTAATCTTTTTAACATTTATATACCTAAAGAATTGCTTTGGTTCTGTATTAATGTAACTCTAGCAACAGCATTGTTTTTGAGCAAGCTACAATGTGCTACATTACGCATCTTTTTTATAGGAAAATCTCAATATATGGCTTTAAGCGATCAAGAATTAAAAGAAATAGCATATCTAGCTCGAATCAATGTAAAAGAGGATTCTCTTCCTTCATTAAAAAAAGAATTAGAGGATATATTAGGTTTATTTGAAGAATTAAATGCAGCTGAAACTTCTGAAATTAGCGCCATGTCACATCCTTTAGATTTATCTCAGCCTACACGACAGGATGAGGTTACAGAAGAAAATCTAAGAGAAGAATTACTTAAGAACGCACCTTCAGTTCAATCTGGACTCTTCCTTGTGCCTAAAGTCATAGAGGGAGAAGAATAGAATGGATCTCCATAAGCTCTATCTAAGTGAACAACTAGAAGGAATAAAAAGTGGAAAGTTTTCTTCAACAGAACTAACCACACATTATCTTGAAAGGATTTCAAAATTCGATGAAGACTTAAATTCATTCATTACAGTCACAGAAGATCAGGCTATTGCAAAAGCAAAAAAATCTGATGAAAGATACAAGAATAAATCAAACTTACCTCTGGATGGTTTGCCGATTGCCCATAAAGATATCTTTTGTACAAAAGATGTATTAACAACTTGCGGGTCTAAAATGCTTTCTAACTTTGAAGCGCCATACTCCTCTACAGTTTTTGAAAAGTTAGATAATGAAGGCATGGTTATGCTGGGTAAAACAAATATGGATGAATTTGCTATGGGTTCTTCTAATGAGACCAGTTATTTTGGACCAGTTAAAAATCCATGGAATACTGAGTATGTTCCAGGGGGTTCCTCTGGGGGCTCGGCATCATGTGTGTCTGCAGAACTTGCACCGGTGGCTACTGCAACTGATACTGGAGGCTCTATAAGACAACCCGCCTCTTTATGTGGACTAACAGGAATAAAGCCAACATATGGAAGAGTTTCCAGATATGGGATGATTGCCTTTGCTTCAAGTTTAGATCAAGGTGGAGTAGTGGCAAGATCAGCTGCTGATGCTGCTTTAATCTTAGAAGCTATGTGTGGCCATGATCCTAAAGACTCAACTAGCTTGAACTTAGAAAGGCCTGACCTGACTACAAATCTAAACAATCCTATAAAAGGAATGAAGATAGGATTACCTAAAGAATTTTTTGAAAAAGAAATGCCTTCTTATGTCGAGAAATCAATTGAAGATGCAATTTCGGTCTACAAAGATCTGGGAGCAGAAATAGTTGAAGTCTCACTTCCGAATATAAATCTTTCCCTCCCCATCTATTACATAATTGCACCAGCAGAATGTTCTGCAAACCTTTCGAGATATGATGGTGTTCGATACGGATATAGGTGCGAAGATCCTAAAGATATAGAAGATCTTTATATGAGAACTCGAGAAGAAGGTTTTGGAAATGAAGTAAAAAGAAGAATTTTGATTGGCACATACGCACTATCTGCTGGATATTATGATGCTTACTATCTCAAGGCTCAAAAATGCCGACAATTAGTTGCCAATGACTTTAAAGAGGTTTTTAAAAATATTGATGTTGTTTTATCTCCAACAACTCCTGGAACGTCATTCAAAGCTGGAGAAAAAACAAATGATCCCATAGCAATGTACTTACAAGATATCTTTACCATTCCAGCAAATCTCGCTGGTTTGCCAGGATTATCTATTCCTTGTGGAGAAAACGCAGGACTTCCATTAGGTTTACAGTTAGTTGGTAACTCTTTAGAGGAAGATAAATTGCTTCAGTTTGCTCACTCCTATCAATTAAATACTGATTGGCATTCAAAAATGCCAGATATCTCATGAAGAATTACGCAGATAACTGGGAGGCTGTTATTGGACTGGAAATCCATGTGCAATTATCGACGAAATCAAAACTTTTCTCTGGGGCAAGTACTAACTTCGGTGCGTTACCCAATACTCAAGCGTGTAATATTGATTTAGCTATGCCGGGAGTACTGCCTGTACTAAACGAAGAAGTTCTTAAGATGGCAATCAAACTCGGTAAGGCACTAAATGCCGATATCAATAGCCCAACTAGCTTTGCGAGAAAAAACTACTTCTATCCTGACTCACCCAAAGGGTATCAAATTAGTCAAATGGATAAACCAATAGTGGAAAGTGGATATTTAGATATAGATACTGAGAATGGAGTTAAAAGAATTGGAGTGACACGGGCTCATCTTGAAGAGGATGCGGGTAAATCACTGCATGATGACTTTGATGGACAGTCAGGCATTGACTTAAATAGAGCCGGAACTCCCCTTCTCGAAATAGTTTCTGAACCAGAAATAAATACTCCCCAAGAGGCTGTGGCTTATCTTAAATCGATTCATTCCATCATTAGATATTTAGAAATTTCTGATGGAAATATGGCTGAAGGATCTATGAGATGTGATGCTAATGTTTCAGTTCGTAAAAAAGGTGATACCAAGTTAGGTACTAGAACAGAAACTAAAAATGTAAACTCTTTTCGTTTTGTTGAAAAAGCCATCCAATATGAAATCGATAGACAAATTAATGAATTAGAGTCTGGAAATCAGATAACTCAAGAGACAAGACTATATGACTCGCAAGCTAACACGACTCGACCAATGCGATCAAAAGAGTTTGCTAATGATTATAGATATTTTCCCGAACCTGATTTATTACCAATAAACTTAGAAATGGAATTCATCGAAGAAGTAATGGCGACTATGCCAGAGATGCCAACTCAAAAGAAAATAAGATTTGTTTCCGAGTTTAATCTGAGTGAATATGATGCAGACCTTTTAGCTGCTGATAAAGATTTAGCTAATTTCTTCGAGGCAGTTGTAAAAGTATCAAACTCTCCTAAATTAAGTGCAAACTGGATTATGGGGGAATTATCAGCTGAGTTAAATAATGAAAATTTAAGTATTAATGAGTCTAAAATCACTTCTAATCAACTAGGGCAATTAATATTGAGAATAGAAGACGGAACTATCTCAGGAAAAATAGCAAAAGAAATATTTGAGAAATTATGGTCTTCTGACAATGAAGTGGACGAAATAATTCAAGGCGAAGGACTAGAACAGGTTACTGATAATAAAGAAATAGAAAGTATGATTGATAAGGTTATAAACAATAACCCAGAACAACTTGAACAATACAGATCAGGTAAAGATAGGCTCTTTGGTTTTTTTGTTGGTCAAGTTATGAAGGCTTCACAAGGCAAGGCAAACCCTAAGCAAGTCAACGATATACTAAGGAAAAAATTAGAAAAATAGTCTGTCTTGTAAGTGAAGGTTTATCATATTGTTAAAGTCTTTTAGGATAGCTTTTCTTTCTCTCTTGCCCACTGTCGCACAATATTCATAGAAACCATATGCAGAAAGAAGAACTAGATCGGTCTGTCTATCCAGGACTGCGTCAATTTTACCCGGCCAACCCTTCTTGATTATTTTTCTAAAGACTTGCTTGTAGTATTTTTTTGCTCGGTTTCTTTCCTCAATACATTTAGGAAGATAAAAAGATGCTGAAAATACTAAATCACTATAATCTGGTAAAAGTTCTATGAAGGTTAGGAAAACTGTTTCAAGAAGTTCTTTTGCATCGTTGGCTGTCTTTGCATTCTTTAGTCCAGTTTCAAGAAAGCTCTCAATCTTTCTGTTAACTCTTTTTTGCTCATTAAGAAAGATATCTTCAATACTCAAGAAAAATTCTGTTATCTCATCGAACGGAATATCCAATTCTTGTGCAAGCCTTGGAAAAGCAATAGTGTGAAGAGTTTTATCTGACTTCCTAATAGAATCCATAGCTTTTTGGATAATCCTTACCTTCTTTTGAACATCAACTTTCATTTTAAAAAAACTTCCTATCCTGAAGATGCAAATTAAGCATATTTCTAAAATCTCGAAGGATCTTAGTTCTTTCTGTTTTAGGTATATGGACAACATGATCCACAAAACCGTAGAAGAGAACTGTTACAAGTTCTGTTTGTCTTTCTAAAACTTTTTCATCTTTTCCAGGCCAACCTCTTTTGATGAGGTTTTTAAACTTTTGTTTTACTCTTTCTCTATTCTTTTCTCTATATTTTATACATTTAGGTAAATAGCATGATAATTCCAATCTCAAATCAGCATCATCACTTAGAGTTTCGACAAATCTTTCAAAAAAAATTTCAAAGGCATTTTTAAAATCACCAGGAGTTTTAGATTTTTTTATATTTCTATCCCAATATCTATGCAGTGATTCCCAATCTTTCTTCTGGGCCTCTAAGAAAATGTCTTCAGTAGAGGTATAGAATGCTTGAATCTCATCCACCCTTACATTCAATTCATTGGCAATTGCAACGAAGCTGAGCTGCTCAATTCTTTTGCTCTTCCTGAGAGAATTAATAGCTCTTTTAACTACCCTATCCTTAAGATTACTGGTAGATATATTCATTAAGACTAGGTGACAAACATTGACAAAGTTTCAGCAACATATGCAGGCTTATCAACACCTTCTATCTCCATTGTTACTTCTGTTTTCATAAGATACCTACCGTCACCCTTATCATCTACAGATACACACTTACTATGTGTCCTTACTTTTGCCCCTACATTAACAGGGTTAATGAATCTAACTTTATCTAGTCCGTAATTGAAAACCATTTTTAAATTCTCTGGTGCCAATACTGCTTGAGAGGTTAGATGAGGCACCAAAGATAATGATAAAAATCCATGTGCTATAGTTGAGCCAAATAGAGGAGTAGCCTTTTCAGTGTCTACATGTATGAACTGATGGTCCAAAGTTGCATCGGCAAACATATCAATTCTATCTTGATCTACTTCAAACCAATCTGATGATCCTATTTCTTGGCCTACATAATCTACTAATTTTTCTGCTGGTACTAATCCAATCATATCTTCTCCTACTTATCTAATAAATGGTTCTTAAAATCTTCTCTTAAACCAGTTTTTAAAAGCTTTCCAGTAGCAGTATGTGGTAACTCTTCTACGAATACAATATCGTCGGGTAACCACCATTTAGCAACCTTATCTTCAAGAAAGGAAATAATATCCTCTTTCGTTGGATCTTTTCCTGCTACTTTAACTATTAGCAATAAAGGTCTTTCGTCCCACTTTGCATGTAGAACACCTATCACGCATGCTTCGGCGACTTCTGGATGACCTACTGCAGCATTTTCAAGATCTATTGAGCTTATCCATTCTCCACCTGACTTAATAACATCTTTGCTTCTATCCACAATCTCCATATAACCTTCCGGATGTATTTTTGCCACATCACCTGTATCAAACCAACCTTTATCATCCATAGCACTTTCTTCTGCTTTGTAGTAACGTTCCACAATTGTGGGACCCTTTACTAATAGCCTACCGAAAGCTACTCCATCATGTGGAAGTTCATTTCCATCATCATCAGCTATAGTCATATCAACTCCAAAAAAGGCTTTGCCTTGTTTTTGCTGAAGGTCATATCGCCTTTCTATATCCATATCTTCCATTTCTTTAGTTCTGCTTGTTGCTGTTCCAAGTGGACTCATTTCTGTCATGCCCCATCCATGCATTAAAAAGACATCATGTTTTTCTTCAAATTCTTGAATCATTGCTCTTGGAGCAGCAGAACCACCGACTAATGCTGTTTCAACGCAATCTAAAGTTTGATTAGTTTCATTGAGATGCTGCAGCAGACCTAGCCAAACGGTAGGAACACCCATTAAAAGATCAGGTTTTTCATTATCTATCAGTTCGTAGACAGAAGCGCCATCTAAGGCAGGTCCAGGGAATACTAATTTGGCTCCAAACATAGCCCCAGCATATGGAATACCCCATGCATTAACATGAAACATTGGCACTACTGGCAAAATGCAAGAAGAGCTAGAAACTTTAGCAACATTTCCAGAACTGACTATCCATGCGTGCAAAATAGTTGATCTGTGAGAGTACAATACTCCTTTAGGATTGCCGGTCGTACCAGAAGTGTAACAGAGGCTTGAGGCAGTGTTTTCGTCAAACTCAGGCCAATCAAATTCGTCAGATTCACCGGAAATTAAATCTTCATAACACATAGCATTATTTAATTTTGTATCTGGCATATTGTCTTTATCAGTGAGAATCACATAACCCTTAACTCCTTCTAAATCAGATTCTAAGGATTCAACAAGCTCAACAAATGATAAATCAATAAAAAGGTACTGGTTTTCTGCGTGATTAATTATGTAAGTAAGTTGCTCTGGGAACAGTCTCGGATTAACTGTATTTACAACACAACCTATTCCAGATACGCCAAAATATAATTCAAAATGCCTGAAGGTATTCCAAGCAAGAGTTCCAACAGTATCTCCTTTCTTTAATCCTAGTTTTTCTAGAGCATTTGCTAATTGCCTTGATCTTTTTTGCTGCATCAGAATATGTGTATTTGTGTATAGGCCCCTCTACTGTTCTAGATACTATTTCAGCATCACTATGATACTTTTCAGCATGCTCAATAAGTCCAGATATTAAAAGCTGGCCGCTCATCATATTTCCTAACATTTTCTCTCCTAATTTCTAAGTATTGTTTTTGTGAGTGGATCAGAATATCTTCGCTTTAACCACTCTTCAAGATTAAATTGAGTCTCATTGTTTTTTATTTTTTTCAGTAATTGTAGATCTAAATAAAATTTCCATAAATATGGTGCCCACTCGAGCTGTAATTCGCTTTTCCATTGTATGCACAGAGCTTCGTGAGTATTCAATATTTTATTTATTCCTTTTATGTCTAAAGAAGGAAGATTCTTAAAAGGACTAGTAAAGTAAGGCAGGACTTTATTAAACTCTTTAGGGATATTGAATTCTTCAAAAATTTGCTGATTTGTTTTATAGCTGGCTGCACGAGAAAGGCAAATCATATCAGTAAAAGGTAATCCGGTTGGATTGATGCCTATACCTTTAACCTCATTTATTAAAGATTTCCTACCCGAATGGGGTCCAATATAAAATCTAGAAGGACAATAATCATTCGCGTAATAA
Organism: uncultured SAR86 cluster bacterium; assembly: GCA_902570225.1. GTDB lineage: Bacteria > Pseudomonadota > Gammaproteobacteria > Magnimaribacterales > Magnimaribacteraceae > Magnimaribacter. Next base: position 40,463 of record CACFXJ010000009.1, read on the forward strand.
TTGTCCCAAATAATAATAGGGTTAGAGAACAAATCTTTTAAATCTTTTAACGCCCTCTTAGGAATAGACTGACTAACTACTTCATCTCCAGTCCATAATATTGTAGTAAAAGGATCAATACCTCTAGACAAAGCATTAAGATATTCATTGTTTGTAATTTCGCCCTTTGCAAAGCTTTTACAATAAACAGTAGGACAGACTGTAATCGAGCTATCTTGTATAAAATCTATGGATTTTAGTTGTTCAATTGTTTCAAGATGGGATTCAGCTAAATATTTATCTCTCTTATGTCCAATATCATCAAAAAAAATAGCAAACTCCTCAAAGCCTAACTCTCGTGCTTGTGAATATTTAGATAAAAGATGTTTTTTTTGGGATGACGAAGATCTAGAAAGTTTTAATCCTGGAGATAAAGAAAAAATTGGAGAGATTTTATTTTTTTTACATTGATCAACTAAAGCGCTTAAAGTTTTTTTAGTTTCTAAAGGATATTTTTCTTTCCACCTCACCCTGTGATAAGGGTCCTCTTTAGGACCATATAAATAAAAGTCCATATTTAATTTACCCATATGGTCTATGACTCTTGTCCTATCTTCTTGAGAAAATAAGCGTCCGTAATAACCTTCAATATATCCTTTCAACATTTATTCAATTGCCCAACGCATACTCTATTATGACCATTCAAATCTTTAAGACTTTTGATACCAGAAAAACCATAACTTTTAAAAATATCTACAACCTTATCAGATTGATCATAACCATGTTCTAAAAATAAGCATCCCTTATCCTTAAGCATTTTAGAACCTTGTTGAATTATTTTTTTGATGTCACCCAATCCCTCAGAGTCTGATACTAGTGCCTCTATAGGTTCATACTTTAATCCATCCGAAAAGATCCTAGGATCAGAGGAATTAATATAGGGAGGATTTGTAACAATGACATCGAAATGTTTGGGCTGAAAAGAGTTTAACCAGTCTGTATTTACTAACTGAACATTAGTTGAATTTCTAGTCATATTAATTGAAGCTACTTTTAATGCATCAAGACTTATATCCGAACATGTAACTAACCAGTCTGGTCTATCTTTGGCAAGAGAAAGTCCTATAGCTCCTGAACCTGTTCCTAAATCTAAAACAGCTATTCTTTCCGATTTAAAACTCTCTAGAACACTTTGAACCAAGACTTCTGTTTCCGGTCTAGGCACTAAAACTTTTCTATTTACATAAAGATCGAGGCTCCAGAATCCTATATTATTAGTAAGATAAGCTAAAGGTTCTCCAGTTTCTCTTCTCTCAATTAATTGTTTTATTTTTTCTAGTGCTTGGCTTGTTAACAAAGGGTCATCTCTGTATAAAATGTTTTTATCTATCTCCAAGACATGCATAACTAGGAGCTCAATATCCAATCTTGAGCTCATACTACAACTTTGAATGAATGAATTGACTAGTTGTGACGCACGGCAATCATTCATTAGCTCGAAGATTCCAGATTAGCAAGTGCTCTTGCTTGGTTTTCTTCTAATAGTGCAGAAATCATAACCTCCATGTCTCCATCTAAAAAGGCAGGTAAGTTGTGCACAGAAAACTCTATACGATGATCTGTTATCCTGTTTTGAGGAAAGTTATATGTTCTTATTTTTTCTGATCTATCTCCAGATCCAACCATAACTCGACGACTTTCAGCTTGCTCCGATTCTGCTTTTTCTTTTTCAGCATTTTGTAATTTAGACTGAAGTAATGATAAAGCTTTTTCTTTATTTTTATGTTGAGAGCGTCCATCCTGACATTCAACAACAATTCCGGTAGGTATATGAGTTAATCTTACTGCAGAGTCAGTTTTATTAACGTGTTGTCCTCCTGCGCCAGAAGCTCTGAATGTATCAACTCTCAAATCATTTTTATCTATATTCACTTCAGTGAGGCTATCTTGTTGAGCTAAAACTGCAACAGAGCATGCTGAAGTATGAACTCTTCCTTGAGATTCTGTAGTTGGTACTCTTTGAACTCTATGAACTCCTGCTTCAAACTTGAGTTGTTTATAAACGTCCGATCCTTCAATTCTAGTTACTAATTCTTTAAATCCTCCATGATCACCCTCCCTAACACTTACTATCTCCATTTTCCAATTATTCCTTTCAGAAAGCCTTGAATACATCCTATACAAATCGCCAGAAAACAAGGCTGCCTCATCACCACCTGTACCCGCTCTTATCTCTAAGAAAACATCTTTAGAGTCATCAGGATCTTTAGGGAGTAATAATCTTTTTAATTCAATTTCAAGATCATCTATTCTTTGTTTAGATGTTTCAAATTCTAGTTCTGCCATTTCTTTTATCTCAGGATCAGAATCTTTCATTAAGACTTTGGCTTCCTCAAGATCTTCTTCAGCTTTCTTGAAAGCCACGAATGCATTTACTACAGGGGATAAATCAGCATATTCTTTGGAAAGCTTTATATATTCTTCTTGGTTAGAAGTTACATCTGGCTGACTAAGAAGAGACTCTATCTCTTCATATCTAGAAGAAACATCGCCTAATTTAGTTAAAATACTGTCTATCATTTTTTTAAACCAATGCTAATAATGTAAACCATGATTTACCTTAAAAGATTTCTTTTGAAAGAATTTGTTGTATTTTTTGTATTAGCTCTATCAATTGCTTGTTCTTCTACCTCTCAAGGCTTTAATACAAAATATGACGAACTCATTTCTATTCAAGAAAACTTTCGTATAGAGGGTAAGTTTAAAGTTTCAAATATGGATAGCAAGGAAACAGGTTATTTTGTTATAGATAAAAAAATACAAACAATTTATTTGACCTTGGGAAAAAATTACCTTCTGCCCGAAAGAAATTTCATATTTGATGTAAGAGAGAATATAAACATTAAAGAGTTCATTGATGACGAAGTGACCGATTTAAGTCTTCCAGAAATAAAATTAATGAGCTTACTTGAATTATTCATTGGGCTTAAGTCCAATGAATTTGAAAAAGAAAATATAATCGTCTATATGGATTTTAAGGAACTTTCATCAAATCCCTCTAAAATTTCCATTTCGAGAGAAGATTTTGAGCTTACCTTATTGATAAATACCCTATGGAAGAATTGAAGATAAAAGCTCCTGCAAAGATTAATCTACATCTTGAAGTGTTGAGAAAAAGAGACGATGATTTCCATGATATCTCTTCAATATTTACTTTGATAGATCTCTATGACATCTTAATTTTTAAGAGGAGTGAGGGTAATATCTCTTTGAAAGAACAAACTCCTATCAAAGACAATATAGTCCTAAAGGCAGCCGAGCTCGTAAAAGATTTATATTCCGTAAAAGAAGGTGTGAGTATCGAATTAATAAAATCAATTCCTGATCAGAAGGGATTGGGTGGGGGAAGCTCTGATGCAGCTGCTACTATAGTTGGCTTAAATAAGTTATGGAATCTTAGGATTCCAAACAAAGAATTACTTGATATCGCTCTTAAACTTGGATCTGATGTACCTTTCTTTGTTTATGGAAAAACAGCGTGGGCTCAAGGAAGAGGAGAAATTTTAGAGGAATATCCTTATAAAAATAGATTTTTTTTACTTAAGTTCCCTGAATTAAAAATTAGTACAAAGTTAGCCTTTGAAGAAAGTAATTTGGTTTTTAAAAGATCTCCAAACAAGGAAATTTTTGAGATAGATCAATATTTCAATAGTTTTGAACATTGGATAAGAGATAATTATTCTGAAATGGAAGAGGCTTTTAAAGATCTTGAAGCAGTTGGCCGACCAAGATTATCTGGCACTGGCTCAACGATTTTTGTGGAATATGACAATTTAGAAGCTGCAAAGTCAGCTCAAAAGAAATTTCCTGAATTAGTTTTAACAAAAAGTTTAGAACGTTCCCCTTTAATGCAAATAATAGAATAAAATACGCAAATTATATGATTGGGGTGTGGCCAAGCGGTAAGGCAGCGGCTTTTGATGCCGCCATGCGCTGGTTCGAATCCAGCCACCCCAGCCAATTTAGGTGATTAAAATGATAAATTCTTCTCGATCTGGTTTAGTCCTTTTTTCAGGAAATGGTAACCCTGCCTTGTCTGAAGAAATTTCTAAACAACTAGGTGTTAAGCTTGGTCAGGCAAATGTTACAACTTTTAGTGATGGTGAAATTAGCATCAGTATCGATGAAAATGTTAGAGGTAAGGATGTATTCCTCATACAGCCAACTTGCGCTCCTGCCGGCGATAACCTTCTTGAGCTGATCATTATGGTTGATGCTCTGCGCAGATCTTCTGCCGGAAGAATAACAGCTGTTATCCCTTACTATGGCTATGCGAGACAAGATCGACGTGTTAGATCTGAAAGAGTCCCAATTAGTGCAAAAGTTATGGCCGATATATTGGAAAGATCAGGAATAGATCGAGTTTTGACAGTTGAATTACACTCCGAACAAATTCAAGGCTTCTTTGACATTCCGGTGGATAATGTCTACGGAACCAAAGTTATGAGAGACGATATTCTTCGTAACAACTCTAAAAATAATCTAGTAGTATCCCCAGATGTTGGAGGAGTTGTCAGATCAAGGGCTTTGGCTAAGGTGCTAGGGCTATCTGATCTTGCCATAATCGACAAAAGAAGAGATGAAGCAAACAAATCAGAAGTTATGAATGTCATTGGGGAAGTTGCAGGAAAAGACTGTATCATAGTGGATGATATAGCTGACACAGCAGGAACTTTATGCAACGCAGCTGATGCCTTAAAAGAACAAGGGGCTTCAAAAGTATACGCTTACATAGTTCATCCTGTCTTATCAGGACAAGCAATTGAAAAAATTTCTCAATCAAAGCTTGATCAATTGGTTGTAACAGATACTATACCGCTCTCAGCAGAGGCGCAAAGTTGTAAAAAGATCCGAATAGTAACCATGGCGCCTACTTTGGCTGAAGCTATAAGGCGAGTAAATAACGAGGAATCTATAAGCGCAATGTTCTTATAGATATAAAAAAATATGTCAGAACAAGTAAATTTAAACGCAACCAGTAGAGATGTAGAAGGAAAATCTTCTAGTAGACAACTAAGGCGAGCGGGTTCAGTGCCTGCAGTGATTTATGGCGGAGAGAAGGATCCAATTAGAATTTCTATTTTGGAGAAAGATATCGCTAAAGCTGCAGAGATTCCTGGTTTTGCTACTCAGATATTAAACATTAACATTAGTGGTGAAGAACAAAATGTAATTCTTAAGGAGCTACAAAGACATCCTGCTACACAAAGAGTTCTTCATGCAGATCTTCAAAGGGTTAATCCTGATACAAAAATTAGTATTTCTGTACCTGTAAGGTTCTTGAATGAAGATATTTGTATGGGAGTAAAAATGCATGGTGGTGCAATATCCCGTTTAATTAACAATATAGACATAACCTGTCTGGCTTCTAATCTTCCTGAATACCTTGAGGTGGATGTAGCCGAATTAGATGTGGGAGACTCAGTATTTCTTTCTGCTTTAAATCTTCCCGAAGGGGTCGAGATCCCTTCTCTAGCATTGGGTGAAGATCGGGACCAAGCTGTTGTATCTATAACTGAAGCTAAAGTGCTTGATATTGAGCCTGAAGTGGTTGAAGAAGAAGGAGATGGAGAAGAAGGAGAGGCTCAAGCAGCAGAAGGAGATTCTGAAGAGTCAGCTGAAGACAAAGAAGAAGCAAGCGACTAAATCTTCTTTTAAGTACTTATGAAACTACTTATGATCGCTGGGTTAGGCAACCCTGGCGAAGAATATGATCTGACTAGACATAATGCCGGGGCTGATTACGTAAAGCTGCTTTGTGACAAAAAATCTCTTGCGTTAAAAAAAGAAAAGCAAATAAATGGGTCTTTCGCTGAATTAACCACTGAAAAATATAAACTGATATTTGTTATACCTTCAACTTACATGAATGAGAGTGGCTTAAGTGTTGCGAAATCAAAAAAATTTTTTAATCTAGAAACAGATCAAATACTCATAGTGCATGATGAATTAGATCTTCCAAAATCTGAAATTCGACTTAAAGAATCTGGAGGTCATGGAGGTCATAATGGATTGCGAAATATCATCGATCATCTGCAAGGAGACAACTCTTTCAAAAGATTAAGAATTGGTATTGGAAAACCAAAAAATAATATAGATATGATCTCTTATGTTTTAAAGAAAGCTCCAAGGAAAGACCGAGAAGAATTGATGTTAAAACTTCATCATTACCTTGATCTAGGAGAAAGAATTATTCTAGATGGATGGCAAAAGACAGTCATGAAATATCATTCTTCAGAAGAGGAGGAAAGAAATGAGTCTTAAGTGCGGAATTGTAGGGCTACCTAATGTTGGAAAATCAACTCTTTTTAATGCCCTTACTGCTGCTGGTATTGAAGCTCAAAACTTCCCTTTTTGCACGATTGAGCCTAACAAAGGGGTTGTGGTAGTACCTGATCAAAGACTAAATAAGATTGCAGATATTGTTCAGCCTGAAAAAATAATACCCACTACAACAGAATTCGTAGATATCGCCGGCCTGGTAAAAGGTGCTTCCGAAGGTGAAGGCTTAGGAAATAAATTTTTATCCCATATAAGAGAAACTCAGGCAATTATTCACGTAATAAGGTGTTTCGAGAATCCTGACATCACTCATGTACATGATTCTGTTGATCCAGTTATAGATTTGGAAACGGTTGAAACTGAGCTTTTATTGGCTGATATAGAGACACTTAACAATGCAATTTTAAGACTTGAAAAAGCTTCTAGATCTGGTGATAAAGAGATTATTTCCCAAAAGTCTAAATTTGAAGAATTATCTGCTGAATTAAGTAGTGGAAAATTAGGCAGAAATGCTGATCCATACCTCAAAGATAAAGAGGCTTTCAGGGAATTAAGTCTAATTACTGTTAAGCCGTGTATTTACATTGGAAACGTAGAAGACCTTAGCGCAGACAATGAACTCCTTAACAAGTTAATAGAGTATGCGAAAGAAAGAAATTCGGTTGTGCTTCCTATGTGCAATCAACTTGAAGCAGAGATTGCAGAACTAGACTACGAAGAAGGTATAGAGTTCTTAAAAGATATGGGGCTAGAAGAGCCTGGACTCAATAAACTCATAAGAGAAAGCTATAAAATGCTCTCATTGATAACTTATTTCACAGCAGGAGAAAAGGAAGTAAGAGCTTGGACAACTAAGGATGGCTCAACTGCACCTGAAGCAGCAGGAGTGATTCATACTGATTTTCAAAAAGGATTTATCAGGGCTGAAACAACCTCTTATAAGGATTTTATAGAACATTCAGGTGAATTAGGAGCAAAAGAAGCTGGAAAACTTCGTTCTGAGGGGAGCGACTATATTGTAAAAGATGGTGATATTATGCATTTTAGATTTAATGTGTAATAGTTTCTCGACTTTATCTTATCTGATCACTAAAATTCGCATCACGGTTGTGTAGCTCAGCTGGTTAGAGCGCGGCATTCATAATGCCGAGGTCGGTGGTTCAAGCCCACCCACAACCACCAATCCTTTATAGATACTTTTTAAAAAATAGGTTTTGAAGCTCTGCTACAGATCTTCCATATCCACTTTGTGAATCAAAAGCATGTTCTTCTTCTGAGTAAATATGAAGCTCAGAGGGAACCCCTAGATCGACCAATTTTTTGTATATATCGGTTGAATCTGACAAGTCCACAACCGAATCAGTGGATCCGTGAATTAACATTGTTGGTGGAAAATTCCTTTGAATTTGCAGTAGAGGACTAGCCTTATCATAGTCTACTTGTTCAGCATCTTTCCCCATTAATGATTTATAAGCATCAATTATCGGATCACTATTATCATATTTTCTGATTTGTGCAGGAGGATAAATTGCACAAATTGCTTTAACCTTAGAGCTTACTTCGTTGCACCCCGCCTCTCCTTCAAAGTTTGGGTCATAGGAGCTAAGACCTGCCATTAAAGATAAGTGACCTCCAGCTGAATTACCTGAAACTCCTATTCTATTGGAATCAATTTTAAGGTTTTCAGCATTTGTCCTTATATATCTTATTGCGCACTTAACATCTTGTATTTGAGCGGGCCATAGAGCTTCTTGGGAGAGTCTATAAGCGGTGCAAAGACATACAAAACCTTCCCGAGCTAGAAGTATTCCATAACCTCGCAATTGAGCCTTATCTCCTTCTCTCCAACCTCCTCCATGAACAAAAACAATAGCAGCGCCATTTTCAGTTCCTTCTGATGGTATAAAAAGATCTGCTGTAAGATCTTGATCTCCATTCTTACCGATGATTAAGTCATCTTTTATTTCAACAATTTTTTTCATTTTAAAAAAAAAGGCACCCTTGAAGGGTGCCTTTTCAAAAGTCCGTTTTAACTTGATCTAGAGTTCCAAACACTCAATATAATTATAATTGCAATGATTAGCCCTAAACCTTCTGATCCGAGAGTTTCCATTATTATTCTGGTATTCTCAAGTATCCCTCCAAAGAAAGGAACATTATTACCAAACAACATTGAAATCAATATGGCTACAGCCACAACTAGAGCCAAGAATTTTGTTATATCCCATAGAATTCTTGATAGCTTGTTTATTGTGTCTAACATATTTCCCCCTTTTACTGACCCTTAAAAAAAGAAAGGGGTACCTTAAAGGCCCCCTTTCCAATGATAGCTAAGAAGAGACTTATCTATACAGATCAAGTAGAACCGCTAGAACTATAAGACCTACTAAACCTTCTCCACCTAAAGTGTTTACTAAGTTAAGTAGATTGTCTAGAACTCCACCTACAAAAGGAACTCCTGAACCGAAAACAACTCCAGCTGCAACTCCCAATGCAACTAAAGAAACTATGATTCCAGTTAAAGATCCAATGATGTCTCTCAACGTATTTAAAGCATTCATATTTCACCCATTTATTTGCTAAACAAAAGCCCAGATAAATCTGGACAAATAAATTTAACAGGATGAAATCTATTTAAACAAATGCTCAGCTACCACAAAACTAGGATAAATACAAATTAATCCTCTAATCCCTTCATGGTAAGTCTAATTTTTCCCTGTCTATCAACTTCCAATACTTTGACTTTAACCTCTTCTCCTTCAACAAAGTAGTCAGAAACATTTTCAACTCGCTCTTCTGAGATTTCAGAGACATGAACTAAACCATCTCTTCCGGGCATAATGGTAACAAAGGCACCAAAGTCTTTTATATTTGCCACTGTTCCAGTATAGATTTTATTAACTTCCGGCTCAGCAGTTATTTCTTCGATTCGTTTTTGTGCGGATTCTCTAGATTCAGGAGTATCGCCAAAAATGGTTACTTTCCCACTGTCTTCAACTTCAATTATTGCACCAGTTTCTTCGGTAAGTCCTCTTATTGTTTCACCACCTTTACCAATTACATCCCTTATCTTCTTAGTATTAATTTGTATAACAACAGCTTGAGGTGCTTTTTCAGATAATTGTTCCCTAGAAGACGAAATAACTTCGTTCATACTAGCTAAAATATGACTTCTTGCTGTGTGGGCTTTCTCTAAAGCAACTTCAAATATTTCTTCGGTAATACCATCTATTTTTATATCCATCTGTAGAGCTGTAATACCTTCCGAAGTTCCAGCTACCTTAAAGTCCATATCTCCTAGATGATCCTCGTCACCCAATATGTCAGTTATTACAGCAAATCCTTCATCTTCCTTAACAAGGCCCATGGCGATTCCTGCAACTGCAGCTTTCAAAGGTATACCAGCATCCATCAAAGCAAGACTCGAACCACAAACACTTGCCATAGAGCTTGAACCGTTAGATTCAGTAATCTCAGAAACTACCCTGATTGTATAAGGAAAATCATCCGGAGATGGTAATACTGCCTCAAGCGCCCTTCTTGCAAGCTTTCCATGACCAATCTCTCTTCTTTTAGGCCCGGACATGAAGCCTGCCTCACCTACCGAGTAAGGTGGAAAATTATAATGAAGCATGAATTGATCTTTGAACTCACCTTCTAAAGCATCTATAAGCTGAGCTTGTCTTGGAGAGCCTAATGTAGATGTCACTATTGCTTGTGTCTCGCCTCTAGTAAATAGAGCCGAGCCATGTGTATTTTTTAGAACGCCAGTTTCTATAAATAGAGGCCTTACTGTGTCTAGATCTCGACCATCGATTCTAGGCTCGCCATTGATTAACTTAGTTCTCACAATCTTCTTTTCAACTTTTTTTACTGCATCTAGAAGATCTGCACTTGAAGGTGCACCTTCTGCATCTGTAGCGTGCTCTTCCAGTAAAGATTCTTTAATAGAAGATAAGCTTTGAACTCTCTCTTGTTTGACTTGAATCTCGTAAGCTTCTGAGATGGCTGAAGCACAACTTTTTTCTACTAGATCGATTACCTCAGAGCTTAGCACTTTAGGTTGATATTCAAAGTCAGGTTTTCCAATGTCTGATGCCATTTCTTTAATCGCTTCAATTGCCACTTGCATTTCTTGATGTGCAAATAAAATTCCTCCTAACATTTGATCTTCAGATAATTCCTTAGCCTCGGATTCGACCATTATCACAGCTGCATCGCTACCGGCTATGACCATATCTAAATGAGAATTTTCGAGTTCACTTCTAGTCGGGTTTATGCAGTAATTGCCATCAATAAAACCAACTCTTATAGCTCCTAACGGACCATTGAAAGGTAATCCTGATATAGCTACTGCAGCAGATGCTGCTAAAAAAGATAAGATATCTGGATCAACATCTTTATCAGAAGAAATAACTGTACAGATAACTTGTACTTCATACAGGAAATCATCATTAAAAAGAGGTCTTAATGGCCTATCAATTAATCTTGAGGTAAGCGTTTCCTTTTCGGTAGGCCTTCCTTCCCTCTTAAAAAAACCTCCGGGAATCTTTCCCGTGGCATAAGTCTTTTCTTGATAATTTACAGTTAGCGGGAAAAAATCTTGATGTTCTCCCGGTGCTTTTCCGACAACAACCGTGGCTAAGACTTGTGTATCCTCGCAAGTTGCTATCACTGCTCCAGTTGCCTGTCTTGCAACTTTTCCAGATTCTAATGTGATTTCTTTTTCACCCAATTTGAATGATTTTTTATAACTTTCCATTTTTATTTCCTATTGTACGGAGCCCTATTGCTCAGTAATTAAACGATTAGATGAAATGAGACTTGGTTTATCTTCTTAAACCAAGATCAGAGATTAATTTTGTATATGTCTCTGGTTTTGATGACTTAATGTAATCTAGTAGTTTCCTACGTTGATTAACCATGCGAATTAAACCTGTTCTCGAATGATGATCCTTAGCGTTAGCCTTGAAGTGAGATTGAAGCGCATCTATATTTGCTGACAAAAGAGCTACCTGAACTTCAGGAGATCCAGTGTCTTTATCTGTTCTTGCGAACTTTGAAACTATTTCTTTCTTTTCCGTATTACTTAGTGCCAATTTATTTTCCTCTTTTTAAAATTAATTTGTAGCTAAAAGCCTTTTTGGTTGAATCATATTGTTATTACCTACGAGACCTAAACCTATAAATAAATTTTTATCAGTATATATTCTTACTAATCCTTTATTTTTAAGGTGGGCATTATAGTCTATTGATAAGCCATTTCTAACTTTTTTTGCTTCTTCCGGTTTTAAGGCAATTTTATCTATATCTGTCAGTAATGCGTCACAAGGCAAAATAGTATTAACAATATTATCTTTGGTGTCTTCTAAGTGACATGAGTTGGTGGTTAATTTCATACTACCTACCTCTAGCCTTCTTAAAGATGAAACTGTTGCAAATGTACCCAAACTTCTTCCTAGTTGCTCAACTAAGGTTCTAATATAAGTTCCCTTAGAACACGCAACTTCAATAATGGCGGAAAATTCACTACGATTGAGTAAGTTGATACTTTTTATCTCTATCCTTCTAGGATCTCGATATAGGTAAACCCCTTTTCTAGCCCAATAATAAAGAGGTTTTCCATTTTTTTTAATAGCTGAGTGCATTGGAGGCATTTGAAGATGTATGCCCTCCAACTTTTTTAATTGTTTATTTAAACCTTGATCTATTCCATAAGGATCCTTTTTAGATATTATTTTTCCAGTTATATCTCCAGTATCAGTTTCTACCCCAAATTTTATCCCCACTTCGTAAACTTTATCTAAGTTTGTAGTATAGTTGCTAAACTTAGTTGCTTCGCCGACACAGATTGGCAAAAGGCCTGTAGCCAAAGGGTCGAGTGTTCCACAGTGACCGATTCTTTTTGTTCCTAATATAGATCTTAATTTGTAAACGCATTGAGCAGAAGTCATTCCTTCGGGTTTGTCTAGAATTAAGAAACCATCCATAAAACTAAATTAAGTCCTCTATTTTAAAGAAGATTTCTGGCGTTCTTCTGAGATTGAGATTCTGACTGAGTTTCTTTCGTATAAAACCCTTCGCATTCTCCAGCCCTTTTTTAACTTCTGAAGGATCAATTGAATTAAAGCTATTGCTCTGTGATATTGAAATATCAGCCTTTTTCATATCAGGAGTTAATTGCACTCCAAGGACTGTTATACCTTGAATACGAGGGTCTTTTACTTCAGTTGATAGGACTTTAGAAATTTCAACTTTGATTAAATCAGCAATCCTATCGGAACGCTTAAAATCTTGAGAGGGCATCTAATTTAAAGTTCTTTTAACTTCAATCCTATCGTAAACCTCTATCTTGTCCCCAACTTTCACATCTCGATAG
>CACFXJ010000010.1:0-44791 GCA_902570225.1 uncultured SAR86 cluster bacterium
TAACTGCAGACATAGAAGACGAAAAACTTACCGACTCCATGAAAACTGTGTTCAAAAAACAAGACCAAGTCGGTTTGAATAAAGTCTCAGAACATTATAGAAAGATTTTTTGTGGTCTTTTGATATGTACTTCCTTCAACTCTAAGAATAAATAGTCTCTGGAGAGATACCTAGAAATATTAAAGGTATTCTTTCAGTTAAACCTCTATCTTCTCTCCTTTTAAGCTGATCCCAAGTAGTAGTTGTACTGCCATATTTACTAGAACAGAAAACCTTGCTTACTGCCAAAGGGAAATCATTTAATCTTACATTCTTCTCATCAATACTATTTCTTTGTGAGTTAGTAGGGAAAGTAAAACTACCTCCTAAATTACTTATTTCATTCTTTACAACATCGAAATCCTTATGAGTTTTAACTTTGTTTCTAAAATATTTTTCAATTTCAGAAACTGCTTTATCGCCAAAGTCTTTTCCTTTCAAGATAATAACTCCAAGTTCAATAGCTCTTATATTATAAAGTCCTTTCATTGCAGAGAGGTCTCTATCATAGAATGGATCTTTATTATTCCACTCTATCTCCAGAGCAAATTTTTTATCTTTTTTCTGGTTAAAACCGACATGATCTATTTCGTGCGAAGTAGCGAAACTTTTTAGTGGCAATAAAGATTGATCGGAAAAAGTAACGTTTGTTTCAGACGTTACAATATTTTTTTTCCAATCAAAAGAAAGGATAATTTTTTCCAAACGTTTTGTAGGTTCAGCCTTATTTTCTCCACTTCTTATAAAATCTGTAACTGGAATTGAAAACTTTGATAGAGAATTGTCTAGTGCATTAATTTCTTTTTTAAAATATTTTTCTGCTACAAGTAGGCCTTCATCGGTATCAAAAATATCCCACTTTTTTGATTTAATTTTTTTAAATAATTTAGATGCCATATATTCACTATAACAAAATTTATTTTACGTTTATCTTTACCTGATAGCTCACAGCAAAATTTTAGGACTCATAAAGCCTAATGATGGAATTTCAAAGGTTGGAGAAATAAAGCTAAATAACTACTCCGTTGTCTTTCATAGCTTCAAACAAAGCACTGTATTCGCATGGTTTATCTCCCTTTGCACCATAGCCTGTTTGTGCGTGACTTGGGCATTCAGTTTTTAAAATACAATCTTTGGCATCAATCAGAGCTTGAGAGATATTTGTTACTCTAAAGAATGCATTAATAGAGCGCCTGCCAATTGAGGAAATTGAAGCTTTGTACCTTGAATGGGAGAATTTTAGCCGGCCAAAAGAATCGAAGACTGTTCCCTTCTAAATTATGAGGTTTTAAAAATTTTTGGATTTGTAAGCACGAATAACGCTACGGAAATACTACAAAAAAGGTTTCATATTCTTGGCAATTGCTCTTATAACATTTACTGGAACAGAATTGCCGAACTGCTTATAAGCCTGAACATTACTAACAGGTATTTTAAAATTTTTTGGAAACCCTTGAAGTCTTGAAGCTTCTTTAGGTGTTAACATTCTAGGATTATTATCTTGTTGTTCTATAAGAATTTCTGATCCATCTTTGTAGTACCTTGCTGAAATGGTGCTAGTGTACTCAGATTCTTCATTGAACAATGAATAACCGAATCCGTAACCTTTTTCTTTAGCTTTCTTTTTTCTAGATTTGTGGCTTTTCCATAACTTATCCGAAATCGTATATTTAATATCGATATCTTTTTCTAAAATATCTCCCAGTCTAGTTTTAATTTTAGTTTTTGGAGGAAATTGAAAATTCACCATTTCTTTGAAACCAACTATGAATATACGCTCTCTATTTTGAGGAAGTCCAAAGTGTTTTGCGTTAAGCACTTCTATAAATAAACTGTAATTCATTTTATTTAGAACTCTCACAATAGTTTGCAGGGTCTTGCCTTGATCATGATTTTTGAGCCCTTTAACATTTTCCAACAAAAAGGCTTTAGGTTTATGGAAGTCTAAAATTCTTGCTACATCAAAAAACAGAGTACCTCTAGTGTCTTCAAACCCTTCTCTCTTCCCGGCTTGGCTAAATGCCTGACAAGGAAACCCAGCCAGCAAAAGATCATGGGGAGGAATTTCCTTTTCATGAATTTCTGTTATATCTCCTTCTGGAATTGGTCCAAAGTTCTCTTGGTATGTTATTTGAGCATACTTATCCATTTCGGATGTAAAAATGCACTCTCCACCAATTTTCTCAAAAGGTATCCTCATACCTCCTATCCCAGCAAACAAATCTATAAATTTGAACATCAACTATATTGTGGCAGAATGAATTCGAGAGGAAAGAATAATGTCAGAAAAAAGTGTCGTCTTATTTGCCTTGTGCATCTGTGCAAAAGATGGGCTTATAAGTGAAATTGAAGAGAATGAGTTATTTATTCTATTTAACGACTCAGTCAAAGCAAAAAAATTACCATACAAGAAGCTCACAAGAACACAATATGAAGAGATTGTTGTTGATTTTTTTAATTCAAAAAAACAACTTGAGGACTATGTAAAAGGTATTCAAGAACTTGAATATTTAGATGAAATTCTAAATATTGCAGAAACAGCAGCCAGCTCAGATGGTTTCGATATACAAGAGAATATCGCTTTCCAAAAGACTCTCCAAATTCTTGAATCTGGGTAATGGGCAAGTTTACTGATGCATCTCCTAAGGCCTCTTCTGAGATAGCCATGCTATCCAGTATTGGCTACAGCTTAAATTCAGCTATCTCAGATATTATTGATAATTCAATTCATGCCTTACATCTCAAAAAGGAAACTAAGCCCTTTATTAAAATAAACATACCTCCAGGAACTAATAATCCACAAATTTCAATTCAAGATAATGGTATAGGCATGAGTGAAAAGGAATTGCTTGAATCTATGGTCATAGGTTGCAAAAACCCCAATGACGAAAGGGGTGATAAAGATTTAGGAAGGTTTGGATCCGGATTAAAAACAGCAAGCTTCTCTCAAGCCTCAAAATTGACAGTTGTCTCAAAAAAATCAAATAAGATTTCTACAGCGAGATTTGATAAAGAAAGGATCAATCAAACAGATAAATGGGACTTAGAGGTATTAGATAAAGAAGAATTAGAAAAGTCACACCTTGAAGAAATTAATGATCTTGAAAGCGGTACTACAGTAATTTGGGATGGTATATCGAAGTATCAATCAGAAAATCAGTCGCATGTAGACACAGAGGCGCAGATTGCTCAAGATATTATCAGTCTTAAAAAACATTTAAGTCATTTCTTCCACAAATTTATGGGTAAAGGTGGCATTACCTTTTATGTTAACGGAGAAATACTTGTCCCCTTTGATCCGTTCCTAACAAAAAGTAAGGGCTACCAAGAAGGTTTGGAAGAAAAAGTAAGGATTTCAGGTAAAGAATATATAACCATTAAATACCATATCATTCCTCATATCTCTAAACTGACAAAAGAAGAGGAAGATAGTCTTGGCGGTAAAGAAGAAATTACTTCCAAACAAGGAATGTACATATATAGAGCAAATAGACTGATTATTGAAGGCGATTGGATGGGCATTGCACCTAAAACTGAAATGAATGGCCTTGTAAGAATAGAAATGCATGTCCCAACATCGCTTGATAAAGAATGGGATATCGATGTAAAAAAAACAAGCCTTAGACTTCCAAATACTATAAGAAATAAAATGAAAAGGCTTTCTGCTGAGCCGAGAAAAAGGTCAAAAAGAACTGTCATTTATAGGGGAGATGAGGAAAAAGCTAATAGCTACTGGGATATTATAGACAACAGAAGAGAAAAAATAATTACATATGGAATCAGCACAGAAAATAAAGAGATTAATGATTTGACTAAAAGTCTCAATAAAGATTCTCTTAATCTTTTTAATAAGTACCTGAAGAAATTATCATTGAGTTTGCCATTAAATCACATTGCAAATAGCATGAATGTTAATCCAAAGGAAATACAACCCGAATTGGTCGACTTTTCTTCATTAAAGAAAGATCTCGAAAAGATATGGAAAGACAACAAATAACCGAAGCTGTTGCTGCAATAATTCGCTTGATTCCTCCAAACGAAAATAACAGTGCTACCAATCAGCAAATTTCCGAAACTGTAGATATTGCAAATTCTGCGTTTCCACATTTGATGGAAGGAGCAACTGATGAAGATATAAAAGAAATCATATGGAGAATTGGGAATCATTTTAATGTTCAAATAGGAAGCACAGTTATTTTGAATAATCCTGATGTTGAAAGATGGCTGGATTCCAAAAAAACAGAGATTGATTGGGCTTACTATGATGCTTATAAAGGTCTTCTCCAGAATCAAGAGAGGCCTGCAAAAGTAATAAGAGAAAATGAAAAAATTATTGATAGTATTCTTGATCTTTCGGGTGATCCCACTACAGAAGGCAAGTGGGCAAGAAAAGGTCTTGTGATGGGAAATGTCCAATCAGGAAAAACCCAAAACTACATAGGTTTAATAAACAAGGCTGTTGATGCAGGTTACAAAGTAATAATACTTTTAGGTGGACATCAAAATGAACTTAGGAAGCAGACCCAAGAAAGAGTTGATGAAGGTTTCATAGGATTAGAGTCTCAGCATTTAGTAAAGATGAATCACACTGAAGCTGCAAGAATAGGCGTGGGTAAAATAAGGGATTCTGAAAAAAGTGTAGCAACTTACACATCAACTGCAGATGATTTTAGAAGGGATTATGCGGATCTTGGAATTAAACTCAATAATCTCAAGTCTCCTGCAATATTTACTGTGAAGAAACTCAAGCCTATTTTATCTAACCTTTCTAACTGGATAACTAATTCTCACCTTTTAGATGAAAATACAAAATTGGATATGCCAATGCTTCTTATTGATGATGAAGCTGATTATGCAACAATCAATTCAAAAGCACACAGAGAAGAAATAACAGCAACAAATGGATTGATTAGGGAGATATTGTCTAAATTTAATAAGTCAACGTATGTTGGATATACCGCAACTCCTTTTGCTAATATTTTCATAGATCCTGAAAATAAAGATGAAATGCTTGGGGATGATTTATTTCCTAAAGATTTTATGATTAAAATCCCAGTATCCGATGAATATTCTGGGCAAGATTATTTTTTTGATGAAAATTACTTCAATGATAATGCAAATAATGAATCACCAGGACCCATTAGAATCATTAATGATCATGAAGAGACTTTACCTTCAAAGCATAATAAACATACGACTGTAGGTGAATTATGCCCTAGTCTCAAGGAAGCAATTAGGGTGTTTATCCTGAACATATCTGTACGAATTTTTAGAGGAGATGATTCAGCTCATAATAGTATGATTATTAATATGACGCACCTGAATGCTCTTCAGTCCCAAATTACTGATCTAGTTAGCGATTATGTAGAAGAAATAAGTTCAGCCGTTTCAGCTTTTCATAGCTTGGGTCACAAAGAAAGTCTAAAGAATATTCATATGCAAGACTTATCAGATACATATAAAAAGCGCTTTTCAGGCAAAGAACAATTCTCAAAAGTTTTTACTCACCTTAATAAAGCGGCTAATAAAGTAAAGGTCTTTAAAACTTTTAATAACAGTAAAACGGATACTGTTTTGGATTACTCTCTATATTCAAAAAATGGTCTAGCGGCAATTGTAATAGGCGGCCATAAACTTTCGAGAGGTCTTACCCTTGAAGGATTATCAGTTTCTTATTTTTCAAGAAACTCTAAAGCCTATGATACTTTGTTACAAATGTGCAGATGGTTTGGGTATAGGCCAAATTATAGAGATTTGTGTAAAGTTTATACTACTTCGGAATCAGTTGAATGGTACTGTCATATTAGTGGGGTAATAAAAGAACTCTATAAAGAACTTGAAAATATGTCCTTACAAGGTAAAACGCCAAGTGAATTTGGACTTAAAGTTAGAGATCACCCTGGATCAATGATAGTCACATCCAGAGCAAAAATGAATTATGCAGGCGATGCTATTCATTCGGTAGATATGTGGGGAACTACAATAAGACGATTTAGATTTAAATCTGGAGAGGATCATAACAACTTAGTGCATAAACTAACTAATAATTTTGTGAATGATATGTCAAAAAATTCTTCTGCGCTTGATAGATTTAATTCTCATGTTTATGAAGATGTGTCCCACAAAATGGTTAAAGAATTTATCAGAGATTTAAATATGATTCCTGACGACTATGGCGATGAAGCACTGTTTAATCAATTGGATGAACTTCAAAATGAGGAAATTCCTAATTTTAAAGTTGGTATCTTTAATGTAAAGAAACCTGGCAAGGTGAAATGGGAAGATAATATCGTTAATAAAAATGAAATACACGATACTTTCACGTTAGGGCCTCATGAACTAAACATAGGTAAAAGGCAGGTGAACTCAAATGGAATGATTATTTATCCTCAAGCAGGTGATTTGTCTGGATCAGATGATGAAAAAATTTTTTTAAATGAACATCAAATTCAAGAGGTTTTGAATGGGAACCAAAGAGCATACAGTAGGGATTACTTAAGATATGAAGGAAGAGATTTTCCAAGTTTAACAATTTACCTCTTCAATTTAGGTATATTGAAACCTTACCCTAATAATATTGATAAAGATGAGTACGAAGTTCTTATCGCTCATGAGAAACCAAGCATAGGATTTACAATATCTTTCCCTCTTACAGAGAATTTGCGAGGTAAATCTTCGCAGGAAATAAGAGCTTTGAATAGAAAAACTGCCTATTCATACAAAACAAATAGAATTTGGGAACAGATGGGTTTAGAACTAATGGAAGAAGAATAAGGTATCCCTGTGAGTGAGTTTGATAATTTCTTTAATGAAGATCCTTGGAGTGATATCGAGGGACCGATCTACCCTCTTGGAAGACAATTATATGTTAGAGATCAGAGGTTTTGGGTTTCAATTAACTCAGATGGAGAATACATTTTTTTTATTCATGAGGAAGAATCACACGAATTAAATAAAAGCAAAGACTTGGGAGATTTAAAAGTAGAGGCACAATCTTCTAATGAAGGTACAAGATTAATTTATACCTTAACTGATGCCTCTCTGAAGGATAAATTTTCTACAATCATTAAGTCGGTTGCCTTCAATACAAGCCCGTATCACGGTAAGAAATTATTTGAAGAAGTTTCTAAAGAAATTATCTCTTGGGCTGATTTCTTGAGGCCAACAAGAAAAGGGCTAACCAGATCAGAATTAATTGGCTTATGGGGTGAAATGTATTTTCTTCTGGATGTTCTTCCGTCTAAGTTTTCTCTATACGATTCAGTAAGATTTTGGATAGGTCCAGAAGGCAAAAAGCAAGACTTCACCCTAAATAATATGGCATTAGAAACCAAAACTACTCTTTCAGGAGACGGCGACGCAATAAAAATAAGCTCACTAGAACAGCTAACAAAAATTACTGATTATTTATATTTAATTCATATATTTTTAAATCTGTCCGATGAAGAGACCGGTAATTCTTTAAGAAAGATATATGAAAAAATCGTTTTAGAAATAGGAGATGATACACGACTAAAAAATCTCTTTGAGGTTAAGATGAGCTCCCTGTATGGGAAGGCTACCGAAGATCAACTTGATGAAAAATTTGATTTTCTTAAATATGATATTTACGAAGTAGATGAAAATTTTCCAAAATTAACTCATCACAATACACCATCAGGAATAACAAAATTAAAGTACACCATCAATACCGCATCCATAGCTCAATTCAAAATTGACAACGAAATTGAGGACGTTTTAGATGAGTAACAGTGAATATAGAAATGAATTTCTAAATAAAATAAGAGCAGCAGCTGAATCTCAGGGCACATATCTAGAAGAGGAATTTTTTCGTTTTACAACCTCTATGCTAGCTGAAGCTGGGCTTTTAGATGATGTCGAATATAAAGACTACAGAGATACAAGGCAAGGTTTAAGAATTGACGGTTACAATTACAATATATTGGAAAGACAAGTTTCAGCTATCGTAGTACATTTCGATGGAGAAGATGATCAGAAAACAATTACCAAAAGTGAATTAGAGAAAATAGGAAAAAGAGCAGCACGTTTTCTAGAAAAAATTGATGATCAGAAATTTTTAGATCGTCTTGATGAAACTGATCCCGGGAAACAAATTGCTAGTGCATTGAATGTCTATCTTGAAAATATTTCTAAGTTCAGGGTGGTCTTACTGACAGACTATAAAAGCACTGCATCCAAAATTAATATAGATAATATTTTTGATAAAAAATCCTCAATAGAAGTTTGGGATATCAGCAAATTTCAAGAACTAGAAGAGTCAGATTCCGAATCAATTCCCTTCGCTGTAGATTTCAATTCAATGTGTAAAGGAATTTCAGCCCTTCCCGCTAATTTTAAAGGCGCTAAAACAGACTCATATTTGTGTATTTTACCAGGAGAAGTGCTCAGACAATTGTACGAAGAGTATGGGCAAAGGTTACTAGAGAGCAATGTAAGAACATTCTTAGGGACTAGAGGTAAAGTCAATAGAGGTATGAGGAATACTCTTTTGACAAATCCTGAAGATTTCTTTGCATACAATAATGGCCTCACTTTGACCGCCTCTTCCTTAAAAAAGAAACAAACCTCTGAAGGTTTAAAAATTACTGAACTAGAAAACCTGCAAATTGTTAATGGAGGTCAGACAACTTCTTCGATCTACTTTTCTCCACAAGAGAAAGGTGGTTTACCTAGTGGCGAGAGATTTTCTGACATAAATCTTAATAAAGTGTTCGTTCAAGCAAAACTGACCATAATTGGAGATAAAGATCCTAATGAAGCAGAGCTTTTAAAAAGTAAAATTTCTGAATTTGCAAATACTCAAAATGCGGTCAATAGTGCAGATCTAGTTTCAAACCATCCCCTTCACCTAAGAATAGAAATGCTCTCAAGAAATACTATGATGCCTGCTGGAGAAATGGGAGTTTCTACTAAATGGTTTTATGAGCGAGCAAGAGGAGCTTATCAGACAACTATGAGAGGTCTCACTGCAGCAGCATCGAGAACATGGCAAGCCGAATATCCAAAACACCAAGTATTTGTTAAAACAGACATGGCAAAGTACGAAAATACGTGGAGAATGAACCCGCATCAAGTAAAAGGTGGTGCGCAAAAGAATTTAACCGAGCTAGGAGCATCATTAGTCAAAGAATTTGAAAAGGATGATAATAAATTTAGAGAACCTTTTTATAAAGACTTGATTGCTAAAATGATCTTATTCAGATCAGCTGAAAAGGCAATATCTTCGTCTGATTGGTATATTGCAGAAAGAGGTTTAAGAGCTGAAACAGTAACATACACCCTAGCCCTGCTACGTCATCTTCTGATTAAGCAAAAAGAAGACATAAACTTAACTAGGATTTTTCAAAATCAATCACTGTCCGAATCACTGACTATGCAAATAACTGAACTAGCAAAACAAGTCAGAGAAAAAATAAATGACTCAGACTTCCGAGATGGAATTATAAATGTGTCCGAATTTTGTAAACGTCAAAAAAGTTGGGAAAAATTTAAACAATTAGATTTTGATATATCTCACTTAGAAAAGTCAGATAAATTGACTAAAAATGAACTCAAGGAGAGAGAAGAAATTGCGAATGAAACTGGAAAAGCTAGTGAAACAGTCGATATATTTGATATGGTCATGAATCAGATAAATTCAGAAGAATGGCAAATGATAGCTAAATTTAATCAGCTAGAAGGTTTTCCGGACGATCATAAAAAGGTTAGCATTCCATTGCAATGCTCAAGAATTGATCAAAAAAATATCCGCACTATTCCCACTGAAGAACAAATGAAAGCAGCTTTAGAAATTAGACAGTCTGCTTTAGATGAGGGATTTGCCTTTATATCGGAATAATTTAGTCTGTTTAAGAGATTGTTGTACCTATTGCTTAGTTTCTTCTTGTAAATCCATTAATCTATCTTCAGATAATTCTTTTACAGCATCTTGTTGACCACTCAAACTTTCAACCCTCCTGATTGAGGGCAAGACTTTATGATTATATGACCCAATAACGTCTCTAACTTTTGCACCAGCCTTGCCAAGTTCTTTTGAAATATCATCAATGTGCCTCATAAAAACCTTAAGCCTACTATGAAGATTTGAAACTTCATTAGTTACATTCTGCATTTCTGCCATCATTCTGTGTTCCTTCCACTGAGTCATGACACCCGATAGAAGCGGGATAATAATCTCTGGAGTAGCAACCACAATCTTAAGTTTCCTTGCTTGTTCAACAAAGTCAGGTATTAATCTAAGTGCATGGTAATAATAAATTACGCTATTTAAATATAGAACTGTATAGTCAGGAGAGCTATTAAGATAAGAAAAATAATTTTTTTTGGATAAGCTTTTTACATGCCCTAGTACTGCATTTGCATGATTTTTGTAATGCTCTTCTTGCCTTACCGAATCTTCTTCTTCAACAGCCTTTTTGAAATCGTTGTAAGGAAATTTTGAGTCGATGACCATATTGCCACCATTTGCTAACTCTATAACTACATCTGGTTTAACTATAACTCCATCTACTTTCTCGTGTTTTTGTAGATAATAATTTTTGCCTTCAATTAAACCTGAATCTGTTAATATTTTTTCAAGGGCCTCTTCTCCGAGATCTCCTCTTACCTTATTTGATGCCATTGCCTGATTCCAGGCCTGTAAGTTGGTTGATAGGTTGTGAATGTGTTCATTCAAATTGCTTCCTGATTTATTAATGCCACCAACAGCCTCTTTAAGCCCCATGGTAAGATTATTCATCTTATCTTTTAAATCTTTAACATCCTTCTCAACTTTATTGGAATTTTCAGAAAAAATTTGCTTAGCCTTATCATTATGATTTTGAAAGTTTTGATCTGCTAAATCCAGAAAACTCTTATTGGAACTATTCAGGTGCTCTTGAAACTTCTCTGTTAAGTCAGATTCTATTTGAAGTCTTATTTTTTCTTCATCGAGAGTTGACTTATTTAATTTGTATATCAAGAATCCTAAGCTTACTAAAATAGCAATAAGGACTATTGTTGTAATATCAATCATTTTTCTACGTATCTAAGCTTCTCATCAAAGAACTTTAATTTGCATAAATCTTTTTCACGCACACCTTCTCTCAATTGAATATTTTTCATGTGATTCTCCATACGTAACAAAAAATTATGTGCAAGACTTCCTTCAAGGTAATCATGTAATTTAACTCTATCATCTAAAAGGTTATCTACAAAAATAATGATCCATCTAAGATTATGCCCTCGGGTATTGAAAAACACATCATCTTCATCGTTATAGCTCATTGCTGGTTCTAACAAATGTCTTCTCTTAATACCCTTTAACTCGAAACATATATTATTTATTAAATTACTTAGTACAAAAATATCCAGTGAATTGATTTGTTTCACTCTAGTTGTATTGTTGGTATCAAAATATTGAGCTAAAAATTCTCCATAAATATGTCGTTGTATTTCAGACCAATAACCAGGGCCATAACTCAGCATGTAAAACTGCCCTTTTTCTAGTGAAATCCGATTTAAAATCCTATAAATCTTATTTTCTTCTGTTTTGTAATTCACTTTCATAGATACCAATTAGATTTTTGAACTTGTGAATAAACTCTTCACGTAGCTTCAAGGGTTTCAAGATTTCAACTTGATCTCCGAAACCTAGCAACCACCACCTCAACTGAGATGTATCTGGCAACTTAACTTTCAGTAAATAATTACCTTCCTTTGTCTTCGTAAGATTTTGATCTGTTGAGATGGGTGTCTCCGTTAGATGAAAACCCGCCATTGGCTGAAAAAGAGCCTCAAGATTAATGTGTTTAGAAGAAATTAAATAACCAATATTTTGCTCTTCAACAAATTTATCAATATCAAATTTAGGTGATTTTTTTATCTTGTGACCATTTGGGCAAGCTTTTTTAAATCTATGAATAGGTAAGTGTCTTGGATTATCGCTCCCATCCATAGTGCAAATTAAACGATGAACAACTCCCTGTAAGACAATTCCCAGGGGATTAACTATTCTCTTTTCCGGTTTTTTATTTCCTCTTTTTAGGTAATCAACATCTAACTGATGGCCATGTAAAAGTGCATCATATATTTGTGCCTCGACCTCTTCATTTATCTCTGGAGGAATCAAAGACTGCCATTGAGGAACTACTCTTACATTATCTCTCCATCTTTTAATAGAACTTTTATCCATTTCTTTCAAAACGCTATTTGCTCTTTCAAAGAAAATGTTCATCCTTTTAAAGCTTTTACTGGGCATTATTGGCTCTAGGTATTCTTGGGCTAAAGAGAAGGTTAATGCCTCGATGGGGTCCATTGCTGGATTAAGTCCTGAAGCATCTTTGTGCCAAGACCAGCCGAAAGGTTTATCTCGCTCATCGCTAATTAACGGAAGAATGCTCGATAAATTCTTTAAATCTCTTTGAATAGTTCGAGTGGATACTTCGAAACCAATTTCAGATAGATTACTCTTTAGGGTTTGCGTAGATTTCTTATAGGGCTGTCTTGGTAATAACTCTAGTAGCTTAATTTGACGTAAAGTTGTATCGCTCATTATTTAACTATACTACATCAATACGACACATTTTGTCGCAGGGATACTTTAATATACATTTAAGTTTTAGTGCCCTGCTCATGGGTGTAAATGAGATGATACCAGCAGAAGGTGTGTCACATAGAAAAACATCTGCAGTAAGAGTTAATATCCTCCTTTATAAAATTAATGATCTTGCTGACAGTCCGGAAAGACGGACCTTTCTTAAGTGATTTCTAATTTTTCTTTTATATAGACCATACCTTCTACATCTACTTGATTATGATGAAGTAATTTCGTCCATTTACTTTTTTGAACGTTGGTTAGAAGATTGTATGAACCTCGTGCCTTTAAACCACTTTTGACGTCAGTTAATCTTTTAGTTACCACCCCACTGCCATAGCCCGAATTCAATCTTGGATATTCTAATAATTTAAGTAAGGTGATTAATTTCCATCTTTTTTGCTTATAACGACTATGATTAGGGTTTGAGTTACCAGCTCTATTTGTCCGTTGACCAACCCAATATTCGTCCATATCTTTATGCTTTGCACTCAAATTAGTATTCTTTCTTAATACCGACTTTGTCTCTTTGAGCAAATTACGGTATTCAAATGGAATTCCAAATCCTCCGAAATGATCATATTCGTTTTCTGACCATGCCACTATTGGCTGTCCTGATTGATTTGAGATAGTTAGTATCTCATTACAGAATTCTTCGTATTTTTGGAATTTAATATCAGTCTCTTGTGCTATTGGAAGGTAATCTTCGTCCAAAATAACCTGCTTAAATTCACTATTAAGAAGATAGCCTGCAAGAGAGGGTTCTTTATTCATGTACCCTTCAAAATCAAGATAAATCATTTTATATGCTGGAATGACATTGGATAACTACTGATGCATCCTTAGCAACTTGAGCTATCTTTTCTTGAGAAGCGCTAAACCAGAATTCTTGACCCTGAGAAAATTGGATGCCCTCCTCGTTTAAGATATCTTTTACAACTCCAACCTTGATACCAAATGCTATATTCTGTGGAAGAGTATTATTGGCGTCAGCAAAGCTTGCCCCTAACCCTGAAACTGTAACACCCACTACTCCGCCTTTATCATTCAGAATTGGTCCGCCACTGCTACCAGGTTGAACTGGTGCAGTAAATTGAAATTGAGATATATTCGATTGAGTGCCTCTCAAGCCACTGATATTACCAATAGTAAAATTAAAATTATCAAGCACATCATTGTATGGGTATCCGCCAGTGTAGATAGACTGTCCTAACTGAGGGTTATCCTGTAATTTTAAAAAATTGTCCGATTTATCTTCTGACCTGAGAATGGCTATATCATTTATCTGATCTTGAGTCTCAATAGTTAAAAGTCCCATCTTTTGAATAGAGATGTAGTTACATTTTCGTACCACATGATAGTTGGTAACTAAATGATTGCTGCTTATGAAGAAACCAGTACCAGTAGAGACAATGGGTAAATCTTTAGGCGGCTCTTCGCTAGTCGCCAACTGATTGTTTTTTAATCTAATAGATTCTTGAAGAAGAATTAGTAATTCTTCAGAAGGCTTACCATTTAGAGGTTGATTATTCTTTTTTTCGAAAGCTTTTATTCCTGCGATTGTTAACGGCCCTAGGATTCCATCAATCTTTCCAGTTTCGTAACCTAATATAGTCAGAAGTTCTTGTATTGATTTAACCAAATTAGAGCTTAAAGGTTTAATCGGAGCGCTCTGATTTGAGGTTTTTTTTCCCGATAAGAAGTCTTCAACCTGACTTAACCTTTCATCCAAGATGGCAAAGTTTTGGTCTAAGTTGGCTTTCTTGTTCTCCACACTCTTTTCAATTACATTTTTGGCTATATCGTCTTCAGGGGTAAAGTCTCTTACAAATTGTGTCTTACCATCAACAAAACGATAAACGGTTTTAGATGGTCCATTTATTACATAAATTTGTCTTTCTTCGGTAGGAAGAGATAGATCAGACCAAATTGAAAGTCCTCCTGTTCGATCTTCTCCTTGAGCTTTTATGGTAACGAGAGTGCTGCCTTTCATTTCTCCATCAATATGAGAACCAGCTCTATAATTGAATTCTCCGCTTGGATCAGTATCAAACTCGGTTCCAAAACCGATAAGTCTTATAAGATCTTCGCCTTTAAATTCAAAGAACCCTCTTGAAGTGACTGTTCCTTCAACAAACTGACCAATAGCAGATAATTTGGTTGAATCTATTCCTTGTTCAAAAGTATAACCAGCATTGGCTATACCAAATTCTCCTCTTAATGAATCGCCGTTGGGCCATGCCATAGTGCCTACGGAATAAACGTCTTGATAATAATTGCCTTCGAAGGTGATTCCGTCCTGATAAAAGGTCTTACCAATCTGCCTGCCTTTTTCATTCGAACAAAAACCTATGAAGTTCTTTGATTCATCGTATTTACAGTATTCAACAAAACCATCAGTGCAGTTACAGTCTTGAATATCTTCGCTAAAACTATGAAGAGCAAATACTAGGCTGATAAATATAAGTAAATATTGCACCTAGTAACTATAACCTAATTGATGGATATTTTTTGATAAGCATCTCTATACCTAGGTAGAGCAATCTTAAATAATAAGGCTGCTAAAGGAAGCACAATCAAGCCTGTCATTGCAACTGCCATACCGAGTTTGGATTCGTCCATAAGGATAAAATCTGTAAAGAAGGCTGTAATCTGTGGACCTAGGCTTAGCCCAAAAGCCATCATTAAAAATGCATGCACAGCTGCCATCTGTCCTTTTACTTCGTTGCTTGAGATACCACTTACCGCCAATAAACCAATGGGAGCAAAGGAGCTAATGAAAAAAAGATACAAACCAATTAACAGCCAAGTGAGCATTAAACTATCTACTAAGGGTGCTAGACAAATAGCAGGTGTTGCAAAAATACATGCATACATACCTGTCCTAATGGGAGCATCTGAATGTCCTTTGGATCTGAGGTAATCGACAACAGTTCCGGAAGTTATCGTACCAAGAATAGAAGCGATGATGGTGATGACTCCCAAGGAAAATCCGACCTCTGTCAAACTTAATCCATAGGTTCTAACCATCATTGATGGGGCCCAAAAGGTAAAAGAATAAAAGATAAGAGCCATGAATATTAATCCGCCAAACATAGGAAATAAGGGTTTTTTATTTTGAACCAAGTGAGAAAATATATTGATTTTTTTGTTATCTTCCTGAGTTTTAGAGAGCCCTAAACGTTTAGGTTCATGCAACATAAAAGCAGCAATAGATATCAATATTCCTGGTATGCCTACAACCAAAAAAGTTGCCTGCCATGGTTTGAAATAACCAATTCCAGGAATTGTTATACCGCCAATATCTGTAAGATAATCAATAAGATAACCTCCACCTATTAAAGTAGCACCTATACCAATATAAACTCCTGCAGTAATTATTCCCATAGGCTTTCCTTGTTTATTTTGGGGGAAATAATCACTTACTAAAGATACGCTTACGGGTGCCATCACTGCCTCTCCTACAGCCACTCCA
Source organism: uncultured SAR86 cluster bacterium (assembly GCA_902570225.1). GTDB lineage: Bacteria > Pseudomonadota > Gammaproteobacteria > Magnimaribacterales > Magnimaribacteraceae > Magnimaribacter. The sequence goes on from CACFXJ010000010.1 coordinate 16,110, forward strand.
ATTCTAGCCCCGAATAACCTTCCAAAGCTGTTAGCTAGGCCTGCAAGTGTTGTCATTAAAGACCAAACAAAAATACCAGTACCTAGTACGTTTACCCTTTTGTATCTATCTACAGCATAGCCAATTGGCAGTGCCATAATTGCGTAGAAAATTGAAAAGGCAGCTCCTCCCAATAAGGCTATCTGCGAATCATTGAGACTAAAGTCTTGTTTGATGGGTTCAACAAGCATTGCTGGTATTTGCCTATCAATGAAAGCAAAGACCTGTGCCAAAGTCATAACAACAACTGCTGAGTAACCTGTTTTTCTAGAGGGATAATTTTCTATATCTGGGTTATTCATGCCAACTTGCTATTATTGCTGTGTAAGGATAGATGAGAGGATTAATCATTTCTTTAATAATAATATATTAAAGCTAAAATGCTGGAGCGAGATACGAGAATTGAACTCGTCTCTCAACCTTGGCAAGGTTGCGTAATACCACTATACCAATCTCGCTTGTGGGAGCATTATAAACGAATTTAAAATTATAAAAATTCTTTACTGATATTTATCTCTGAGAATATTTTTTTGAACTTTTCCCATGGCATTTCGGGGAAGATCATCAACAAAAATAACGTTTTTTGGAACTTTAAACCCGGCTATCTCTTTCTTTAATCTAAAAATTATATCGTCTTCGCTTAAATGAAAATTAGCATTCGGAACAACAATTGCTGTAACTCTTTCTCCTAAATCATTATCTGCCAATCCTATGACTGCAGATTCTTCTACTTCTTCATAACTATCGATCAATGATTCAACTTCCTTGGGATAAACATTGAGACCGCCAGAAATTATCATATCTTTTGTTCTGCCAACTATTGAGAGATATCCATCTTTATCAATAAACCCTTTGTCTCCAGTATTGAAATAATTATCTGATGAGAAATCTTCTTTTGTTTTTTCGGGAAGATTCCAATAACTATTGAATACATTAGGACCTCTAACTTGAATGTTGCCTATTTCACCAATTTCGAGGGCATTGAATGAATCATCCACTATCCTTAAGTTGATATCCTTTAATGGCATACCAACAGTTTCAGGTTTTCGCTCACCTTCAAGAGGGTTAGAGCAAATTATGTTAGTTTCAGTCATGCCATATCTTTCAAGAATGTGATGATTTGTTTTTTTATAAAATTGAATAAACGTATCTTCTAATAAAGGAGCGGAACCAGATATAAACAGTCTCATGTTGCTGGCACAACTTTTATCTAAGTCTCTAGATCCAACTAATCGCGTGTAGTAAGTGGGCACACCCATCATTACTGTACATCTGGGCAATAGCTCTATTGTCTGCTCTGCATCAAAAGACTTGGTCCATAACATTTTTGAACCTGATAAAAGTACACATCCCATAGATATAAATAATCCATGTACGTGATAAATGGGTAAGCTGTGTAACAAGATATCTTCTTTGTTAAAACCCCATGCATCTTTCAATGTATGCGCATTAGATCCTATATTGCCATGAGTCAGCATAATTCCCTTTGGTTGCCCAGTGGTTCCAGAGGAATATAGCAAGGCAGCGGTATGGTCAGGAGAGCAGTCAATAATTTCATGATCACCCTCTTTCTTTATGAATTGAATAGATTCGTGGTCAGCCGGATTTAGACTAAAAATATGTGATATGGATTCCTCTAAATCTAAGGAACTTATATTTTCATAAATTTCTTTTTCGCAAATAAAGATGGAAGGCTTGGCATCATTTAATAAAAAAGATAATTCCTTTCCCCTATAGGCTGTATTGATAGGATGAAAAATAAGATTAGCTCTCAAACAAGCCAAATAAATGAAAACAACTTCAGGGCTTTTATTGAGCTGAACAGAAACCCTATCACCTGGTTGCAAGCCCAATTCAGATAAGCCATTTGCATATTTAGTAGATTCCTCTTCTAATTCTCCATAACTGATTTTTGAGCCGTCAGTATTTTCAATAAAGGTATTATCAAGGTCTTTGGGAAACCCCTCTCTATAAGTTAAGTAGAGATTTCCCATAGATATAACTATCGAGCTGTTTGTCCATCATCAATTTTTATACAAGTACCAGTGACACACTCTGATGACGGAGAGACTAAAAATAAAAGTGTTGAATCCATCTGCTCCGGAACACATATTCTTTTTCTAGGCAGACCCTTACTAACATCCCCTATTCTTTCCAGCATGGCATCCGCCATCTCAGAATGGAATATACCAGGCGCTATAGCATTTACATTAATATTATTTCTTGCCCATTCCACTGCAAGAGACTCCGTCATTCTTATAATGGCTGATTTTGTTGTGGAATACAGAACGGAAGCTGAGGTAGGGCTAATATTAAATGCAGCCATTGAAGCAATATTAACCATTCGACCAGGTTGTTCAGCTTTTATAAGCCTTCTTGCAACTTCATTAGAGAGAAGGTATGGACCAACCAAGTTAGTGTCTACAACACCATCAATTAAAGCATCATCCTGTCTGATAGCCCATTGAGCATCAACCATACCGGCATTATTGATTAATGTATTAATTAAACCCATTTGATTCTCAACCACATCTACTGCATTTCTGAGACTGTCGCGATCCATTACATCTAAAGGTATGACTGCGCACTCTCCTCCTTCATCTCTTATTTCTTTTTCTAAAGCTTCGAGCTTCTCTACTCTACGTGCTGCAAGGGCCACTTTAGCCCCGCATTTAGCCAATATTTTAGAAAACCTATAACCTAATCCTGAAGAAGAGCCAGTTACCAGGGCTACTTGATCGGATAAGTCTAATGAAAAGTTTGGTGTTGAATAATTAGTCATGCTTCCCCCTTTGTTTTACTTATTTAAGAATTCCTATAGAGTAAACCTTAGAATTTCGAGTTTTGAGTTATCATATTGCATATCTTTCAACCAATATACAAAAAAAACGGAATATTTATGAGTATACAAAATAAAGTTGAACCAGTTGAAACAGCAACTAAGCCAACCCGCGAGGAAGCAGAGAAAGCAGTCAGAACATTAATTTGTTGGACAGGTGATGATCCAGATAGAGAAGGTCTTATTGAGACGCCTAACAGAGTTGTGAAAGCATATGAAGAGTTCTTTGAAGGTTATAATATGGATCCCGAAGAAGTTTTAACTAAAACTTTTGAAGAAGTCCAAGGTTATGATGATGCAGTTATAGTCAGGAATATTAGGGTTGAATCTCACTGTGAACACCACATCGTCCCGATTCTAGGCGTAGCTCATGTAGGCTATATTCCAAATAATAGAGTTGTTGGAATCAGTAAACTTGCTAGGGTAATTGAAATCTTTGGAAAAAGACTGCAGACACAGGAGACCATGACGGCTCAGATCGCAGATACCATTCAAAAAGTCCTTCAACCAAAAGGAGTGGCTGTAGTGGTTGATGCCAGTCATCAATGCATGACAACAAGAGGTATACACAAAACAGAATCCAGCACCATTACAAGCAGAATGCTTGGTGCATTCCGTGATAATCCTGAGACTAGAAGTGAATTTATGAATCTCATCAATAGTCCCAAAGATTTCTAAAAATTATAGAATCAAAATAAATATAATTTTTTACCTATATTTCTAGATGAACTAATCATCGAATTGTTTTACTATTTCTTCAAACGAGGGAAATTGTGGCAGTTGAAATAGAAAAATTTGACTTCGATCCTGACTTTCTAAGAAAAAAGTACAGAGAAGAAAGAGATAAGCGTCTCAGGCAAGACGGTAATGATCAATACCAGGAAGTAAAAGGTGAGTTCTCATACTTCGTAGAAGACCCCTATATTGATGAAGAAATTGAGAGAGAGGCTTTCAAGGAAGATATTGAGGTTGTAATAATTGGTGGCGGTTTTGGTGGCATACTTGCCGGAGCTAGATTAAGAGAAGCTGGTATAGATGACTTCAAAATCATAGAAAAAGGTGGAGATTTTGGAGGAACTTGGTACTGGAATAGATATCCAGGTGCGTCTTGTGATATTGAATCTTATATCTATTTCCCCCTACTAGAAGAAACTGGTTTTGTACCTAAACAAAAATACACCAACGCACCCGAAACCTTAGAGTATTGCAAAGTTATATGTGAAAAATTCAAACTTTATGACAATGCGTGCATGCAGACTGAAGTAACCTCGACGGACTGGGATGAGGAATCCCTAAGATGGACTGTCAAAACAAATAAAGGTGATGAACTCAGGGCTAGATATGTCGTTCATTCTAATGGACCTCTTAATAGACCTAAGTTACCTGCAATTAAAGGCATAAATGACTACAAAGGACATACTTTTCATACTAGCCGTTGGGATTATGCATATACCGGAGGATCTTCGCATGGCGATCTATCAAATCTTAAAGATAAGAAAGTAGCCATCATTGGAACAGGTGCAACTGCGGTTCAGTGTGTCCCCCATTTAGGAGCTTCTGCAGAGAAGCTATATGTCTTCCAAAGAACACCTTCTTCAATAGACGTAAGAAATAATCAGGCTACAGATCCTAACTGGATATCTACTCAACCCAAAGGTTGGCATGATGAAAGAAGGAAAAATTTTGAAACACTCTTGACTGGCGGCATGGTCAAAGAAGATTTGGTATCAGATGGATGGACAGAAGCATTTAGATTACTCTTTGGTAATTTAAGAAATAAAGCACCTTCTAAGCTTCAAATGGCATCATGGGCAGTTTCAGGCATCTTCTCTCCCAAAATGTATAAAACTGGATTTAAGGCATATATGACAGAGAAAGTGACTGATGCAATGGATTTAAGAAATGCCATGCAAATGGCTGATTTCCAGAAAATGGAAAAAGTCAGAGCAAGAGCAGATGAGGTTGTAGAGGACAAAGACACTGCTGAGTCCTTGAAGCCTTACTACAATCAATTCTGTAAACGCCCTTGTTTCCATGACGAGTACCTAAAAACATTTAATAATCCTAATGTTGAATTGGTGGATACAGATGGGAAAGGGTTAGAAGAAATAACAGCAGAAGGTATAGTTTTTGAAGGAAAATTGTACGAGGTAGATTGTATTATTTTTGCTACAGGATTTGAGGTTGGAACTGATTACAGTAGAAGGGCTGGATATCAAATTCATGGTACTGATGGTCTTACTGTTTCTAAAAAATGGGAAAATGGCCTTTCTACATTTCATGGAATGCACAGCAGAGGTTTTCCTAATTCTTTCTTTTTTGGGCCGGCTCAGTCCGGCTTCACAGCGACTTATACGTACTCATTAGACGAACAAAGTATTCACTTAGCACATATCCTCAAAACTGCTAAAGACAAAGGCGCTAAGCGAATTGAAGCTTCACAAGAGGCAGAAGAGAGATGGATACAAACAATTATTGAAAAAGCGAGATTAACAGCAGAATTTCAAGAAAACTGCACTCCGGGGTATTACAACAATGAGGGAAAAGTGAACCAAACTCCTCAAAACAATACTTACGGCGGTGGTCCAATAGAATTCTTTTCTCTTATGGAGAAGTGGAGAGCGAAAGGCAATTTAGAAGGCCTCGAACTGAGTTAATCATTGTATAAACTCGAAGTTCTTAAAGAGCCTTATCTTAGTTCTGATCTAGAAGAGATCTTAGCTATCAACCAAGCTAATATTCCAGAGGTTGGAAGTGTTTCTGATATGGGTAGATTGAAATCGCTCTTAGATTGGAGTAGCCATCTAATAGTTATTAGAAAAGATGAAATAGCTGGATTCATTATTCTGATGAGAGAAGGTCAAAACTACGACTCCCTCAATTATGATTTTTTTAATTCAAGGGATTATCCTTTCTTGTACGTTGATAGAATAGCAATCAAAGACGGTCACAGGCGAAAGGGTCTTGGCCGTCAAATTTATGAAAAGACTATCGAAATAGCTAAGGAATTAGATGTTATTACCTGTTGTGAGGTCAACACCATACCCAGGAATGAACCGTCTTTAGCTTTTCACGAAAACTTTGGGTTTAAAGAAGTTGGCACCAAGGATTACGATGATCACAGTGTTGTATACCTATCTAGGTCTTCTTAACTGGAAGCCTCATCTTTAAAGAAATTTACCAGACCTACTCCTGTAATAATTAGTAGACATCCCATTAACATCGTTGAGGTAATAGCCTCATTTAGAAATAAATTAGCCCATAACATCCCCGATACAGGAACGATCAATACTACTGTAGAAGCTTTAACCGGACCTACTCTCTTAATCAAAACAACATATCCCATATAAGCCATACCGGTACATAAGAAACCCAGAAGGAAAACACTCAATAAAACTTCACTAGGATGATTGAAGTTCAATCCGCTTTCCAAGAAGGTAAAAGGAAAAACTAGAAATGTTGCAACCAATAAAGTCATAGAAGCCAAGTAGGTGGCGTCGATCTCTTTAGTTCTAAATATGAAGTTGGAACTAAATGCATAAAAGAAGGAAGCTAAGAGGCATAAAATGAGGGCAATTAAAGAGAATTCTAGAGATTCGTATCCAACAAATATAATTAGTCCAACAATACCGATAAAAATTCCAAGTAATTGAGTCCAGTTAGAACCTAATCTCAACCAAAGAGTTGCAATAATGAAAGCAAACAAAGGTGTTGTACCATTTAGTACAGACATAGTTCCTGCATTTAATTCGATGGCTGCTTTGGAAAAAAGATAAAACGGAACAGAGGCATTAATTAGAGCTAAAAAAAGTATTGATGGAAATTCTTCTTTAATGTTTCTAAGGTGCTCTCTTGTAATAAAGAAAGGAGTTAGCAACATTGAAGCTATCAAAAGTCTTGAGAAAACTAAAGTGATAGGACCGACCTCAGGTGCTGATATCTTGATAAATAAGAATGATGATCCCCAGGCTATGCCTATAGCAATGATTAAAGACCAGTCTATAACTGAATTCTTATTCATTTACGATTTATGTCTTACTAAAGAGGCCTAGTAAGGTCTATCTCCAATAATAGTGACTCTCTCCACTTTCCTTACATTAGGCCAGTAATCTGAGTTTGCGTAATGTTGGCACGCCCTGTTATCCCAGAATGCTATAGAGTTATCTTGCCAGGCAAATCGGCACTGATATTCAGGTATAGAGGCTCTTGAATATAGATAATTAAGCATCTGTGTAGATTCTTCCGGATCCCAATCTTTGATATATTGAGTAAAGGCTGCATTTACATAAATAACTTTTTTTAAAGTGTCTGGATGCGTCCTAATAACAGGGTGTTCGGGCATTGGATATTCTTTGTTAAAAGCTTCTATTTCTTCCTCTGATTTTCCTTCCTGTATAAGTCTGTTTCGAAAATTAGCAAAATCATGGACCGCTATTGCTCCTTCTAATTTTTCTTTTATTTCATCTGTCAAACCTTCGTAAGCCGCGTACATATCGGCAAATAGGGTATCACCTCCATGATTGGGTTTTTCAATCATTCTTAGAACCGATCCAAGTGAAGGTTTTAGTCTCCACGTAACATCAGAATGCCAAGTATTCTCTCTTCCCCTACTTTTTTCATTATGAGTTATGACAAGAACTTCTGGAAAAAGATCCTTTTTAGGGGCAAAGGGATGTATTTCTAATTCACCAAAGTTTTTTGAAAATTCTATGTGTTGTTCAGTCGAAATATTTTGATCTCTAAAAAAAATAACTTTATAAACCAATAGAGCTTCGTATATTAGGTCTTTTGTCTTTTTATCTAGTGGTTCCGAAAGATCTATCCCTAAGATTTCTCCTCCAATACTTGGACTAAGTCTGTTGACCACGAAAGGTAGATCCTTCTTTTCAAAACTCTCTGGACTAAAGTCATTCATAAATATTCTCCCTAGTCATAATCATCAACAAGCTTCTTAATCTTGTCAATCTCCATTTGGTATTCGTTCGTCTTATAAGGGATCATATCAGGATAAGACCAAACAGGATTGGGCCAAGCGTCATCTTTTTTATACCTTACTATAATGTGTGTATGCAATTGAGAGACGAGATTGCCTAAGCTGGCAATATTCATTTTGTCAGCCATATAGAGTTTGGACATACTTTGTAAAAGATAGTTTGTTTCTCTATGGTACTTTTCTAAATCTGATTGATTCAAGTCAAATATCTCACTTTTATCTGAAACTTTAGGTACCAATATAATCCAAGGAAAGTTAGCTACATTCATTAAGAGTACTTTGCATAGAGGCATATCCCCCACCCAAAAGGTATCACTCTCGAGTCGTTTATCTAATTGAAATTTCAATCTAATTTTTAAGAAACGTTCCTTTCTCTACCTTCCCAGTAAGGTGCGCGTAAATCTTTTCTGAGGATTTTTCCAGAAGGGTTTCTTGGCAGAGCATCAATGTGCTCTACTGTTTTGGGACACTTATAACCGGCAATCTGGGTTCTAACATATGAAATAACATCTGCTTCGGCTAGAGGTTCACCTTCAGTTTGCACAATAAATGCTTTGGTTGCTTCACCCCATTTATCATCGGGAATTCCAATTACAGCTGCATCTGCAATCTGAGGATGACTTAAAAGAGCATTTTCGACTTCTGCAGGATAGATATTTTCTCCTCCAGAAACTATCATATCTTTGACTCTATCATGTATGTACAAAAATCCTTCATCATCGAAGTAACCAATATCACCTGAATAGAACCATCCATCCTTTATTGCCTCTTCTGTGGCGTCAGACCTATTCCAATATCCTTTCATATTATTGAGAGACTTAATTATCACCTCTCCTACTTCACCTACCGGAACGTCATTATCATCAGCATCTACAACTCTTAATCCGACGTCTTTTCCTGCTTTCCCACATGACCTTAGCTTACCTCTTGCTATATCATGATCTTCTGGGTACAAGAAAGTAATGGCACCATTAGTTTCTGTTAATCCATAGACTTGCCAGAAGTCACATTTCATCAATTCCATCGCTTTGATTAGGGTATCGTCAGTGATTGGAGAAGCTCCGTATATCACTGTCTTTAAGGAAGAAAAATCTGTTGTGGCTGCATCCGGATGTTGTACTAAAAATAATATTACGGCAGGAACAAAAAGAGCATGCTGGATTTTCTCTTGTTCTATGAGTTTTAGAATTAGGGTGGGATCAACTTCAGGTATTATTATATTTTTTGCGCCTGTTACCATACCAGCTAAACCCATATTTGTTCCGGCAACATGAAATATTGGCATGCAAACTAGATTTACCTCCCCCTGTTCCATTTCTCGATACATCGAATCTTCGTTCATCAGAAAACAGCTACTAAAATTATCATTTGTTAGTTGGACGCCTTTAGGATGACCTGTTGTTCCTGAGGTATAAAGCTGTATCACATCATCGTTTCCTTTGCTTTCAAGCATAGGGTCAACATCATCATGCGAATCGCGCCAAATTATATAATCTTCCCACTCTTCGTGACTTCCACCAACTGTAAGTATTTTCTTTACAGTGGGAATATCATTTTTAATCTCTTCAATCAAACCGAAGAATTCAGGCCCTACCAATAAAACCTCACTTTTTGAATCATTAATAATATAGGCTACTTCAGGAGGTGCTAGTCTCCAATTTATCCCAACAGTTACAGTGTTAGATTTAATGGTTCCATATAAGAATTCAAAAAATAAATCCGAGTTTTTACCTAAAAAAGCTACCCTGCTATCTGGTTTGCAATCTAGACTAATAAGACCTTGCGCAACCTTATTTGCATAAGAATCTAGCTCTGCATAGGTTGTTTCTTTATCTATAAATTTATGTGCAATATCTGCACCTGACTCAGCAACTCTCCACCTAAATAAATCTGCAAGTGTCTTTTCATATGGTATTTCCATCTTCGTCTCCTATATCCAACCTAAAGGCTTTAAACTTTCTTCAACAAACTCTTCAGGTATGTCTTCCAAAACCGTTCCTAACGTATCGTTCCATCTATTAAGATATCCAAATAACGATATAACTGAAACTATATCTATAATTTCTTTTTTAGAAAAATACTTTTTTAATTGGTCAAAGTGATGTTTGTTGCATTCATTTGGCGTTTTTCCTGCAGCGAAAGCTAAATCGAGTAGAGCTCTTTCCTTATCATCATATAAATCACTCTCAGTATATTTCAGGATATCTGATATTTTCTTTGCGCTAACGCCAGCTCTTTCAGCTCCATGTGAGGTATGAGCCTGGCAATACTTACAGCCTGAGGATAAACTTGAAGCTAAAGCAATTAATTGTTTAGTCTGAATATCTATGCCCTCTGCTTGAAATATTGTGCTCGCTAAGTTAGAGAAATTCATCAATAGTTCTGGCCTTTCAGCCATCAATAAATGAGCATTTGGTAAATAACCCATAAAAGATTCTACCCCATTGAAAAGATTATCGAATTGTTCAAATTGATGACGATTGCTCTCTCCTAAGAAGGATAAATCATTATTTTTTTTCATTATTATTTCCTTGATGTTAATTTAATAAGTTATTTTAATTTTGTTTTATTGAAATAAATAATAACAATGAATTGTAGGTTTTTGGAGCTGTCAAATGGAAAGTTCAACGTCCCAAAGATAAGAAAATAATATTTTATGATTCGGGTGACTGGCCCTTGCCCTAAAATCAGATGATAAAGGAAACTTTAAGTTTTATAGATAAATTATCTAATTAACCTAGTTAGAGTTTTGAATAGAATCGAGTTCTTTGAATTCGTGCTCGATAGAGAGCTCTATCAATTTTCTCCATAGTTTTTCAGATATATTTTTATCTAATCCGCATGACTCCCCAAAAGAGGTCACCTTAGAGATAACCTCTTCAATTCTCTCTTCGTCTATTATCAGATTTTTGTCATTCTTTACCAATGCTGCCATCTCAACGCATTTCTGACGTCTAGCTAGTAACATTACCAACTCTTTGTCGAGAAGATCAATCTCCTCTCTGACTTCTTTCATGGTTACTTCCATTTTTTCCTTTGAGGTTTAAAAAATGCGCATTATATAACAGTTCCTTTTATTCTTGCTCTGAGGTTTATAAGGTTATAAATTAAATCCATGAAAATAATTAAAGAATTACAAGAGCTTCAACCTGAAATGCAAATTTGGCGAAGAGACATTCATTCTCATCCTGAAATTGCCTTTGAAGAGCACAGGACAGCTAAAATAGTTGCTGAGAAATTAGAAAGCTTTGGAATAGAAGTTGAGACAGGAATTGCTGGTACAGGGGTTGTAGGCACACTAAAAAAAGGAAGTGGAAATAGATCTATTGGTCTTAGAGCGGACCTAGATGCACTACTTATCCATGAAGCGAATGACTTTGCTCATAAGTCTCAAAATCCAGGAAAAATGCATGCTTGTGGTCATGATGGTCATACGACAATGCTACTCGGCGCAGCTAAATACCTGGCAGAAAAAGGAGATTTTGACGGAACGGTTAATTTTATATTTCAACCAGCTGAAGAAAATGAAGGTGGTGGAAAAGCAATGATAGATGAGGGATTATTTGAAAAATATCCTGTTGAGTCAGTTTTTGGTATGCACAACATTCCTGGAATGCCAGTAGGCTCCTTTGCGGTAAAACCGGGGCCAATCATGGCTGCTTTCGATATCTTTAACGTTAAAATAATCGGTAAAGGTGGTCACGCTGCGATGCCTCAAACAACTATCGATCCTATAATCATCGGTACCAAGGTAATTGATGCCTATCAATCTATAGTAAGCCGATTTATCGATCCTCAAGATCCGGTTGTATTGAGTGTGACTCAGTTTCATGGTGGAGATGCTTACAATGTAATTCCTAACGAAATAGAAATAAAAGGATGCACAAGGTGCTTCTCGCCAAAAGTGCAAAGTCAGCTAGAAAAGCAAATGAGAAAAATTACTGAGTCAATTTGTGCTGCCTATGGTGCTAGTTTTGAATTTGAGTTCGAGCACAGATATCCTGCAACAATCAATACTGTCGATGAAGCAGCACTTTCTGGAAAAGTAGCACAAAAGGTAGCTGGGGAGGAGATGGTAAACCTTTCACCCACTCCGGGTATGGGGTCAGAGGATTTTGCCTACATGCTTCAAGAAAAGCCAGGAAGTTATATTTGGATCGGAAATGGTGATGGAGAAGGTTCTTGCATGATTCACAATCCGGGTTATGACTTCAATGACGAAGTTTTACCGATAGGAGCAACTTATTGGGTAGAGCTAGCTGAAACTATCTTAGCTCCAATTTCATAAACTTAACTTTATTTTTGAAGTGTACTTGGACCGTACGAATTGTCCTCTTCACCCTCTAGCGCCATAAAGTATATAAAAACAAAAAGCGCCATAATCGCGATGAATTGAAAAGGAAAAACATTAGGCATCAAACTAGGAACAATTTGGAGACCTACATACCACCATCCCGATTTTCCAATATCATGTAACCTTCTTATTGAAAGCGTTATTTGCGGAATAAAAGTGATCATTACCGATAAACCAAACCAAGAAGTCAGAAGGTAGGTTAATATTTCTCTACTACTTTCCTGACTCGAGTCTGCATTTGATATAACCTCTTCAAGGCCCTCGATAGATACACTCAATGTGAATAGATAAAGTAATATACAAAAAAGAAAAAAATACCAAAACTGAGATCTTGTTGCCCTACCTGAAAAGCTAAAATAGTTTATGAAAGCGTATGCGACAGCATTAAAAAAATTTCTAAATGAGAAACGAATGAAGCGATAACAGTATACAAATGCTGAAATAATTAGAGTGAGGAAGTTCATATTTTTTTGAGAGGTTGGTAGCCCGTAGGAGAATCGAACTCCTGTTGCCTGGATGAAAACCAGATGTCCTAACCACTAGACGAACGGGCCAAAAATGGGCATTGTATGGAGGGTAGCTTCCTAGGTCAAATGTATTTTTAATCTATAGCATGATCGCTATTTGAAGAACGAACATAAACTATGCCTGCTACTAAAATTACACTAGCAAAAATTCCAATCCAAAAGGCTTGGGTAGAAAATAAAAGCAAAATATCAGAAATATCTACTACCCTTATTTCTTGATATTCCTTTGGAAAGGAGTCTGATCTTGACCAAAATCCAATTCGATTTTCAATAAATTCTAGAACAAGGTTTGTCTTAAAAATGACTCCCTCAAGTACAATTAAAATTACAGGCGGTACTATAGCACCCGCAATGGGTCTTGCTGCATAAGTTCCAGCTAACATTAGCCATAAGAATAAGGGCAATGACCATAGAGCTTGAGCCCATAAACTAAATATAATCCTGAACCAATCAGTAATGATATAAGACCCCCATAACCAACCAAAAGATACGATATCATTTGTGGCAAAGAATATTGATGCACTTGTCATAGCAACAAGTTGCAAAAGAATAATGTAGGGTATAACCATTAATGGGACTATGAGGGTTACTATAAAAACCTTTGATAGAACTGTTGTTAAATCTGATACAGGTAAGGATCTCCAAAAAATTAAGCTTCTATCTTTTCTTTCATCAGCAAAAGTCGAAAGACTGTAAGCCAGTAATCCGAACCCAACAGTAAGTAAAATAGGAAATCCAAGCACAAGCAGTCCAGTTCTAACAATATCGATCCTAGAGACACTGGAGACTGATTGCATCGCTTGCCTTATCTCTTCGTCATAATATTCTGTAGAAAAATTGAATTGATCTGTTTGGATATTTGTCCCTCCAAAATATACTGATGCGATCACAAAACATAAAATGATGGATACAAAAAATGGTGCATAAACGAAAGCGACCTTATGCTCTTGAATTTCTCTCACTATCATGGCTTTAAGAACTTGGATCATGACTGTCCTCCGCCCTTAGTCGTTTCCATGATGGCCATAAATAGATCTGCAATGACAGGAGGTCTAACATCCCCAAGCTCCATAAGCTTATCTTTATCCATATCCTCAAAAAGCATAACTTCTCTTCCAAGTTCAGTTCTATGATGCATAGGATTTAAAGTTTTAGCTGCGTTTATTGAATTTTGATCAGGCCTTAACTCTAAGTATTTTTTATTGATTGATTCAATTGAATCCTGCATAACGATGCGACCTTGATTCATAAATACAGCGTCAGAGAGAACTCCTTCGATTTCTTCAACTTGATGCGTGCTTATTAAAATAGTTTTATTACCTTCGTAGTAATCTTCAATTAGTTGGGAATAGAAATCTTTTCTGTATACAAGATCAAGTCCTAATGTAGGCTCGTCAAGAATGAGTATTTTGGCGTCTATAGCCATAACTAATGAGAGATGGAGTTGCACAACCATCCCCCTGGAAAGAACTTTTATTTTCGAGTGAAGCTTAATATTAGTTCTTGATAAAATAGATTTACATTTATCAAGATCAAACCCTGGATGAACACCACTCATGTAACTCAGCAATTGCTGGACAGTCATCCATTTGGGTAATACTGCAACGTCAGTTATTGAGCACACCTCTTTTAAAAGTTTATGGCGATCTTTTCTAGGATCCAAACCAAGAACTTCTAAATTTCCTTCAGTTTTTAACAGTCCTAAAACTGATTGTAAAAATGTTGATTTACCTGCTCCATTAGGACCGATAAGCCCCATGATTTGGCCTTTGCTTACTTCAATATCGATGCTATCAAGAGCATAACTTTCTTCATACTTCTTTGAAATATTATTCGCTTTAATGACAACTTCAGTATTCATCTCATTTCTTACCTAATAGTTCAATAAGATCTATTCCTAAGCTTTCTGCTCTTTTTAGAGTATTAGGCCATTCATTATCCAAGAACTTTGTTTTTTCTAGTTTTAATAATTCTTTTTTAGCGCCTTCGGTAATGAACATTCCCAATCCCCTTCTTTTTTCGACAATATTTAAATCAACAAGTTCTTGATAGGCCTTTGAAACTGTTAAAGGATTTACGCCGCCTTCGACAGCCATTTGTCTTACGGAAGGTATTGGATCACCTGACTTAAGAACATTGTCGATGATCAGAGAGACTACATGGTCTCTAACTTGTTGGTATATGGGTTGATCGTTTGTCCACTGCATGAAGCAATCCTTAAGAGCAGTGTATTACTTTACTAACACACTTACAACCAAATCATTTCAACTTCTTTTGAATAGTAGCAAATAATCCTCTAAAAATATTAGCTTCCATAACATCTATTTTGCTCCTCTTAAAAAACCTTCTTACCCTTACTAAGAGCTTCCTAGGGTTTTCAACATCATAAAAATCAACTTCTTGCATAAGTTCGTCCATATGATTAATTAATCTCTCTGTTTGTTCATTATTTGCAAGCTCAACATCCCAGTATTCATTATTTACATGTCGATCTTGTAAATAAGATAGCCTTATTTCGTAAGCTAAAATTTGAACAGCCTGCGATAAATTAAGGGAGGAATATTCGGGATCTGAAGGTATATGTACGTGAAAATTACATAAACCAAGCTCTTCATTGGTTAGACCTCTATCTTCTCTGCCAAAAACAATCGCAACTTTTCCATTTAGAGAGCTTTTATGCATTTCCTCAGCTGCTTCTCTAGGATTAAGAACTGGCCAAGGAACGGTCCTACCTCGTGCGCTTGTGCCAACAACTAACTCACACTCAGAAATGGCTTCTTCAAGACTTGTATGAACAGATGCTTTTTCTAGAATATCTTTAGCTGCCTTGGACCTGAATGTTGCTACATCGCTGGGAAATTCTTTTGGTTCCACGAGAGCTAGATCAAGTATACCCATATTCTTCATGGCTCTTGCTGTCGCGCCAATATTTCCAGGATGAGTAGTGCCAACCAAGACTACCTTGACTGAATTGAGCAAATTATCAGACTTAATTTTTTTTTCATCCACATGCATATTCTATCAGGGGAATAGATTCAATATGTTAGGATGCGCATCTAATTATGGAACCAAAAGTAAACATAGCTCTGGAAGCAGCTCGTGCAGGATGTAAAGAACTGTTAAGTTTTGCCTACAGACTTGATCAACTTGAGATTAAGGAAAAAGGACCATCGAATTTCGTCACTCAGCTCGACAGGAGGGTGGAATCTATAATTATTGACTCCTTAAAATCAATCTACCCCAAACACACTTACGTATCAGAGGAAGTTGGAAGGTTAGAAGGTTCTGGTAAAGATATAGAATCTATGTGGGTAATAGATCCACTTGATGGAACAACGAACTATATTCATGGGTTTCCTTATTACGCAATTTCAATTGCTTATGTAGAAAAAGGTAAAACAATGCATGCGCTGATCATGGATGTCGCCAGACAAGATGAATTCACGGCAAGCTTAGGACGAGGAGCTTATCTTAACAATAGAAGGATTAGAGTTAGCAAGGCAAAAAATCTTTCAGGCACTTTATTAAGTAATTCTTCTCACGATACAGATAAAGGTCGCGTTAGACACGATAATATGTCGACTTTTCGTTCTCTTTACTCAAATGGATTGACTATTAGAAGAACTGGTTCAGCGGCATTAGATATGGCAAATGTAGCTGCAGGTAGATTAGATGGTTTCTGGGGAAGTGGACTAGGTATGTGGGATATTGCAGCTGGCGGTCTATTGGTTAGAGAAGCTGGTGGATTGGTTAGTGATTATTTTGGAAATCCAGACTATCTCGAGGGAGACAATATAATCTGTTCAACTAATAAATGCTTCAAACCAATGCTTCAATCTATTAAACCCTTCACCACAATAGTTGAAAGTTAGGGAAGAGGATTATCGTCTGCATTTTCAGGTTGTTCTACCTTTAAGTGATCTTTGTTTAAACCCATCATTATCAGGGCATTAGCTGCTATGTAGATAGATGAGTAGGTTCCAATTACAACGCCAAAAATTAAGGCTAAAGCAAAATTCTTGATAAGCTCACCACCCAGGAAATACAAGGAAAATAAAACTAATAAAGTCGTTAAAGAAGTAATTAATGTTCTTCCTAATGTTTGATTCAAAGACATGTTGATAATGTCGCTTGTCTCATCGAGTTCAGAGGATCTCAGATTTTCTCTTATACGATCAGACACAACGATAGTGTCGTTGAGGGAATACCCTATTACAGCCAATAGAGCAGCCAAAACAGTTAAGTCAAATTCAATTTGTATAAGCGAAAATATACCCACAACAATAATTACGTCGTGAATCAATGCTACAACCGCTGCCCCAGCAAACATTGATTGAAATCTAAAGGCTATGTATAACATCATGAAGGCGAGCGCTATGAGCATTGCCGTTCCTCCATCATCTCTCAATTCACTTCCAATTTGAGGGCCTACATACTCTATCCTCCTCAGGTCAATCTGATCGGCATTAGCTGAACTTAATAAACCAACAATCTCAGAACCTAAACTATCACTCACCGTACCTGGAAGTTTAATCAAGACTTCTCTTGTAGAACCAAAATTAGCAACTTGAGCGCCTTCAAATCCGCCATTCACAAGCGTATCTCTTATAACTGAAATATTGGCCTCTTGAGGGTAGCTTAACTCAACGAGAGTCCCTCCAGTAAAATCTAAACCCCAATTTAGTTCTTTAAGAACCACAGAGCCAATTGATACAAGTAGAAAAACAGATGAGAAAACGATTGCTATTTTTCTCCATGCTAGAAAATCTATATTAAAGGTCATATTGATATCCTCTCAAGATTCTTCTTAGAGCCATATATTAAATTAACAAATGCTCTAGTGCCCATAATGGCAGTAAACATTGAAGTAATAATGCCTATAGAAAGTGTGATAGCAAAACCTTTGACTGGGCCGGTACCGTAAGAAAGTAAAATAACTGCTACGATCAACGTAGTTACATTAGCATCCCATATAGTTAAAAAAGCTCTATTGTAACCAGCATCTATAGCTTCTAGAGGCTCTCTGCCCCGCTTAAGTTCCTCCCTAATTCGCGAGAATATAAGGACATTTGCGTCGACAGCCATTCCAACTGTTAATACTATTCCAGCGATTCCAGGCAAAGTAAGCGTGGCTGAAAGAATAGACATTATCGCTACCAATAACACAATATTGAATGTCAAAGCCAAGCTAGCTGCTATACCGAATATCCTATAATAAAAAAGTATGAATCCAAGAACCAACAACAGACCAAGTTGCATAGAAAAAACGCCTGCTTGAATGTTGTCTGCTCCAAGGCTTGGTCCAACTGTTCTCTCTTCTACAAAGGTCATTGGAGCTGCTAAAGCACCGGCTCTTAGCAGTAAAGCTAATTCAGAGGATTCACTAGGACTATCAAGACCAGTAATTCTAAAAGTTGTTCCAAGAGCGGCCCTGATTGTCGCTAAGCTAATTATTTCTTTTACTTCATAGGACTCTTGGACTGGAATTTGTTTTCCTTCCGCATTCCGTTCGTAAATAGTTCTTGTTTTCTGCTCTACAAAAAGCACTCCTAAGCGTTTTCCTATATTTCCTCTTGTCGCTCTATGCATCTTAGAGCCACCCTCTCCATCAAGCGTTATGTTTACTTGAGGTAATCCATTTTCATCGAACGATGCTTGTGCTGTTGCGACCTGATCTCCTCCTAGGATAATAGAATCTTGCAAGAAGGCTGGTGCACCTAACCCATTTCTATAGGGATACGAAGTCTTTCTAGATCTCGGGGTATCCATTTGTGCTTCAAGGTGAAATTCCAGAGTTGCCGTCTTACCTAAAATATTTTTGGCCTCAGCAGTATCTTGTATGCCAGGTAATTGAACAACTATCCTTTTTTTTCCTTGTCGTTGAACAATGGGTTCAGAAACACCAAGTTCGTTTACCCTATTCCTCAGAGTAGTTAGATTCTGATCGATGGCATCAGACTCAATTTGGTCTATCTCAAGATCAGATAAAGATAGAACTAAAGAGTTATTTTCGTTAGAAAGAAGAGGCAGGTTGAACTGCGTATAGTTATCATTTATAAATTCTTCTGCTTTTTCTTTTGATGCAATATTGTTAAATTTTAAGAGTATTGAGGAATTGTCTTGCACTAATGCTTGGTTGTATCTGATCTTCTCTTCTCTAAATCTTATTCTCAAATCCTGAAGAGTGCCATTCTGTCTGTTTTTTAAAGCAGTTTCAGTGTCTACTTGCATTAAAAAATGAACTCCACCTCTAAGATCCAAACCTAATTTCATCGGATTGGCACCTATATCCATTAACCATCTCGGAGTAGTTGGAGCCAAATTTAAGGCAATGACCACGTCATTAACCAAATTTTTTGAAAGGATATCTTTAAGTTTTAATTGATTTTGATAGGTATCGGTTCTAATCAAAACATAATCATTTTCTAATTCGATCTTGGTACTGATATTCTCATCTTTGATAACTTCTTCAACTCTTTCTACAAGAAAAGTATCTGCGGATTGCGAACTGCTAGTATAAGAGATTTGAACTGCCGGGTCTGGAGCATACAAATTGGGCAATGAATATACTATGCCAAATCCCAGAACGAACAGGATTAGCAAATATTTCCAAATGCCGTAACGCCTCATGACTTAGATGGACTTTAGAGTTCCTTTAGGTAAAACAGCAGAGATTGATGTTTTTTGAATTTTTATTTTCGTATTATCTGCAATGGATAATTCAATATATTGATCAGTTAATTTAGAGACTTTTCCTAGAATTCCTCCAGCTGTGACTATTTCTTCGCCCACTTCTAAGCTGGCAAGCATATCTTGATGAGTTTTCCTTCTTTTATTTTCTGGACGTATCATCAGAAAATAAATAAGGATCATGAATCCGAACAGTAAAAATAATGTTGGATCGAAAAAAGTTGGTGATTGTTCCATGTTTCTCCTCTAAATATCTATATTGGGATTACTTGGATTATTCCAAGTTATCTCGAATTCCTTTACAAAGGACTGCAATGTACCTGTTTCAATGGCTACTCGCAAATTTCTCATAAGATTTAAATAAAAATAAAGATTATGTATCGTTTGCAAAGTAGAACCAAGCATCTCCTTTGTCTTGTCTAAATGATGTAGATAGCTTCTTGAAAAATTTGAACAAGTATAACAATCACAGTTTGGATCAAGTTTTTCTAATGAATTTTTATGAATAGAATTTCTTATCTTAACTATTCCTTCCGAGGTATATAAATATCCATTTCTAGCATGTCGAGTTGGAATTACACAATCGAACATATCGACACCGCTTTCTACAGCCTTCACTATATCTAAAGGGGTGCCAACCCCCATCAAATATCTTGGCTTATTTTCGGGCATCAGAGGGGCGATGTGACTTGTAATGCCTTGTAAATCATCTTTTGGTTCTCCAACAGATAAGCCGCCAATGGCGTAGCCTTCAAATTCTATCTTTTTTAAGATGTCTAATGATTCTTCTCTTAAATCTTTATAAACGCCTCCTTGGATAATCCCAAATAAGCTCGAATTATCACTTTGAAAGGCGTCTCGTGATCTTTGGGCCCATCGCATAGATAAATGCATAGATTCTTTTGCCAAAGATACTTCAGCAGGATAAGGAGTGCACTCATCAAGAGCCATTGCTATATCAACTCCATAAGCTTGTTGAAGTTCCATACAAACCTCAGGATTTAAAAAGAGTTTATTGCCGTTAAGAGCTGAATTGAATTCAATACCTTCTTCAGTTATTTTTCTTTTTTTTGCAAGACTAAAAACTTGATAACCTCCGGAGTCAGTTAATATAGGTTTATCCCAGGACATAAAATTGTGGAGACCGCCGTTAGCTTTGATTATTTCTACTCCTGGTCTTTCCATCAGATGATATGTATTAGATAGAATTATTTCGGCGTGGATGGATTCTAGAATCTCAGGACTGATAGATTTTACAGCGCCATATGTTCCAACGGGCATAAAAGCAGGCGTTTGAAAGATACCGTGGGCAGTTTGTATCTCCCCTCTCCTAGCCTCACCATCTTTAGATTTTAACGTATACATTTAATTACCTATTTTCTGTTAATTAGCATTGCATCTCCATAGCTGTAAAATCTATATTTATTTTCTATAGCATGCTGATATGCGTCTCTTATAGTTTCTTCTCCTGCAAAAGCACTTACAAGCAGAAGTAAAGTTGTCTTTGGAAGGTGGAAATTAGTAATTAAGGAATTAACTATATTGAATTCAAAACCTGGATATATAAATATATCTGTCTCTCCTTCATAGGGCTTAATTTCGCCAAATTCTTTGTAAATTGATTCTAAGCATCTGAGACAAGTAGTTCCTACGCTAATTATCTTGGAATCAGAACTGAGAGTTTTATTTATTTTTTCAGATGTTTCCTCCGAAAGGTATATCCTTTCCGAATGCATCTTGTGTTGTGTTATTTCTTCAGAAGTAATTGGTTTAAATGTACCTAACCCAATATCAAGAGTAATAGGGGCTATATCAACCCCTTTTTCTTTGATTCTCTCTAAGAGCTTTTGTTCAAAGTGTAAGCCAGCGGTTGGTGATGCAGAGGATCTTTCTTTTGTTTGATCAGCATAAACAGTTTGATATCTTTCGTAATCACTTTGGTTGGGGCTTCTTTTCATATAAGGCGGAATTGGTATAGAGCCATAATTTTCTATCACTTCATCAAGATTATGAGAAAACTTCAATGAGCATAGATAATCATGCTTTTCACTCACTTCAGCTTTTATTTCAGAATTTTGAATAATAAGCCTATCGTTAAGCTTCAACGGCCTATTAGACTTTGTCATTGCCAAGGCATTATGTTGATCTACTTGCCTCTCCAAGAGTATTTCAACTTTTCCTCCCGAAGTTTTAAGAGCATCTAATCGTGCTTTAAAAACTTTTGTATCATTTATAACTAGTAAATCTCCCTCGTGAAGATAATCTAAAATATCAGAGAAATTTAGATCATTTAATTGATCTTCAACAACCAGCAGTCTACTTGAGCTTCTTTCATCAATTGGAGCTTTTGCAATTAACTGCTCAGGTAAATCAAAATTATAATTCTCTATGTTCAAATGAATATTAGATGGTGCCGAAGGAGAGACTCGAACTCTCACACCCAAAGGGCGGGGGATTTTGAATCCCCTGCGTCTACCAATTCCGCCACTTCGGCAAATTTAAAAGTACAAAGTAAGTACAAATTTTACTATGAAAAGGTAAACTCACCGCAGATAACTTAACAAAATCTAGTAAATAATGAATTTTTATACCAATAGTTTTATTTTCAAGCTATTGAGCTTTCTTATTAAGCCTCTTATCTCGTCCAAGTTAAGGAGTGAAGATTTAAATAAATTAGAAAGGAATAGAAATATTGTGTACGCACTAGCAAGCGAATCTGTAATTGATTTGGCTGCACTGAATGAAATTTGTAAACAAAATAATTTGCCGAGCCCTCTTGAAAATCTCTCTGGTATTGGATCCAAAAGATTTATATGTTTAAAGAGTCCAAAGTATTTAATTTCAGAGCAGAAATTTAAGAGACAAAAAACTCATAATTTAGAGGAAATTCTAAGTTACGAAGATGACATAGCCATTATTCCAGTGACTATATCCTGGGGAAATAGGCCCGACAAAGAGCAATCCTTATTCAAAATTATATTCTCTCCTTCTTGGAGGCCAGCCGGTACAGTAAAAAGAATTTTTAAGCTAATTATTCACGGTAGAAATTTAACTATTCAATTCGAGAGATTGTTCGATATCAAGCAAGAAATTGAACAAAAGAATTCTATTGAAAAAAATGCTCTGATAATAAGTAGATATCTAAGAGCTGTGTTTAGAAAATCTAAGCAAGCTATGTTAGGTCCTGATATCTCGCACAGAAGAACTCTCGTTAAATCTCTAGTTAAAAACAAATATGTGAGAAATGAAATTAAGACATTGGCAGATGGAAATAATTCTAGAAAAAGGCAACTAACAAAAAAAGCTTACAGATATGCTAATGAGATTTGTTCAGACTTGAACTATCCGATAGTTAATTTACTTGCTTCAGGTTTTACCTGGTTTTGGAATACACGGTATGAAGGGTTACATACTAAAAATTTAGAAGAAATCAGAGAACTGTCTAAAGAAAATTCTTTAATCTATTTACCCTGTCACAGAAGTCATATCGATTACTGTGCCTTGACCTATCTGCTATATGAAAATGGTTTGATGGTTCCTCAGGTAGCAGCTGGGAATAATCTTAATCTTCCTATAATTGGAGGTATTTTGAGGGGTGCAGGAGCAGTATTTATGCGAAGAACATTTATGAGCAATACTTTGTATAGTACTGTTTTTTTTGAACATATTAGGGCATTGATGACTAGGGGCAACTCCATTGAGTTCTTCCCAGAAGGCGGTAGAAGCAGGACAGGTCTTAGCCTTCCGTCAAGACCTGGGTTACTCTCTTTAATAATCAGAAGTTACGCGTCCTTGAAAAATCAAAATGTAAAAATTGTTCCTGTTTATATTGGCTATGAAAAAATATTAGAAGGTCAAAGCTATCTTTCAGAGTTAGCGGGAGGCAAAAAGAAAAAGGAGAGTATATTTGATCCATTGAAGGTTTTTAAGGACTTCAGAAATTATCTTGGAAATGCTTATCTTAACTTTTCCGAACCAATTGATCTTGATAGTTTCTTAGAAGAACATGTGGGAGATTACTCAATTTCTTCTCCTCAAGAAAAACCTGAGTGGCTGCAGCAGGCAACAAGTCAGTTAGGACAAAAGGTCATTAAGTCTATAAATAACTCTGTAGCTGTAACTTCCACAAGTCTTTTCTCCGTCGCGCTTCTCACTTCTTCAACACAAGCTATGAGTGAGGAGGATATGATAAGCAGAATAAAATTTTTCATGACATTAATTAGAAATTCCTCAGATTATAAAGATGTATGGTTTACGCAAGAGGACATACAAGAGATGATTACTAAAACTGAGAAACTGGGATTTATATCTCCTACTTTTGTTTCGTCGAAGAAAATCTATCGCCCCTCTGCAGATCAAATATCGACATTGTCTTTTTACAAAAACAACATCGCCCATCTATTTATTCTTTATTCGCTGATTTGTGAGTCAATTAAATTTGTTAAGAAAGCTTCGGAAGATGATGTCGTAAACCTATTGGTCATGATCTACCCAATTTTTGCTAAAGATTTCCATTTGAAGCAAAGTATAGCTGGCACTGAAACTGTTAAAGCAGCCATGATAGTTCTTAAAGGCATGGGTGTATTGAATAGCGACGAGGAAGGTAATATCGTACCGCCATCAGAAAATAGCCCTTCTTTTAATAATTATATTGCCCTTTCTAATCTGTGTGAGCCAAGTTTGAAGAGGTTTTATATTGTTATGAGTTCTATATGGAAACAAGAAAAGATAATGAAGGATGATCTGAAGACTCAATGTAAGGAATTAGCAGAGAAATTGGAGCAGATTGAAGGTTGGCCTTATCCAGAATTCTCAGATAAAGCAAAGTTTGATAATTTCGTTTACATGATGAAAGAAACTAAATATTTTAAGGAAGACGAAGGAGGTTATTTATCTGCCTCCAAAATTACAAAACGAGCAAAAAAACTTTATAAACAATTTTTTGATGAGAATTTCTTAGAATTCGTCGATAACTTTTCTAAATAATATTGTAAATATCGTATCGCACCACTTTACCTTTTATAGACCTTGTAGGGACTTCATCATCAAGATAATTCATGTGCTTATGTCTTTTGACGATAACTCTAAATTTGGCACGATTTAGGCTCTCCCTTAACAATCCTTTTTGAGTTTCATCTGAGGACAAATCTCTCAAGGCTTGCATGTGTTTTTTTGCTTTTGATTTCTGAACGCCATAAAACATTGGGTCAATATAAATTAAATCGTATTTTTCTTTTAATGAATTAAGAAATGTTAAATTATCTATATTACGAAGGGAAAATTTCTTAGTCAGTTGTTTTGCTTCTCCTGAATAAACATTTTCAAGCCCATCTTCTAAAAGTGAATACATCCAAGATGCTTTTTCTAGTAATGTAATTGAGCGGCAATGATTTAATTTGGAGATTTCTAAAGAGTCTTTTCCGAATCCTGCCGTGACATCAAGACAAGAAAATTGTTTCGGTAGTCCTTTCAGTGCTTTTTTTAGTAACTCATCATTATAGTTTGCGGCCCAATCATCAAAATTTGAAAAGATAGGTTTTAGATTTTTCTTTAAACCTTTTTTTAAAATCAGTCTTTCACTTGTACAAACCAAAAAATAATCATTGGAGAAAGAAGCAATATCGTCAATCTTAAAATGATCAAATAACTCTAAATTAAGGTTTTTTGATAAGGATAGTGCTTTTTGTTTTAGGCAGGAATGAGAGTAACTGACAAAAAATCTCATCAGATAAATGCCATCAACAGTATTAGTCCCAGAATAATTCTATAAATTACGAAAGGAAGAAAACCTATTTTATTTATAAATCTTATAAAGAAATCAATAGTGATATAGGCAACAATGAAAGACACAAATAGACCCAAAATATTTACATGCAAATATTGGATAAGATAGTTTAGCTCTACAGAGACCAATTGGTAGGCTGCAATAGCTCCTATGGTTGGTATTGCCATTAGGAAGCTAAATCTTGAGGCTGTTTTATTATCTAAGCCCAAGAACAAACCAGTAGAAATAGTAATTCCGGATCTAGATGTACCGGGAACTAATGCAAGAGATTGAGCTAATCCTATTATCAATGCTTCTTTTATTGTTATTTCATCGACTGTCATTTTCTTGGGAGTTTTGAAAGTAGCTGCAAATAGAACTATTCCAAATACAATTGTTGTAATGGCTATAATTGCACTAGTCCGTAAGAAAGAGTCTATTAGGTCAACTAAAATAAATCCCAAGATTAGAGTAGGAAGAGAAGATATTATTAATTGCATTAGAAGTTTATTATTCGAAGGTGATCTATCTTTAAAGATTGAAGCAATAATCTCCTTCAAGTCATCTTTAAAGTAAATACAAACAGCAATTAAAGTACCTAAATGAAGAGATACATCGTAAAAAAGATTTTGGTCCGATCCTAAATATTCTGATAATAGAATTAAATGAGCAGAACTAGATATAGGTAGAAATTCAGTCAATCCCTGTATAACAGCTAGATAAAAAGCTTCTAAGTAAGTCATTTTATTTTTTTCCAGTTATTCCCCTTATCTAGATACAAAGGAACTAATTCTTCAGATATGGAAACTTTTCCTCGGCTATATCTCTCTTGACAGATTTCTAACAAATTTTTTGCATCTGGGTAAATGCCTCTCTGTAATCTTTCTCCAAACAGTGATTTGTCGGGAGATATCATCCTCCATCCAGCGCCTAAATCTAATTTTCCTGTGAAATCGACTCTGTGCGAGTCGTAGCCTGCCCGATTGTCATATATATCGCTATGATAAAATTCTAACCATTCATCAATAGTGACCACTTCTAATCTCTTCTCTATTAGCCTTCCTTTTAGGTACGAATAAATTCCAACATACGTACTTTCCTTAGTTCTCTGAAGAAGAGAAATTATTTTACGGTAAGGGTCTCCTCTTCTGTTCTTTCTGTTCTGATGAGGGTTCAAAGTTGAATCTTCCAAAATATCTATTTGGGGTTTCCCTAAAATACTATCTGCTCTCACAAGCACATCAAAACTCGTGACAGAAATGGTTGGTAAATTGTGGGCATAGGCAATTCCTTGTCCGACTGAACATCCTAATCGTATCCCCGTATAAGATCCCGGACCAATATCCACCCCAATAGCATCGAGATTTTTATAGTCAGCACCTGACTCTTCCATGAGGTTTCTAATAACTATTAATAACTTATCAGTATGTTTTCTCGGTAATATTTCGTGAAATCGAAATGTTTTTTCATCATAATCAAGGCTTACTGATAAAGCGTCAGTTGCAGTTTCTATTGCAAGGATATTGGCCAATTAAGTTTCCAAGCCTTTAAGTATATGATGAGTAACTTTACTCGGGATTGCTGTTCCTGCAACTTTTATATACTTCATTTGGCTCGAAGAAGATAATTTTGAGTAAAAGCTTACAAGTGGAGAGGTCTGATCAGCATAAACTTTGAGTCTATCCTTTACAGTTTCAGGCTTATCATCTTCTCTTAAGATAAGATCCTCTCCAGTAATATCATCTATACCTTCGGTTTTTGGTGGGTTATAAATTATATGATAATTCCTTCCTGATGCAGGATGCATTCTTCTACCCGACATACGCTCAATTATGTCTTGATCGGGAACATCTATTTCGACAACAGCATCAATATTTACATTTCTCTCAATCAGAGCTTCGGCTTGTGGAAGAGTTCTAGGAAATCCATCAAAAAGGAAACCAGATGAGCAATCAGGTTGAGATATCCTCTCCTCCACCAATCCGACAATTACTTCGTCAGAAACTAAAATTCCTGCATCCATAAGGGATTTAGCTTCTAGACCAAGTTTTGTTCCTGCATCAACTGCTTCTCTCAACATATTTCCAGTCGAGATGTGAGGGATTTTATAATTGTCACATATTGATTCAGCTTGAGTTCCTTTTCCTGCCCCTGGAGGTCCCAAAAGAATAATTCTCATATCTATTCTCCTATTACAAATGCTGTAGAAAAATTATTGGTATCAGTGATCGAAACATTAATGTTTTTGATTTCCAAGCGGTCGGCTATTTTGTGTGTATTGCCAGATAAATGAATGTAAGGTTTTCCATTTTCATTTCTCAGAATCTCTATCTCTTTTAAAGATACTCCTTCCCTAAAACCAAGTCCTAGAACTTTGGAAAAGGCTTCTTTGCATGCAAAATTATTAGATAAATATCTAATTTTTTGAAATTTTTGTGACCTAATTTTCAATTCTTCTTTTTCGCTTGGACCTAATATTTTGTCTTGAAGTTTTTGACCATATCTTGAGAAGATTCTCGCCATCCTATCTTGGTCAACTGAGTCGATACCAATTCCTTTAATCATTTTAATTTTTTGATAAATACTTTCTTATGTTTAAGGTTTTATTGCCTAAATGAAAATCTAAGGCCTTTCTCATTATAGTCTTTGCGCAATCTCTTGTTGCCTTTTTTTCGAAATTACCATTACTAAAATTTATTATATCTTCTCCTGCGAAAAGCTTTTCAGAAGGAATTTTTTCTTCACTGGAAAACCCTCTATCGGGATTAAATTTGTAACTAACACCTCTTTCTATCATTTGGTTCGTCTCTGCATCTCTAGTTAAATCTATTCCGTAGCCCATTTCTTGAAGAAGATTAAGTTCAAAATCTCTTAAAACTCTCTCCAATTCAGAATTATTTGAGTTATTGGATAAATTAATGATCAAGTTCTCGTATTGTTTAAATATTTCTTTGTGAGGATCTTCCTTTTCAGTTGCTTTTGTTATTAATTCATTAATGTAAATAATTGAATTTAGTGAAGTTCCACTATTCAGTTGGTAGTGATCAATAATTTCAACTGAAGAAAGGGTTTTAAGATCGTTTTTACCCGATAAAGTAATAGATAGCTTAGATGCTGGAGTTAGAACACTTCTTAATGGGCTCTTGGGTCTTTTTGCACCTTTTGCAATAGCATTTAGCCTCCCATAGGATTTTGTAAAAAAATCTACGATGATACTTGTTTCTTGAAATGCCCTTGTGTGCAATACAAATGCCGGCTCCAATGAGATCTTATTTATCAATATCGTACCCCATTGAAGGAAGAAGTGACTCATTGTCAGACCAGTTATTTTTGACTTTTACCCATGTTTTAAGCATGACTTTAGAATCTAATAATTTTTCTAACTCCTTTCTCGATGCTGTTCCTATCGATTTCAACATAGAGCCTGATTGCCCAATCAACATACCTTTCTGGCTTTGTTTCTCTACATAAATTAC
>CACFXJ010000011.1:0-43769 GCA_902570225.1 uncultured SAR86 cluster bacterium
AGAGTTTTAGGGATCACCCTAAATATTTTGAAGATAGCTTTAATAAAAGATATCTTGAAAGTTTGGGAAAATTAGAGTTGCCTAAAAAAATTAATTGATCAGTCTATAAAAACA
The DNA here is from genome assembly GCA_902570225.1 of uncultured SAR86 cluster bacterium. Classification (GTDB taxonomy): domain Bacteria; phylum Pseudomonadota; class Gammaproteobacteria; order Magnimaribacterales; family Magnimaribacteraceae; genus Magnimaribacter. Next base: position 115 of record CACFXJ010000011.1, read on the forward strand.
CTAGCCATTCTCCAAGATTGTCAAAAATACAACCTCTTAAAAAAACTTTTATTTTTTTCGCAGATAACAATCAGATAAGACTTTAATCTTTTATCTATACCTATAAACTTAGTCTGCATGACAGAAGCTTTTGTAGAAAAGTTAAATCTCAAAACACGCTTAGGCTATGGAATAGGCGATATAGCCATTTGTTTATATTGGAGTGGTGTCGGATTATATCTATTGTATTTTTATACCGATGTAGTTGGGATCTCTCCATCTTTAGCCGGTTTAATATATGGAATAGGTATGTTTTGGGATGCTATTACAGATCCTTTTATGGGATATGTAGCTGAGCGAACACGAACAAAATGGGGAGTCTATAGACCTTACTTGCTTTTTGGAAACGTGCCTTTGGCGTTATCTTTTGTATTGCTTTTTTGGGTTCCGCCATTTGAAGGCGGTGCGCTATTCTTTTTTCTTTTGTTTGCAAATCTTCTTCATAGGACTTGTTTTACCCTCGTTAGCGTACCTTTCTCATCTCTTACCCCTAGAGTTACTTCTGACAGTCAGGAAAGAACCAATTTAACCGGTTTTAGGATGTTAGGCGCCCAAACGGGAACCAATTTAATGGCGCTCTTGGCATTTCCTATTATATTTTGGGTTGGAGGTGAAGATGAGAGTATGGGGTTTGTTGTTCTGGCATGCATTGCAGGATTAACCGCCCTGGCTATCCATGCAATTACTTTTATAACTGTGAAAGAACCTTCCAATGATCAAGGTATAGAGAGAGTAGGTGGTAGCTTGTCTGAGGCTGCTAAAGCAATCGGAAAAAATAGACCTTTCTGGTTGGTCTTTTCAGCAACATTGATTGTAGGGATTACAACAATCTTTTTTGGAAATAATTTAATTTACTACACAAAATATGCCCTGAATCTGCATGAGCACCAAGGGACCATATTATTTACAAGCGGTATAGTGGCATTTCTTAGTATTCCTATCTGGTGGATTATTTCCAATAATATAGGTAAAAAATTAACCTGGCTTACCTCAAGTTCTATCACTCTCATTGCTTTGATGGTTTTTTACTTATACGAAATAGAAACATTGATTGAGTTACTTTTTTTGGTAGCTTTCATCGGTTTCGGTTCTGGTGCAGGAGGTATACTCTTTTGGTCCATGCTACCTGACACTATTGAGTATGGGGAGGTGCATACAGGAGTAAGAAGTGAATCATCCCTCTACGGCTTCATGACTTTTGCACAAAAGGGATCTATTGCTTTTGCCATAATAATTTTAGGTATAGTTTTAGACTTCATTGGTTTTCAGGCTAATGAGATTCAATCGGAGGCAACTATAGATAACATGAAAGCAATAATGACTTTGATACCTTCAATTGGCGTTGCATTAAGCCTAGTTATTATTTATTTCTATCCTATTGATGCAAAGATGCATAAAGATTTATTAAGACAACTTCAAGAGGCAAACAAATGAAACCTATTAAATGGGGAATACTAGGAACAGGAGCAATTGCAAAAGCTTTTGCTGATGCATTACAAGAGACCGAAGGCGAGTTAGTAGCTGTTGCTAGTCAGTCATTACAAAGAGCTGAAGATTTCTCTAAATCTTATAACTGTACTGCAATAGAAGGATATCAGAGTTTAATTTCGCTTCCTGAGGTAGAGGCTATCTATGTAGCGACACCTCATACCAGTCATTTCGAGCTTAGCGCAGAATGCTTAAGAAACAAGAAAGCCGTCCTCTGTGAAAAACCCATGACAATTAATGCTACAGAAACTATGGCTTTAATTGATATATCGAGAAAGAACAATACTCTCTTGATGGAAGCGTTTATGTACAAGATACACCCTCAAACTCAACAGGTGATGAAGGTCATTCAAGAAAACTTGACGAGCCCACTGAGCATAAGAGCAGAGTTTTGTTTTTCTGTGGATGTGCCTGAAAGTCATAGATTGGTAAATAAAGAACTTGGAGGAGGGTCTATTCTTGATATCGGTTGTTACCCTATGTCTATTTCACGACATGCAGTAGGTGCTGTCAATGGAAAGAATTTTATGAACCCCGTTTCGATTGAAGGCCAAGGTGAACTAAATTCTCAGGGAATAGACTTAAATGCTTCGGCTAAATTAGTTTTTGAAGATGGTTCTTTGGCAGAGATTAAATCAGCTACTAATTTAAGTTCTGCAAGTGATGTAGAAATTTCAGATGGCAAAACCACTGTCGTTCTTAATCAGCCTTGGCATTGCGGCGAGTTTACAGAGAGGAAATCTCAAATCACTCTCAAGAAGAGTAATGGAGATAAAGAATCAATTGATATAACAACTGATAAAGGATTGTATGCACTTGAGATAGATCACTTTTCGGAAAACTTGAAGAACCACAACACCGAGTCAGATCTTATTCCTCATAATGACTCTCACGGCAATATGATTGCTTTAGATACTTGGCGCAAAGAATTAAAGGTGGTTTATGACGAAGATAGGGGAGAAAGGAGGCAATTGCCAATAATCTCGCAAAACACTCCAAGAGAATCTTTGCCTACTCTTAGCATACCGGGATTAGACAAAGAGTTATCGAGAATTGTCTTTGGTTGTGATAATCAATCAGATACGAATCATGCTTTCGCCATGTTTGATCATTTTTATTCAAAAGGTGGAAATGTGTTTGATACCGCATACATCTATAACAATGGAAAGAGTGATTTTTATTTAGGCAGCTGGATGGAATCAAGAAATCTTAGAGATGAGGTTGTTGTGTTAGGTAAGGGTGCACATACACCTGACTGTTTGCCAGAAAAAATCAGACCTCAACTTGAAGAGACTTTGTCTCGCATGTCGACTTCCTATTTGGATATCTACTGCCTCCATAGGGATAACGAGTCCCAACCTGTTGAAGGCTTTATCGATACTTTGAATGATTTAAAAAATGAAGGGCTCTTCAAAGTATTTGGTGCTTCCAATTGGTCCTTAGAAAGATTTCAAGAGGCAAATGAATATGCTGAAAAGGAAGGAAAAGAAGGATTTACAATCTTAAGTAATAATTTCAGCCTTGCACATATGAATAATCCTGTTTGGCCTGGTTGCTTTAGTTGCTCTGAAGATGAATATGTTAATTATTTAAAAGAAAGGCAAATTGCAATTTTTCCTTGGTCTAGTCAGGCACGAGGCTTTTTTCTTGACTCGCAAGAATTTTCAGGAGCTGCTCATGTTGCAGATCCAAACAGAGAAGAACAAGAAAGGGTTTGGGGCAGTGAAGATAACTTAGAGAGACGATCTAGATGCTTCGAATTGGCATCAAAGAAGTCAGTAGATCCAATACAAATGGCTTTAGCTTTTGTTTTAAATCAGGAATTTCCTTCATTTCCTTTGATTGGGCCAAGAAACTTTTTTGAAACAGAAAGCTCCTTAGAAGCAACTAAAATAGAATTATCTCTTGAAGAAACTTCTTGGTTGAATCTTAAATCGTAAAGTACCCAAATAATACTTTTCTATAAATAATTTTATTGATATTCTTTCCTAAGGCGTCCCACATTCAATTTAACACGAGGGGAATTGAATCAGTGGATCTTTATTACCCTCTACAGGAGGTGATCACTATTAGTATTTATTTTAGAAGAGGAACAACAGGAGTATCCTTCTGACACGGGTTACCCCGGGTTCCGGCTAACAGTTTTAACAGTTAGTTGAAAAGTTGTTGAGATACGCTTTTCGGAATCCCCACTCTAGAGTGGGGATTTTTTTTATCTTTAAAATTCTTCAAATTTCATGGACAATGCTTTGAATGGATTTGAATTTACTTGCCGATATTGGAACAGCTCTGAGTCCTTATTTAGTATTAGGATCAATTTTCTATCTTGCCCTTGAGTTAAGACAACAAAATAAGGTGAGTAAAGCAGCTACAAGGCAGGAAATAGCTAAAGCTCATCAGAGTCTTACTCTAGCTTCAATGGATGAGAGATTAATTCAGGCAAGAATAAAATTTTACAGAGGTATCGAACTAACTGAAGAGGAAGAGCACGCATGGACGGTTCACCTTCATGCAATTTTTAGGGCACGAGAGAATCATTTTTATCAATTTAATGCAAAAATGCTCGATGAAGAGGAATGGGAGGCAATGCTGAGAGGTTTTGTAACTCTCTTTGAAAGAAAGTTGAATTATGAAGTATGGAATCGTGTTAAGGGTACTTATTCACCTAAATTTGTAGAAATTGTCGATACAGAATTAGCGAAACTCAATTTATAATAAATCTAGAAAATAATTTAATAAGGAGAACAGATGAAAATAAGAAAAAATTTTTTAAAGAGCATAATTTTACTAAGCTCTTGTTTATTATTATCCAATATATTTGCATCTAAATTACCTGAAGCAAATCCTGAAGAATATGGATTTTCGAAAAATAAACTTTCTGAGTTAAAACCAATGCTTGATCCCATAGTAGACGAAGGGAAATTACCAAATTATTTAGTGGCTATATACACAGATGGAAAACTAATTTATCAAAGCATGAAAGGTAAATCTGATGAAGAAAAAAATATACCCATAGCTCACGATACAATCTTTGCTCAATTCTCCATGACAAAACCCATTGTTTCTGCAGCTATTTTGCAGCTTGTTGAAAGTGGCAAAATCTCATTGGATGATAAATTAGAAGACTTTTATCCTGCCTTCTCAAGCATGATGGTAGCTCCAGATGGATATTTTGAGAAAACTATGGTCGAGTCATCAAGGTCAATCAACATAAGAGATCTACTTACACACACAGCAGGTTTTACTTATGGTGAGCAAGTCGTAGGTATTGGTGATGTTGCAAAAATTTATGATGAACTTAATCCCTCGGGCCAATGGGGAAGATCAACACAAGAAGCCATGGATGTTTTGTCTGAAATTCCTCTGGTTTCTCAACCAGGAGAGGAATTTAATTACTCTGTTTCCATTGATGTTTTGGGGGCAATAATAGAAAAGGTCTCTGGTAAAAGTTTAATGGAATTTCTAAGAGAAGAGTTACTCGACCCACTTGATATGCAAGATACGGCTTTTGCATTCCAAGGCAAAAAATTAGAAAGAGTTGCTCAAATTTATGCGGCTGCGCCGCAAAGAACCGTTCAAGTTCCTGGTCAAACCAAATCTTATGTTCCAATGTTTGGTAAAAATCCTAATCCTTATTGCAGATTAGAACCAAATTTCTACAGTGGCGGAGGAGGAATCTGTACCTCTGCTGATGACTTTGCAAGATTCTCCACAATGATTCTCAATAAAGGTACTCTTAATGGTAAAAGAGTCTTGAGCGAAGAAAGTGTTAAATTGATGACAGAAAATTTACTACCTAATAAACTTGGTAGGAATGCTCTACAAAACTCATTTGGTGATTTTGCAGGAAATATGCATTTTGGTGCAGGTCTAGGAATTGTCCTCAAGGGTGAAACTAGCCAAACAGATTATTACTGGTGGGCAGGTGCCGCCAATACTTTTTTCTGGATTGATCCTGATAACAATACGGTAGGAATATTTCTTTCTCAACATTTTCCTGTAAGCTTCAACCTAATTGATAAACTTGAAGCTCATGTTGAGGAAGCAGAAATCTAATTTTTTAATTTTTTATGCAAATTAGAAACCAACTTCTATTGATAACTATCTTGTCAGCAATAATTTCTGGCCTAGGGGTTTCTTATATATTCTCTGTGAGGTCAGAAGCTCAAAGTGATACTTACACAGAAGCTTTTTTAGAAATATACAAATCCTCTTGGGAAACTATTGTTGAACAAGAAGGTGAAGGTCTTTTAGATTATGGACCTGAGGGATCTAGAGGTAGCTTTTGGCTTTCAGACAATGAAAATCCACTCGATTTTAGACCTGCAAGAGCAAGCAATTACCTTGTTGATCAAAGTGCATCTTTAGAAGATAGGATCGTTAATCCTTTACATATATCTTTCAGAGATAAAGATGTAAACACACAAACTAGATTTTTAAAAATTTTCTTCGGTCCAGGCCTTCAAAGGGGAGAATTATACTTTTACTCCATATTGGATGCCGAAACATTGAACCAGGTTGTTTGCAAAAAAAGTATTTTTGCAAGAGACTTTAACCCTTGTTCAAGTGCATTGGACTCGCGCTTCATAGGAAGTGAAAACAGGCAAGAGGTCTATGATGAAATATTGAAGAATAGATCTACGTGGACAGGTTTTTTAGCTCAAAAAGATAAATCAAAAGTTGACTATTCAATAGTACATGTTTTTCCAATCCTAACCAATAGAACAGTTTTGGCTTTTGGAATCGTTGCAAGACAACTAACTCCTGTTGTAAATCTTCTAGGTGAGCAAATGGGGGTAAATGCTGAAATTATTGACATCGAAACTATAGCATCGATGCAGATCAGCGATATCTCTGATGATATTGAAGATACTGTAGGAGGATTAAATAGGTCCCCTTCAACACCAAACGACCTAACTCAAAGAGCAAGAGAAATTAATGCCTATAAAGAACTTATTAGTGGCTCGAACTTAAATGAATTAACTTCAAGTCAATATGAAAAAGATATAGTCAGTTTTTCTGTAAATGAAGCATTTCCAAGAGATAGGCTAGTATTTTCAAGAGATATATCAGATCTGATAAAGCTACAAAATGAATCCTCTTTTACTGCTCTCATTGTAGGTGTTTTCTCTTTGGGAATATTGATATTAATTTTAATCTTTATTCAAAGAAATATTTTTGGATCCTTAAGAGATGCCGTATCAGTTTTAAAGTCTCTAACAGAAGGTGATATAGATGTAGATATTCCAAAAAGAAGTGGAGTATTAGCTAATGAAAATGATGAAGTTGGAAGATTATTATCAGCTTTACAAACCTATAAAGATACTTCAGAAGAACTCGATAAGGTTTTATCACTGAGTAAAGATCTTGAAGCAGCAAGAGATGAAGCCAAAGAAGCAAGTGAAGCCAAAAGCAAATTCTTAGCCAATATGTCGCATGAATTAAGGACACCTCTAAATGGAATAATAGGCTATGCAGACTTATTGTTGGAAGAATGTGAAGATGAGGGCAACGAAATGATGGCTGAGGATCTTACGAAGATAACTCAATCAGGTTCTCATTTATTATCTATCATAAATGATATTCTGGACATGTCTAAAATAGAAGCTGGAAAGATGGAACTTTTTGTCTCCGAATTCAACATCTCTGATTTAGTTGAACAAATAAAGAACATTTCTCAATCTCTAGCAGATAAGAACAACAATCAAATAATTTATGAAGTCTCCGAGGGACTTTCTTCAATGAAAGGTGATGAAACTAGATTGAGGCAATGTGTAGTTAATCTTATAAGCAATGCAGTTAAATTTACAGAAAATGGGACTGTAACTGTAAGTGTAGAGAGTGATAACCAATCAGATGAGGGATTGATAATTTCTGTTTCAGATACCGGTATAGGAATGACTCAAGAACAACTTCAAAAAATATTTGAAGATTTCACACAGGCCGATGATGAAACTACAGCTAAGTTTGGCGGTACAGGCTTAGGGCTAGCAATAACAAGAAATCTAGTAACTATGATGCAAGGTACTGTTGGAGTAGAGAGTGCTTTAGATGTTGGTAGTACTTTCACCATATCTTTACCACGTTATCTAGAACCAAAGAAATCTATTTCTGAGGAAATAGTTGGAGATTCAGGTCCTTTGGTATTGATCGTTGATGATGATTTAAATATCCATGACCTAGCGTGTAGAATTTTGATCCAAAATGGGTATAGGACTATAAGTGCAACTGATGGATCAAGAGGTATTGAGATTGCGAGAGAAAAAAATCCGTCCTTGATTCTTCTAGATATTATGATGCCTGAAAAAGATGGTTGGGAAGTGCTCAAAGACCTCAGGAATGATGACGTGCTTTCCAATATACCTGTACTGGTAACAAGTGTACTTGAAGAGCAGAAAACTGCAGAAGCGCTTGGTGCAAGAGCTTATGTTTCTAAACCTATCGATAAAAATCAACTATTGGAAACTCTAAAAAGTCTCGACATAGAAAAAACTTCTAAAATTTTAATAGTAGATGATGATCCTGATGTTAGAGAGTTAGTCTCAAGAATGCTTCAAAATGAAGGTATTGAAACAATTGAGGCAAAGAATGGTCAGGAAGGTATGAATATGTTGGAACAGAATCCTGACCTCATCATTCTTGATCTTGAAATGCCTGTAATGAATGGGTTTGAGTTTCTAGAAAAAACAACAACCAATATTCCGATTATTATTTTTTCAGGATTAGAGTTGTCAAAACAGGACGTAGAAGGCTTGCAAAGCCAGACGCTGGGACTTATCACTAAAGATAATATGGGATCTGGAGAAAAACTCCTAGAGGCTATTAACGGAGCTTTAAATTAGCTCAAAAGACTCTCAATTTTTTCTAACAGTCTTTTGATCTCAACGGGTTTCGTATCAAAATCATCAGCACCCGCATCTAGTGCTTTTAGTCTGTCTTCTTCGAGGGCATGAGCAGTAAGTGCTATTATAGGAATCATTTTCAGCTCAGGATCAGCTTTTGCTTGTCGAGTTGCTTCCCATCCATCCAAGACAGGAAGTCCCATATCCATCAGGACAATATCGGGTTTTTCAGCTCTCATTCTTTCCAAACCTTCTTGACCATCAACCGCAATAGTAACTTTGTAACCTCTTCGCTCCAGTCTTCTACTTAACATATCTCTGTTAAGTTCATTGTCTTCTACGATTAAAACATTACTCATATTCAGTCCCTTGTCTGTGGTTCTTTATCAATTATTCTATTTCTTCCGGTTTGTTTTGCAACATACAATCTTTGGTCAGCAAGATTAATTAATTCGTCTCGGTCTGTTTGTTCACTAGAGTGTGCAATTCCGCCGCTAACCGTAATTTTAATTTGAATCCCCTCTACTTTAATTGTAGATTCTTCAATTGAACTTCTAACCCTCTCACCTATCATGCCTATTTCTTCAAGATCTACACCTTCTATTAAGGCTAAAAACTCCTCACCTCCTTGTCGTCCTATAAAATCATTTGATCTTATATTTTCTGAGAAACATTTTGCTGCATCAATAAGAACCATATCACCAGCATGATGACCATAAGTGTCATTTACTGATTTAAAGAAATCGATATCTAATAGAATTATTCCAAAATGTTTTGAAGATAATTTATAGTTTTCTATAAGACTATCCAATTCTTCATAAATACTTCTTCTATTTTTTATTCCTGTCAATTGATCTGTGGTTGCTTGGATAGTTAATTGTTCCATAAGTTTATTTGACTTACTTCTTAATGCTTTCCTTTCTAGTGCTGCAACAACTTTTGCCCCCAAAACAATACTATCAACAGGTTTAGATAGATAATCAGAGGCTCCAATTGCAATACACTTCGCAACACTTCTAACATCGTCAAATCCGCTCACCATAATAACGGGCAAGTCTGATTGAAGATCAGAATTTCTTATTTCATTTAAGACTTCAATACCATTCATGTCTGGCATCAGAACATCTAATAGTACTAGATCAATTTTTTCCTTTTGGAGTACTTCTAAAGCTTCAATGCCTCCAGAAGCTTGTAAACATTGGAAACCCAGAGACTTGAGTCTTCTATATAGAAGATCTCTATTAGAATCATTATCATCAACTATTAAAATACTATTACCTGATATATCGGTGCTTATTTTAGGTTCATATTCTTCACTATTTAGTGTTGAAAAAAGCCTCTCAATAGCTTCTTCTTCAGTTGAATCTTCAGCATTTGAGATCTCTTCATTACTAAGGTTTCTTTCTAGCGTGTTTACTATTGAATCTATCGCGCTTGCGATTTCATGGCTCAGATCCTTAATTTTCTTTAAAGATACTATAGATGCCTTATCAAGATCTTCTTCAAATTCCTCCTCAATTATTTCAGCATAACCGAGAATACCATTTAGTGGATTTCTTAAATCATGTCTAAATTTTGATAAGTCAGGATTTTTTTCACTTTCCAAAATTTTAATATCATTCAGAAGAGAATTTGATTTAGTTGCTAAAATGTCGCAGCTTTTTCTTATGCTGTTAATTTCTTCTATAAAGTCTACAGAATTTACATGGTTGCTTACTATTTCATCCAAACACTCTCTAATTACTGCGATAGGTGTTAGGATGCCTTGCCGTAACTCCGCAGATTCAATTCTTACTATATTTTGTCTAGGCATTTAATCTTTTATAGAAATATTTAATCACTATATATAAACTCATAATTTCATATGAATATTTCTAATAGTCAAGAACATTACAACGAATTTTTTGAAACCTTTTTTAATTATGGTTGGTCTATTCATAGTCAAAAAATTTATGAATTAGATAATAAACAAGTAATTGGTTGTGAGCTTTTGCTAAGAGTTGGTGATGAGGATAACTATTTAGATAACTCAGTTTTTTTTCCAAAAATTTGTGAAGATTCTAGATATTTAAGTGTCTCCAAAGAAGTACTAAATTTGGTAAAAATAAGATTTATTCATAATCCAGAAATCTTCTTCGAAAAAACTTTTATAAACATTTCTCCAAATGAAATCAGAAGCGAAGCAATTCTTCTACTATTACAAGAGTTGGGAGAGTTGTTTGAAGAATCAAATAAAACATTAGTGATTGAGTTATCCGAAATTTTCACTAGGGAAGATTTCGTTGAATTGAAAACATCTTTGGATAAGCTGAATTCTAATTTTGTAGAGCTTGCGATCGATGATTATGGAAGGGGCCTTATAGATCATAAAAGCTATAAAAGCTTAAACCTTTCTTATTTGAAATTAGATAAATCTGTTTCAAATCGCATGCAATCAAATGAAGGATTGATAAATGTCATTATTAAGTTTTGTAAGCAGTATGAGATTCTATGCATTGCAGAGGGTATTGAGAGTCCAGAATCTGAAAATACACTCCTTAATCAAGGGATTCCTTTAGGTCAGGGATTTTATTTTCACAAACCAGAGTTATTTATAAAACCTTAGAGCTATTTTCTTGCACCTTCGCTATCGAAAACCCTAATATAAGTTAACTGTTCTAGATCAGAAGTATTTTTGACTTTTATATAATCCCCTTCCTCGGCGAGAACTATGTTACCTGCAGCAATAGAGAGTTCAGCCTTATGTTCAATACCGAAACTTGGATTTGTTCCGTGTCCTGCTTCATGATTAGCAAACTCTACAACTTCCATCTCTCCCACACCAGACAGAAAAACGTAAACTACTTCAGATTCAACGAGTCTATGACCGCCTGTAGAGCCATTAGGTTCAATGATAGTTTTACTTGCTACTAGTTTTTCTAAAAGAGTGTTTGTGTACACTTTATAAGTGTTTTCGTTTCTCCAAAGATTTTCACCTACTTGAAAGTTTTCGTATTTTTTTGCCATATTCCATTAAAGTTTAAAAAGTATTGTAACTCCTTCTTTACTGTTTAGTAAGTTGCATTATAAGATTCTTTAAAGGAGAGTTTTGAATGAGAAAAAGAAAATTTTGGGGTTGGGGTTATGAAGATGATCTACTCACCCATGAAGAGGAAAATAATATAGATGCCAGGATCGCAACTACCTTTAATTTAGATTCTGTAGAGAGAATTAATATTCCAGATATAAAAAATATAGATTTACCTAGATCTAAAGTTAAAAAACCTCAAACCCTTAAAAATATTCTTTCAGATGATAAACTGGAACAATTAAATCATTCCTATGGTAAATCTTTTCCAGACTCAGCTAGATCTATTCTTGGATATTTTCCCAATCCTCCAGATTTAGTAGCTTTTCCTAAAACAGAGAAAGATATATCTAATGTATTAGATTGGGCATCTTCCAATGACCTTGCGGTAGTTCCATACGGAGGCGGATCAAGTGTTTGTGGAGGGGTTGAAACTAATGTAGGAGATGACTATAAAGGTGTAATTTCTCTTGATATGAAAAATCTTAATTCTATTGTTGAAGTAGATAGAGAAAGCAGGACAGCTTTGATACAAGGTGGAATCTATGGTCCTGATTTAGAAGAAAATCTTAAGAAGCATGATTTAACAATGCGTCATTACCCTCAAAGTTTTGAGTTTTCTACTCTTGGAGGATGGATAGCCACAAGATCAGGAGGCCATTACGCTACTTTATACACCCATATAGATGACTTTGTAGAATCTTTAAAAATGATTACCCCTTCAGGTTTATATGAAACCAGAAGGTTGCCCGGCTCAGGAGCAGGACCAAGCCCCGACAGATTTGCTATTGGTTCCGAAGGCATTATGGGAATAATTACAGAAGCTTCTATGCGTTTACAGGACCGGCCTACTTACAGGTCCTCATGTACTGTTGAGTTTGAACAATATGTAAATGCTTTAAATGCTTTGAGACAGATCAGTCAAGCAGGCCTTTTTCCTGCTAACTGTAGGTTATTGGATGCAAATGAAGCTCTATTTAATGGAGCAGGTGACGGAACTAAACATTTATTAATCCTTGCTTTTGAATCCAGTGATCATGATAAAACTTATTCACTCGACAGAGCTTTAGATATCGCAAAAGAAAATGAAGGACTTTTTAAGAAGCCTGCAGAATCATCAAATGCGCACCGTTCAGGTTCCTCAGGAAGTTGGAGAAGTAGTTTTATTAAAGCTCCTTATTTACGAGAAAGCTTTACAAGAAGAGGTATTATTCAAGACACTTTTGAAACTTCTATAACTTGGGATAAAAGCATGAGCTTTATTGAGGATATCAAAGAACAGACAGCTAAAGCCATCCTAAGCATTACCGGTAAGCCTTCCTTAGTTACTTGCAGAATCACTCACAGTTATCCAGATGGGCTTGCTCCTTACTTTACTTTTGGAGCATTTGCCACACCTGAAACTATGATTGATATATGGAAAGACATTAAGCTTGCCACTAATGAAATTTGTGTCTCTAATAATGGTACTGTTACACACCATCACGCAGTTGGTAGAGATCATAGACCTAGAGGGTATGATCATCAAAGACCAGAATTATTTAGTAAAGTACTAAGGTCAGCGAAGTCATCACTTGATCCTAAGGGCATAATGAACCCAGGAGTATTAATTGATCCAGAAGGTAAAACCATAAATAACTGGATGAGCTGAGTATATGAAAAATATGCATATTGCGGCATAATTAATAAAAAAAGGGAGGATATATGTCGAAACAAGCAACTTTTACTGAAATGCTTAATGGAACGGCTGAAGACTACGCCATCATAGGTGAGCACGCATCTGAATTTGCACAAAATTTACCTAATAGAATTTTAGATCATTTATCTATATTAAAAGGTGATACTGGAGGGTTTGCAGTTGATCGCTTCACCCACTGCTTACAAACGGCAACAAGAGCTTACAGAGATGGAAGGGATGAAGAATATGTTGTTTGTGCTTTGCTTCATGATATTGGAGATACTATAGCCTCTGCTAATCATGCTGACTTAGCAGCCACTATGCTTGAACCTTTCGTATCAGAAGAGAATTACTGGATTGTGAAACATCATGGTATTTTCCAAGGTTACTACTTTTTCGAGTATTTGGGCTTAGATAAAAACATGAGAGATGAGTACCGTGACAGCCCATACTGGCATGCCTGTGCAGAATTCTGTGCAAAGTATGATCAAAATTCATTTGATCCTGAATATGAAAATATGTCTTTAGAAGAGTTTGAGCCCATGGTTAGAAATGTCTTTTCTAAACCGAAGAATTCAATTTATAAAAAAAGAGACTACGCATAAAACATTCTAAATTCTATGGATAGAATAGAGTCTCTGATTAGCGAGCTTACTCTAGAAGAAAAAGTTTCGATTTTATCTGGTTCCACAGCCTGGCATACAACTGGTGTACCTAGGTTAAATATACCCAGGGTTAAGATGACCGACGGACCGATCGGGGCGAGGGGGGACTCTGTTTCAGGGGCTACATCGGCATGCTTTCCCAGTGCTTCATGCCTTTCATCTTCCTGGGATAAAGAAAATATTGAAGATGTAGCTAGGGCTATAGGTGTTGAGGCGAAGAGTAAAGATGCTGATGTTCTCCTCGGACCTACAATTAATTTACATAGGCACCCTTTAGGTGGAAGACATTTTGAATGTTATTCGGAAGATCCAATTCTTACAGGTGAACTAGCAAGTAGTTATGTTAAAGGCATCCAATCAGTAGGAGTTTCAGCATGCTTAAAACACTTTATTGGTAACGATACTGAATACCAAAGGCATTTTGTAAGTTCTAATATTGATGAAAGAACTTTAAGAGAGCTTTATCTACTACCTTTTGAAATGGGAGTAAAAGCAGGATCACTGTCTGTAATGTCTGCATATAATCAGCTAAACAATATCTATTGCTCTTCTCATAGCGATATTTTAAATAAGATTCTCAAGGAAGAATGGAATTTTCCAGGTTACGTTGTAAGTGATTGGGGAGCGGCACAAGACACCATCGGGAATGCTAATGGAGGACTTGATTGTGAAATGCCAGGTCCTGCAAGAAGCTGGGGAGAAAATTTAGTCAAGGCAGTGAATGATGGCAAGGTACTTGAAGAGGTAGTAGATGATAAGGTCAGAAGGATTTTAAGAGTAGCTGATTTCACTGGAAGACTAGACAAACCAGAGGAGAAACCTGAAGAGAGTAATAATCTTAAGGAAGATCAAGCCTTAATAAGAAAAGCAGGATCTGAAGGAATGGTTTTATTAAAAAACAACCAAGTATTACCTTTACAAAAAGAAAAAATAAAAAAACTTGCTGTTATAGGGCCAAATGCGCTTAAGGGACAATACTTAGGAGGAGGTAGTGCTTCTTTAAATCCTCATTATGTAGTTCATCCACTTGAAGGGATTAAAGCTGCATTAGATGAAAATGTTGAAGTAAGTTATGCAAAGGGTTGTCACACTCACAAATTTTTACCAGCCATACCTGAATCTTTATTTACAGAAAATGAAGGTTTTTCTGTTGATTTTTACGATGGTCAGGAATTTAAGGGATCACCGATAGAAACAAAAATCCTTAAGGGAAATAAGTTTTGGGCTATGGGAGGTTTTGGTCTAGATATTGTTGCTCAATCTAAAAGGCCGTCTTTAAGTGTAAGGTTTTCTGGAACATTAAAACCTGAATTTTCAGGTGAATTTGACTTTGAAATCTTTAGTATAGGGCCTTCAAGATTGTTAGTTGATGATGAAGTTTTAATTGATAATTGGACTTCCCAAGACCCTGGAGAAACTTTCTTTGCTATGGGGTCTGCTCCAAAAAGAGGTAAAATCAAATTTAAAGAAGGACAAACTTATTCGTTAGTTATTGAATACAAGTGGGAAGGTCGATTCCCTGCCGTTCAGATTGGTATGCAGGCACCTGATCAACATGACTTAATGGAAGAGGCAACGTCTTTAGCAAAGGAAGCAGATGCAGTAATCCTTATTGTTGGCACAAATTCAGACTGGGAGACAGAAGGAAATGATAGGGCTTCTTTAGATTTGCCTTCTAACCAGGATGAATTAATAGAAAAAGTTTGTGACCTCAATAAAAATACCGTTGTAGTATTAAATACAGGCTCACCTTGTGAGATGTCTTGGGTAGATAAAGCCAATTCAATACTTCAATGTTGGTTTCCCGGTCAAGAATTTGGAAACTCCTTGTCTGATGTATTATTTGGCGAGGTAAATCCATCCGGAAAATTACCAACAACCTTTCCGAAGAACTTATCTGATACACCAGCTTATTCAACATATCCTGGTAAGGATCTTCAAATGGATTATGATGAAGGCCTATTTATCGGTTATAGATGGTATGACAGGGAAGAGATTGAACCATTATTTGCTTTTGGGCATGGTCTTTCTTATACAACCTTTGACTACTCTAATTTAAGGGCAGTTCCTCCAAAAGGGACTTCATCAGTTGCAGCTTTCGAATTAGAGATAAC
This sequence comes from uncultured SAR86 cluster bacterium, assembly GCA_902570225.1. Taxonomy (GTDB): domain Bacteria; phylum Pseudomonadota; class Gammaproteobacteria; order Magnimaribacterales; family Magnimaribacteraceae; genus Magnimaribacter. The sequence goes on from CACFXJ010000011.1 coordinate 16,008, forward strand.
TAATTCAGGTGATGTTTTCGGTAAAGAGATAGTGCAGGGCTATGTAAAGGTTTCTGAATCTAAGATAGATCGTCCTATTAAGGAGTTAAAAAAGTTTGAAAAGGTTTCCTTAGAACCTGGCGAGTCAAAGAAAATTACATTCGAACTCACCGAAAGAGACCTGTCATTTTGGAGTGAAACAAATCAATCTTGGCAGGTAGAACCTGCAGAATACATCTTCGAAGTTGGTGCTTCTGCGATCGATATTAGAGAATCTACTTCTGTTTGGTTAGGTTAACTAAACTTTTTTAGGAACTCCTTTTTCCTCTACCTCCTGATCATGAAATTTCTTAGTCTCCACGAGCTCAGGGATAAGTTTATCTAACTGATCTAAAGTCCATAAATTATCTGTAGTAAAAGATTGGATAATTGCTGGTTGTTGCATGATTCCTAATATTCCTCCTTGAGAATGAATAATTTGAGACGTTATTTCACTTGCTTCTTCAGTGCAAAGCCAAGCTACGACTGGGGCTATCTGTCCAGGACCTTGAGTCCAATCGTTTTCGTCATACTTTCTTCCTGCCGCTTCTATTAAATCTATTGTTAGTCTTGTTGCAGCTCCAGGAGATATGGTGTTTACAGTGCATTTGTATTTTGCAACCTCTAAAGCCAGAGATCTTGTGAAACCCGCAATACCCTCTTTAGCAGCACCATAATTAACTTGACCAAAATTACCAAATAGTCCAGAAACAGATGACATATTTATGATCCTACAACCAGAGACATTGTTGTCTCTAATATACCTAACAAGCGGTCTGGTACAGTTATAGTGACCCTTCAAATGTACTTCCATGATTACGTCCCAATCCGACTCTTCCATGTTGTATAAAGTTCTGTCTCTTAAGACTCCCGCATTATTGACAAGAATATCAGCACGACCAAATGATTCAATTGCAGTGTTAAATATATTTTGTCCGCCTTCAACTGTACCTACAGAATCGTAATTTGCAGCAGCTTCGCCTCCTAAAGCTTTAATTTCCTCAACAACCTGATCGGCAACCTTTCCTTCGCCACTACCATCTCTATCTCCGCCTAAATCATTGACTACAATCTTTGCTCCCTCCGAAGCGAGGTACAAACATATTTCTCTCCCTATTCCTCTTCCTGCACCAGTAATGATTGCAACCTTATCTTTTAATCTTGCCATAATATTCTCCTCTTTTTATTTTACTAAAAAAAAATATAGAAAATGGTGTTTTTTTACTCTGTTTTTTTTGTATTTATTTCTTTTCATTTACTGTATAAAAGGTCCGTAGGGAGGCTAAATTATTAATGGTAGAAGAGCGAATTCAGGTTGCAAAAGCTTCAAATAGTACCATTTGGACCTATGGCTTTGGTTCAATTAGCGTAGGTATAAAAAATAACCTATTAGGAACTTGGTTATTAATCTATTACAACCAAGTCCTCGGACTAGACGCACTTCTTGTTTCTTCGGCCATCGCAATTGCTCTTGTTGTTGATGCTATTTCTGATCCATTTGTCGGTATTTGGTCCGATAGAGTCCGTTCTAGATGGGGTAGAAGGCATCCTTTCATGTATGCCTCCATTATCCCTTTTTCTCTTTGTTATTACCTGATACTACAAGATCCAGGAGATATTTCTGATGGAGAAATGTTTACCAGATTATTGGTGCTAATGGTACTTATGAGAATTGCTATGACCTTTTATGAGGTTCCTAGAGCTGCGCTTGTTCCAGAATTATCAAAGGACTACGATCAAAGGAACAACTTCTCAGGTGTAGGCATGGCCTTAGGCTGGTTGGGTGGTGCAGGTATTTCTTTTATCCATATGGAGTTTTTTTTGGGGGATAGCTACTTTAATACCTCTGGTTATCAACTCTTAGCATTCTGGGGTGGACTAGGGATCTTTATCAGTACTGCATTTACAGCTATAGGAACGCATAAGCATATACCTAATTTACACGTTCCCCCAGAAAGAAGTTTTCATATTCCTACTTTCCTAAAAGAAGCAAAAGAAACTCTTTCAAATAAGGCTTGGATAGTTTTATTTCTATCGGGTTGCATATATTCCTTATTAGTTGGTGTAGATACAGGAGCAGTCACTTATTACTCAGCTTATCTATGGCAGTGGCAACCTAATGAAATCTCTGTCTATTCTTTATGGCAAGCAGCATCTGTAATTTGCATAGCTTTATTTGCACCAATGATTGCTTATGGAAGAAGCAAGAAAAATATAGCGGTTGGTATATTTCTATGCACAATTTTTATAGGACCTTTACCAATAGTCTTACGACTTTTAGAGCCCTACGTTGGAATAAGCTTAATACCCGCGAATGGATCAGATGCCCTTTGGTGGATTCTTTTATTCCATGGATGTCTTGCTGTAACCTTGGGCTCTCTAGGCTTTGTCTTCATTGGCTCCATGGCAATGGAAATAGTAGAGGATGTCGAAAAGACTACTGGAAGAAGAGAGGAGGGGCTTCTCGGAACTGTAAATGCCTTTATACATAAACTTGTTGGTGCTGGAGGGGTTTTGATTGCTGGACTAATAGTATCTTGGGCAGGGTTTGATGATCCAAATGCAACTGAAGAAATGCTAAATGGCGAGATAATAAACAGATTCGCTTTTGTTCATGTTGTGTTGGGATTTTGTTTACCCATATTCTCTACTTTATTGGTACTAATGTTTGATATCGATAGAAAAGTACATTTGGAAAATGTTAATGATTTAGGTTACGTCGAGAAGGAGTAATGTTCTTCTTTCCAATATCGGACGATAATCAAAGCAATTCCAAGCCCTATGTCTGTTATTCAATCATTGCAATTTGTTGTTTTATTTTTCTTTGGCAGAGCACTCTTCCTACTGATCTTAATCGTAATGCAATATATAACTTTGGAGTTATACCGGCTGCCTTATTAGGAGATCAGCAAAGTTTTATCAGCCCCTTTTTAACTGTTTTTACTTCTATGTTTATGCATGGTGGATGGATGCACTTGATAGGCAATATGGTCTTTCTGTGGATCTTCGGAGATAACATCGAAGACAGTATGGGACACAAGAAATTCTTGTTTTTTTATCTAATATGCGGTCTGTTGGCAGCATTATTACAAGCATTAATCAATCCAAGCTCTCCTGTACCTATGATTGGTGCAAGTGGAGCAATAGCAGGAATTTTGGGTGCTTATTTAGTTCTGCACCCTAAAGCTAATGTAAATGTTTTATTTTGGCTTTTTATCTTCATAACCGTAATCAAAGTACCCGCATTTATAGTCTTGAGCGTATGGATCGTAAGTCAATTTTTTAGTGCTTCTATAGGATCAGAAGGTGGAGTAGCTTATTTTGCCCACATTGGAGGTTTTATTGCAGGAGGTTTGTTGATAAGTTTTTTTAAATACCCCCAAATTAAGTTATTTCAGGAGGGTAACTCTCAATCATTTGAGTCATGCAAATTTTCTATCAATGGAATGTTTGGTCAAGGAAAAGAGAGAGACTTCATGCAAGAATTTATCGACATAGCTAATAAAAAAGATAAAAATTAGTTTATGCGCTATATATACATTCTCTTTGGAACAGTATTTATTATTTTTGGTATTTATACCGCAGGTATTTATTTAGACCTATATGGTGAATTAGAAAGCCCCGGAGCGTCTGTCAATTCCGAACTTCCCAAATCCTTAGTCGAAAAGAAATCTATTTCCCAAAAACCATTCGGTAAAGAAAAGCAGATATTATTCGGTGATACTCATGTTCACACCACTTACTCAACTGATGCTTTCTTATGGAGCTTACCAATCTTGAATGGTGAAGGTCCTCATCCTATTTCTGATGCTTGTGATTTTGCTAGATTTTGTGCCAATCTAGATTTTTGGGTTTCAACAGACCATGCAGAAGCTTTGACTCCTAGAAAATGGAAGTCAATCAAAGAGGCCGTAAGAAATTGTAATAATCCAACGGATCCAGAAGAACCAGATTTAGTTACTTTTTTAGGTTATGAATGGACTCAAGTGGGTGATAGTGCTCAAAATCATTATGGCCACAAGAACGTTATTTTCCGTGATGTAGAAGAAGGGAAGGTTCCACTTAGGGCTATTGGAGCGGGAGGAATTGCAACTAATGGGATGAGAAATACCTTACCTGAACAATCCAAGCAAATGAGACCTGTTGCATTGTTAGATTTTGAAAATAGACATAGATATTTCAATTTCATTGCTTTTGCTGACGAACTAGGCACTTCAAAGTTATGCCCGGAAGGCATTCCTTCAAGCCAATTGGGTGATGATTGTTATGAATTCGCCAATACTCCTAAAGAGCTTTTTTCAAAGCTAAGAGATTTAAATATTCCAACCATTGTAATTCCGCATGGTAATACATGGGGTTTTTATACTCCTCCTAATAGCTCACTTGATAAGCAATTAACTTCTGAATTTAATGACAATAAGTTACAGATCTTATTTGAAGTAATGTCAGGCCACGGTAACTCAGAAGAGTATAGACCATGGCGAGCTCTAACTAATGATGTAAATGGTAATCTTGTCTGTCCGAAACCAACAGAAGATTATTTGCCTAGCTGCTGGCGTGCAGGTGAGATAATAGAGGAGAGGTGCTTGAATAATGGCTTCTCTAATGCAGAGTGCGCCTTGAGGGCCGAAGAAGCAAGAGACAATTATGCTGTTATGGGAGTTGCTGGTCATTTAACTGTCCCAGGTGTCCAAATAGAGGATTGGCTTGACTCTGGTCAATGCAAAGACTGTTATTTGCCTTCTTTCAATTATAGGCCAGCAGGCTCAGCTCAATATGGATTAGCTATTTCAAATTTTGATCAAAATAAAATTTCACGTTTTAATTTTGGTTTTATTGCATCAAGTGATAACCATAGAGCAAGACCTGGTACTGGTTATAAAGAAATAGATAGATTTGTTACTACTGAAGCCAATGGACCTAGTCATGAATATATTGCTGATATTCTTTATCCAGTTGACGCTGTCACTGATAGGTCGGTTGATTTAAGAGATCAACCTCTTTTGGGATTAAGGGCAGGTTTTGGTTCTTTTGAAGCAGAGAGGGAAGCCTCCTTTTTTACCACAGGTGGACTTGCCGCAGTTCATTCTTCTGGAAGAGATAGGGAGTCAATATGGGCTGGTTTAACTCGAAAGGAGACTTATGGAACCAGTGGAGACCGAATACTTCTGTGGTTTGATCTTGTTTCAGATGAAACCATCTTACCAATGGGAACGACCATAACACTTGCCGATAATCCTAGATTCAGAGTCAAAGCTGTAGGCGCTTTTGAACAAAAAGATGGCTGTCCAGACTATTCATCAACAAATATTTCGCAAGAAGAACTTGAAAGAATTTGTAAAAATGAGTGTTACAACCCTTCAGATGTAAGAAAAAATATATCCAGAATAGAAGTAGTTAAAATAACCCCTCAAATCTCTAACAGTGAGAGTGTTGAAAATCTGATTAGAGACGCCTGGAAAACATTTGAATGCAAACCGAGTCAGCAAGGTTGTGAGATAGAATTTGAAGATTACGAATTTACAGAAAATTCTAGAGATACTATTTATTACGTTAGAGCCATCCAAGAACCTTCACCAGTTGTAAACGGAGGTAACTTGCGTTGTACCTATAATGAAAAAGGCGAGTGTATTAAAGTGAATATCTGTTATGGTGATTCAAGAACAGATAAAGAAGATGACTGTTTAACGCTTTCAGAAGAAAGGGCTTGGTCGTCTCCAATATATATAAATTACCAACAAATCTAAGCTAAAGATCATGGAAGAAAATACACCCAATAAGAAAATTGATTTTAGAACAAAATTTTTCTATGGATTTGGATCAATTTCTTTTGGAATTAAGAATAATGGATTTAGTTACTTTGTTCTTTTTGTTTACAGTTCTGTTTTAGGATTACCAGCATGGATGGCTGGTTTGGCTTTAAACCTAGTTCTAATCGCTGATGCCATTACAGATCCTTTAGTAGGATATTTTTCAGACAGGACTAGATCTAGATGGGGCAGGAGACATCCTTTCATGTACGCAGCTGCATTGCCGGTAGCTATCACATACTACTTTTTATGGACTCCTCCAGAATCACTCACTGACTGGCAATTATTTTCTTATCTTCTTGTATGTGCAATTGTAATAAGAGTTTTTATAACATTTTATGAGGTTCCTTCTATCTCTCTTGGTCCTGAGTTAACAGATAGCTATGTTGAAAGAACTTCATTGATGTCATTTAGATATTTCTTCGGTTGGTTTGGAGGTTTAACAACTTATAATTTAGTATGGTTTTGGTTTGGTCCTTCTAACGTAACAGAAACTTTCTCTGATGGTAGATATAATCCAGAGGCATGGTCTGAATACGGATTAGTTGCCGCAATACTTATATTTATTGGAATTATAGTAACTGCTGCAGGAACCCATAAACATATCCCAGATTTAATTGAACCACCAGAAAGAAAAAATACATCTTTTACTAAAGTTCTTACCGAGGTGAAAGAGACATTACTTTCAAACCGCTCCTATATGTTTCTATTTTTCTCTGGCTTGCTTGCTGCTTTAGCTGGTGGAATTGAGGCTGCATTTGCAGTTTACTTTGACAGTTATTTTTGGGGCCTAAGTTTAGATGAAATGCTGACCAGAGGATTATGCTTATATCTAGCTCCAATTATTGCAATTCTTGCAGCTCCTTTTTTTACTGACAGGTTTGGTAAAAAGAATACTGTAATGTCGATATGGGCCTTTCAGATTATATTTGCAGCTCTTCCATTTGCACTTAGGTATTCTGATTTAACCTACGGAACCTCTTTATTTCCCGAAAACGGAAGTCCTTATCTTCTACCTACCTTGTGTATTCATGTTGTCATCAATGTTTCTGCTGCAATTATTGTTTTTGCAACACTGGCATCAATGTTAATGGATCTTGTTGAGGACATTCAGTTAAAAACCGGAAGAAGAGAAGAAGGAATCTTATTTTCAGCAAGGAGTTTTGCCGATAAGGCAGTTAGCGGATTTGGTTTAACTTTTGCAGGAATTATACTTTCCCTTATTTCTTTTCCTGAAAGCTCCGTTATAAGAGAGCAGTTAAATGGCCAAGTACCAAGTGAAGTTTTAGCTAATCTAGCTTTATGGTATATACCAATCTGTATTATTGCTTTTGGTTCTGCACTTTCTCTAGTTGCTGGATACACCTTAACCAGAGATGAACATGAAGAAAATGCTGCCAATCCTGATACAAAGGTTTGGAAAGCCAATTAATGCAATTAAAGCACACTTATAGTTCTCCTATAGGCAACATAGGGTTATTGATAGAAGATCTTAACCTTATTTCGATTTCACTAACCAACCCTGTGCTTAAAGGGATAGAAGCCAAGAAGGACCCTGAAAGTTTCAAATACATAATTGCTCAGTTAGATGAGTATTTCTTTGAAGGCAGGAAGAAATTTGATATTGCTTTTAAGATTTCACCAACTAATTTTAGATTAAAGGTTTATCAAGAGATGCAAAAGATTCCATATGGTAAAAGTATTACGTATTCGGACTTAGCCGGTAAAGTTGGCAGTCCCAAAGCATTTAGAGCAGTTGGAACTGCATGCGGAAAAAATCCCCTCCCTCTAATAATTCCATGTCATAGAGTGAAGGCTCAATCAGGTTTGGGCGGATTTACTGGAGGCCTTGATATTAAAAGATTTCTCTTAAAGCTCGAAAGGAATTAAAATTCATACATGAGTGCAATTACATCAATTGAAACAAAATTAAAAAAAGCTTTGGAACCAAGTCATCTTGAAGTCATTGATGAGAGCTACCTTCATAATGTAGAGCCAGGAAGAGAATCTCATGTAAGGATAGTCGCAATTTCTAATCTATTCGAAGGGCTCAATTTAGTTAAAAGACATCAACTGATTTATGCAGAAATTCAAGATGAAATAGCTGGTCCAATCCATGCCTTGTCCCTGCACACCTTCACTGATGATGAGTGGTTAGAGAAAAATAAAAAGGCTGAGCCTTCACCAGATTGTCTTGGTGGAAGTAAAAACGATACTTAGCCATTCAAAATGACAGCTAAACATGTTGTTACCTTCTACTCTATTGAAAAAATAGAGGATTACTTAAAAGTAGGGAGGTCTGTAGAAAGGTTTTGCACGAAAAGGAACATTGTTGGCACATTTTTTTCTACTTCACAAGGCATCAATACTACCTTGTCAGGTCGTAAAATCGATTTAGAAGAGTTGATAAGTATGCTTGATACTAAATTTTATTTTAAACTTCAGGATTTGACATGGTCTATAACTAAGGCAGAGCCTTTTAAGAGATTAAAAATAAAATGTAGAGAAAAGCTATTACCATTAGATGGGAATTTTGATCCGACAGAAAAAAGTGGCAAGCATTTAAATTATTCTGAATGGAATTCAATAATCTCAGATCCTGATACCATCGTTATTGATGTAAGGAATGATTATGAGACTGAGATTGGAACATTTAAAAATTCCTTAATTCCAAACATGAAGAACCTAACCGAATTTCCTGATTTTGTAGAAAGTCAACTATCTGACGATAAAGAAAAGAAAATAGCTATGTTCTGCACAGGTGGCATTAGATGTGAAATAGCCTCTTCTTTTATGATTGAAAAGGGATTTAAAGATGTTAATCAACTCGAAGGGGGAATATTAAGATATCTAAAAGATTCAAAAAATGAGAATCTTTGGCAAGGAGAATGCTTTGTATTTGATGAACGAGTAACAGTAAATAGCAATCTAGAGCCTGGTGAATATTATCAATGTTTCGGTTGTAGAAGACCTCTTTCGGAAGTGGACCTTAAATCCGAATATTATGAAAAGGGAGTATCATGCCATCATTGTTACGAATCTTCTTCAGCAAAAGATAAAGAGAGATATGCACAAAGACAGTTGCAAATTGAGCTTGCAGAAAAAAGAGGTCATGTGCATATGGGTGCTAATGCAAAGCAAAAATAAAGTCATAACAATGTCTAAATCTTTATCTAAATTCATTACAACAAACCCAAAATCTTTTTTATTTATTTTTGTTGTTGCTTTAATTTTCTCATTATTCAACTTGGATAATTTCAAGCTTGATGCTTCCTCAGATTCTTTAGTTTTGGAAAGTGATGACGACTTAAAATATTACAGAGAAGTAAACTCTGATTACTCCTCTTCAGATTTCTTGATAGTTATTTTTGATCCCCAAGAAGACTTATTCTCTAAAAAAACTGTAGTTCAGGTCCGTGAAATGGTTACTGTGTTCGAAAATATTGATGGAGTTCAATCAGTATTAAGTTATCTAGATGCTCCTTTACTTTTTAGTCCCAAAATGAGCATGAGCGAATTAGTAGATAATTTGCGAACTATAGAGGACGAAGGAGCAGATAAAGATCTTGCCCGAATGGAATTTAAAAATAGCCCTCTCTATACTGAACTACTTACTGATAAAGAGACAAATTACACGGCGATGCAATTAATACTTGCCAATAATCCTGAATACGATGCAGCCATCAATAAACGCTATGAGATTCTAGATTTAATCAATTCTGATCAATACTCTCCTGATGTGCATGACTTAGCTTTAGAAGCTGTAAATGAGGATATTAAGTTATTGAATGCTCAAGCTTCGATTGAGAGAGACACCTTAATCGAAGACACTAGACAAGCCATGAATGAGTTTAGAAATAGTGGAGATATTTATCTTGGAGGCACAGCAATGATAGCTTCAGATATGATCAGCTTCATCAAAAGTGATTTACAGTATTTCGCATTAGGTGTTTTGGTTATGTTTGTAGTGACCTTAAGCATTATATTCAAGAAGTTACGTTGGGTAACAATGCCTTTAGTATCAAGCGCCCTGATAGCCCTTTTTGTTATAGGCTTCTTAGGTTGGATGGACTGGAGGGTAACAGTTGTTTCGTCAAATTTTATATCTTTGCTTTTGATAATTTCTATTTCCTTGACTATCCATTTAATTGTTAGATATCAGGAGTTGTATGAAATCAATGCCTCTGCAACAAGACAAGAATTAGTCGCAATGACAATAACACAGATGCTTAAGCCTTGTTTCTATACCGCCTTAACCACTATTATTGCCTTTGCCTCTTTAGGGGTGAGTGAAATTAAGCCAGTGATGGATTTTGGCAAAATGATGGTTGCTGGAATATTTTTTGCTTTTTTATTTTCGTTCATTCTTTTTCCTATTTTCATGCTCTTATTCACTTCCGAGAAAGGCAAAGAATCAAGAGATTTTAGTAGAGGAGTAACTGTTATTTTTTCATCCCTTACAGAAAAGTTAGGCAATTACATCACTTTAATAGCAATTGTGCTTTTTTCCATCTCTTTATACGGAATCAATCAATTGACTGTTGAAAATAGATTTATTGACTATTTCAAGCCATCGACAGAAATTTATAAAGGTATGGATTTGCTAGATACAAGGCTAGGAGGGACAGCTCCTCTAGATATAGTAATTAATGCTCCAAGTGATTGGAATATTCAGGAAGAAGATAATTTTGATGATGATTTTGGTTTCGAGGATGATGAATTCCAAAATGGATATTGGTGGAATACCATTTCATTAGATAGATTAGAAGCAATTCATGATTATATTGATTCTTTACCTGAGATAGGAAAGGTCTTATCTGTAGCTAGTGGAATTAAGGTAGCTAGAGAATTAAAGGACGGTGAGCCATTATCTGAACTTGATTTGGCTTTAGTCAAAAATATGTTACCTGAAGATATAAAAGAAAATTTACTTAGTTCTTATATCAGCCAAGATGAAAATCAAGTGAGAATATCTGCTAGAGTCATAGAATCTGCTGAAGGGTTAAACCGCAATGAACTCTTGGAAGAAATTTCAACTAATCTTGAAAATGAATATGGTCTAACTAAAGATCAGTTTAGGCTTACTGGTTTAGCAGTTTTATACAACAACATGCTCCAAAGTTTATTTGATTCCCAGATTGGAACCATAGTCATTGTTTTCACAATTATTTTCTTAATGTTCCTAATACTCTTCAGATCTTTTTATCTGTCCATTATTGGTATTATTCCAAACCTATTAGCTGCGAGTGTTGTTCTGGGGACAATGGGCTTATTCGGCATCCCGCTTGATATTATGACCATCACGGTAGCCGCAATAAGTGTAGGTATGGCTGTTGATAATACCATTCACTATATTCATAGATTTAAGAAAGAATTTGCTAATTCAGGAAATTATAAGAATTCAATGCATAACAGTCATAGAACAATAGGTAGAGCTATGTTCTATACTTCATTAACAATTATTCTAGGTTTCTTAGTGTTTGCTACGTCTAATTTCAATCCTAGCGTTTATTTTGGATTTTTTGTATCACTCGCTATGGTTATGGCATTATTAGGTGCACTAACACTATTACCCCAACTGATTCTTTATTTTAAGCCGTTGGGGAAAGAAAAAATTACAGGAGATTAATATGGGACCTCTAAAAGGATTAAAAGTTGTTGAAATGGCTGGAATAGGTCCAGGTCCATTTTGTGGAATGATTTTAGCTGATCTAGGTGCTGAAGTTATAAGAGTTGATAGAGCATCTGCTGCGGGCACTGGTTCACGTGAAGAGCCAGCTAATAGAGGTAAGAAATCCATTGCAGTGGATCTCAAATCTCCTCAGGGTGTTGAGGTTGTTTTGAAATTAGTTGAGAGTTCTGATGCTATTTTTGAGGGCTTTAGACCTGGTGTTATGGAAAGACTTGGATTAGGACCAGAAATCTGTCAGGACAGAAATGAAAGGATTGTTTACGGAAGAATGACTGGTTGGGGTCAAACTGGACCTCTAGCTAATGCAGCTGGTCACGACATTAACTATATCTCTTTATCAGGAGCTCTAGCAGCGATAGGCAGAAATGACTCTCCTCCCGTTCCTCCTCTTAATTTAATTGGAGATTTTGGAGGAGGGGGAATGCTTCTTGCATTAGGTATTGTTTCTGCTCTCTTAGAGACAAAGAATTCAGGAAAAGGACAGGTTATAGATGCTGCAATGACAGATGGATCGTCATTACTCATGACGATGATGTATTCCATGCATCAATCAGGATTTTGGAATTTAGAACGTCAGACCAATCTTTTGGATGGCGCCGCCCACTTTTATGATACATATGAATGCATTGACGGTAAGTATATTTCTATAGGTTCTATAGAACCTCAATTTTATTCATTGTTATGTGAAATAGCGGAATTATCTGAAGAAGATTTTGGAGATCAAATGAAAAGAGACACATGGGCAGATAAGAAAAAGCTTATACGAGATGTATTTCTTACAAAAACAAGAGATGACTGGTGTTCTTTGATGGAGGGAACAGATGTTTGTTTCGCACCAGTTTTAGATATGAGCGAAGCACCTAACCATCCACATAATGTAGCAAGACAGACGTTTATTGAACTCGAAGGTGTAACTCAACCAGCACCTGCTCCGAGATTCGATAGAACTGAGAATGAAATTCAATTACCCCCAGCCATTGCAGGTGAACACTCTAAGGAGATATTGGAAACACTTGGTATGAATGAAGATGAAGTTGATGATCTTTTAGCTTCTGGTTCAGTGGTTTGAAAGAACTAATTCTTCTCACCGGAAAGGATTGTCATCTATGTGAACAAGCTCGAACTCTTCTTTCTGAAATTGAAACTAAAGATTTTATTTTAGAAGAGTTGGATATCTACTCCAAAAGAACTTATCACGATAAATATTGGGATAAAATTCCAGTCTTGATTTATAACAATCAAGAATTACTTTGGCCTTTTGATTCTGAAAAGATTCAAGAATTTCTAGATTTATAAATTAAAAAAATCAAGTGAATTCATATAGATAGCAGAAAAAACTAACTCTTCACTTTCTTTTCTTAATCCTGCAATTTTCCTTGCAATATGTCCAAGGAACTTTGGTTCATTTCTAGTCGAGTTATCAACGCCCATATCGCGAGGAAGCAAGTAAGGAGCATCAGTTTCTATCATCAACTTTTCCAACGGAATCAAAGGAATCAGCTCTTCTAAGTGTTTACCTCTCCTTTCATCACATATCCATCCTGTAATTCCAATATAAAAACCCATATCTATGTACTTAATTAAGGATTCTTTATTGCCTGTAAAACAATGCACAACACTCTTTGGCATTTCATCAATATACAAAGAAGTGATTTCTACAAATTTTTCATGAGCATCTCTTTCATGAAGGAATAATGGAATTTTAGTTTCTATTGAAAGTTCTAAATGTGCTTCAAAGCTTAATTGCTGTTCTTCCGGTGAAGAAAAGTTTCTGTAAAAGTCCAAGCCTGTTTCACCAATAGATTTTACTTCTTCATTTTCAAGGAGAGATTTAATTTCAGAAAAAAGACTTGGTGAATATTCTTTAGCATTATGAGGATGAACTCCAGCGCTAGAAATACACATACCTGGATTATTTAGAGCAATCTCATAAGCAGAAATGCTATCTTCCAAGCAACTTCCGGTTACTGACATTCGTTTAACTCCAGATTCAGAAGCAGCTCGTAGAACTTCTTCTAAATCTTGATCAAATGATTTATGAGTAAGGTTCGCTCCAATATCAAAAAATTGTTCTTGAATAAGTGGCATGATGATGTCTATTATAAAACACTAATTTTCTTAGGGGGGAGTTATGAGCGGACCATTTAAGGGAGTAAGAGTTTTAGAGCTTACTTCAACAGTGTCAGGGCCATTTGCTGGAATGATGCTTGCAGATCAAGGTGCTGAAGTGATTAAAGTAGAGCCACCAGGTATCGGTGATCTTGCAAGATTTATGGGTACTACAAAAGATGGTATGGGAGCCATGTTCTCTACTCTCAATAGAAATAAAAAATGTATCTGCCTTGATTTTAAAAACGAAGAAGATCTATCAGTTCTTAAAGAGCTTGTTAAAACATCAGATGTTCTTATTGAAAACTATAGACCTGGCATAGTAAACAAACTAGGAATAGATTATGAAACACTCTCAAAAATAAAACCTGATCTCATATATTGCTCTATATCAGGCTATGGTCAGTCAGGACCATACAAAGAAAAAAAAGTATATGATCCTTTAATTCAAGGTACTGTAGGAATACCGCATGCACAGAGCGAAAAATTTCCTGAACTTATTCGAACAATTATTTACGATAAAGTAACTGGCTTAACCAGCGCTCAAGCTATATCAGCCGCTCTTTATCAGAAAGCCAACGGTGAAGGCGGCCAATACCTTCCAATTTCTATGCTCGAATCAGCTCTTTATTATAATTGGCCAGACATAATGATGAATCACACATTTGAAGAAGGGGGAGTTAATTTAGGAGAACTTGCAGACTTATTTGAAGTATACAAGACAAAAGATGGTGGAGTTGTTTTGATAATTATTGCAAATGATGAAGTGTTTACAAAATTTTGTAGTGTTTTTGATCTAAACCTATATCAAGACGAGAAATACAATAATCTTGTTTCCAGAATTATTAATAAGGAAGAGCTCACTAAAGAAATTAATAAAGTAACAAGTAAAATATCTAGTAAGGAATTAGAACAAATGATGGACAACGAGGGAATTTCAGCTTCAATTTGTAATGAGCTGAATGAAGTTCATCTAGATCCACAAGTAATTGACCAGAATTCTATAGTGGAAATAGAGCACCCCGATTTAGGTATCATGAGAATGTCTAAGCCGCCTGCAAACTTAAAAGGTCAGGAAAATTTTCCAAGATCTCTAGCTCCTATTCTCGGATTTGATAATAGGGAGGTCCTCAGTGCCATTGAAATTGATAATGATACAATTGATAGAATGGAAGCGAGAGAGAAACAAAATCGAGAGATGTTAGCTAGCTTAATGCAAGCTGCGGAGGAATAGAAAATGTTAATAAATTCTTTTAATTTATTTTTAAGTATTGTCTTAGCTACTTGCCTAGTCATATTACAAGAGACCATGAGTAATATATTTTGGCTCATTTCAGTGGATATGCCAGTTTCTTTTGGCATCTTTCTAAGTACTTATTTCAATAACTTATATGCAATGAACTTATCTGGAGCTATACCTTTAATAGCCTTAATAGCTATAGGTTTTTTAATTGCCTATTTTGTTACCAAAATAATTTTAATTTGGGTCAAAGTTTCAAAATCTTACGCTTATGCATTTGCAGGCGCTGCTGCTATATTAGCCATTGTGCTTCTGATGCCGTTTGCATTTTACAATCTTGATATTTTAGCAGGCGGTAGGAGTGTTTTGGGTAAGACTATTTTGACCTTCTTTGGTCTTCTTAGCGGTTATTATTTTGGAAAAAAACTTGAAAAACAGGAGATAGCATGATCAGGAAAATCTATATATTTTTGCTAGCATTTATTTCTTTATTTATACATTCAAAAGAACAGAATTATAGCTATGAAACAATAGCCGAAAACCTAAGCCACCCCTGGGGTATAGCTGTAATAGATGAAAATGATCTTTTATTTACAGAACTCTCAGGTCAACTGAGACTAGTAGAAGACGGCTTATTAAAACCAGAACCAATTAAAGGTGTACCTGAAGTGCTTTTTGCAGGTCAAGGTGGTCTCTCAGGGATAATCTTAGATCCTAACTTCAATTTAAATAAAAAAATATATATAGCTTTTTCTTCGCCTGACAAAGGCAAGAGTACAAATACACTTGAGGTTATTAGTGCAAAATTATCTGCCGATTCTTTAGAAGAAGTTAAAACTATCTTTAAAGCTTCTCCTTCTAGAAGAACGGCTGCTCATTATGGAGCCAGAATGGCTTTTTTAGATGATGGAACTCTACTCGTAACTTCAGGTGATGGATTCAATTATAGGGAAAGGGCTCAATATCTTGATAATCATTATGGAAAAATTATCAGGATTAATACAGATGGCAGTATTCCTGACGACAACCCCTTTTTAAATAAAGAAAATGCTAAACCAGAAATTTGGTCATACGGACATAGAAATCTTCAAGGCATAACTGTCATTAATGGCATTGTTTACGAAAATGAACATGGACCTATGGGGGGAGACGAATTGAATATTGCTGAGCCATCAAAGAACTATGGATGGCCTGCAATAACATATGGGAAAGATTATAGTGGAGCAACTATTTCACCTTTCACCGAAAAAGAAGGAATGGAGCAACCTATAAAGTACTGGGTCCCCTCAATTGCCCCATCTGGAATGGCTTTCTATGATGGTAATTTATTTCCAGAATGGAAAGGAAGCCTTTTGGTTTCAGCACTTGTACCGGGAGATGTAAGACGTCTAACATTAAATGGATCTAAAGTGATCGAAGAGGAAATTTTATTTTCAGATTTGGGCAGAATAAGGGATGTAGCAACTACACCCGATGGAACTATTATCTTGGCAACAGATGGGCCAAATGGAAAATTAATTAGAGTAGTAACTAAATAAGGAGAAAATTATGTGGGCAAGAGTTTTATCTGGAATCATTGGGGCATTTATGCTTTTACAGGCCTTTACCTGGTTAATAGATCCATCTTCTGCTGCAGCCGGTTTGTCTATGTCATTGTTAGAAGGTGAAGGTGGAAATACGCAGATAGGAGATTTTACTTCATTCTTCTTTACAGCAGGCTTAATGTCAATCATCGGAGCTTATAGGAGCGAACACGTTTGGCTATATACAACAATATCTTTACTGGGTTCTGCGGCTGTATTTAGAATTTCTGCTGGATTATTTCATGGCACAGATTTTTTAACCTCGGCTATAGCATTTGAGATCGTAGCTTCAATTCTTCTATTAATTAGTGCAAATAAATTAAAATCTGAAGCTTAAATTTTTTTATGACTGAAGAAATTGGTTATGCAAAATTTCTGAAAGATACTGCTGTAAATCAATTAAAAGATAATATTTATTCTGGACATTTATCTGACTCTTGGAGTATTGAAGGAGCAGTAAATGGAGGTTATTCAATGTCTATTGCTGCAAGAGCTTTATCTGATTATTTATCTCATAAAGATCCTCTTTCAATTACAGGTCATTATTTATCCGTTGCAGAACCGGGCCCGGTAGAATTACATATAGAAAAACTTAGCGAAGCAAGGAGTATATCTAATGCAACGGTAAAATTTATTCAGTCCGGTGAAGAAAGAATTAGATTCACTGCAAGTTTTACAGATTTTGATAAATCAAAAGGCGATACCCTTTATGAGAGGGAACCTTTAAAATTCCCATCAATCGAAGATTGTATTAAGTTGCCTTCTTCAACATCATTAGTACCTACTTTTGAGGAACAAATAGACAGGTTATTTACTCCAGATAGCAAGTGGTGGGATGAACAAAGACCAAGAGAAAAAGCCCAACTCGATGCATATTACTCTTGGCCACAAGGTGACCCAGTAGATCTTTTTAGTTTAATTTTTTTCTCTGATAGCATGACACCACCTGTCTTTAACAGAATAGGCCCAAGAGGGTGGGTACCTTCAATAGAGCTAACAGTTCATTTAAGAGGAATTCCAGTACCTGGACCCGTTTTAATGAGAGGAAAAACTGATTTTGTTATTGATGGATTTTTGGGTGAAGATGATGAAATCTGGGATTCTGAAGGAAATTTAGTTGCTGAATCTAGACAAATGGCAAAACTTAGGATGCCTAAATAGTATCTATAGTGATTTTTTTAGCGTGTATGATAAAGTCACGCTACATTTAAAAAGGAAATATTATGAAATTTAAAGGGACTGATTCTTATATCTCAACTGAAGACTTAAGCATGGCGGTAAATGCTGCTATTGAACTAGAAAAACCGCTCTTGATTAAAGGAGAGCCGGGTACAGGAAAAACCATGTTAGCTGAGCAGGTTGCTGAATCTTTAAATATGCCTTTAATTGAATGGCACATTAAGTCTACAACAAAAGCAAGACAAGGACTCTATGAGTATGATGCTGTCACTAGACTTAGAGATTCACAATTGGGTGATGAGAGAGTAAAAGATATTTCAAACTATATTCAAAAAGGAAAAATGTGGGAGGCTTTCACTTCAGAAGAACGAGCAGTTTTACTTGTTGATGAAATAGATAAGGCTGATATCGAGTTTCCAAATGATCTTTTACAAGAAATTGATCGTATGGAATTTTACGTATATGAAACAAAAGAAACTATTAAAGCTGTTCAAAGGCCTTTGGTTATCATTACAAGTAATAATGAGAAAGAACTTCCTGATGCCTTCCTAAGAAGGTGCTTTTTTCACTATATAAATTTCCCTGATAGAGAGACAATGGAACAAATAGTTAAAGTTCATCATCCTAAGGTCAAGAAGAAATTAGTAAAAGAAGCCCTTGAAATATTCTTCGATATAAGAAAAGTTCCCGGAATGAAAAAGAAACCTTCCACTTCAGAACTAATAGACTGGTTAAAACTCCTTATGGCTGATGATATCCCTGATGAGATATTTAAAAATAGAGATCCATCAAAGGCCATTCCACCTCTTTATGGTGCTTTAGTTAAAAATGAACAGGATGTTCAGTTATTAGAAAGACTAGCTTTTATGGCTAGGAGAGAAGGCAACGCAAATTAATCAATGTTCATATCTCTTTTTAACACCCTTAGAGCAACAGGAGTGCCTTGCTCATTACGAGAATTACTCGACCTTATTGCAGCTGTAGACAAACGATTAGCTTTTTCTGACATGGAGCAGTTCTATTTCTTGAGCAGAGCCATTCTTGTTAAAGATGAAAAACACTACGATAAATTCGATAGAGCTTTTGATATTTACTTCAAGGGAATAGAAAGTTTGGATGACATTTTAGAAATGTTAATTCCAGATGAATGGTTAAAGGCTGAGTTTGAAAAACATCTCACAGAGGAAGAGCTGAAAGAAATCAAAACTCTAGGCGGACTTGAAAAGCTTCTTGAAGCATTTAAGAAGAAACTTGAAGAGCAAGAAGAGAGACATGAAGGCGGGAGCAAACAGATAGGAACCGGCGGAACATCTCCATTTGGTAATTCAGGTGAAAATCCAGAAGGAATAAGGGTTGGCGGTGAAGGAGGAAAAGGTAAAGCAGCAAAAGTATGGGAAGCCAGAGATTTTAAGAATCTTGATGATGACGTAGAACTGGGAACTAGAAACATGAAAGTTGCCTTGAGGAGACTTAGAAAGCTCATACGAGACAGCGCAAATGAAGAATTTGATTTAGACAATACAATTAGCTCCACAGCAAAGAAAGCAGGACTTCTGGATGTAAAATTTAGACCTGAAAAGAGAAACGCGGTTAAAGTTCTAGTGTTATTTGATGTCGGAGGATCTATGGATCCGCACATTAAAGTCTGTGAAGAGCTTTTCTCAGCTGCAAAAACCGAATTTAAAAATCTGGAGTACTTTTATTTTCATAATTTCATCTATGAAACTGTGTGGAAAGATAATAGAAGAAGACAGAATGAAAGAGTTTATACAGAAGATATCATCCATAAATATTCTGCAGATTATAAGATTATCTTCGTAGGAGACGCGACAATGGCTCCCTATGAGATTACTAATCCTGGCGGCTCAATTGAACATTGGAATGAAGAAGCTGGTGCGCTATGGATGAAAAGAATGGTTGGAATTTATGACAAACTTGTCTGGCTAAATCCAGTCCCTGAAGAGCATTGGGAATACAGTGCCTCAGTAGAACTTACTAGGAGTCTCGTAGAAGATAATATGTTTCCTTTAACCATAAGAGGTTTAGAGGAGAGCATGGCTTACCTAAGTAAGTAGCTTATGAAAGCTCTTTCAATTACTAATCTAAAAAAAGAATATACAGGAGGCCTGCAGGCACTAAAGGGTATTGATTTAAATGTAGAAAAGGGCGACTTTTTTGCATTACTTGGACCTAATGGAGCAGGTAAATCAACTACTATTGGAATCATCAGCTCCCTAGTAACAAAAACTTCTGGCGAAGTTAAGATTCTAGATATAGATATTGACGAAAATCATTCTCTTGCAAAAAAGAAACTTGGCGTAGTTGGTCAAGAGGTTAATTTCAATCAGTTCGAAAAAGTTGGCGACATAATAAGAAATCAAGCAGGGTACTATGGCTTAAGCTTCAAACAAGCTAGAGAAAACGCAAAGTATTACATGCGTAAACTTGATATTTGGGATAAAAGAAATGAACAAGCCAGAAAATTATCTGGTGGGATGAAAAGAAGAGTTATGGTAGCTAAAGCTTTAGTTAATAATCCTGATTTGTTGATTTTAGATGAACCTACTGCCGGAGTGGATATTGAATTAAGAAGATCTTTATGGGACTTCTTAACAGAAATTAACGATCAAGGTACAACAATTATTCTGACAACTCATTATCTTGAGGAGGCTGAAAGATTGTGCAGAAATATAGCCATTATTGATTCAGGAGAGATAGTTGAAAACACAAGTATGCAAGAACTCCTTACTCGGCTAGAAGTAGAGACATTCGTTTTTGATTTAAGTACCCCTATAACTGATTTGCCAAAATCTCTTGATTTCGAGATGTTATTGGAAAATCCTCAGAAATTAAAGGTCACTGTTGGAAAGGGACAAGGTTTAAATTCAGTATTTGAAATTTTATCTAATTCTGGAATACAAATATCTAGCATGAGAAATGAAACTGGACGTTTAGAAGAGTTGTTCCTAGGTCTTGTAGACTCCACACTTACTAACGAACAAGAATGACTCCTCTAGAACAATATAGAGCTTTGCTGACTATTCTCTATAAAGAGATACATAGATTTATGAGAATTTGGACTCAAACCCTAATTCCTCCAGCCATCATGATCATGCTCTATTTCGTTATTTTTGGAACACTTATTGGCAAGAGAATAGGTCAAATGGGTGGTTTTGATTATATGCAGTTTATGATTCCTGGTTTAATAATGATGTCTGTAATCAGTAACTCCTATTCAAATGTTGTTTCATCATTCTTTGGACAGAAGTTTGCTAGAAGTATCGAAGAACTTTTAATAACACCATTACCTCATTATTTAATTCTATTAGGTTGGGTTCTTGGAGGAGTCGCAAGAGGTCTTTTGGTTGGAGCAATAGTCACATTCGTTTCGCTGTGGTTTTATGATTTATCAGTAGATAACTGGACATTAAGTATATTTGTAGTTATTTCAACTTCGATTTTATTCTCTTTAGGTGGATTTCTAAATGCACTCTTTGCCGAATCATTTGACGATATATCAATAGTTCCTACTTTTATCATGCAGCCCTTAATCTACCTTGGTGGTGTTTTCTATTCAATACAGTTACTCCCTTCTTTCTGGCAGACAGTATCTTTAGCTAACCCTATACTTTATATGATTAATGCTTTTAGATACTCCATATTAGGTTCTTCTGACTTAGAGGCATTAGGATTCTCCATAAATTCCGCAATATTTATGATAATAGGATTCATAATTCTATTATCAACAACGTGTTTGTGGTTTTTACAGAAGGGACGCGGTATCAGATCTTAAGAAATGAATAATAATTACCTTGGAAAGGATATAAACATACCCAAAGCATATGACCCTTCAATACTTAGTCCTCTGAGTAGACTGGAATCTAGATTAAAATCAGGTTTAGAAGAGTTTTCTGATTCTTATTATGGTCGGGATTATTGGACATCTTACGAAAACTCTTGGTTAAATGAAAAAGGCATTCCTCAAAATAAGATTCTCAATATTTCTTACGACTGCAATTCTAAATTCTTCGTAGAATCTAAATCTTTAAAACTATATTTATATTCTTTGAATAATAAAGAATTTGATTCTATTGAATCTGTTCACGCTTTAATTAAAAAAGATTTAGACTTTGCTTTAAAGACAGATGTAGAGGTGGAGTTAAATGACATTCCTCGAGAGATTTTTGATAACTCTGTATCTATAGATTCAGTGTCTATTGAAAAGATTGATCATCATCCAAATTCTCTAATTATAGAACCTGGTGAAGAAAAGAATATTTCAGAAAATTTATCATGCAGTCTCTTTAGAAGTTTATGCCCTGTAACGGCACAACCTGACTGGGCAACAATATATATCTCTTACAGTGGTAATGCTATCAATCATTCGGGGTTACTTAGATATCTTCTTTCTTATAGAAATCATCAAGGTTTTCACGAAGAGTGTGTAGAGAGAATTTTTGTCGACATCTTGAAAAGATGTAGGCTAGAAAAACTGTCCGTTAAAGCAAATTTCCTAAGAAGAGGGGGGATAGAAATAAATCCGATTAGAACTACCCCTGATTACAGTACAGACCTATTTAGAGAAGTAAGGCAATAGCAATGATATGAGCGAAAAGAGTGATAAAAGGTTAAATGAACTAGAAGCAAAATATTCATTTCAAGAGGATTCTATAGAGCGATTAAGTGGTGAGGTCAGAAAACAACAACAAGAAATATTACTCTTAAAAGAGGAATTAAAGTTTTTGAAAGAAAATCAAAAAAATGATTTTCATGATAATAAAGACGAAAAGCCACCTCACTATTAATACTGAGACTACTTTATTTAATAGATAAACAAAAAAAATACTATAATGCCGTCTCTAAAATTAGGAGAGATGGCAGAGTGGTCGAATGCGCACGCTTGGAAAGCGTGTAAGGTGTCAAAGCCTTCGAGGGTTCGAATCCCTCTCTCTCCGCCAGTTAAAAAAAATGAATGCGAATATAGATTTAGGATGGGAAGAGTGGGTAAATCTTCCTGCTATCAACCTTCCTTATATAAAAGCCAAGGTAGATACAGGCGCTCAAACTTCTGTTCTTCATGCTAAGCATATAGAAGTATTTAAAGTCAAAAATAAAAAGTTTGTAAGATTTGAAATATCTCCCTTACCTGAAAAACCGAATTTTACTATATCTTGTTCCGCACCTTTAACTGGTAGAAGAAAGGTTACTAGTTCAAATGGAGAATCTGAAAAAAGATACTTTATAAAGACAGATATAGAGATATCAGGAAATACCTGGCCCATTGAAATTTCTCTAACTGATAGGCATACGATGCAATATAGAATGCTTCTAGGCAGAAGTTCTATTGGTCCTGAAATGACCGTTTATCCTAATGAGAGTTTTTTGAATGGACAGCCACAAGCAAAAAATCCATATTCAACTAGAAAAAAGAGAACATTAAAATCTCGAAGAGCCCTAAGAATTGCACTTCTCACTAGAGAGCCAAATAATTACACATCTAAAAGAATCGTAATTGCCGGACAACAAAGAGGTCATCAAGTAGAGCCAATAAACTCTACTAGATGTTATTTGGATGTTGATACAGGTAATCCAGAAATCTATTATGACTCAAGCCCATTGCCCAAATACGATGTAGTCATTCCTAGAATTGGAGCTTCTATAACATCATATGGTTTAGCAGTTACTCGTCAGTTCGAATTAACAGGAGCATTGCCTCTTAACAATCCTCAGGCAATAGCAAATTCAAGAGATAAATTATTAGCACATCAACTACTTGCCTCTGCAAATATAAATATGCCTGTCACCGGTTTTGCATCCTCCCCAAAGGATACAACAGGCGTAATTAATACAGTAGGAACAATGCCGCTAGTTATTAAGTTGCTGGAATCTTCTCAAGGAAAAGGTGTGATTCTAGCGGAGACAAAAAAAGCAGCTGAAACTGTAATTAATGCATTTAGGGGACTGCAAGCGAATTTTTTAGTACAAGAGTACATAGAAGAGTCAAAAGGCGAGGATCTCAGATGTTTAGTAATCGACGGAAAAGTTGTTGGATCTATTTTACGTTCAAATAAAGAGAATGATTTTAGATCAAATCTTCATCAAGGCGGAGTAGCACAAAGTACTTCTATTACAGCCAAAGAAAGAGGCATAGCCATTAGAGCAGCTAAAGCTATTGGATTGTCTGTTGCTGGTGTTGATATACTAAGAAGTAACAGAGGTCCGCTAGTTCTTGAAGTTAATAGTTCACCCGGAATACAAGGAATAGAAAGGACATTAGAAATGGATATTGCTGGTCAAATTATTTCTTTTTGTGAAAAGAAATTGGGAATTTTGCCAAATTAAAGGAGAGTAAATATGAATAATTTAAAAAATAAAACTTTATTTGTTTCAGGCGCAAGTAGAGGAATAGGACTTGCTATTGCCAAACGAGCTGCTCAAGATGGAGCGAATATAATTTTAGCAGCTAAAACTGCTGAGCCTCATCCCAAGTTACCGGGAACAATCTATACTGCTGCAGAGGAGATAGAAGAAGCGGGAGGTCAAGCATTACCAGTCATTTGTGACATTCGAGATGAAGAAAATGTAAGAAAAGCAGTTAATGAAGGCCTTGAAAAATTTGGTGGGATTGATATTTGTGTCAATAATGCTTCTGCAATTCAGCTTACGGGAACGTTACATACAGATATGAAAAGATATGATCTCATGAATCAGATAAATGCAAGGGGAACTTTTCTTGTGAGTAAGGTTTGTCTTCCTCATCTACTCAATTCCGATAATCCACATATTTTAAATCTTTCTCCACCGTTAGATATGGATCCAAAGTGGTTTGGTCCGCATGTTGCTTACACCATGGCAAAATTTGGTATGAGCCTCTGTGTTTTAGGCATGGCTGAAGAATTTAAAGAAGAAGGCGTAGCTGTAAATGCTCTATGGCCGAGAACAGCTGTAGCTACAGCTGCAATTAAAAATGCTTTGGGAGGAGACAGTGTAATGAATATTTCAAGATCTCCTGAAATAATGGCCGATGCTGCTTATGTGATACTGACCAAAAATTCTAGAGAATTTACAGGTAATTTCTGCATTGATGACAATCTTCTTGCAGAAAATGGAACTACAGACTTTTCTAAATATGCTGAAGTGCCTTTTTCAGAATTGGCTCCAGATTTCTTTGTTCCTGATGATATAGAACCTCCTGAAGCAGCAAAGAATAGCTAATGAAATTAGTATTTTTGTACTCTTCTGTCTTAGTCTTTGCATCATCTTTGGTAGCAGAAGAAAAGAAGATTGAGGATTGCACGAAGATTCTCGATAACAATGATCGTTTATCATGCTTTGACAGTTTCTTTTTAACTGATAAAAAGCAAATTTTAGTAAATCAAGAAGATATCGAAATCTTCGAAGAGAAAATTGATGATGAAAAAAAGGGCAGAGAAAAACTCATAGTAAAAGCTCCATCATCCGTAATTAAAGAAAACCTTATCTTAAATGGTATTAAACTTGCTGGAACAGACTTTATCTTCGAATTAAATGATAAGTCAATTTGGAGGACTATAGAAAATGTCAGAAAAAAGGATATCCCAACACCTGGCGATAAGGTTGAACTAGAACCTGGAATTTTTGGATCTATGTTTTTAAAAATCAAAGGAACAAAAACAAAAATTAGAATTAAAAAAGTTAGAAAATGATTACTAAAATTGAAGAGATAAAAGAATTTAAAGCCACCTCAGATGTATTGTGGAATATCATAAGTGATATTGGACGTAGTGATTGGGTACCAGGTGTTGAAAGCATAGAAATTGATGGCAATAAAAGAATCTTTAAAATGGCCGGTATGGGACGGCTTGTAGAAGAGATCATCGAATGCAATCATGAGGAGATGGAATTGTCTTATTCAGCTATTGAGACAATGGCACCAATACAACATCATTTAGCTAAAATTAAGCTAACTTCTAATCAGCAGAATACAATCTTTTCCTGGACAACTGAAATTGACCCCCCTGATTTTGCAGATGCCATAAGACAAGGTATGTTGGCATCTTTAAATGAATTGGAGAAGTTGCTAAAAAACTCTTAAAAAACCTTTTTCTTACCTTTTTTTACTGTTAAGGTAAAAATTTATTACATAAATTACTGGGGAGGGTTTATGTTGGTACTTAGCAGGAAAGCTGAAGAGTCAATGTACATTGGCAATGACATCAAGATAACCGTTCTTGATATAAGAGGAGGTCAAGTAAGAATTGGAATTACGGCCCCCAAAGAAGTCAAAATACATAGAGAAGAAGTTTATCAGCGCATAACTGATGAAAAGTAGATAGCCGAGGAAGTTATCAAATTAAGAGTTATAATCTCCAATAGGGGCTGTAGCTCATTTGGATAGAGTGTCTGGCTACGAACTAGAAGGTAGCAGGTTCGAATCCTGCCAGCCCCGCCATATTGTTTATCAAAAAAAGGACTAATCATGAGTGCAATAGAAAAATGGCATGACATAATGAAAAGCGGCGGTTCAAACGCTATAGAAAAATTAGATAATCTCCTACATGATGACGTAGTTTTTTATTCACCTGTAGTATTTACTCCCCAAAAAGGTAAAGATATTACAAAACTTTATCTTGCGGCAGCATCTGGTGTGTTCAGCACTGACAAGAAAACTCCAAATTCTGAAAAAAAAGAAAGTAAGTTCAAATACGTTAAAGAAGTTGTTACTGGAAATACAGCCTGTTTAGAATTTGAAACTGAAATGAATGGGATCTATGTAAATGGCATTGATTTAATTTCATGGGATGATGAGGATAAGATTACTGAATTTAAAGTTTTAATAAGACCACTTCAAGCAGTAAATACAATACATGAGATGATGGGAAAAATGCTTGATCAGTTGAAAACAAAATAAATTTGAAAGTTTTTTTATCCTATTTAATACATCTTTTTACAGTTAGCGGTGTTTTATTTGGCTTTCTAGCTCTTCTTGCCTCAATACAGAAAGACTTACCATTAGCATTCTTTTTCTTAGCGCTAGCTTTATTTATTGATGGCATAGATGGCTCCTTGGCTAGGAAGGTAGATGTAAAGAAATATACCCCCCATATTAGTGGAGAAAATTTAGACAATATTATTGATTATCTAAATTATGTATTTGTTCCAGCCTTTGTCATTTACTGGTTAGACCTAGTTCCATCTGGAACAGAATTATTATCTGCACTGATAATATTAGTTGTATCCTGCTATACGTTTGCAAACAACAACATGAAAACATCGGATTTTTACTTTTCAGGTTTTCCAGCATTATGGAATGTAGTCATCCTCTATTTTTATATTTTGAACACCAATCCTCAACTTAATTTTATTGTGATATGTGTTTTATCAGTTCTCACGTTTATACCTATTAAGTATTCGCACCCCTTTAGAGTTCAACATTTGAGGAAGACCACATTATGTTTATTGATGGTATGGATTATCACCACAATAATAACCCTCTACTTTAATTATTTGGATAGTTACATAACTAACACAGCATTTAATATCTGGGTATTAACTAACATATATTTCTTGTTCCTTACTATATTAAGAACAATTCGAGGTCCTAATCAATAGGTCTATAGTGACAGAATATATTGGCGAAACTCTTTCCATTAAGAGGGTAGGGTCTTCCATGAAGCAGTCTTGCACTTTCATAAAAAATAACTTCTCCTGGGTCTAAGAAAATTTCATGTTTTCTATAAAAATGATCTTCTATCACTAAAGGCCAATCTTCATCTACATCTTTTGAGATATTGATAATGGCACTGATAATATGAGTATTTTCTCTATCTCTGTGAGGTACTAATACAGCCCCTTCTTTATAGTCTCTTATGCCATAAACAAAAGTAGGTTCTAGGTTGCTTTGACTCCATTCTTCTAAAGGTTTTTTTAGAGAGCTATGAATGTCTTGTCTCAGATCATCGGTCAAATCCAGTAAAGAACTTGGTACTTCAGATATGTCAGATTGAATAAAACCACCAGCAACATACTCGTCTGTGAACTTGTCTTTTTTTTCTTTATAAAAAGAATTTAATTTTTTAAATAATTTATTATCGAGGTTACTTTTTTTAAAACCTTTTTTTGTGAATGTTTTTATGTGCTTATTTAATTCTT
>CACFXJ010000012.1:0-40625 GCA_902570225.1 uncultured SAR86 cluster bacterium
CTATGATGGACAAGTAACTTGGGACCCTTATCTAAGGCCTTCAACTTACCACGGAGTTACTACGGTTGTTATGGGTAATTGTGGGGTTGGATTCTCACCTTGTAAGCCTGATCAGAGAGACTGGTTGATAGGTCTCATGGAAGGTGTTGAAGATATTCCCGGTACCGCCCTCCATGAAGGTATAGATTGGGAATGGGAAAGCTTTCCTGAATATCTAGACGCATTAGATAAAAAACCTTTAGCTATTGATGTAGGCACACAGATACCACATGGGGCCGTGAGGGCTTATGTTATGGGGGAGAGAGGTATAAATCATGAAGAAGCCTCTGAAGAGGAAATAGAAGAAATGAAACGCATAGTCCAAGAGGCAGTCAAAGCAGGTGCCTATGGCTTCAGTACATCAAGAACAGAAAAACATAATGACGTAAATGGTAATCTGACCCCGAGTATCACCGCCCATAAAAATGAACTTGTGGAGATCGCAAAGTCTCTGGGAGATATTAATCAAGGAGTCCTTCAAGGTATATCTGATTTTTATGACTTTGATTCTGAGTTTGATATTTTTAAGACTATGTCCGAAGAATCTGGAAGACCTATATCTATAACGGTAGAGCAACAAGATGCAAGACCGGAATGGTGGGAACAATTGCTTGATGGCATTGAAGAGGCCCAATCAGAAGGCATCAATATGTATGGTCAAGTACCTCCAAGAGCAACAGGTATTTTAATGGGTCTTACTGCAACTCTTAACCCTTTTAGATTCCATCCAGCATATATGGAGATAGGAGAATTACCGTTAGATGAAAGGGTTCAGGTAATGAAAACAGATGAATTTAAAGAAAAGTTACTGAATCAGGAAGGGGTTTCTATTAATCCTCTTGTTGATGAAATAGTTACATCTTTTGGAAAGATGTTTAAATTGGGTGAGCCAGCTAATTATGAACCAGATCCAAAAGACTCATTTGAATCTTTGGCTCTTTCATCAAATATGACTGCAGAAGAGATTGCCTACGAGGCTATGTTAGAAAAAGAAGGAAGGGCATTGATTTATCATCCTTTATTTAATTATCAGACTGGTGATTTAAGTCTAGTGGAAAAGATGCTTAAACATCCTTATACAATTTCAGGTCTCGGCGATGCTGGGGCTCATTGTGGAGCCATAAGTGATGCAAGTTTTCCAACTACTCTTGTGCAGCATTGGTCAAGAGATAGGAGCAGAGGTAGCAAATTACCTCTAGAGCAAGTCATTAAGATGCAAACTTCAGAAACGGCAAATTTACTTGGAATTAAAGATAGAGGTGTAATTGAAGAGGGATATAAAGCAGATATCAATGTCATTGATTATGAAGGATTAACACTCCATGAACCCGAGATAATTAACGACTTACCGGCTGGAGGACGAAGACTCGTTCAGAAGGCATCTGGCTATGATTACACCATAGTCTCGGGAGAAATTGCATTCATTAAAGGTGAAGCTACCGGAGTATTGAATGGGAGGCTGATAAGAAACTCTCATTAATTATGTCTAGTCATATTTTAGATTTACATGGCTATAGGCATCATGAAGTAGATGTTGCAGTTGAAAATTTTATATATCTCAATCAAGATGAGATGCCGTTAACAATAATATGTGGTAACAGTGAAAAAATGCTTTCACTTGTTAGAGTTGTGTTAGAACGATCAAATGCTGAATACTATAATGGCATCGGGCATGAATATGGACGAATAAAAGTACATAGACTTAAATAATATGGATATTAAAGAATTGGGCCCTATTGGAGCCGAGCTTAATGACATCGACCTTACCAAGTTAAGTGATGATGAATCTTCTTTAATTAAGAAATACTTCCTAGATTATTCTGTAATAGTTTTTAGAAATCAAAGATTAGAACCTGAAGATCTTAAAAATATATCGAAGCTTTGGGGTGAGGCCTCAATACATCCAGTGTTTCAGGGAATTGAAGGTCATCCTGAAATTATTGAAATACAAAATTATGGTGAAAAATACCATACTAATGCTCATTGGCATTCTGATGTGACTTTCGAAGAATGTCCGCCTGACGCTACTCTTTTATACTCCTTGGAAGTCCCTGAAGTGGGAGGAGATACTTTGTTCTCCAGTCAGCATCTAGCTTACCAAGAATTAGATGACGACTTGAAAGCAATACTTTCTGGAAAGCTAGCAATTCATAGCAATATAGGAGTTTTGATGCTAGCCGGCGGAGATCCCAAAGACGCTAAGACAGTGGAACATCCTATTTTTAGAGAACATCCTGAAACTGGTAAGAAAGCCTTATTTGTTACAGAAGCTTTCGTAAGTTCGATAAAAGATTTTGATTCTAAAGAATCTCAAAGAATACTTGAGATTTTATACAAACAGGCAATCAAAGAAGAGTATATTTATAGACATAAATGGTCCAACGGAGACCTAGTTGTATGGGATAATAGGAGCGTCCAACATTATGCAGAGCATGGATATGGAGATGCAACTAGAACTATGCATAGACTAACTACATCAGGGAGTAAACCATTTTGAGTAAGGCAGTAACCATTAAGAATTGTAAAGTCGTTAACGAAGGTCAAATCGTTGAAAGAGACTTAATTATTAAAAATGGTCGATTTGAAAAGATTGGGAATGATCTAAATTCTGAAGGTGAGACCATAGATGCTTCAGGATTGTTTCTCTTTCCAGGGGTAATCGATGATCAATGTCATTTTAGAGAACCAGGGCTAACTGAACGAGGAAGTATAAAAACAGAATCTTTATCTGCGATCGCTGGAGGCACAACCTCTTTCATGGATATGCCAAACGTCATTCCTCCAACCCTCAATTTAGGTTTGTGGAGAGATAAGATATCTATAGCTGAACAAAATGCGTCAGCAAATTTCTCATTCTACATGGGAACTTCGAACACTAACATTGATGAGATAAAAGCTATTGATCCAAAAGAAGTTTGTGGAATAAAAATTTTTATGGGATCTTCAACAGGTAACCTTCATGTTGATAGTGAAGATGCATTGAATAATCTATTCAAAGAGTCTCCTGTAATCATTACTACCCACTGTGAAGATGATCCTATGATCAAGGCTAAGGAGCAGGAATTTTTAGCTAAATATGGTGAAAAGATTCCTGTAGAAATGCACTCAGAAATTAGGTCTAGAGAGGCCTGTTTAAAATCTTCTAAAAAAGCAATAGAGTTAGCGGAAAAACATAATGCCAACTTACATATTCTGCATTTAACCACTAAGGAAGAAGTTGAACTATTCTCCAATAAACCTTTAAAAGGAAAGAAAATTACAGCTGAGGTCTGCATTCCTCATTTATATTTTTCAAGAGAAGATTACGCATCCAAAGGCACTTTAATAAAATGCAATCCATCTATAAAAGAGATCCAAGATAGAGATGCCTTAAGGAAGGGGTTGTTAGATGGCTATATCGATTATGTTGCAACTGACCATGCACCACACCAATTAGAGGGTAAATCTAATGACTATATGGATTGTCCTTCTGGAATCCCAAGCGTACAACACACACTTCTAGTTTTACTAGAACTTGTTAGAGAGGGGATCTATGCTTTGGATGACATTCCTTTTTATCTTTCTCATAAAGTAGCAGATAGATTTAATATCATAGACAGAGGTTATATCAGAGAGGGTTATTGGGCAGATTGTGTTCTTGTAGATTTGGAACACCAACATACAGTAACAAAAGAAAATACATCTTACTTTTGTGGCTGGTCTCCATTTGAAGGAGATACATTCAATTCAAAAGTTATTAGCACTTTTGTTAATGGAACACATGCTTACAATGAAGGAAAAATTTTAGAAACTAATTTAGGCATGCAATTAGAATTTGATAGATAAATATGGAACAAGAAATTAAATTACACGCTAACAATACAACCTTTAAATGGAATATTCCCGAAGGCCCTTACAGCTTCTTCTCTGATGAAGATATCAATTGTTTTAATGAGAGTGGCTTTGTTGTTGTAGAAAACGCTTTCTCACCGGAAGAAGTGGCTCAAGTTGTAGAGGAAATTGATCCTTATGAATTCAATGTTACTGAAGCATTGAAAGGATTGGATGGTGGAAAGTTTTTTATATCAAGAGCTGAAGAGATAACTTTTACTACTCACTTAGTTACTCAATCTGAACAACTCAAAGAATTTAGTCGTCATAAGGTTTTTACAAATATTTGCAGAGACTTAATTGGTCCAGATGTAAGACTTTATTGGGATCAAGCTGTCTATAAAAAGCCCGGTACTAAAGATGAATTTCCCTGGCACCAAGATAATGGATATACATTCATTGAGCCCCAGGCTTACCTTACTTGTTGGTTAGCTTTAACTGATACTGATGAAACTAACGGATGTCCATGGGTAGTGCCTGGTTTACACCAAAAAGGTACTTTATTTCATGAACCCACAGATTTGGGCTATGAGATACCCTTAGATTCTTCTGAATCGATCTGTCTACCCCTCAAAGCTGGAAGTATTGCAATTTTTTCCTCTTTAACTCCCCATAGAACTGGCCCAAATTTATCTGATGGTATAAGGAAGTCGTACATTCTTCAATATGCCCCAGACGGGGCGAAAAGAGTAATTTCCCAATCATTAACTGAGGACCTAAATGACGAGTCTAGACAGTTTTTAATACTAAAAGACGGTGAATCAGTTCTCTAAGACACAAATCCTGTGAGTCTCTCGTAAGCTTCTGCAAAATCCTCTTTAAATTCCTGAACCACATCACTAGCAGAAATACTTTGGTTCATTAAACCAACCCCTTGACCAACCCAATAAGTTGCTAGATCTTTAGCGCCATCATGACCACCTTCAGCTAATTTATTTACTTTTTGTAAAGCTGGTTCAGCAACCATAGGCTGCAGAGGCATAGGTAAAGGATCAGGAGCTTGCTCAGATTCCCAAGCATCTGTCCAAGGTGACACTAATTGTCTTGAATGTTTTCCAGTTCTACTTCTGGATCTAACTGTTTGACTTGAATTAGCAGCTACCATTTTTTCTTTGATTACCGGAGGCACTTCAGACTCAACAGTTGTCAACCAAACTGATCCACACCATGCACCTGATGCTCCCATAGCCATCGCACCTGCCATTTGCTTACCTGTAACAATTCCACCAGCCGCAAGGATTGGTACATCACCATAGGGTTGAATGGCTTGGTAAACTTCAGGAATCAACACCATTGTCGAAACACTTCCGCAGTGGCCTCCGGCTTCGGTGCCAGAAACTACCAAAATATCCACACCTGCTTTCACTTGATTTATAGCATGTTGAGCGGTGCCCAGAAGAGCTGCAACTTTAACATCGTTGTCTTTTCCCATTTGAAGCATCCAATCAGGTGGAACTCCTAAGGCGTTGGCGATCAATTTAATAGGATGATTGAAAGCAACATCTAATAAAGCTTTTGCCCCATCAGCTTTTGTATTGGCCGCAAAGCTTGAGCCTGCAGTATCGATTGTTCTGAGCTCACTTGCCTCAATATCATGTTTTTCTAAGAGATCTGCTCTGAAATCAGCATATTCTTGAGGGATCATATCTTTTAGTTTTTCTGCATCAAACTTTTCACTTTGATCTACCATTTTATTTGGAATTAATACATCGACACCGTAAGGCTTTCCATCGATATGATCGTCAATCCATTTCAGTTCTTGCTCCAGTTGCTCAGGAGACATACCTACTGCGCCAAGTACACCACAACCTCCCGCTTTTGAGACTGCCACAACCACATCTCTACAGTGAGTAAAGGCAACCAAAGGGAATTCTATATCCAGAAGTTCACATATTTTTGAATTCATAATCTTTCCTTGTCTTATGTTATTAGGTTTCTTTAATAAATCCCTTGTAAGTAGTTTGCAAGAACGAGTTGAGCGATTACTACTATTCCAATAATTACTCCAAACATGATCATGTATTTATATGTTTTTTTATCCTCTTCCATTTTTTTCCTCCCATTAAAAAGGTTATTATTCCCATAAAATACATGAAACGTCAAAGAAAATTATCAGTACAAGCTTGGAGATGGGCGTTTTACGATTGGGCCAACTCTGCTTTCGCTACTACAGTAATGGCTGGTTTTTTCCCTATATTTTTTAAATCCTATTGGGCTGCTGATTTATCGGATGCTGAAAGCACTTTTGTGATTGGATCAGCTAATTCTTTAGTTGGATTATTGATAGCTGTGAGTGCGCCAATAATGGGTGCCCTAGCTGATGCAGGTAATTCTAAAAAGAAAATGTTAATTGTCTTTGCCTTATTGGGAATTGTTGCTACTGGTTATTTATTTTTTATACCAGAAAGTTCTTGGAAATTTGCAATTACTTTTTATGCAATTGGCGTTATTGGGTTTTCAGGAGGCAACATATTTTATGATGCACTACTCGTAACTGTGTCGGAGAAAGATGAAAGAAACAGAGTCTCATCTTTAGGTTTTTCTCTTGGCTACCTTGGAGGCGGCTTACTGTTTCTCATCAATGTCCTTATGTTCTCCTTCCCAACTTTTTTTGGCTTAAATTCTCAAATTGAAGCCGTCTTATGGTCTTTCTTAAGTGTAGCCATTTGGTGGAGTATATTTACTGTTCCTTTGATAACAGGAGTTAAAGAAAAAAAAGGAGATGATTTCAAAAAAAATATATTAGTCATTGGTAGAGATGCATTTAAAAGCCTCTATGAGACAGGAAAATCTATAAGACAATATAAAAGTGCAGTTATCTTCTTACTAGCTTATTTTTTATATATGGATGGTGTAGATACTATAATTAGAATGGCCACTTCCTATGGTTCAGATATCGGCCTGTCTGCTCAGTCAATGATTGCAGCGCTGCTCCTTACTCAATTTATCGGATTTCCTGCTACTCTGGTTTTTGGTCAATATTCAGATAGATTTGGCCACAAAGAGACACTTTCCTTTGCGATTGTAATTTATATAGGAGTGGTACTGTTCAGTTCTCAGATGGACAGTGCTTTTGAGTTCTTTGTTATGGCATCTGTGATTGGGTTAGTTCAAGGAGGAGTTCAAGCAATTAGCAGGTCTTACTTCAGTACTCTTATTCCTCAAAATAAGGCTGCAGAGTTTTTTGGTTTCTATAACTTCATTGGCAAGTCCTCTGTTTTTATTGGACCTTTCATGGTTTCCGGCATAGCTCTTCTTACAGATAGCCCTAGTTTAGGTATTTTAAGTCTACTATTGTTATTTATTCCCGGATTAATACTCTTAAGAAGAGTGCCGGAATCAAAATAAACCCTTTTCTATCATAGCTTCTTTCAAGATAGAGGGTTTGTCAGTCATTAATCCATCTACTCCAAATTCTATTAATTCAAACATTTGATCTTTGTCATCTATTGTCCATACATGCACAAATTTATTTTGTTTTTGTGCAATATTCATAAATCTTTTAGTAAGCACAGGAACTCCCCATTGCTTAACAGGAATCTGAGCGCAGTTACTAATCGTTTCTTTGAAACCAATACCTATTGATTGACACATCATTTTAAAAATATCCATTTGTCCGGAGGAGATGCATGCTTTTGGCCCAGCTAAGTTTTTTATTCTTTTCAATCTAGAAGAAGAAAAAGAAGCTAGACAGGTTTGATCAAGAAAATTCATATGTTTTACGATTCTTATAGTTTCCTCTAAGGCCTCTTCAGTTTTGATATCTATGTTAAATCTCAGATCAGGAAATGTTTCTAGAGCTTCGCTCAGAAGAGGTATCTTGCCCCCTTGTAATAAATCAATCTCATTGATTTCTTGCAACGTAAGTTCTTTTACTGATTTATTCACTCCTGCCATCCTTTCAAGAGTTGCATCATGAAAAATTACTACATGTCCATCTTTTGTTGCTTGCACGTCCGTTTCTATAAAAACAAACCCTAAATCTGAGGAGTATTTAAAGGCTTCTATAGTATTTTCTGTTTCCACTTCATCGCCACCTCTATGGACAAATCCGAAGAAACTATAGTCTTGAAAGAATGGATGCATAGATAAAATAAATTAATATTAAACTATACTATAGTTAAGGAGCATGCTTATGGAGAAACTTTTCTTAGCACTGATAATTATTCTCATCTTATTGGCAATTCCGTATTTTTATAAACTTTACGGGCTTAAACAAATTTCAAAATCAGATATTCCTGAAAAAGGAGATTGGGTAGAGCTTTCAAGAGGGAACATATATTTTGAATGGTTCCTGCCTGATGATTCAAAAGAAATAAAAGGAACTATGGTCCTAGTGCATGGTTTTTCCACTCCTAGTTTTGTTTGGGGTGGTCTTATTAACAATTTTACCTCTTCAGGTTATAAGGTCTTAGTTTACGATCATTTTGGAAGGGGATATTCAGAAAGACCTAGAATAAAGTACGACAAAGATTTGTATTTAGAAACTTTAAGAGAGTTAATTGAGTCTCAGCAGATCACAGATCAAGTTCATCTAGTTGGCTATTCTATGGGTGGTCCAATAGTTGGTTTTTATGCGGAGACTTATCCGCAGGATACTATAAGTGCCACATTGATTGCTCCAGCAGGGTTTAGTAAATCTATTCCAGATATGAAATCATGGACTACTATGCCAATAGTTGGAGATTGGTTTTGGAGAGTCTTTAGCGATCGACTTTATGGAATTGGAAATATGTCTGAAACTCAATATAGCGAGGATCCTTTATCCATTAATGAAGATAGATTTCTACCGTTATTTCAAGATCAACTTCGATTTAGAGGCTTTAACGAATCACTTTTATCTACCATTAGGCATTTCAATTTATTTGATGTTAGAAAAATGTATGAAAGTCTTCACTCTAAGCAAGTCCCAATTCTAGCCATTTGGGGAAAAAAAGATGGCGTTGTTCCTTATACAGGGTCGCAAGAGTTTGAAAGGATATTCAATAACGGAAAGTTAGTATCCTTAGAAGAAGGAACTCATGACATTACTTATAGACAGCCAACTAAAGTAGGTGAAGAAATTATAAATTTTATAACTTCTCTTCAATAAGAATGGATTTTTCAGATATAAGTTCTTTCTCGGACTCTCAAGTTACCTCAAAACTGAGTGAGCTAGAATCTGACGCAGAATTTCATAACTATATTGCGAGTACTATTTACCCAAAGTCTCATAGATATTTCTCGAAGCTGAGCAATGCCTATGTTAGACGGAAATTTAAGAAATTATTCTCAAATTGTTTCTCTATAAGCGATTTTCAAAAACGAATGGCCCCTCTAGTAGAATCTATGATTGCTTCCACAACTGACGGTTTTACTTTTAGCGGTACGGAAAACTTAACTGACAAGCCAACGTTATTTATTGGGAATCATAGGGATATTTCACTCGACGCAGCATTTCTAAATTACCTTCATTATTTGAGTCAATTAAATACTGTAAGGATAGCAATTGGTGACAATCTTTTAGATGGCGGTTTCGCTGAGACATTGATGAGATTGAATAAGAGTTTTGTGGTACACAGAGACATTAAGGGAGTAAAAGAAACTCTTCGTAAGTTATCTAAATTATCTGCTTATATAAATCACTCTATTCAAAACGAAAATGAGAGTATTTGGATTGCCCAAAAAGAGGGTAGGGCAAATGATGGAAATGACTTTACGGATGAAAGTGTTTTGAAGATGCTTTTTCTTGATCAAAGAAAAAATATATCTTTTAAAGAGTGGGTAAACAAAGTAAATCTAACCCCTGTAGTTATCTCGTACGAATATGATCCACTAGATACAGTAAAAGCCATAGGTTGGGATTTTCAAGAAGATTGGACTTCGGAACAAATCAATCAGAGCGATTTAAATGAAATGGCTTTAGGAATTTTTGGTTACAAGGGCAGAGTTCATCTTCATATTTGCGAAGCCATAAAAGATTGTGATGATTCCAAAAAGCTAGCTAACCTCATTCAAGAAGAAATAATTAGCAATTATTATTTGTGGCCCTCAAATCATACAGCAGTCTCTATATTGCCTGAATTAAATAAAAATTATTTGTCAATGGAAGTATCTGCTGAAAATCAGAATAGCTTTTCCTATTTCAAAGATAGGCTTAGTAATTTAAATTCCCAACAAAAAGAAGAATTACTGATGACTTATGCCAGACCCTTTCTCAATAAAGAAAAGGCCAGACTTTCGCCTGGCCCTTAATGCATCTTAAATGGGGAGTTTAAGATAGCAACTTAACGGGGAGTTAAGAGTTACATAGAAAAAGTAACAACGAAGGTGTCTTCGTCCATAAGTCCACTTGCATCCTCAGCACTGAAATCATTCCATGATAGAGAGACGCTTAGACCAGCAATTGAGATAGGTAGGTCGTAACTTATAATTGTATATTCACCTATATCTTCATAGTCACCATAAGCAACACCCAAACCAGTCTCACCTATAGCTACTGATATTTCTGAATTATCTGGAGCATCATCTTGCCCTGAAGAGAAGGTGTAACCGAAGTAGCTGTAACCGAGCCCAAGATAAATTTCTTCAAAGTCGAGTGAGTCTTCTCCTGGGTATGTGTAAGCTAAGTAACCGAAGTCATAAGACACACCATTTGCTAGTTCATTTGCGTATCCCGCATACCAATCAAGTTCCAAAGCTGCTCCGTCACCGAATTCGACATTGGAAGCCCAAGTTCCAAAATAAAGACCATTTTCACCGGCAATATCAAAACCACCAGATATTGCTGGTTCTTCAGCAGTCTGAGTCATACCTCTCCAGATGTAATCACTGGATAATGCAACATTGCTTTCGAATTCTGCTGATTGCAAGGACATAGCACTTGAGAAAATTGCTACGACCCCAAATTTAATAAGATTTTTCATTCTAACTCCTTGTAAGTTTTGTAATAATACATAGATACATATGCAATCTTTGTGCCATAAGAAATGTTCATTTTTTTATTAAATATGCACTATTTTCGTGCAAAGAAGGTTTTTTTAGTTCTTTACGGGATAGTATTCATGAATTTTTTTAACTAATCGTGTAATATCACGCAACTTTAATAGCGAGTAACAAGGAGAAAAAATGGAAATTTCAAATAAAGTATCACTTATTACTGGAGGGGCTTCTGGGCTTGGTCTTGCCACAGCAGAAGTTTTAATTGAATCAGGATCAAAAGTTATGCTTTTAGATCTCAATGAAGACAATGCTAAGAGTGCAGTCGAAAAATTAGGTTCCAACTCTAGTTATGTTATCGCAAATGTAACGGATGAAACTTCTGTTCAATCAGCAGTTGATAAAACAATTGAAGAATTTGGAGGATTGCATGTAGCTGTGAATTGCGCAGGTATAGGAAGTGCAAGCAAGACAGTCGGAAAAGATGGGGCACATCCATTAGATTACTTCAAAACCGTTGTTGATATTAATCTTAACGGAACTTTTAATGTATTGAGGCTTGCTGCTGTAGCAATGGGAAGTAATGAACCAAATGATGATGGAGAGTGCGGAGTGATTATAAATACGGCTTCAGTAGCTGCGTTTGATGGTCAAATAGGTCAAGCAGCTTACAGTGCTAGTAAAGGCGGAGTTGTAGGTATGACATTACCCATAGCAAGAGATTTAGCCAGAATGGGAA
Source organism: uncultured SAR86 cluster bacterium (assembly GCA_902570225.1). Lineage (GTDB taxonomy): Bacteria > Pseudomonadota > Gammaproteobacteria > Magnimaribacterales > Magnimaribacteraceae > Magnimaribacter. The sequence continues at coordinate 11,567 of CACFXJ010000012.1, forward strand.
TAAGAATAAATACAATCGCTCCTGGTATATTCGACACTCCTTTAATGGCTATGGCACCAGATGCTGTTAGAAATCCTCTTATAGAAATGACTCAATTTCCTAAAAGGTTAGGCATACCTTCTGAGTATGCAGCTCTAACAAAGCACATAGTCGAAAACCCTTTCCTTAATGGAGAAACCATTAGATTGGATGGTGGGATTAGGATGCAGCCAAAATAGATGGAAATATTATCTGATTACTTAATCTTTCTTTTAAAGGTATTTACTATAGCGATAGCTATAACAATACCATTGCTGATGATTATCGGCTCTTCAAAAGGCAAAAACCAACAGAGAGGAAAGCTTTCTGTTTCTAATCTTTCAGATAAGTACGAAGAGATGGGTAATGCTGTCAAAAGCTCTATGATGAATCCTAAAGAACTAAAAAAGTTCAATAAGAATTTATCAAAAGATAAAAAGAAGAAAGAAAAGAACGACAAAGAAGATTCAGTATTCGTTCTCAATTTTAAGGGGGATATACAAGCCTCCGAAGTTGAAAAACTTAAACAAGAAATAAATGCTATTTTATTATCAGATAGTGAGTGCAAAGAGGTTGTTATAAGAGTAGAAAGCGGCGGTGGCTCTGCATATGCATATGGATTATGCGCTGCGGAACTAAAAAGATTAGTTGATAACAATATCAATCTTACTGTCTGTATAGATAAAGTTGCTGCAAGTGGAGGATACTTGATGTCTTGTGTAGCATCTAAAATTATTGCTGCTCCTTGGGCTATAGTTGGTTCTATTGGTGTTATTGCTCAACTTCCAAATTTCCATCGACTTCTAAAGAAAAATTCCATAGATTTTGAAATGCATACAGCTGGAGCCTTTAAGAGAACACTCACGACGCTAGGAGAAAATACAGAAGAGGGTAGAGAGAAATTTAAATCAGATTTGGAAGACCTACATCTAATATTTAAGAACTTTGTAAAAGAGCAGAGACCTCAAGTCGATACCGAGATAGTTGCAACAGGAGAAGTCTGGCAAGGTGAAGAGGCTGTTGAGGTTGGATTGGTAGACTCTTTAGAAACCTCAGACAACTATCTAGTAGGTTTATCTAAAAAAGCTAAGTTGTTTGAAATTGAATTCATTGAAAAGAAAAACTTATCTGAAAAATTTGCTTTTTCTATGCAGTTAATTATAGAGAAATCTATAATTAAATTTTATGACTTAATTAATAGGGACCGTTTTACATCATGACAACATTTAAAGCCTTAGAATCCTCAAAGACCGATAATGGAAATAAGTTATCTATTGTAGAAAAGTCAATAGATGATCTGCCAGAAGGAGATGTCCTAATTAAAGTAAATTATTCCTCTTTAAATTATAAAGATGCTTTATCCGCTTCAGGAGCGCCAGGAGTAACAAGAACTTATCCTCATACTCCAGGTATAGATGCAGCCGGAGTAATTGCAGAGTCAAGTGATAATAGTTTTAAGGAAGGAGATTCAGTAATTGTTACTGGGTATGATCTTGGCATGGATACTGCCGGAGGCTTTGGAGAGTACATAAGAGTGCCTGCGTCTTGGGTTATTCGACTGCCAAAAGGATTATCTGAAAGTGACTCTATGGCTTTAGGCACTGCGGGTTTAACAGCAGGACTGTCGGTACAAGCTTTAAATGATCACAATTCCAATGAAGGTTTTAATGGATTAAATACAGTAGTCACAGGAGCCACAGGAGGAGTCGGCTCCATAGCTGTGATGTTGTTATCTAAACTTGGCGCTTCAGTTACTGCAGTTACAGGCAAGGATGCACAAAAAGAATTACTGCAAAATCTAGGTGCTTCAGAAGTCCTATCTCGAGAAGAACTAGCAGAAATGTGCCGAACGCCAATTGGGAAAACTATATGGAATTTTGGAGTTGATGTTGTAAGTGGCAATACACTAACACTACTTTTGGCATCATTAAAACCCGGTGGTGCTGTTGCCTGCAGTGGCCTTGTAGGAGGTCCATCATTCGAGAGTTCGATATTTCCATTTATTCTTCGAGGTAATGCTCTCTTAGGTATAGATTCTGTTGAGATACCTTTAGAAAAGAAATCTCAAGTATGGGAAAATTTTGCATCTGACTGGAAAATGGATTTATCTCCTCTAGTCAAAGAGGTTTCTTTGGAGCAGTTGGAAACTGAGATTTCAACTATTTTGGAAGGTGGACAGGTAGGACGCGTTTTAGTAAAAGTAAGTTAATTGGAGAAATAAATGTCGAATGAACATACTGAACAAGAAAAAGAAGCTATGAAAGAGGAGGACAGCAAACTTGATTCTATAGCTGCTGTAGTGATCATTCTTAGTTTGCTAGCAATGGCAGTTTTTTGGGTTTCTAATCAATAATAAATAAGGATTAATATGGACGTTGTAAATTTTTTAAAAGATAACACAAGAATTCCCGTAATAGGAGCGCCTTTATTCACTGTGTCTTACCCTGAACTTGTACTAGCTCAATGCAAGGCTGGAGTTGTGGGATCTTTCCCTGCTTTAAATGCTAGACCAGAAGAAAAATTATCTGAATGGATTTCTATGATGAAACAAGAATTAGCTGATTATCAAAAAGAAAATCCAGATGCAGTAGTTGCACCTTTTGCAGTTAACCAAATATGCCATCATTCAAATAATAGACTCGAACATGATATGGAGGTTTGCGTCGAGCACGAAGTTCCAATAATTATAACAAGTCTAAGAGCACCTAAATTTGTCGTAGATGCTGTGCATAGTTACGGCGGAGCAGTAATGCATGATGTAATTAATATTAGGCATGCTAAAAAAGCTATTGATGAAGGTGCAGATGGTTTAATCCTTGTCTGTGCTGGAGCCGGAGGTCATGCTGGAGCTTTGAGTCCTTTTGCTTTGGTTAGAGAAGTTAGAGAATTTTTTGATGGACCTGTAGCACTATCAGGAAGCATTTCGCATGGTGCCTCAATTTTATCCGCTCAAGCAATGGGAGCTGACTTCGCGTATATCGGAACAAGATTCATAGCTACTCAAGAAGCAAATGCTAGTCAAGGCTATAAAGATATGATTGTAGAAAGTACAGCAAATGACATCATGTACTCTCCAACTTTTACAGGTGTTCACGGCAATTATTTAAAGCCAAGTGTAGTAAATGCTGGATTAGATCCTGATAACTTGCCTTACGCCGATAAGAATGACATGAATTTTGGAAGCTCTGGAGCTGGTGGCGATAATCAAAAGAAAGCTTGGAAGGACATTTGGGGCTCGGGGCAGGGTATAGGAAACCTTCACGATGTACCATCAGTCAAAGATGCTGTTGATGCTTTAGCTGAAGAGTACGAAGAAGCTAAAAAGGCTTTGGAAACTAAATCTGCTTGATCATTCTCCAGTAAATTTAGGATCTCTTTTTTCAAAAAAAGATAGAACAGCCTCTCTTCTATCTTTTGTTTCATGAGTTAGAAGAGTTTGATCGTAATCCATGTGCATTGTCGCATCGTCTGTTGCGTAAACTAATTCATTGACGCTATTTTTTATCATTTGAGCTGCCATGGGGGGTTTCGATGCATACAACTCTGCCATTTTTTTTGCAGCTTCCATGAGCTCTTCTTTAGGGTGCACTTCATCATAAAAACCCCATGAGAGAAGAGTTTCTGCATTTTCATTTTCCCCACCTATAACCATTTTTTTAGCTTTTGCAGGCCCTACTAATCTTACTGCCAAGGGTAAACCAAACCAATTTAAGTTAATCCCTAAATTGATTTCAGGATAACCTAATAAAGCATTATCCGAAGCAATTCTAAAATCACATGCTGATACAATACAGGCAGCTCCGCCTAGGCAATAACCATCTATTGCAGCAATGGTTATTTGGTTTACTTCAAAGAAAGAATATATTGCGGGCTTACCATAATTTTTTCTCCAAGCTTCAAGCTTAGATACAGGTTTTTGTTTTTCTTTTAAATCTGCCCCTGCAGAAAAATGATCCCCTTTACCCGCATATATTACAACCCTAGATTCTAGATCGTCGTTTAAGCTTAGATTTACTTCTGTAATTTCTTTTAAAACATCTGTACTCAGAGCATTCATTGCCTCTTCTCGATCTATAAAGACCCAACAAATGTGCCCTTCCTTTTTTATGTCTATATATTTCATAATTCCGCTAAATACTTTTCAGCATCTAGGGCAGCCATGCACCCAGATCCAGCAGAAGTTATTGCTTGTCGGTAAATATGGTCAGAAACATCTCCAGCAGCAAAAACTCCTGGAGTGCTAGTTCCAGTACTATTTCCATCTGTTCCAGATATGATTTTTAAGTAGCCATTTTCCATTTCTAATTGGTCTATAAATAAGTCGGTGTTGGGCTTGTGGCCAATAGCAATGAATAATCCAGATAGGCTTAGTTCTGTTTCACTTGAATCTTTGGTATTTTTTATCTTGATTCCATTAACTACAGCATCGTCGCCTAAAACTTCAACTAATTCATGGTCCCAGATTATTTTTACGTTCCCTTCTTTTTCTTTCTTAAACAATCTCTCTTGAAGAATCTTTTCTGCTCTTAGTGAATCTCTTCTGTGTATTAACGTCACCGTGGAGCATAAGTTAGAGAGGTATAAAGTCTCTTCAACTGCTGTATTTCCACCGCCGATGACAGCTACGTCTTTATCTTTATAGAAGAAACCGTCGCAAGTAGCGCAAGCGCTGACACCTTTACCCATATAAGCTTGTTCACTATCCAGTCCTAAATACTGAGCAGAAGCACCTGTAGCTATTATTAAAGAATCACATATATAGGAATTCACATTTCCAGTTAGGGTAAATGGTTTAGAAGACAGATCTGTTGATTCAATATGGTCAAAAATTACTTCAACTTCCAACGATTCAACATGTTTTAACATTCTATCCATAAGTTCCGGCCCTTGAAGACCATCACTATCTCCTGGCCAATTCTCAACATCAGTAGTAGTTGTTAGCTGACCTCCTTGTTCCATACCTGTTACTAAACAAGGCTCTAAACCAGCTCTAGCAGCATAAACAGCAGCAGTGTATCCTGCTGGACCTGAACCTAAAATTACAAGTTTTCTTTTAATACTTTCCATGGCTTTAATTATATAGATATCCTTAAAAATTAGTTATTCGGATTAGAACATCTTCCTAATAAACTATACAATAGGTAAAACTTAGATTTGTTAGTGGTTAAAAAGTCTCAAGCAACAAAGAAATCATCGAACCAAGCTGTTTCGGTATCCCGCATACGCTTAAATAAACTCATCTTAGATTCTTGGTTAATAATTCAAGGCTTTTTAGGTATTTTTGTGCTGCTAGCTCTTTCAACATTTTCTCCACGGGACAGCGGCTGGAATACTCAGGTTTTTTCTATAGATAACATAGAAGCAAATCAAATTTCTAATGCTGTAGGCAGTTGGGGGGCTTACCTAAGTGATTTTTTACTGACCATATTCGGTTATATGTCTTATCTGCTGGTTTATTGGCTATTATGGCCTTTGGTGAGACATTTTTTCCTGTCAAGGAATAGAGTGCCTTTTTCCGATATTTATACTGGATTATTAGGTTTAAAGATCTTTGGTTGGATCTTAGTGGTTGTTTCGGGCTCAACTTTATTTTCATTAACAATGGAACCAGGAGTCAGTTTTCTTCCACAAGAGGGTGGTGGTTTAATCGGATCTCAAATTTCTTCAATATTTATAATTCCTCTGAGTTTGATCGGAAGTTTGTTGTTATTTACATCTACTCTCTTATTAGGTTTAACACTCTCTCTAGAGGTCTCTTGGGTAGCGTTAATAAGTAAATTACAGGAACTGCTGTTATCTTCTGGTTCAAATCTAGGAGAGAGATTATCTAATTTTCTGGCCACTATAAAAGAAAGGCAGAAACTGCGACAAGAGAAGATTGAAAGACAAGAAAAGGTAATTGTTAATACGAAAGTAAAAGAACAAATTAAACCTGCAGAAGTTATAAAGCCAAAGCCTGTTATTGAGACAAGTAAAAGAGTGGAACAAGAGAAGCAAACCGAGCTTTTTGAGTATAAAGAGTCGAGCGTGCCACCCAAGCTTTCCTTACTCGACGAAAAGAAACAAGAATTCTCAGATGAAACTTCAGAAGATTCCCTTCGCCGCCTTGGAGAGCTAGTTGTATCCAAACTTGCTGAATACAATATCAATGATGTGGAGGTGGAATCCATTCAGCCAGGCCCTGTAGTTATAAGATTAGAGCTAAAGCTTCCCAGTGGTTTAAAGGTTAATCAAGTATCAAATATCAGCAAGGACCTTGCAAGATCCTTGGCTAAGACAAGCGTGAGAATAGTAGAAGTCATAGAAGGTAAAGATACTATTGGCATCGAGGTACCTAGAGAAGATAGACAGCCTGTCTTACTGAGCGAAGTACTTTCTAGCAAAACTTATGATGAATCCAAAAGTCCAATCACAGTAGCTCTTGGAAAAGATATAAGCGGATCTGCGATTGTTGCTGATTTGGCTGCAATGCCGCATTTATTAGTTGCAGGTACAACTGGTTCCGGTAAGTCAGTCGCAATAAATGCAATGTTGATAAGCATTCTCTATAAAGCTAGCCCAGAACAAGTAAGAATGATCCTTATAGATCCGAAAATGTTAGAGCTATCTGTTTATGAAGACATACCACATCTGCTAGCACCCGTAATAACAGATATGAAAGAGGCTTCAAGTGGATTGAGATGGTGTGTTAATGAGATGGAAAGAAGATATAAATTAATGGCACATCTAGGAGTCCGAAATTTGAATGGTTATAACAAGAAAGTAAGTGAAGCCGCTTCGTCTGGTGAGCCATTAAAAGATCCTACATGGAAGATAAATGAAGCCGAAGAGGGTGAAGAAGCTCCAGATTTAGAAGAACTTCCACTAATTGTTCTTGCTGTTGATGAGCTGGCTGATTTGATGATGGTGGTAGGAAAAACCGCTGAACAACTAATTGCTAGAATTGCACAAAAAGCTAGGGCAGCTGGTATTCATATGCTTTTAGCAACTCAAAGACCTTCAGTTGATGTAATCACAGGACTAATTAAAGCAAACATATCTTCAAGAGTAGCCTTTCAAGTAGCATCTAAAATGGACTCGAGGGTAATTCTAGATCAAGGTGGCGCCGAACAACTTCTTGGAAAAGGAGATATGCTTTATCTTGCTCCAGGAACATCTATACCTCAAAGGGTTCATGGAGCTTTTGTGGGTGATGACGAAGTTCAAAGAGTGGCAGATGATTGGAGACAAAGAGGCAAGGCTGAATATCTTGATGAAGTTACCAAAGAAGAAGGTGCTGTTTCCGGAATGCCCGGTATAGCTTCTGAAGAAGATGCCGATGGAGAAAAAGATGAACTTTATGATGAAGCAGTTGCTTTTGTTGCGCAGTCTAGAAGAGCTTCAATATCAGCAGTTCAACGTAGGCTAAGAATCGGTTATAACAGAGCAGCAAGAATGATAGAGACTATGGAAGAGGCTGGCGTTCTGAGCCCAATGGCTTCAAATGGCAACAGAGAAGTTTTGATTCCACCTCCGCCAGAAGATTAATTTGAAAAAGCTTACATCAAATTATTCCATATCTCGTCTCTTGATCGGTATCTAGAAAATGTTCTGTAAAATTCTCAATTCTTTTTTGTCAGTTATCATTTCTGGATCTCTATTAGCTTCAGATATAAAGGCAGATAATTTATTTCAATTTTTTGCAGATAAATACTTTTTAGAAACTAGTTTTACTCAAACTACTTCTATAGATTTTAAGGATCGCCAAATTCGAGGAAAATTGAATGCTATCAGGTCAGGAAACTTTAAAATTGAATATTTTGAACCCATGAAGGAAATCATTTCTGCAGATGATAACTTTCTATATAAATTAGATATTGAACTCGAACAATTGGATATTGTTCCAAGAGAAGAATATTTTAAGGACACTCCAATAAATATATTCATAACTGAACTAGAAGATTTAAATGATACTTATCTAGTGGAGTCCTGTATTAACGAGAATAACTCTGTTATTTGCACTATTACCACTAAAGATTTAGATAGTTTTGTGGATAAGTTGTTTCTAAAGTTTACCGCTAATGAACTTACTGAGCTGAGTTACTTAGACTCTTTTGGACAAAGTGTTACTCTTGAGTTTGATGAGATAAGTTGGAAAAAATTTGATGAAGCCAAGCTTTTAATTGAAACTCCAGAAGGAATAGATGTTGTTTATCACTAGGATTATTTAGAATATAGCTATGCTTGACCCAAAGATACTCAGAAAAGATACCGCTAAGGTAATTCAAAACCTTAAAAGAAGAGGCTATGTTTTTGATGAATCACTGTGGAATGAGCTTGAAGAAAAAAGAAAAAAGTTACAGGGCTTTACTGAAGAGCAACAATCAGAATTAAACGATCTATCTAAAGCTATTGGTATAGGAAAGAAGAATTCTGAAGATACTAGTCTTATACAGAATCAGGCTACAAAACTAACTGCTCAAATTAAAGAACTTAGTGCTGAATTAGAAAGTTTATTAGAAGAAATTGATAATTTCGTATTATCTATTCCAAATTTAATTGATGAGGATGTACCAGACGGAGCAGATGAGACAGAAAATATCGAAATTAGAAAAGAGGGAAAGCCCAGGGCATTTGCATTTACAGTCAAAGATCATCTCGAAATTGGAAGAAATCATGAAATAGACATGGAGGCTGGAGTCAGAATAACTGGTTCAAGATTTAAGGTACTTAGAAATGACATTGCTCACCTTCAAAGGGCTCTAATCAATTTCATGATTGATACTCATGTAGATGAACATGGATACGAAGAAGTCTATGTTCCTTATATAGTAAACAAAGATTCATTATTAGGAACAGGACAACTCCCTAAATTTGAAGAGGATTTATTTAAGATTAATAATGAAAGTAATTTTTATTTAACTTCAACTGCTGAAGTTCCTGTAACAAATCTTTTTAGAGATGAAATTTTAGAATCGAAAAACCTCCCTCTAAAATATGTCTGTCACACGCCTTGTTTTAGGAGTGAGGCCGGCAGCTATGGGAAAGATACAAGAGGTATCATGAGATTACATCAATTTGAAAAGGTTGAGCTGGTGCAAGCTGTAGAGGCAACAGATTCTGATGATGCCCTAGAAGAGCTTACAAATCATGCTGAGAATATTTTAAAAAAACTAGAATTACCTTATCGAGTTGTTTCTTTATGTTCTGGAGATATAGGATTTTCATCATCCAAGACATATGACTTAGAGGTTTGGGTTCCATCACAAGAAGCTTACAGAGAAATATCTTCGTGCTCAAATTTCAGGGACTTTCAAGCTAGAAGATTGAAGGCACGATGGAGGGACACTAATGGAAAGAAAACTCAATTGATCAATACATTAAACGGTTCAGGCTTAGCTTTAAGTAGAACAGTACTAGCTATATTAGAGAATTATCAAGAATCTGATGGCTCAGTAACAATACCTGATGCCCTGAGGAGTTATATTGGAAAAGAAAGTATTATAAAAACCCAGAAAACCACAAATTTACCTTAAAATTCTCAGAATCCTTGCCTTGTTAATCTCCTTGAGTGAACTCTAGGAAAACTTTTAATTTTTCTTCTCGATTTTTATTTTATTTCTAACCAAAAGGTATAGAATGAAGTTAACTTTTTGTCTAATTAATTTTGGGGTTAATTATGAAACCAATCTTAAAAAGAATACTTCTTTTTTCATCTGTTTTTTGTCTGAGTCTACCTATTTTTTCTGATGTTGATACTACATCTGGTATGAGAGGTAGTGTTAATGTGCCCGGTGCAACAGTTGTCGCCGAGCATACACCAACAGGTATTACTAAGACTACAACTACAGGTTCTTCTGGAAGTTTTTCACTTTCGTTTTTGCCTATCGGTGGTCCTTATACAGTAAAAGTCTCGGCACCCGGCTACAATTCTGAATCTATTGATGGTCTATACCTATCTTTAGGAGATCCACTGTCTTTTGGAGTTACTTTAACAAGTTCATCTGCAGCAGATGAAATAGTGGTGACTGCAAAACCCGCTGAAGCCTTCAAGATGGGAACCAGCACTCTTCTAACTAGAGATCAAATGGATGCTGTTCCAACAATTAACCGTTCCGTAGCAGATTTTGCCAAAATGGATCCAAGAGTTACTGTTAACGGTGGTGTTGGTCGTGATGCAGAAATCAGTGTCATGGGAGCAAATACAAAATTCAATGACTTTACAATTGACGGTGTAAGCTTCAATGACCCTTTCGGCTTAAATGACAATGGATTTGGAACAATGAGAAATCCGGTCAGTATGGATTTTGTTGATCAAATATCAGTTGATATTACACCTTTCGACGTTTCGAGAGGAAATACCACTGGTGGATCAATAGCAGTAGTAACTAAATCAGGTTCTAATGAATTTCATGGCTCAGCTTTTTATCAAAATCGAGATGAAGGAAATGTTGGAGACTATTTGGGGCAAGATTTCCCTGAATTTGAAGATGAAGTTATGGCCTTTACTTTCTCAGGCCCCATTATGCAAGACAGACTATTCTTCTTCGTTGGCTATGAAGAAAATACCAAATCACTACCCGGTTTATATGGAACAAAGGATAGTGGAGCACAGAACCCTGCGAGCGTTGTAACCACAGCACTTGCTAATGAAATTAGACAATTCACTATAGATAATTACGGAGGTTATGACCCCGGCTATATCAATCTAGTGACCTTTGACGAAACACATGAGGAATGGACCGTTAAATTAGATGCTGTTATCAGCGATGATCATAGAGCAACTTTAAATGTATCTCACTCAGAGGATCTGACACCTCAAAGATACAATAATTGGTCTAGAACAGTATTCAGTAATAATTGGTATTACAAACCACCTGAAATAGATAGAGCATCTTTTACTCTCTATAGTGATTGGTCAGATAGGCTATCGACTAAATTTAAGTATACAAGTTATGAAATGGAAGAAGATGATGCTTCTTACGGAGATGATTTCTTCCCTGAAATGAATATAACTATTAGAGATTCAGTTACTGGAGATAGAGATAACGTATTTTTAGGAGGAGATAGATATAGAGGAGCTAACTTAATAAACGTAGAGAGTGAATTCCTTACCTTCAAAGCTGATTATGATAACGATGATCACTTATACACTGTTGGTTTTGAAAGAGATGATTCTGATGTTGTAAACCTATTTATAGCTCGATATAACGGAGAAGTTAGATTTAATAGCTTTGAAGATTATAAAAATGGTGTTTGGAGTAGGTTAAGAATACATGAACCTTATGCTGGACATAATGCTGTTGGCACTATGGCTGCTGATTTTGAAGTAGAAAAAACTTCTATGTATATACAAGACAAATGGTTTGTTAATAATGATTTAACAGTAATGTTTGGACTTAGATATGATGCTGTAGAGACTCCTATAGCTCCTGCAACAAATGTTAACTTTGTTAAAGAGTATGGCTTCTCTAATGCTTCCAAATTTGATTTTGACCTTATGCAACCTAGGTTCTCATTCAACATGAATGTAACAGACCTATTTCAAAACAGACAGAAGGTCGTTGATGCTACTTTAAGAGGAGGAAGAGGGCTTTTCATGGGTAGAATACCGAGAGTATGGTTCGGTAATGCTTATTCAAGAACAGGAGCAACAGGTGATTATCGTGGATGGTTTAGTAATTGTGCTGGTAATGAAAGCGTTACCAACTGTCCAGGAAATATGCCTAAAGGAGACCCTACAGCTTTCTGGCTAACTTCTCCTGACTCCAAGTACTCAATTCCTGCAGCTGACAACCCTTACGGAGTGGCTCAAAGCACAGATCCAAATTTTGAAGCTCCTTCATCATGGAGAACAAGCTTAGGTCTAGATATTCTCTTGGATACTGGCTGGGATTTAACTTTGGAATATAACTTAGACCAAGTAAGACAAGCAGTATTCTTTACTGATCTAGGATTGGAGAGAGAAGGTACTCTTGCTGATGGCAGAGGAATATATGGTGGTAGAGGTGATTATAGACTCACTAATACAGATAAAGGGGCAACCGAAGCTTGGACCTTTACAACTGCCAAACAATTTGGAGATATAAATTGGTTTGCTGGCTATACCAAGATGAGAGCAACCGATATTTTTGAATTAACAAGTGCTCAAAGTGAAAGTTCATATGGCAGATCTGTTAGAGCTGATGGTGAAAATATAGTAGCTGCTAGATCTAACTTTATGGCTGAGCATAAACTGATCACCGGTCTTGATTACACAACTCAACTAATTGGAAACAACGATACAAGATTCTCTTTAGTCTACGTAAGAAAATCAGGCGAACCGTATAGTGTGACCTTTGATGGGTACGATGACGCATTTGCCAATGATCGAAGTGACGGTGGCTATGATGCTGCTTATATCCCAACAGGAGCTTCTGATCCTAATGTAGTCTTTGCTAGTGCCGCAGTTGCAGATGCAGTTATGGCTCATGTAAATGGCTCTGGATTAGCAGGCTACAAAGGTAGCATTGTTCCAAGAAATGCCTTCAACAGCCCTTGGACTTCATCTTTAGATTTGAGAATAACTCAAGATATTAACGTTATGGATGGCCATAAAGTAATACTTTATCTAGATATTACTAATGTTCTTAATCTTCTGGATGATGACAAAGGAATAATGAAAGAATATAGCAACAGAAGTAGACAAATTATTCTTGATGAAGACAATCCTTATGATTCTCAAGGACGCTATAACATTGTTGGTGTAGATCCTGATGATGGATTGTTTGTTCGAAATAAGGACGGACAATCATCTTATCAATGGAACTTAGGCTTCAAGTATCAATTCTAAGAAGTCTCGACATGAAAAAACGCCACTAATGTGGCGTTTTTTTTATTCAAGCCTAGGACCATTGGCTTTACATACTTCTGATGCATAATTAATAGCATCTCTCAAAGATTGTTCAGTATTTTTATTATTAATTAGATTAGCTAAAAAAGTTCCAAGAAGAGCATCTCCCGCACCATTGGTATTTACAATTTCAATTTCTGGTGCCTTTAATCGTGTCTCATTAAGTGAAGCACCTTTTTTACCATAAGTTTTAAGAACATTTAAAGAATCAATATTATAAGCTTTACTAAACGCGCTAACCTCTGCTTCATTGCCACAGAGTAAATCAATATCCGCATCTAACACTTCTGATAAATGTGCGCTATTCTCTTCAATAAGAGATACATCAGAAATACCAAAACATACTTTCAGAGATGGCTTCAGAGACATGCAAAATTTTGCAACATTAAAACCATTCTGGGTAGATAGAGAAAAGTTATCAAATAAAAGGTATTCAGATGTTATTAATTTTTCTTCATCAATACAGTCGGTATGGATATTAGTATTTGCCCCTAGATTGGCAGCCATGGTTCTTTGACCATCCGGAGTAATAAATATGAGACATGCTCCCGTTGGTAAATCAGATTCATTGAATGATAAGGTACAAAGATCACTTTTAAATGAATTAATAAATGATTGACCAAAATCATCTTGTCCAATTGCACATGAAAAATGAGTCTGGACGTTATGTTGGTTGGCCGCATAGAGTGAATTAGCAACTGAACCGCCTGGTGACTCCGAATAGAGTTGATTAGAAAACCTTTCTAAGTAAGCTTCCAAATTCTCTCTTGTGATATGCTTCATGAAACCTTTTTCAATATTGATTTCTTTCAATTCTTCCTCGGTTATTTGTATTTCAATATCTATCAAGGCATTGCCAAAACCATAAATTTTGCTCATATGGTCTATAATCTTATCTAACTCAATTAATTACAATAATTTTTAAATTGAAAACTCCATTCTCAATCTTATCTTTAAACGACAAGGATGTAGATCTTCACTCTTTCTCTGAAGAGTTAGGAGATAGCTTCAAGAAGTGGGGTTTTTGCGGGATTAAAAACCACGGCATTGACACTGAATTGGTAAGAGAAGTTCAAGACCTTTTTAAAGACTTCTTTAATATGCCAGAAGATCTGAAAAAAAAATATTACTTACCTGAATTGAAAGGTGCACGAGGCTATACACCATTTAAGATAGAAACTGCTAAAGATTCTAATTTAGCTGATTTAAAAGAATTTTGGCATGTAGGAAGGGAGTTAGATGAAAGTGATCCTTATAGAAAATGGATGGCCGATAATATTGATTTACCTGATAAAAAACAATTCAAAGAAAAGACTAATCAATTATTTAAACAATTTGATGAATTAGGCAATTCCTTGCTTGAAGCAATAGCTTCCTATTTAGGTCTTCAATTTGATCATTTTCATAAAATTACTGATAAAGGTAATAGTGTTATGAGAATAATTCATTATCCCCCAATAGAAAACGAAGAGAGGGGAGAAAGAGCAGGGGCTCATGAAGATATTAATTTGATTACACTCCTTATTGGTGGACAGCAAGCAGGTCTGGAAATTTTAACAAAAGAAGACAGGTGGGTTAGGGCATCAGTAGATAAAGATGTCATAATTTGTAACATAGGAGATATGCTTCAACGACTGACTAATAATTATTTAATTTCCACTACACATAGGGTCAAGGCTTTAGGGCAGGAGATGAACACCTCAAGATACTCCATCCCTTTTTTTGTTCATCCCAATCCAGATTGGTACATCGAAACTTTGTCCAACTTAGTTAATAAGAAAGCTCCAAACTTATACCCTAAAGGAATATTGGCTGAAGATTTTCTGCAAGAAAGATTAAAAGAAATTAAACTGTCGTAATGGATTATTTACAACCTACTATTGGACTATTTGCTTTGCTTGCTTTGGGAGCAGTCTTCAGTGAAAACATTAAATCTATAAAGATAAGATATGTTGTGACTGGCGTTCTCATACAATTTATTCTCGCAATATTGCTAACAAAAGTGGAATTAATATCTTCTTTCTTTAATATCTTATCTGATGGTGTGATGGTTCTTAAAGCCGCTAATGATTACGGCACTGGTTTTGTTTTTGGATATCTTGCTGATGGAGCTCCGAATGCCCCTTTTGACATTAACAACCAAGCAGGCACTTTTATTTTTGCTTTCGGTGGATTGACGTTAGTGATTCTAATGTCAGCTATATCAGCTCTTCTTTGGTATTGGAGAGTTATACCTATTTTGGTAAATGCATTGTCAGTTTTATTCAAGAGACCATTAAATGTTGGCGGTCCAATAGGGCTGGGAGCTACAGCTAATATTTTTCTAGGACAAGTTGAAGCACCATTGCTTATTAGGCCTTATTTATCAGCAATGACCAGGCATGAACTTCTTGTAATAATGACAGCTGGGATGTCCACAATAGCTGGATCGGTAATGGTAGTTTATACAACTATGCTTGCACCAATCTATGGTCCCGGATTAATAGGTCATTTTCTTTCTGCATCATTAATTTCTGTTCCTGCTGCAATCATGTTTGCCAACATGATGATTCCTAGTGAAACTAAGACCGAATTCCCTGAAGATAAATCTGAAGAATTGTATTCAGGAACAATGGACGCAATAACTCAAGGAACTAAGAATGGTCTAGATATGTTCTTGAATATTGCCGCAATGCTCATCGTGGTTATGGCCTTAGTTTTTTTATTGAATTCAATATTAAGTTTATTGCCCAATTTTAATGGTTCACCAGTTACTCTTGAATTGATATTAGGATACATCTTTATCCCCTTAGCTTGGTTTATGGGCATACCTTGGAATGAAGCTTTTATGGCGGG
Source organism: uncultured SAR86 cluster bacterium (assembly GCA_902570225.1). Taxonomy (GTDB): domain Bacteria; phylum Pseudomonadota; class Gammaproteobacteria; order Magnimaribacterales; family Magnimaribacteraceae; genus Magnimaribacter. The sequence goes on from CACFXJ010000012.1 coordinate 27,291, forward strand.
CCAATTATTAGGAATAAAAACTGCGTTGAATGAATTTGTTGCTTATTTGTATCTTTCTGATGCCGAGGCTTATCCATTAGGGGAAAAGAGCAGGTTGATTATGTTATATGCTCTTTGTGGATTTGCTAATTTTAGTAGTGTTGGCATTTTATTAAGCGGATTGAGTGCCATGGTACCTGAGAGAAGAATGGACTTGATTTCTATTTCTGGGAAAGCCTTATGGGCTGCTTTACTGGCTTCTTGCTTAACTGGATTTATGGTTGGTATACTTTAGGAAGTACCTATATCTTTTTCTTGAAAATGTTTTCTACATACTGAAACATATTTTTCCTCTCCACCAATCTCTATCTGACTGCCATCTGATACTATCGTTCCATCTTCATTTAACCTTAAGACCATGGTAGCTTTTCTACCACAATGACAAACTGTTTTGATTTCTTTGAGATTATCAGCCCAAGCCAGTAAAAACTTACTTCCTTCGAACAAATTACCTTGAAAGTCTGTTCTTATTCCAAATGCTAATACCGGAATATTCAATTCATCAACAATTCTTCCAAGTTGAGCTACCTGATTTTTAGTTAAAAATTGAGCCTCATCTATTAAAACACAATCAACTTGGTTTTTATTTTTAAAAATTAATATTTCTTCATAAATGTCTGTTTTTGTACTAAATATATTAGATTTTTCTTTCAATCCAATTCTAGAAACTATTTCACCTTGACCAAATCTATTATCTAAATCTGAGGTATAGATTTGAGGCTTCATGCCCCTCTCTAAGTAATTATGATTAGCTTGTAACAACATAGTAGATTTTCCAGCATTCATAGAGGAGTAGTTAAAATAAAGCTTCGCCATAATTTGATGAGTTGATTGTGATACTATAGCAGCCTTTTTTATGTCCACGGAAGTTGATAAGAATCAGATCAAAGAAGAATCTGCAGAAATAACTCATCCTGAATCGCTCAGTGTTTGGGGTTTAGCGTGGCCATCAATTCTAAGCAACTTACTGTTTGCATCAGTAGGACTGGTATCAATCAAAGCTGTTGGCTCACTCGGTGCCGAAGCAGTAGCTGCGGTAGGCACAGGCCAAAGAATTTTTTGGGTATTTCAGGCTCTATTAATGGCGATTATGGCTGGAACCACGGCATTAGTGGCTAGAGCTATTGGCTCTGGAAATGCACACGAGGCAGCTCAAGTCACTAGAGCTTCTCTTGGACTTTGCTTGCTTATTTCTTTTGTGACGGTAATCCTATTATGGATAGGAGCTGATGCAATGATAGGTCTTTTTGGTCTTGATGAAGGTTCTAGAGAATTATCCGTTACCTATACCCAAATTCTTGTTGGGTTTACTCCGGTATTTGCAATTTCAATGGTGCTTGGAACAGCTCAGAGGGCAGCAGGGGACGCAAAAACTCCTCTTTACATTGGTTTATTGACCAACATAGTTAATATTATTCTCCTAATTGGCCTAGTAGAAGGACGCTTTGGCATGCCAGAAATGGGTGTAGTTGGTGCGGCACTAGCTGGAGGATTGGCATTTACCTTTAATTCTGTATTGGTATTAGGTCTATGGTTTGGTAAAAAACTTGCAGTTGAAGTTGGTAAAGCTGGATCTATGACTTATGAAAGATTGAATCAATTGGTTACTATCAGTTATCCGGCTGGCTTAGAATCTTTTATTTTTCAATTCGGCATGCTTTCTTTTTTCTGGATAGTTGCGTTATACGGAACTGATGCTGTGGCTGCTTATAATATTGGTGTTAATGTACTCATGGTTTCTTTCACAGTAGGAAATGGTTTTGCTATAGCAGGGGCCACTCTCACAGGACAGCACTTAGGTGCTTCAGATCCAGATAAAGCTTATGATTCTGGTTTTAAAGCTGCCGGTATGACTATGCTTTCCATGGGAACTTTAGGAATAGTTTTAGCTCTTTTTTCACGTGAGCTCTCCGGTTTTTTTATTCAAGACATAGACGTAATCAATAAAGCAGTTGTGTTTGTTTGGATACTTGGAATTATGCAACCTTTCATGGCGATTGAATTTTCTATAGGTGGCGCAGTTCGGGGCGCGGGAGATACAAAATCTCCTTTGATAATTACTTTGATTGGGTTGGTGCTAGTTAGAGTTCCTTTGGCTTATTTATTTTATTTATTAGGATTGTCGATAGAATGGATTTATGCAACTCTTGTCGCAGATTATTTCTTGAAGGGAGTTCTTTTAGCCTATAGATATAAATCCAGAAGATGGATGAAAGTTTTAAACATAGAGAATTAGAAAATTTAAATATGAAACAATTAATACCATCACTATTCGTTTTAATGATTGTTGGGTGTTCAGATTCTATCCCAATAGAAGCTTCCGATACCCCTTCACCTGACGATTTGGTTGCACATAGTGAAGAGTTTAGAAAAGAGGTAATCGAAGTTACTGATGGTGTACATGTTGCAGTTGGTTATGCCCTAGCAAATGCTATTCTTATTGAAGGGGATAATTCGAACATTATTATTGATACTACCGGTACCATAGAAACTGCTGAAGAAGTAAAGGAACTATTTGATGAAATAAATTCAAATCCCGTTGGTGCAATTATTTATACCCATAATCACGCAGATCATACCTACGGGGCGACAGTATTTGCAGAAGAGTCTAATCCTGAAATTTATGCTCATTCTTCAACAGGAGAATACCTTTCAAGGGTTATAGGTATTCTAAGACCAATCATTTCATCTAGAAGTAATAGAATGTTCGGCAATGCTTTGCCCAAAGAAGAAGTGGAAAATAATGGTATAGGACCTTTCCTGGAAATTGGAAGAGACGGAAGAAGACCAGGTTTGCTTTACCCTACAAAAACCTTTGATGATAAATTGAAGCTTGAAGTAGGAGGAATTGAAATAGAACTTTTTCATGCTCCAGGCGAAACTAACGATCAGCTTTTTGTGTGGATACCTGAAAAGAAAGCCTTATTTCCAGGTGATAATTTTTATAAGACATTTCCAAACCTTTATACAATTAGAGGCACTCCATACAGAGATCTAGTCGGATGGGTAAACAGCATAGATATGATGAGGTATTTAGAGCCTGAGTACCTAATACCTAGCCATACTAGACCTTTAGAGGGAAGAGCGAATATTTATGATAAATTAACCACTTACCGTGATGGAATTCAATATGTACATGATCAAACTGTACGACTTATGAACCTTGGTCTAGGTCCAGATGAAATTGCAGAAAAATTAATACTACCTAAACATTTGGGTGATTCTCCCTTTCTAAAAGAATTCTATGGAACACCCGCTTGGTCTGCTAAGAATGTCTTTTCAGGATATTTAGGATGGTTTGATGGTAATCCTTCAACATTAAAACCCTTACCAAAAAAAGAAGAGGCTGAGAATTTTATAAAGCTTGTGGGTGGATGGGACAATTTATTCGAAATCGCTGAAAACTCTTATATGGAAGGAGGTTTTCAATGGGCATTACAACTTACTGATTATTTGTTAAGACTAAGACCTAATGACGAAAAAACTGAATTGCTAAGACAGTCATGCTTAATTGCCCTAGGCAATCAAGAAAGTAATCCCAATTCGAGATATTACTATTTAAGTAGCGCAGCACAATTGGATAAAGACTATCAAGAAAACGACATTTTGTTACCAGATATAGAAGTAATTAAAAAATATCCTATTGAATCTATGATGGATACTCTAAAAGTGAATGTTATTCCTGAGAAATCATTAGATAAAAATATACAGTTATTATTCACCTTTACTGATTCCTCAAAAGTTTTTTCCATTTTTCTTAGAAAAGGAGTACTAGAGGTTCAGCCTTTTTTAATTTCCGGATCTTCCGTTCAAATAACTAGCAAGGAAGAGGATTTAAAGGCCATATTATCGGGGATAAAGAGCTTGCCTATCTCTTTGGTAAATGGCACCCTAGATATAGAAGGTAGTAGAACTGATCTACTTTCTTTCTTTGCAAGTCTTAGGAACTAAACATGAAAAATTTTGATGATATCTCGGTTCAAGTAAAAGGTAATCTTGCTTATGTTGAGATACAAAGACCACCCAATAACTTCTTCGATTATCTATTGATTGAACAAATTGCAGATGCCTACGAAGAGTTAGATGAAGTATCAGAATGTAGAGTAGTTATTCTAAGTTCTCAGGGAAAAAACTTCTGTGCTGGAGCGAATTTTGGACAAGATGAGGATATGTTAGATAAGTCAGTGCCATATTCTAAGTTATATGCACAAGCTGTAAGATTATTCAAAACAAAAAAGCCAGTTATAGCTGTAATTCAAGGTGCGGCCATAGGAGGAGGGCTGGGACTTGCCCTTTCTGCAGATTTTAGAATAGCTTGTCCAGAAGCAAGATTCGCAGCAAATTTTGCTAAACTAGGATTTCATCCCGGTTTTGGATCTTCAGTTACACTACCTAGAGTTATAGGCGATCAAAAAGCTAAGGATATGTTATTTTCTGCTAGAAGAGTGGCAGGAGAAGAAGCTTACGAAATTGGATTGGCTGATCGACTTACCTCTAAAGAAAATTTAATGACTGAAGCAGAAACGTTTGCAGAAACAATAACCAGCTCTGCTCCTATGGCTGTTGAATCTATCAGATCCACTTTAAGAGGGAATTTAGCTGAAGAAGTTGAAAAAATAGTCGATTGGGAGTTGAGCGAACAAGTTAGATTACAAAAAAACTGAAGATTTTAAAGCAGGAATAGCAGCTTCATTAACTAGAGAAGTCCCTAGGTTTAATCGAAAGTAAATTAAAGCTTAACTTTTGATGGATCTAGTATTGTAGATTTAGCGGTCTTCTTTACATTTGGATAATCCAGCGAGTAATGCAAGCCTCTGCTTTCCTTCCTCTTAAGCGCGCTTTTTATTGTCAGATTTGCAACCAGAGCAAGGTTACGTAACTCTATTAAGTCTGAACTAATTAGATATTTTCCATAAAAGTAGTTCACTTCTTCATTTATTACCTTCATTGCAATATTAGCTCTTTGTAAAAGATTATTTGATCTAACTATACCCACGTAATCCCACATCAATCTCCTTATCTCATCCCAGTTGTGTTTAATTATTACACCTTCTTGAGTTTGAGTTACTTTAGAAATATCCCATTCTTTAATTGATTCATTGTGTTCATGAAAGGATGTATATATATGTTCAGCAGCCTTTTTTGCAAATACCACACATTCCAATAAAGAGTTGCTAGCCATTCTATTAGCACCATGCAATCCAGTGCTTGATACTTCACCTATTGCATAAAGGCCCTTGATATTTGTTTGACTATTTAGATCAACCTTAACTCCCCCGCAAGTGTAATGAGCAGCAGGAACAACAGGAATTGGTTCCTGAGTAAGATCAAAACCAAATTTTTTGCATTGTTCGTAAATATTTGGAAATTCATTTTTAATCTCTTTAGTATCTCTGTGACTTATGTCTAAAAAGACATTTTCTGCTCCGGAGATTTTCATTTCTTTGTCTATTGATCTGGCAACAACATCTCTTGGAGCTAACTCCAATCTAGAATCATATTTCTCCATAAACCTTTCTTTTTTATCGTTTCTAAGAAATGCGCCTTCTCCTCTTAAGGCTTCACTGATTAGAAAAGATTTAGCTTCAGGATGATAAAGACATGTCGGATGAAATTGATTAAATTCAAGATTTTCCACTACACATCCTGCCCGCCACGCAAGTCCAATTCCATCTCCAGACGAACCGTCTGGATTGCTTGTATATAGATATACCTTACTGGCTCCACCAGTAGCTAAAATAGATGCTCCGGCAGAGAAAGCCTTGACTTTATTAGTCTTTATATCTAATACGTAAGCTCCGATACATCTAGTTTTATTGGTTATCAAATCAACACAGATATGATTTTCGAGTACTTTAATATTTTTATTATTTTTGACTATTTCAGCCAAAGAACTTGAGACTTCCTTTCCTGTAGCATCTTCGGCATGAACAACCCTTCTTTTAGAATGACCTCCTTCTTGAGTGAGGTGCAAACCATTTGATTTATCGGTAGTAAAATTTGTACCTAGAGCACTCAGCCACTTAATGGCTTCCTTGCCATGGCTTACACAAGCCAAAACAGCCTCTTCGTTACAGAGACCATCTCCAGCAATTAATGTATCTCTGAGATGCTCTTCAATAGTGTCATTTGAATCTATAACAGCTGCTATTCCGCCTTGAGCATACCAGGTTGAACTATCAATCAGAGAGTTTTTTGTTATAAGTGTTATTTTAAATCTATTTGATAGTTCAATTGCTGCAGTCATTCCTGCAGCACCGCTTCCAATGATTAGAATGTCTGTTTTAATCAATTTTATTAAAAATCAATGAATAATCTGTTGATGATATATTTTTTGTTAGATCGCCTGAAGAAACGTAATCGATTTTATATTTCTTAATTGCATCTAGATTATCAATCTCTATGTTTCCTGATATTTCTAATTTTATTTTTTCTCTTGAGATTTCAGAAGCAATTTTAAGATCACCTTCACTAAAATTATCCAACATCGCGATATCGGCTTTTGCATTTATTGCTTGCTTAAGTTCTTCTAGATTTTCAACTTCCACTTCAATCTTCTCTATCCCTTTTTCTCTCAATGAAGAAACTGCCAATTCTATTGATCCAGCAGAGGAAATATGATTTTCTTTTATGAGCGCAGCATCATAGAGACCCATCCTGTGATTTTGACCCCCTCCAATCACAACTGAATACTTTTGCTCGTATCTGAGACCTGGTAGAGTTTTCCTTGTATCTAATAATATTGTTTCAGACCCAATAAGTTCTTTTTGAAAACAATAAGTCTTATAGGCTATCCCAGACATCATCTGTAAAAAGTTTAATGCAGTCCTTTCAGATGCAACCATACATTTAGCATTTCCAGAAAGGGAGGCGATTTCACTCCCAGCTTCTAATAAGGAACCTTCTTCAAAATGCCATTCAATATGTATAGTGGGGTCAAGCAATGTAAATGCAGTTTCAAACCATTTTGATCCACACAAAATAGACTCTTCTCTACATATTAAGGATGCGTTTTGAAGTAAGTTTGGGTTTATAAGTTCTCCGGTAATATCGCCGATACCGATATCTTCTTCAAGGGATAATCTGACTGATTCCTCTAATTTGGTGATATTCGGTATGCCAAGCTTAGACATTGAAGTTAATCATCTTATCTAATGGAATTTTTGCTTTTTGAATAATTGAATCTTCAAGAAGGATCTCATTAGATAATTTATCTATACAAGTATCTAAGTTGTGTAATGAATTTAATCCCATCCAAGGACAATGAGCACAACTTTTACATGACGAGCCGACACCACCGGTAGGCGCTTCAAAGAATTCTTTATTTGGCGAGAGCTGCATCATTTTATAAAAGATGGATTTATCTGTAGCAACTATGAATTTTTCAAAATCTAATTCCTGAGACGCCTTTATTAAATGAGATGTTGAACCAACTGCATCTGCCATAGCAATGACCTCAGAAGGGGATTCAGGATGAACAAGAATTCCTGCATCAGGATGAATTTTTTTAAGATCTCTTAATCCTGAAGCTTTAAATTCTTCATGAACTACACATGCACTGTCCCATAAAATCATGTCCGCATTTGTTTCTTTCTGTAGATAGCTTCCTAAGTATTTGTCAGGCGCCCAGAGTATTTTCTCTCCACTCAGATGCAAATCTTCAATAATTTCTTTTGCTATGCTTGATGTTACAACCCAATCTGCCATCGCCTTTACTTCTGCAGAGGTGTTTGCATAAACAACCAAAACCCTGTCAGGATATTGATCTTTCATTTGCTTTAAATCAGAAGCTGGACAGCCCAAATCTAACGAACAAGTTGATTCTAGAGTAGGTACATAAATATTTTTTTCTGGACTAAGAATTTTTGCCGTTTCGGCCATAAATTTAACCCCACACACTACAAGGTTTTCAGTCTGGCTGAGACTGCCAAATTTAGCCATTTCAAGAGAATCACCAACAAACCCTCCTGTTTCTTCTGTTATTTCTTGTATTAGAGGATCTACGTAATAATGGGACACGATACTGACATTGTTGGATAAAAGATTTTTTGAGATTGAATCAAATAATTTATTTTTATCTACCTGTACATTATTTCCTTTCAATGCATCTTGGTGACGATTGATTAAGTTGGTGTCTAGAAATCTTGAAGAAGCTTCCATGTCTTAGCTGAATTATATCAAAAAAACATTTTCCATCCTTTACCTAAGCATTATTCTTTTTGTTACAATGCGCACCAGTTAGACTAAGCTCTATAGGATAGTTGGCAGAGTCTGGTTGAATGCACCGGTCTTGAAAACCGGCAAGGGGTCAAACCCTTCGGGGGTTCGAATCCCTCACTATCCGCCACCGCGCCCATAAAGATAAAAACTTATGGATAAAATTCATCACATAGCCATTCAGGTTCAAGATATATCTAAGTCAGTTGAATGGTATAAAAACAATTTTGATGTAAAAGTCTCGTATCAAGATGAGACTTGGGCAATGATAGATTTTGAAAACACTAGCCTAGCGTTAGTGAAACCCGAAGAGCATCCTTTTCACTTCGCTATTGAAAACGAGGAAGCTGAAAATTATGGTGAACTTACAAAGCATCGTGATGGAACTGCATCAGTTTATATCCATGACATTGATGGAAACAATGTTGAGATGCTTAAATTAAATCATAATGAATGATTACCTAATATTTGGCGCATCCGGTTTAACCGGTAATTATTTTCTAAATCAAGTAAAAAAAGAAGGTCAAAAATATCATTTATTTGTCAGGAGTCTTATTCCCAATGAACAAGAAAGTAACCAAACTTCATTTAGTTTTGAAAATATTAATGACTTACCTCCATCTAAGAATTTAGTTATTTGTTTGGGCTACCCTCTAAACTTTAAAGATCTTATTTATATGGATAAAAAAACTAAGGACGCTTTTAAAAAAGTAGATTTCGATCTTGTAATAGAAATTGCTAAAAAAGCAAAAGAATTAGGTATTCCTAATATAGCAATTATTTCTGCAGTTGGTTCTAAACTTAACTCTTTAAATTTTTATTTAGATACAAAAGCTAGAATGGAAAATGAAATATTAAGTCTGGGATTCAACAGAACTTTTTTTGCCAAGCCAGGACATTTATTAGGGCCCAGGCATGAATCTAGAATTGATAACTGGGTAAGAGTAATTGAATTCTTTGGAAAGATCTTCGGATCCTTTTTTATTGGTCCCTTTAAGAAGTGTAAGAATATAGAAGCCAGTAGGGTAGCAGAAGAACTATTTAAAGAGATAAATGAAAATAATCCTGTCTCAAACGATCTAATAGAAATTCATGAAAGAAAGTGATATTTCAAGAATTATCGAGATGGCTTGGGAAGACAGAACTCCCTTTGACGCTATTCTTGATGCTTATGGCTTAAGTGAAAGAGAGGTAAAAGCTCTGATGAAATCCCAACTAAAATTTTCTTCGTACAGACTGTGGAGGAAAAGGGTCACTGGACGAAAAACTAAACATACTTCTAGAAGAAACTTTATTTTTGGTAGACATAAATCTCCTAATAAAAGATAAATTTAAAGGGAAAAACAGGGCCTCAAGGCCCTGTTTTTTTTAAATTACCTTATAACCCTTCCAGAATGGGGGAATCTTTGGCAAGTACTAAACATATCTGCTTGAGCTTGTAGATCAGTTTCAACATATCTAGCGTAACCAGAATCTTTATCTTCTTTGTTACCCCATATATTGAGCCACAAGTAATCAGTATGTTGCACATTTGTAGTAGGCTCGAAAAGTGGATCTAGCATTACGTACCAGAAAGTACCTTCTCCATTTTCCATTTCATCCTCATCGAGATAATCTCCAAAGTCTTGTCTAAATTTCTTTAGATCACTTTCTCCATAACCTTCATTGTAGTTACAGAAATTAAACTCAGCTTCAAATGTATTTCCATTTCCGGCTTTCATAGGCCTACCTAGAGAAGGAGAAAAAGCGTAAACATCTTCATCATTGTCACTAAAAATTCCTGCTCTTTCTTTATTCCACTCTTGATCATAATTAGCTTGAAAGTGATCCCAGGCATAATCTCTTGCCTCCATTGACGGCCACCTTAAAACCCAAACGAAATCGTGAGTATCGGGTTGGAACTGAGGAACAAGGATATTTGCTCCAATCATATCGTATCCACCTTCTGTTACTTTTTCGTTCCATGAATCAATCAGTTTTTCAAGGGCTTCATCTGAATAATTAGGACCTTTAGTTTGCCAAACATATTCAACAACTGCAGTTTGAGGTGCACTAGATTCAACTGGTTCATTTGAACTTCCACAGGCCGTGATAAGCATACAACCCATTAATATATAAATAACTTTCATTTTATCTCCTATAAAAAAACTAAATTTAACATGGTTTAAAAAATTAATCTTATGTGACATCATGGTATGACAGTTTTCAAAATAATTAAGGTGAAATATGAAAAAATTTATACTAGGTATAGGTCTAATAGCATTCAACTCACTTATCTACTCAACTGGTGAAATTGGTGATCTTTATTTCTATAAAGTTACTCCGGGTAAGTATGAAGAAGCTAGAGACTTGTTAATAGAAGGACAAAAAATAGGTGAAGAGACTGGAATGAATATAATCATTCACTCTCAAAGTTTCGGCAGAGGAGGAGATCAAATTCTTACTTGGTTTGAGATTTATGATGATTACTCACAAAGAGCTAAAACTAGATACGCATCAGATAAATGGGCATCCTTCATAGATAAATTTTATAAAACCGATTCTCTAGTCACGACCAAGAGTTATCAGATGATTTCTCTAGACCCCATCGTTCCTGATGATTACATTGTTACAAACTATATGTGGCAACCTAATAAAGGAAAGAGACAAGAAACTCTAGATGCATTGGAAAGAGCCAAAACTATGTTTGAAAAACATGGGTTTATTGTTGATTTGTGGGAGCATAATGCAGGTTCTAAGCATGCGCTTCAATTTACCTTTTTATCTACTTCATTAGAGGAGCAGGCTAAAGCATTTGCTTCCTTGGCTTCAGATGAGGAATGGCTAAAAGAAAGAGACAGATGGTTTAATGGAGAATGGGCGAGACTCGTGGATAGCTACGAAATGACCAATACTAATCTAAGAAATTGAAACTAAAAGGCGTCGCTGTTCAATTAATTTGGACAGCGAAGCTATCTCAACTAAAGTCTTTCAACATCTTCCTGAGTTCTACCTGATGTTGCTCTTCTTGCCCTATTAGACTTCTTGTGTATTCTTCTAAATAAACCGATTCACCTTCTACGATTGATAATAAATCTTTATAAAGATTAAGGGCATGAATTTCGTGAGTTAGACTTTCTTCAAGAATTCCCTTTATAGAATGGTCATTAGTTTCATAAATGTTTGCAATTTTTTGACTTGGATGTCCATCAAGACCTGTTAAAAGTTCTCCTGCTTGTTGCGCATGCATCAAAGACTCATTAGCTTGCTCTTTTAAGAATTCAACTATAGGTAATCTATAGGGACCAGTTACCATAAGAGAAGAGTGGGTATATCTAACGACTCCAGCTAGCTCAAATTCCATTATTTCATTTAAGATTTCATTTACTTTGCTTGTATTCATATGTGCAATGTACCAAATAATTTGGTCATATTAGTTATTGGAAATGAGAAGTTAATTGATAATGGTTATGAGAGTGATTCTCAATACAGACATTAATAGAGGTATTTTTATATCTCATATTGCTATAATGCGTTCGTGCATATTTACGATAAATATTTAGAGCTAGTCAAAGCAACCGCAGGTGCCAAGACTGAGCTTAATAAATCTATTAAAGATTTAAATATTCCGGAGCTCTACATTTATGATCAAAGGTATACCGTTCTCTTTTTAATTGCTGAAATATCAGTAAGAGACAAGGGTCACTTTATAAGTAATGACTTAAAACAAGAGACTAATTTGAGCGATAAATCTGTAGAACGCTTCATAAATTTTTTTAGTAAAAAAAGGTTTTTATATATCAAAAACAGGCAAGGATAAAAGAAGGAAGCTTTATTATCCTTCTAAGAACTTACATAAGCACATTATGTCCACTTGGTCAGTAAGGGTAAAACAAAATCAAGCTGTCAAAGACTTTGGATTAGAAAACATTAATGAAATACTAGATTTCTTTAAAAATACAAAAGAATATCCTTTTCCCAATAATAAAGCTAAATTTTAGCTATACACTTATTTATTCTTTCTTCCACATCATATTTGACTACTCTTTTAGATATCAGTTATTCTGATGTCTATAGTTAAAACAAAAGGGGAATCATGTTTTCTAGAATCTTAGTAAGTCTTTTATCTATGTGTTTATTTTTACCAATTTATTCAGAAGAAATTGAAGAAATTGTTGTAACTGCACTCAAGAGAAGCTCTACCGTTGCTGATACACCAGCTTCAATTACCGCCATAAGCTCCACAGAGATTGAAGATAAAGGCATTACAGACATGCATGATCTTAAACACATGGTTCCTAGCATGAACTTTACTAATGTTTTAGGTGCACAAAATATTACTATAAGAGGAATAGGTCAGTTCAATGGAAATCCAGGAGTTTCAGTAAGTACTGATGGAGTATTTCAATCTCGAGCTCATTCTTCACAGCTTGGTGAAATGGATCTTGAAAGAGTAGAAGTCTTAAGAGGGCCTCAAGGAACTTTATATGGAAGAAATTCCATAGGCGGAGTCGTTAACTTGATAACAAAAAATCCTTCACAGGATAGAGATGGTTATATCAAATTAGGATATGGCAATTACAATACTACCAAAGCAGAAACTGGTTTTGGGGGCGGTATTTCTGATTCTACAAGCTTCAGACTTGTTTTAAGCACTACTGATCAAGGTGAGGGTTACTATGACTGTCTGAATGTCGGTTGTGGTGAACAGGGTTATACTGATAAGCAGGCTTACAGATTAAAAATTAATTCAGATATAAGCGATAATGTATCTGCTAATTTAATGGTTGCTTCAGTCGAAACTGAAGGAACACCAGATCCTTTTGGGTGGTTAACAGACAATAGAGAACTCGCGGCAGCTTTTGGGTTCCCTCAGTTACTAACGTCACAAATCTCAACCAAACCGCATGAGATCTATCAAACCCCAACATCAGCTTCTGTTAATGGGACTAATATGACAGATAGAGAATATGATGTAGCCTCGCTAACTCTAAAAATTGAAACTGATATTGGTACGTTAACCTCAATTACAGCAAATCAAGATTTCAATGATCAATTTAATCTAGATAGAGATGGTACTGCAGATCTTTACTTAGATAC
>CACFXJ010000013.1:0-36394 GCA_902570225.1 uncultured SAR86 cluster bacterium
CCGATGACTATGTAGTCAAACCTTTTAGTGTTAGAGAGCTTTTGTTACGAATTTCATCAATCTTAAAAAGAGGATCAGAAACAAATACTAGCAAAGAACAAATTTCTATTGGTGATGTTGAAATTAATTTAGCTTCACATAGAGTTTTTATAAGTGGTCTTGAAATTGAACTTACTGCAAAAGAATTTGAATTACTTAAATACCTGGCGGAACGCAATGGAAGAATTCAAACCAGAGAGGTATTACTGGAACAAGTATGGGGTTATAACAATTCAGTAACGACTAGGACTGTGGACACTCATATTAAAAGACTTAGATCTAAAATCGGTGATGTTGGATCAAAAATAGAAACTGTAAGAGGTGTAGGTTACCGCTTTAATTACGTCGTATAATCTATGAATGGATATTAGATGGAGGATCTTCTGGTCTACTTTTCTGCTTACATCGATGACTGTTCTCAGTCTAGGATATTTACTCTTAGAAAGAACAGGTGATTATTTATTAGAACAATTAGACTCGGAGCTAACTTCTGAAGCGAAAGGTGCAATTTTTATACTTTCTAATCCAGAGTATGAAATTACCAGTTACCAAACACTTTCACGACAACTCTCAGATGCATATGGCTTTAGAGTTTCTCTCATCAAATCAAACGGTGAAGTTGTAGGCGACTCAGATGTCGAAGAGGAAGATCTTAAGAAACTGGACAATCACTACAATAGACCCGAAATTCAAGCAGCTATTTATAATAATATTGGAAAAGCAACTCGTTATAGTAATACCTTAAAAACAGATATGAGGTATCTCGCTTTAGCATCAAATAAAGCAGGAGAAATAAGCTTTGTTCGATTCGCCGTTCCATTATCTGAAATAGATGCCACATTACTGGTTCTGCAAAATTCTGTATATGGATTTTTGTTCGTATCCTTATTAATTGCTGTACTTTTAAGTTATTTATTGTCTAGATTTCTAACTCTTGAGTATATTGAATTAATATCAAGTGCCAGAAAATTAGCTAAGACAAGTGGTATGAAGGGATCGAAAAGAGCTGCGGTAGAGCAGATAAGTTCTAATTTAATTGAAATTCAAGGGGCACTTAAGAACGAATTCACTGCTATTGCCAATGAAAGAAATCAGTTTGGAAATGCACTTGAAGAAATGGGACAGGGTGTAATTTCGATTAATAAAAATGGAATAATAGAATTAACCAACCCAGCTGCCAGTAAACTGTTAGGTCTTGATAATCTATCTGTAGGTGATTCTTTTATGGAAAAGGTCTCAATATCTGGGTTACAGGATCTAATACAAGAAACTACTTCTTCAGAACCCGGATTAGATGAGATAGAAATACACCATCCCTTTTATAGGGCTTTTATTGCTAGTGCCAGCTTTAATCCAGATACAGAAGAGTCATTACTCGTATTTTCAGATATTACTAGAATAAAAAAACTTGAATCTGCCAGAAGTGACTTTATAGGCAACGTCTCTCATGAGCTCAGAACACCCATTTCAGTGCTTTTAGCTTCATCAGAGACTATTCTTAATGCTGACATAAAAAAAGAAAAAGATCTAAAACAGTTTATTAAAGCTATACATCGCAATTCAGAAAGACTAAAAAATTTAGTTGATGATCTTCTGCACTTATCGCGCATAGAAGGCGGAAGTCTTAGCATGACCATTGAAAATATAAATCTTGATTATGTAGTTGAATCAACCATATTAAATCTAGAGCAAGAAGCTCTTAGAAAAGATATAAAAATCGAATCTCTGGTTGATAAAAGAATTGAAGTACTATCAGACTTAATTTCTTTAGATATAATAATTTCTAATTATTTAAATAATGCAATAGCTTATTCTCCGAATAATTCAAAAATCTCAATTATTGCAGAAGAGATAGATGAAAAGATAAAGTTATCAGTTAAGGATGAGGGAGAAGGAATACCTGAAAATTATAAAGATAGAGTTTTTGAAAGATTTTTTAGAGTTGATAAAGGGAGGTCTCTGAACCAGGGTGGTACTGGGCTTGGATTATCGATAGTCAAAAATTTAGCTTCAACTCTGTCTTCGCCAGTTGGGGTAGAAAATCTAGAGCCAAATGGGGCGTGCTTTTGGATAGAACTAGATAAATCAACTTAATTTATTATTAAGATATTCATAGGCCAAGGCATCACAAATTCCCCAATCTATTGCGAAAAGCTTATTTATATTTGAGTGTTCTAAAATATAAGAAAAAATATCTGAAGCGGGAACTATTACATCTGCTCTGTCTTCTGCAAGATCATATAGATTGATTCGATCAATAATTGGCATTTTAGATAAATTATTTCTAATTTCTTCAAATTTCTTAAGTTCTAAAGGACTATATTTTTGTAATTCAAGAATCTTAAAAATTCTTCTTATATTGCCACCGATACCCACTAAAGCGTCTGCATTATTTTCTTTGATAACTCCTAAAAAGGCTTTTAACTTTTCCCATTCTTTTGGGCTGTCTTTACCTTTCATAATTCTCACAGCACCAAGATCAAATGATTCATACAGCTCTTTGGAGCTATTTCGCATATAAATTTCCGTACTGCCTCCTCCAACATCAACATAAATAGGTTTATTCAGGTTTTCAATTTTTCTTGTATTCGCATCTCTTAGGTAATAGGCCTCTTGTTTACCGCTTAATATATTAACGGATGTCTGACAGGCTTCTTCAATCTTGCCGCATACTTCAGTTCCATTTACCGCATTCCTAGTGGCCGAAGTTGCGCATATTCCAGCCCACTGTATTTTCCTTTTTCGCACTTTGTTAGAAAGATTTTTAAGTTCTTGAATAAGTCTTTTTTCTGATTCTTCTGAGATCCTATTTGTTTCAAATACATCTTGTCCAAGCCTAAGATCAATTCTTTTAAAGGTATCTAACTCTAAAGGATAGAGATTCTTCGAGGTCCTAATCCTAAATTGCTTGAACTTAATTGCATTTGATCCAATATCAACGACAGCAATACGTTGGAAAACTTTCTTTGATTTCAACTGGATTGATTTTGTATAAGTTTTTGTAACATTTTAAACTGCTCATATGTGAGACCAGAAAACCCAACACCTTTATATTCTAGTTTGTGGTTATTTATGCCTACATCCCATGTTTTGGGTTTGCTAAGTTTTTTTCCTTCATAGTCAATCTCATTTAAGAGATACCTTAAGGCTGTTAATCGAGCAACCATTTTATTATTTGCATTAATCACAATCCAAGGACTTTGTTCATAAGATGTGTTTGAGAACATTTGTTCTTTAAAAAAAGAAAAAATCTCCCATTTATCTGCCATTCTTAAATCATTAGAACTTAGTTTCCAGAGTTTCAAAGGATCAGTTTGTCTTTCGTTGAACCGTTTGCTTTGTTGTCTTTTTTCAATGGATAAATAGAACTTGATCAAAATGAGGTCGTCTTCAATATAGGATTTTTCCCAACTTATGACTTTGTTCATAAAATGGGTGTATTGCCTTTTAGAGCAATAACCCATAGTTATCTCGACCGTGGCTCTTGTATACCAAGATCTATCAAAAAAAACTATTTCGCCTTTTTTAGGCATATGTTTTTCATAACGTTGAAACCATTTTTTTGATTCATTTTCAGTAGGTATTCCTAAATGCACATACCTAAAATGATCAGGAATAAGATGTCTGGCTAATAGATTGATTGTGTCAGTTTTCCCAGCTGCGTCCCTTCCTTCAAAAACAACGGCTATTTTTTTCCCTTCTTCAATTGCCCAATTTTGAAGCTTAAGAAACTCAATTTGCAGGCTTCTTTTTTCCTTTCTATAAAGGTCGGGATTTAGTCTGTTGTATTCAGAAACGTCGTACTTGATCATAATAAAATTGTGTGAATATTAAAGTAGGGTATGTAATAAATAAAGGTGATAAGTTATATTTCACATAATATAAATTGACACTAATAAATTTCTGGAGTGTGATGCCACAAAATGATCATTGAATTCGCTCTGCCAATTTTAATTCTTACAGCGCTAGCTGGCTTGATAATGGCCTGGGGAATTGGTGCAAATGACGTTGCTAACGCAATGGGAACATCGGTAGGATCCGGCGCTATTACTCTTTCGACCGCCATCTTAATAGCCTGTATATTTGAATTCTCGGGAGCCTTTTTAGCTGGTGGAGAAGTAACCTCTACGGTCAGAAAAGGTATTCTAGATCCCTTATTATTTCAAGATAATCCTGACCTGTTTGTTTTTGGAATGATATCAGCACTGCTTGCTGCTGGAACATGGCTTGTGGTTGCTACCTATTTTGGATGGCCTGTTTCAACTACCCACACCATAGTAGGAGGTATAGTCGGTTTTGGAATATTGGGATTATCATTTTCGGCAATAGATTGGGACACGATGTCAGATATAGCTTTAAGCTGGCTTCTCTCCCCCCTTATATCAGGGACTATATCTTTCTTCATATATCTATCTATAGACAAATTAATTTTAAGAAATAACAACCCAATTCAAATGGCACAAAGATATGGCCCAATATATCTTTTCTTTGTTGCCTTTATTGTAAGTATGGTGACTTTTACCAAAGGACTTAAGCATATTGGTCTAGGTTTAGATTACACAGATAGCATAATCTATTCATTTATCTTTGGTTTATTTATAACTTTCTTGGGCTTTGTGTTTTTATCAAGACTAAGAAATAGTTCTATAGATCAAATTTTCGGAATACTAATGGTATTCACAGCATGCGTTATGGCGTTCGCCCACGGTTCTAATGATACAGCTAATGCGGTTGGACCCGTAGCGGCAGTATTTTCAACTGTTATGAATGAAGGTGTATCTAAAGAAGCGGCAGTATCAGCTTGGCTTCTACTTGGAGGGGGAGTGGGGATAGTTCTTGGTCTGGCTATGTGGGGTTATAGAGTTATTCAAACTATAGGAAAAGAAATTACTAAACTAACCCCTACTAGTGGTTTTGCTGCAGAACTGGCAGCTGCTACTACGGTTGTTATCGCATCCGGTAATGCTATGCCCATTTCAACGACTCATACATTAGTCGGGGCGGTCTTTGGTGTTGGCTTAGCAATGTCTATTAAAGACTTAGATTTCAAAGTAGTTGGCAAGATAGTAGCCTCTTGGTTGACTACCGTTCCAGCAGGAGCAATTCTCTCAATGTTTTTTCTAACACTATTTAGGTACTTATTCCAGATCTAATCGTAACCAAATTATCACAAAGTGACAGCATAATTGTCACCAAGATTATAGAAAATATACTGGTTATATTTGGAGAAATTTATGTTACGTCTGAGTTTTTTGTCGATTTTTTCTTTATCTCTTTCCCTTTTTGTCCCCAATTTCGCATTTGCAGACGAAGATTCGTCGCAAGCCGATGAAGAAGTTGTAGTTGTAGGCTCTCTTGCTAGCTTAAGAAGTGCCCTCAACAAAAAAAGGGATTCTGACAAAAATGTTGGTGTAATTGATTCTGATGCCTTAGGAAATTTTGCCGACATTAACGTAGCTGAATCCTTGAGGAGAATTTCAGGTATTTCAGTTGAAAATGATCAAGGTGAAGGAAGGTACGTAACTGTGAGAGGTATGAACACTGATTTGAACGCAATGACTATCAATGGAGTCAGTACAGCTTCTCCTGAAGATAGAAGAGGTGTGATACTAGACGGTGTTCCTACAGATCTTCTAGATTCAATGACGGTTTATAAGACACTCACTCCAAACTTAGATGCAGATACAATCGGAGGAGCTATAGATTTAGAAACGATTTCAGCATTTTCTTACGGATCAAATTTTGTAAAATTTAAAGCTGAAACTTCTAGAAATGACCTTACAAAAGATAGCAGTAATCCTAAATTGTCAGGTACATACACTACAGTTATTCCACAAGAGAATGGTGATCTTGGAATAGCATTTGTAATCAGCTCCCAAGAAAGACGCATCAAGGCAGAAAATAATGAAACTGGCGGTTGGGGATCTACTTATGTAGATGATGACTATGAAATGCGTTACTACGATCTCACAAGAGAAAGAGATGGAATAGTTCTTAATCTAGATTATGTATCAAATTCAGGAAGTAAAACTTATTTACATCTTTTCCATAACGAATATGAAGATGTTGAATATAGGGCAAAGTGGGAAGTTAGAGACGTAATGGAAGAATACACACCAACAATATCTGGAACTGTAGCGACATATGGAGCTTCTAGAATGGATACTGAAGGGAAAAATAGAACTGAAATTCGATCTATCGATAATTTAGCTATTGGTCATGAGACCCAACTTGCAAATGGAGGCTTTTTAGAAGTTCAAGCATTTAGATCTGAAGCAGAACAAGATGATACAGATAGATATAATTTAATATTTAGAAGTAAAGAAAAAGATGGTGTTACTACACTAGATACTGCTAATCCTCAGAAGCCGGCTTTAGGACTTCCCTCCGAATTCTATGATGCCTCTACATTTCCCGGAAAGGCAGCAGAACAAGAATATGCCCTTACTGAAGATGAAGAACAGGGCTTCAAAATTGATTACACCTATATGATCGGTGAAACAGTTGTGCAGACTGGACTAAAGTATAGACAAAGAGAAAAGATAAATAATTATCAATTCTGTGAGTACGATATGCCAAAAGGTACTACATTGGCAGATTATGATTATCAGACAATAGGAAAGTATTTGGCAAACACACACGGACCTGCTCCAACTTTTGAACAAGTTAAATCAATAGTAACAAATAATACTTCTGGAACAGTTACATTCTCAGACGGTACTACCTGTCCTGGACCAGGAACTTACTTTAGAGGTATGGGTGGTGATGAAGAAGAAGAATCTATTCCAGCAGACTGGACAACAGAAGAAGACATCCTAGCCTTATATTTTATGGGTACAACTTTGTATGAAAACTCCACTTGGGTTTATGGCATAAGATTTGAAGATACTGAAACTACCTACAAAGGTAAAAACTGGAATGATACTTATCTTGGAGATAATGAATTTGAAAATAACTACTCCTTTGCAGCACCCTCTTTAAACATTAAATATGATATCTCAGATGATATGGTTCTTAGATTTGGTGCATTTAGATCACTTGTAAGACCTGGATTTAAAGAATCAAGAGCTGGTGCAATTATCAATGTTGAGGATAATGAAATAGAGGGTGGAAATCCTAATTTAGATCCTACCAAAGCCACCAATATAGATATTTCGTTTGAATACTATATTGATGAGAATACTTTCTTAGGAATGGGTGCTTTCTATAAAAATATAGAGGATGCGATTGTAGAAGTTGAATCTCGTAGTTTTGCAATGCGAGGATCAATATGGGATAAAGCAGAAACTTATATCAATGCAGATGATAGTAGCATCAATGGCTTAGAGTTTTCCTATCAAACAGCTTTCGATAATGGCTTCATTTTAGTTGCAAATTATACGTATGCAGATGGTGAAACTGACTTACCTGCTGATGCTGCTGCAGGACAAAGGACTATTCCATACTTTAAACAAGTAGAAAATACATGGAATCTTTCTCTAGGCTACGACGATGGTCCATGGGATATTAGATTGGCAGCAACATACAGAGACAATTACCTTGATGAAGTAGGATCTAAGCCTCTTAATGATCGTTATACAGATGATCATATGCAAGTTGATTTAACTGCAAAATATAAAGTTAATGATTCTTTAAGAATAACGTTTGAAGCTATTAATTTAAATGATGAACCTGAGTATTATTACTTTGGTAATCCTTCAAGGCTCTCACAATATGACGAGTATGGAGCTACTTATGGAGTTGGATTTAGGTATATCTTGAATCAATAGGAAACTTTCTTTAACATGAAACTCCTCTTTTTGAGGAGTTTCTTTTTTAAAGCTCAAAAAAAACCTTAGTATGAAAAATATAATTTTTTTCCTTTTCTTCGTATCACTTACTTTGAGTGCTGCCATAGAAGATCATAAAATTTATCCTATTTATGAAACTGAAGCTGTAAAAACATCGGGTGATGCTGCCGATGACCCGGCATTTTGGTTGAACAAAACAAATCCTGAAAAAAGTATTGTTTTTGGAACCGATAAAAAATCAGGCATTTACACTTATGACTTGTCCGGTAAAACATTGGATTATTTTCCTATGGGAAGGATAAATAATATTGATTTAAGATCTGATTATATAATTCAAGACAGAACAGTCTCTTTATTGGCCGGTACAAATCGAGACCTTAATAGAGTTGATTTTCTGTTGATTGGATCAAAAGGCACTGTTGTTGAGTATTTTGATAACTCTTTTCAGACTGAACTAACCTCTGTTTATGGTCTCTGTATGTTTAAAGATACAGAAACCTCTAAAACTTTCATATTTGTTACTGATGAGTTAAGTCTTGCAATATACCAGTATGAGATTCAATCCTATGCTCCTATGTCTGCAAAATTAGTTAGAACAATACCCACTCAATCTGTATCTGAGGGTTGTGTAGTAGATGATGATTTAAAAATACTTTATTTTTCCCAAGAAGACGAAAAATCTGGAATCTTCAAGACAACAGCAATGCCAGAAGGTGGAAATATTGAAACGGTAGATTTAATTAAACCATCTGGGAATATAACCGGTGATTCCGAAGGGTTAGCTTTAGTTAAATTACCTGATCAAACATTATTAATTTCATCATCTCAAGATTCTAATGAGTATCTAATTTATACAACCGGCATGGAAAATCAGTACCTTGGTAAATTTACTATTGCAACTTCAACTATAGATGGAACAAGCGAAACAGATGGTATAGAGGCCTTTTACGGGCCATTAAGTCCTCAATTTCCTTCAGGAATTTTTATTGCTCAAGATGATGTAAACCTTGATCAATACGGTGAACCAATAAATCAAAATTTCAAATTTTCTTCTCTGAAAGATGCTATAGATCCTTTTATTAAATAGATAATAAAAGTCATGATCTTAACTCAAAGATAAGGCTAAAAATAGTGTAAAATTTGAACAGGAAAAATGTGCGGAAGATTCACACTTAGAAACTTAGATGATCTCAAGACCAGGTATGGAGAAACGGATTTTAGACCTAGTTATAATGTTGCTCCTGGTCAAAAAATATTAGCTCTTACCGATAAATTCCAAACAATGGAATGGGGCTTCTCGCCTTATTGGGCTGAAAAGCCATTCAATTTGATAAATGCAAGAATAGAAACTCTATTTGAGAAACCATCTTTTACTAATTCCAATAGATGTCTTATCCCCTCAGATGGTTGGTATGAGTGGAAGCTAGAAGACGAAGTCAAAACACCATATTTTCATCATCTAAATGGAGATATCTTTTTCTTTGGTGGAGTCTTTGGAGGATACAGAGGGAAGGTGGGATGCGCTATAGTCACTAAAGATGCAGTTGAGTCTTTAAAAAATATTCATCAGAGAATGCCTTTGATTATTTCAAGACAACACTTTCAAGATTGGTTAAACGGAGACAATATTGACTGTTCAGATATTTTTTCTTCAAAAGCAATCAAAACTCATCCTGTTTCGACACATGTAAATAATCCATTCAGTGATGATCCCAAGTGTGTACTTCCCGTAAGCTAGTTATATTTAATATTTTGCCTTATTGAATTTTCATATATTTTAAATAAAAGTTTCTTAATATTTATATTTTAGAAACCTTTTTGTAACTTAATACACAGAACCGACAATAAAAATATTTAACATCGTTTTCTTTTAAAGGAGACGTAATGAAAAGGAATTCACTATTAGTTTTTTTAACATTCTTCCAACTTATTTTTTTTAATTACCTCAATGCAGAGGATTCAGAAGAGATACTAGAAGAAATTGTAATTGTTGGAAAGCCAATAAAAACCAGTCAGATGGAGTCAATACAAGCTAAAAAAATCTCAGATAATATAGTGGAAGTAATCTCCTCAGATGATATCGGTCGTTTTCCTGATCAAAATATTGCAGATGCTCTTGGGCGAGTACCTGGAGTCTCTATTGAGCGAGATCAAGGCAGATCAAGATTTCTTAATTTTAGAGGAGCACCTCCTCGTTATACAGCCATAGCTTTTGATGGTATTGACATTCCAGGTACAGAAAATGGAAGAATTCCTAGATTTGATGCTTATCCTGCAGTTGTAACATCGCAAATTTTTGCTAACAAAGCAATTACTCCGGATATGACTGGAGAAGCTGTCTCTGGTTATATTGATATTAAAACTTTTTCACCTTCTGACATAGAAGGTTTTTCAGCTGCATTCGATTATGGTCGGGGAGAACAAGATTTAGGAGATGGAGATACTGAAAGAGAAAATTTACGTATTTCTTTCTCCAATGAAAAGTTTGGAATATTGCTATACAACTCTAGTGCCTATAACGAGCAAATCACAACGAACCTTGACGATATGGATTTTACGCTTACTGATTCTGGATACACTCCTACATCAAGCGGTAGTCTTGGAATTAGATTTAATAACTATTTGGTAGATTATGAAAATAAGGCAAATGGCGGCTCACTTGAGTATTATTTCGATGATGGAAACAAACTATTCCTTAGATCAATCAGAACAGAATTCGAGGAAAGCCAACAGAGAAATTCTTGGTATTTAAATTTCGGAAGAGGCGCTGATGCAGCTGGTACAGAGCTTACGCCAGGTACAGGCACTAGTTTAGCTTTAGTGTTTCGATTAGTAGAGGATGGTACTTATGATAATTCTACTGAGATTGACACTTTAGGATTGGACTGGTCTATAGGGGATTGGATGTTGGACGCAAGATATAGCCAAATTTCAATGCAATCAAAATACTGGCTACCAATCCCTTACGGAGCTGGATCAACAGTTGCATCTTACGATGTTACTAATCCTTTTGACTCTAGATTTACCTTGACTGAACCATTGAGTTCACTTGAGATTGATGCAATTTTCATTTTCAACATCTATGGTGAAAGAGAGACTGACAATGATCAATTTAAATTTGATTTAGAGAGAGTCAATAATGCGGGGGTATTTAAAACAGGTTATAAATATGATGTTAGAGATGCTTTGGGAGGGAATGCAAATGATTTAGATTTCGCATCTGCAGCAGCAGTAGATACATCTTCATATGACCAACCTACAAATCTCTGGATACATGGTGATCAAAGAAATGATATCGGAGGTTTTTATACAGACAATAAAGGGCTAAAAAAAGCTCTGATTGATGCAGGCCTCAAACGACCTGGCATAGCTGATTTACCTTCCAATCTTCTAGAAACCATAGAGGAAACCATGCACAGTGTTTATGCAATGCAAACCATAGATACAGATTATGGAAATATTATTTTTGGCGCTAGATATGAAGATACTGAGTTTGAAACTTCTGGATCAAGATTAGATGCTGAAGGGAATATGGTCCCTCAAATTCTTACTAAATCTTATTCAAATTTTTTACCTAGTTTTCATTTAAACTACAACTTAGATGACGACAGAAAATTACGCCTTTCGGCTACTACTGGTGTCAGCAGACCAACTTATACGGAAGCAAGGGCTTCAGCTACTATTGATCCAACAACTAGATCTATAAGTGGAGGTAATCCTGGTTTAGACCCTGAAGAGTCTTGGGGGCTTGATACTGCTTATGAGTGGTATTTCTCAGAAGCAAGTATTTTTGCAGTAAACATTTTTTATAGAGAAATAGATAATGTCATCGTAGATTCTAATTCAACCGTTGATGGCTCGTTGTATTCCGATGTGGCTCCACAAGGAGAATCATGGACTTTGAGCGGAAGCGATAACGGAAGCGATGGAGAATTGAAGGGATTTGAAATAAATCTCATTGATCGTTTTGATAGATTCTTAGAAGGTTTTTTCTCAGGTTTTGGTTATGAATTTAATTTAGCCTCTGTCGATTCAAGTTTTACTGCTCCAAATGGTGTGAGTTACGATTTACCGGGTACATCAGATTTTACTTACAACGCATCTGTTTTCTATGAAGATTATGGTTTATCTGCAAGATTAGCTTTCAGATATCGAGATGGGTGGTTAGATTCCACAGAGTCTGATGTTATTGGTAGTGCTTATTATTGGGAAGAGCAAGAAAGACTGGAATTATCATTGAGGTATGACCTTGAAGAAATTTTAGGTTACAAGGCAATTGTCTATGCTGACTTTAATAATTTAACTGACTTTGTTGATATTAGAAATTTAGGCGATCTGCCAAATCAAGTTGAAAGTTATGGCTCAAGATATGTCCTAGGCTTTAAGGTAAACCTCTAATCAAATAACCTTTACTAATGTTATAAATCAAGTAACTATATAGCCTGCGTAAAGTGCGGGAATGAATAAAACATTAATCAAGAAACTTTTGGCCGAATTTGTAGGAACATGCTTCCTAGTAATGATTGTCGTTGGTTCTGGGATAATGGCTCAGGGCTTATCAACTGATCAGTTAAGTATTCTTCTGGCAAATACCATAGCAACTGGAGCAGGACTGACTGCATTAATTTGGATATTCATCTCAATTTCAGGAGCTCACTTCAATCCTGCGGTTAGTTTAATAATGCTTTTAAACAAAGAGTTAACATTAAAGGAGTTTTCTTGTTTCAGTTGCGCCCAGTTTGTCGGAGGATTTTTAGGTGTAATTTTAAGCAATATTATGTTCGGAATGGATCCATTGCAGATTTCAGAAAACTCAAGAAGTGGATTAAATATATATTTTAGTGAATTGGTAGCTACATTTGGCCTCATCATTACTATTCTCGGTGTAAGAAAATTAAGTACTCTTGCTATTGCACCAGCAGTAGGATTATATATCTCAGCAGGTTATTGGTTTACATCTTCAACTTCTTTTGCAAACCCTGCAGTAACTTTTGCAAGAGGATTCAGTGATACCTTTACTGGTATCCATCCAGAGTTTATTTTATCTTTCATAATTTTTCAGATTATTGGTGCTTGTTTAGCAATGCTTTTTATGAGTTATGTGCAGAATGATGAAATAAAATAAACCTAGATAAGCACTTTTAAACACTGAATAGAATTAAATTTAGCATTCTAAATTTATATATCTTAACGAACAGCATCTAGGTTCATGCTACTTTGCCTTTTAATTAAATAATTTTTTTATAAGACACAATTATTTCACATTCTAGAAAAGTAATTGTCAAATCGCTCAGGCCTAATACCCGGACTTAATTAGGAGGAGTTCATAATGCTATTACGCTTTTTATCTATATTCAGTTTGTTTTTAATTGTTTCTTGTGGAGGAGGTGGTGATACCTCAATAGATTCTCCAGGAGAACTTGGTCAGGTTTCAGCACCAACTGCTGCTGACCAACAAGTTGTAGTTGGTGGTTCTGTACTGACGGGAACTTGTCCTAGCTCATCAAACATTGATGTTGACGACAGTATTGGTGGTAACACTGTCTGTGCAATATCAGGCACCATAACTGGTGATCTTACGTTAACTGATGATGTAATTTATAGATTAAGCGGCACAGTTAATGTGGGTGCCGACATGGGAGGAGATGGAACAAAAGCTGGAGGTTCAGCTGGTGTTTTGAACATTCCTGCGGGAGTAACCATTGTTTCAAAAACTTCTGCTGATTATCTTGTTGTTCAGAGAGGTTCGAAGATTGAAGCTAAAGGAACAGCATCAAAACCAATTGTCTTCACTCACTCTTCTGTTTTAGATGGTTCACTTTCAAATCCAGATACAGCTAGTGGTCTCTGGGGTGGATTGGTTATCTTAGGTAAAGCACCTATTAATAAATGTTCTAATGATGTTCGAGGTACAGCAAGCTGTGAAAAACTCGTCGAAGGAGCAACAGATGCTCTCATGGGTGGAGCAACTCCAAATGATAATTCAGGAACATTAAGATTTGTTAGAGTCGAATATGCAGGTTATGAAATATTTCCAGGTAACGAATTAAATGGAATCACTTTTGGTGGTGTAGGTTCAGGGACTACTGTTGATTATGTTCAAGTTCATAATAATCAGGATGATTGTGTAGAATTCTTCGGAGGTACGGTTAATGTCAAATACTTGATTTGCACAGGTGCTGGAGACGATAACCTTGATATTGATTGGGGTTACCAAGGGAAGCTACAATTTGTAATTGTTAAACAATCATCTGATGCGGGTGATCACATTGTAGAATCTGATAACACCAATGCCGATGCATCTGTTGGTTATTTAACAGAGCCTAGATCTCAACCAATTATTTCAAACTTTACTTTTATCAGTAATGGTAAAGATGATGTTATCAAGCTCAAAGAAGGTGTTTCAGGGATTTATACAAATGGTATTGTCATAGATGCATCTAATAGTAAGGCTTGTATAGAAACCACTAAAGCTGAAACTTTCCAAGATGCCGCAACAACGCCAAAGGTTACATTTAACTCTGTAGCGTTTGATTGTAAGGCGCTTGCAGCACTGGGTGATGACGCAGGAACACTTGCTCAGGCTGAAGCTTTAATAACCGTAGGAAGCAATAACCTTTACTCTGCAGATTCTGGTGGGGGCTCATATGTCCCAACAGTTTCAGGGGTAATTAATGGTACAGCTGAAAATGCAATGACGGTTGCTGATAAATCAGCCGATTCATTCTTTACAACTACTGATTACGTAGGGGCTGTTAAAGATTCTACTGATACTTGGTATAAAGATTGGACTGTTGCTGGAAGCTTAAATTAATCAAGGGTAAAAATAGGAGTTACTAATGAAAATATTTTCAAGTAAAAAGTTTGGCTTAACGACTCTATTGCCCTTGTTACTACTAACCTCTTCAATTTCTTCAGATGAAGTTGATGAGGTGGTAGTCAGCGGATACTTCATTCCAGACGAAAAAAGAGATACTTCAGAAATAAATGTAGTTTTAGATAGTACTGCAATAGAAAGGACTGGCGATGACAACATAGCAGTTGCATTAACTAGACTTACTGGTCTAAGTTTAGTTAGAGGTAAATATGTCTACGTTAGAGGCTTGGGGGAAAGATATTCTGCTGCCACACTCAATGGCGGTGTTTTACCAAGTCCTGAACCGCTTAAAAGAGTTGTTCCATTAGATCTTTTTCCAACTGAGGCGATTGAATCAGCTATTGTTCAAAAAACATACTCCGCAGATATGAATGGTGAATTTGGTGGTGGTATGATTGCAATTAAAACAAAAGCAGTTCCTTCAGAAAGAATTGCATCTTTATCGTTATCCACGGGTTACAACACAAATCATAGAGAAGATGGTCTTCTTTATGATGGCGGTGGAGATGATGACTGGGGCTATGATGATGGTATCAGAGATTATCCAGCTTCAGTCGCAAGTGCAATTGCTGCTGGTACAAAAATTGATCGATCTAATTTTGAACCATATCAACTAGCTAATATGGCTAGAGAATTTGAAAACTCTAAACTATGGGTGATACAAAAGGGCAATGTTCCTGCTAATGGTTCATTCAATGTAACCTATGGCAATCAACTTGATTGGGATTTTGGCAATGACCTTTCATCTGGATTTCTATTAACAGCAGGAGTTAAATCTTCTTGGCAAACTCAAGAAGGTTTAAGGCAAACTGGAGACTTGCAAGCTAATTCAGACGGAACTGTATCTGTAATAAAGGCCGAAGATAAAACATTTATGTCTACTTCTAATGATGCTACAACTTATGGAATGGGTGTCTTTGGAGTTGAATCGGATTCTGCAGAGGTAAAATTGACTTCCCTATACATCCACAAAGGCACTAAAGAAGCAAGATCTATAACTGGATATGATCCAAGTGATGCTGCTGATGTACGTGAAGATTATACTGAGTTTTTTGAAAGAACTTTGCGCAATAATCAGCTAAGTTTTGATAAGATTTTTCAAAATGAAATTACTTTGAATGGAAGAGTATCTTTCGGAACGGCAAGTCGTAATGCACCTTATGAAAGATCTGTCTTTTATGAAGATAGTGATAATGACGGTATATTTTTATACGATGTTAACACAGGAAGAAATCAAACTCAGTTCAGTAGTGTAGACGACGATGTTTTTAATATCGGTTTAGATCTAACGCTTCCCGTTGAAACTGATACCGCTGATTTAATCTTTAAAATTGGGTTAGATCAGAAAGTGAATGATAGGGAGGCTGAAGTTAGAAGTTACAGATTTTTAGCTGCTGGTGGACCTCTCCCCGATGATTTACTTGGAAAAAGAGTTGATTATATATTTGCTGATCAGAACCTTGATCCAAATAGACTTTATGTTATTGAAAATACTGGTTCTTCATCACCTGCTGGATACGAAGGTGAGCTTGAAACTGACGCTTATTATGCATCTGTTGAAGCGTTGATCTCTGATCAATTTAGGATCTCTGCTGGAGCTAGATACGAAGACGGAACACAGGAAATTAATACCTATGATCTTTTTACTGGTAAAGACAACTCGATAGATAAAACAATTGATGAAGATTATATTCTTCCTAGCCTAACTTTTACATATCTACCTGAGAATTATGAAAATCTTCAAATCAGATTTGGTTACTCTGAAACTATTGCTAGGCCAACATTCAGAGAATTGTCACCTACACTATTTGTAGACGTAGATACTGATAGGGTGATAGCTGGATCTTTATATCTTGAAAATTCAGAGATTGAAAATTTCGACCTCAGACTTGAATATTATTTTGGTCAAAATCAATTTTTAACGCTTGGTGCTTTTTATAAAGAGATTGATAAACCAATTGAAGAATCTGTAACAGAAATTGGAGACTTGGTAATTACTTCATACCAAAACGTACCTTTAGCTGAAATAAGCGGGTTTGAATTTGAATTTGAGAGAATTTTTGACGGTTTTGAATCATCTTGGCTTGCAAGTAAAGAACTGTTAGTAAAAGTAAACTACACTTTCACTAACTCTGAAATTGTAATCGGAGAAGGAGATACGTTTGTTAATTTAGTAGGCGTGACCGAATTAGCTTCAAGCTTATTAGCTAATGGTAGGGACGATAGATTACAGGGTCAATCTGATAATATTCTTAATTTTCAAATTGGCTTCAATGATTTCATTGCAAATTCTCAAGGTACCCTAATTTTTAACTATGTTGATGATAGGGTTAGGGCAAGAGGAATTGATGTTTTACCAGATATCATAGAGGAAGTACCAACAACTCTTGATTTTGTTTACTCACGAAATTTTGATGTTGATGACCTGGAGAACACTTTAAAACTATCATTGGAGATTCGAAATATTTTAGATGAGTCCTATGAGGCAACTGTTGCTGATAATATTTTCTATGATCAGTATGATTTAGGTAGATCCTTCTCATTGGGATTAAAATATCAGTTCTAATTCTATTTATTACTTTAAAATGGGCTCTACAGAGCCCATTTTATTATTATGGAAAATTTCAACATAGCTAAGAAAATAATTTTTTATTGTTTAGTTTGCTTTGTTTTAGTTGCATTGATATATCAACTTTTTTTAATATTTAATGCACCAACGTTTCAAAAAACATCTCCCATAAATGTTTCAGCTACTATTAATAAGAATTTAAACTCGAATTATAGTGATCAAAGTGCAACTCAGTTAACCAATGATGAATTTCCTTATAAAGTCGTTGGTTATAGGGCGGGAGAAAAAAATAGTTCAGTTGTACTTAGAAAAGCTGATGTCGATTATGTTGTTCAGCAAGGTGACCTGTTTGAAAATACCTACAGACTAATTTCTGTTAGTAAAAATGAGATAGTATTTGATAGAGCAGGAAAACAGATGTACATCAAAATAGATTAAGAATATCTTTTTTTATTTTCAACTACTTATTCCTGATCTAGTAAAAACACAAATTTGTAACATAAATTTCACAAAGTGACAGCACAATTGTCACTAGATCACCTCAGAATGTCATTCATTCAAAAATGACTAAAAAATTAATAATCTTTGCCTTACTGATCCCTTTTTTTATTGGTGCAGAAGACACTTATATTCTTAATTATGATGACGTTGATATAAAAAAAGTTACACAAGATGTCGCAAGCTTTTCAAATAAGACATTAATTCTTGATCCGAAAGTGAAGGGAAGAGTTTCTATCTTTTCAGATACTATTCTTACATCTCAACAAGTTTGGGAGGTATATTTAAGAACTATTCAGGTTAGTGGTTTCTCTGCAGTCTCCGACGGTAATATTGTCCGAATTGTTTCTGAAAATGACGCTACTCGCGATGAAACTGATATTTCTAATGATGGCGACTTTTCTACAAAGATTATCCCATTAGTTAATCGATCTGCTGGGGGTATTTTGCCGATGCTCAAACCAATTACTGGTAGGCAATCATATTTATCCAGTATTCCCTCCGTCAATTCCATATTGATTGTTGATAAATTATCAAATGTACAGAGGATTGAAACCTTGGTAGATCAATTAGATAAAGATAATTCTGCTCAAATTTCTATTATTAAACTTGATAATTTATCTTCAATTGAAGCAGTAAGAATTTTAGAGCGTCTAAAATTACAAGAAAATCCAACCATTAATAATTTTATAGCTGTGCCATTTCCGACTTCCAATTCAGTGATTCTTTCAGCAAATAACTTTGTAACAAATAATATAACTAAAACTTTACAGGCACTAGATAAAGATGCTTTGAACGATAGTTCTGTTGCAGTTATCTATTTAAAATTTGCTAAAGCTGACGAAGTTTCTGCAATACTAAATACTGTTTCATCACGTTTTACTAACTCAGAATCATCTGAAAAACCTGTAGTTACTTTCCACGAGAAAACTAATTCCATTATTGTATCAACCGAGCAAGCTAATTTAGATGTAATACGTAATCTCATATCCAAACTTGATATTAGAAGAGCACAGGTATTGGTTGAGGCGATTATTGTAGAATTATCTGAGACCGCTGCAAAATCACTAGGAGTAGAAACTGTTTTTGCAGGAGGTGAGGAAGGTGATGTACCCTTGGGCATCACTAGGTTTCAAGATTCAAATTCACCTGATTTATTAGCTTTAGCTGGTTCAGCTGCTGAGTCGGGAGATGATGTAACTCTTAGAAATATTGGTGCTTCATCGTTACTTAATACTCAAGGACTCATTGCTGGCTTAGGAAGCATTGAATCAAATGGTGATAGCTTTGCAGCCATTATTAGTGCAATTGTAAGCGATCAAGATTCGAACATCTTATCTACACCATCGATTATTGCTATGGATAATGAGGAAGCTAATCTTGTAATAGGTCAAGAAATCCCCATCACCACAGGTGAAAGTCTTGGAGCAAATAATGCTAATCCATTCAGGACAACCTCAAGGCAAGAAGTAGGTATCAAGCTCTCTATCGTTCCTCAGATCAATGAAGGAAATAGTGTAATTTTAAATATCAATCAAGAGGTTTCTGGAGTTGTAGGCCCATTAACGGGAACCGCTGATCTTATTACAAATAAAAGAAGTATTGAAACAACTGTGCTAGTAGATAACAACCAAGTAGTAGTACTTGGTGGACTAATTGATGATGATGTTCAAAGTTCTGAATCAAGAGTACCTATCTTAGGAGCCATACCCGTTGTAGGTAATCTCTTTAAGTCATCATCTCAATCAAGGGTTAAGCGAAATTTATTGGTTTTCATTAGGCCAACAATTCTTTTTGATCCCAATGACGTAATGGAGCTTTCGAATGAGAAATATAATTATATAGAGGCTCTAAGAATGATGGATGGTGAAAAATCTGACATTATTGATTTAACTAGAAAACCATAATGGAACAGATAATAACAAAAGAGCATAAACCATTATTTCCTTATGAATATTCTAAATCTCAAAGAATTTTAGGAGTGGATATTAATGGTGAAGTATTTATTTTTTCTGAAAATGAACTGAGCTCATTGTCCATCCAGGAATTATACTCAACATATCCAACAAAGAAATTTGTCACCACATTATGCAGTCCTAATGAATTTGAAAAGGGATTAACTAAACTTTACTCTCAAGATAAGTTTCAAGAGACAATTGGAGATGAGCTATCAGAATCATTTGATCTTGAATCCTATGCAAAGACCATAACTCCTTCGGAGGATCTATTACAGGGCAATAACGACGCTCCTATTATCAAGCTGATTAATGGCATTCTAAGTCAAGCTATTAAGGCTAAAGCATCAGATATTCACTTTGAACCTTTTGAGGACGTGTTTATTGTAAGACTACGAATAGATGGAGTAATGCGAGAACTCATTTCACAAGATTCAAGACTATCACCTCCAATTGTTTCAAGATTAAAGATAATGTCCAAGTTAGATATCGCAGAAAGAAGAAAGCCTCAAGATGGAAGGGTATCGCTCTCACTTGGACCTCAATCCATTGATGTAAGAGTATCAACTTTACCGTCCTCATATGGTGAAAGAGTAGTTCTTAGGTTACTTGATAAAGATTCTACAGAGATAGATCTAAATTATCTTGGATTTTCTGACTACGTTAACTCTAAATATCAAAAGGCACTGAAATCTAATGAAGGAATTATTCTTGTTACTGGTCCTACTGGATCTGGAAAAACTACAACTCTATATGCAGGCTTACGAGAGATTAATGATAATTCGCAAAACATTTTAACTGTAGAAGATCCCATTG
This sequence comes from uncultured SAR86 cluster bacterium, assembly GCA_902570225.1. Taxonomy (GTDB): domain Bacteria; phylum Pseudomonadota; class Gammaproteobacteria; order Magnimaribacterales; family Magnimaribacteraceae; genus Magnimaribacter. Next base: position 20,545 of record CACFXJ010000013.1, read on the forward strand.
AATATACACTCGCAGGAATTGGGCAAACCCAAGTGAATTCAAAGGCAGGCTACACTTTTGCAAGTGGACTAAGATCAATTCTTCGACAAGATCCCGACATTGTAATGGTTGGTGAAATACGAGATTCTGAAACTGCCAGTATTGCCATTCAAGCTAGCTTAACCGGGCATTTAGTTTTATCTACAATTCATACCAATAGCGCAATAGGAGCAATAGCAAGACTAAGAGATATGGGGGTTGAGTCCTACTTATTAGCTTCTAGTATTAAGATAGTGTTAGCACAAAGACTTGTAAGAAGGCTCTGTAATCACTGTAAAAAACCTTCTAGTGAAAATGTAAATTTATTAAAGAAATTTAATTTATGTTCTGAAAGCATATATTACGAACCAAGCGGATGTCGGCACTGTTCATTTACAGGCTACTCCGGAAGACTTGCGATTGCTGAGTTAGTAGAGGTAGATGAAAATCTCAAGCAAATGATCCATGACGAAGCATCAGAAAAAATGATGAATGATTATGCTTTCCAAAATAATCAATCCATACAAGAATCAATTAAATTAAATCTAGAAAACGGAATAACTAGCGTTAGTGAAATAGTGAGATTGCAGAACATATCAGATGCCTAACTTTCAATATATTGCTCAAAATGAAGAAGGTAAACCCTTAAAGGGAATTTTGCTCTCTGATAGCGAAAGATCTGCTAGGCAAGAAATAAAATCAAAAAATTTACTTCTTCTTAGTATCAAAGAAACATCAAAACAGACTAAAGGTAAAAAAATAGCACGTAGAGACGTAGCTGTTGCAACCAGACAAATATCTTCATTAATAAGCTCTGGTATACCGCTTGACAAAGCCTTGCAGTCAATCGGAAAAAACTCTAACTCAAAAGTTGGAGATTTATTTAATGACATAGGTAACGAGCTGCAACAAGGTAGGCAGCTACATTTAATTTTGTCTGATTACCCTAGTAGCTTTGATCAGACTTATATTTCGCTTGTATCTGCTGGAGAAATTTCAGGTAACTTGATTGAAGCCTATAAAAATCTATCTGAATATTTAGAAGATGAAATTTCAATAAAACAAAAAATTTTTTCTGCTCTTGCTTACCCGGTACTTGTTATTAGTTTTTCTATATTAGTAGTAATTGCTCTTCTAATCTTTGTTTTACCCCAAGTAACAGAACAGTTTGTTAAGTCAAACATTGAACTCCCTTTTTTAACTTCTTTAATGATTTTTATCTCAAATAATATTTTGGTATTTATCGGAATAAATCTTCTATTAATCACAGCGTTGTACGTTCATTACAAGAAAAATATTTTGGGAACTTCTAGTGAATCAAATATCCATAGACTATTGTTAAAAATCCCTTTTGTTGGAAGGTTTCTGTTAATTAGAGACTTAGAAAAGTTCAGTCGAATTATGTTTTTAATGCTTAAATCAGGTATCAACCTTGATCAATCTTTAAATCATGCAAATAAATTAATTGGTAATAGATATATAAGAAAAATCGTTGAAGATGCTACAGAAGATATTATCGAAGGCAAAGATTTTCTATATGAAATTAAGCAATCAAAAATTTTTCCGGAAATATTTATTCAATTACTTTCAAGTGGTTTCCAATCTGGATCATTATCAGAAATGTTTGAAAAGTTAGCATTTTATTTTAAAGACGAAATAGATAACTCTAGATCATCATTACTATCCATTATTGAGCCGTTAATATTAATAGTCATGGGCGGTATAATCACATTGATAATTCTGGCTATCCTCTTACCAATCATGCAAATGAATAACTCTATTTTATCCTAATGAAAAAAGGCTTTACTTTAATTGAACTTATGGCAGTAATTGTCATCCTGGGTATTCTTGCAACCGTTGTAGCTATAAATGTATCTCCGATTCTTCAAAGAGCAAACTTTGAAAAAATTAGAGCTGATATTTCTCAAATAGAGAAAGGTCTCGAGTTGTACAAATTTAATGAACTTAGATACCCCTCTACTGATCAGGGTCTCGTTTCTTTAAAACAACCTCCTAAAGACCTCAATCGACCTTTTTTATACCCTACAGAAGGATATATAAGTGATATTCCCAAAGATCCTTGGGGAAATGATTATTTATATATGTCTCCCGGCATCAATAAAATTTATTACGATATTTACACTCTAGGTGCTGATGGTATTGAGGGAGGCGTGGGTGAAGATGCGGACATCGGCAACTGGAATGTCAACTCGAAATAACGGTTTTACATTGATGGAGCTTCTGTTAGTTCTGCTAATAATAGGAATTATTTCTCTGATCCCTATTATCAATTCATCTTTCTTGAGCTCGTACCAAGAAGGAGGAGTAACTCAAATTAATCAGCTCTTAAATTCTTTAAAAAAAGAAAGTCAGCTTATAAGAAAGCCTATAGCAATTGAAAAAAATAATGAGAATTACTATTTAGTGTCATACGAAGACAACTCATGGAAAAATTATGATATTTTAGATTTTGATTTAAATCTGATCTTAAAAAATTATATTTTCAATGATTTAAATAATGAGTTTTTAGAGAATAGAGATAGGTCATTTTTAATCATTTTTTATCCAAACGGAAGAAACTCTGGTCTTGAGTTTAGAGTTTTAGATCAAAATCAAAAAATTTATTACGATATATTTGGTGAATTAAATGCGACTTGATAAAGGCTTTAGTCTTTTAGAGGTAGGTGTATCAATTTTTATCTTAAGTATTGCGCTGCTTACCATCTTTCAATCAATTTCATTTAATAACTCCAATCTTGACTCAATTAAAAAAAAGGCTTTTGCAAGACAAATAATTATCAATCGAATTTCTTCGTATGAATTTATAGATCCAATACGAATTAATTCATCTCGATCTTTTGATTATGTATTTGGTCCTTACAATTTTTTAGTTTTTGAAGAAATGAGTGTTACTGGAATAAATAAAAAGCAATTCTCTATTCGTATCAGTCTTGATGATGAGGTAATCACCGAATATACAACACTTGCTGGAAATGAATAAACTTCAAAAAGGATTTACTTTAATTGAACTGGTAATTTCAATAACGCTGTTATCTTTTATAACCATCATAACAACTTCTATTTTACAAAATTCAATTATCCAGAGAAATCTCTACATAGAAAATTCAAACAATTTGGAAAACTATAATAGTTTTTTTGGAATTTTTAGGGATGATTTTAGATTTATCCAAAACGTCGATATGTTAGATGTTGATGGTGTAAGTTCATTCAAAACACTTCATCTGAATGATGATGAGAAACAACTTAGCTTCATTACTAAAAGTTTTTCAAACACTGATCTTGAGTTAAAAAATATAAGAGTCTTGTATTTTATTGAAAATGGGCAACTATATCGTAGGCAATATAAAAGCATAAATCCTGCAGATTTTAGTGATTATCTTGATACGTTAATCCTTGAGGAGGTTACTGATATTCAACTTAAAGCACATAATAAGCAGCGCTGGCTAAATATATGGCCTTACGACGAAGTTTCTAAAAGAAGATTGCCACACGCAGTTTCTTTAAGCATTTCTCAGCGTCAAAAAGATGTTTTTGAAATAATCTTAGCAACTGATAATGATAATGTTTTTTAGAAAAAGAAAAGGATTTGTTCTCATATCTACAATGCTTATTGTTTTGATGCTTTCTATAATTGCATCTGAAATGAGTAAAGCCTTCTTTTTAGATTTACGCAAAGAAGGATATCTCTCATTTGATGCAATTGCTTTTAGCAAAAGAATAGAGTCTGAAAAGTTTTTATTAAATTTTATTAAGCGCGAATTAAATAAAAATCCAAACGTTAATAAACAAAATCCAATTTTCAATGAGAGTCTAGTTTTCCAATTTGATGATTTCTCACTTGAGGGCTCACTATCTGACCATTCAAATTGCTTCAATATTAATCATTTAATTACATTCAACGGAGGGCAATCAAAAGATAACTTAAAAGCTATAAAATATTTTGAAGATTTGCTTTCACAATATGCAATCAGTTATATGGATGCTGACCAAATCATAGACCAAATTCTTGATTGGATGGATGTTGATGATATTCCTAGGAACAATGGGGCAGAAAACTATTATTATTCAAGCCTATTGCACTATCCCAGAGAATATACCTCCAAAAGGTTGTTTACTAATAAGTCAGAATTGCTGGCTATACCAAGTATCAATAAGATAAAAAATAGAGATATATGGGAAAAACTTTGCATCATCCCCATGAGCTCTATTTTCTATATCAATATCAACAGCCTTCAAGACGAGGATAAACATTTACTTTCTAGTGCCATTAGTCAACCTAATTTGAATGAAATAGCATTGATAATTAAAGAAACACCCACTGAAGGTTTTGCTACCATTGAAGAATTTTTACAGAAATTTAATTTACAAGAAGCAGATTTGATAATTCCTCTTGATACTTCTTCAGATATATTTCTCTTTAATGGCACATTAAAATACCAAGGTTTTTCGTATAATTTTAAAACTCTTATTAAACAAGAAAACGAATTTAATTATAGAATTCTTGATAGGTTATAAATGAAAACAAGATATATATTTACTGACTCCAGTCTTGAGACCATTTATAACTCCTTTGTAGTTGAAAGTGAAGAAATACATGAAACAATGATTTCTGATCTTCAAGAGATAAACGAAGACAAGTCCATAAGAAAGAATATTATTTTTTTTAATTCAGAGTTTCTAAACTCATGTTCACTGAATGAATATGATAAATCTGACAATAATAAATTATTAAAAGCAAAGTTTTTTTCTTCTCATGTTGATCAATTACTTCTAAATCCATCTGAACTAAGTTTTTTTTCTTCATCCATTGATAACATTGGAATTTGGGGAGAATCTTGTTACCTAGATGAGCTTAAAAACAAAACTTTAAACTTAAGAAAAAGTTTTTTTATACCCGATTATTTGCTTTTCTTTGAACAAAAAAATGTTGTAGCAAACCTAGGATCTCATTATTCCTTACGGCTTGAAGATGGTAGAGGATACAGCGGCCATCAACAAAAGATTAATGCACTCTTAGAATCAAATATTCAAATTTTAAATGATTTAGATGTCTTGGATGTATCGCCTAAGGAATTGGTGTGCTTGCAAAATTTAGAGCATTCGTTGTATAAGTTTGATTTAAGTTCCCAAGTTTATAACTTTCATACAAATCATTCGTCACAGTTAAATATTCTTAAAACCCCTTTCAATTTCAACAGATTATTATATCTAGATGTAATTGGTGTGGGTGAATTCCGAAATTTTGCCATCCCTCTTTTAACTACCTTTTTGTTATCCATCTCAATAAACATCACAATTGAATCTCAAAATAAATTAGTCTCCAAAGAAACTAAACAGCTCTTTTCAAACCTAGGAAATCAATCGGTAAGATTAATTAATCCAAAAGTACAAATAGATCAACTAGTTAGCGAATTACAAATAACAGACAACAAAAGTCAATTTGATATTAAAGCTTTAGATTTTCTAAATAACTATCAATTAGATGAACTAGAAAGTATTGAAGTAAATCTTGATGAGCAATTTACTACTCTATACCTAGATGGACTTAGCTCAGAAAAATTGATGATCCTCATAAATCTTCTCAATTCTTCTGGCTTGTCAACTGAAGACAATTTTGTGGAGACTCAAAATAAGTTAAAAGGTTCAATTAAGGTTTTTTTATATGAATAGTTACATTAATGGTATTTTGCAGTTTATTAGGAATAATGATAAATATCATCAGATAGCTATGATTTTATCTTTAATAATTTTAGTTATTCTCTTGCTATTTCAACTATCTAAAATTCAAGACAATAGAAAGCTTCTAATAAATGCAAAAAGCGACTTCGCTTATGTAGAAGAAAGATTCAACCTTATTGCAAATAAGATTAGTCTTAATCAGCTTATCAATAATTCAGAAAGTACAAATTCTTTGTTGACTAACATCGCAAAGAAGTACGATTTGTTAGATTTTAAAATCTACGAAGAGAATATGCAAAATGTAATAAAGTTTGATATTGATGATCTGGAAAAGCTTGAAATCCTAATTAATACTTTTTCCAACGAAAGTTTTATTGAAGTCAAAAATATTTATATCAGACCTGAAAGTAAGGATTATCAAATTAAAATTATTTATGTGTATGGTGATACACAGTGACTTGGTTTAAAAAAATAATTGAGCATTACTGAGTTAATTTTTTGTATTTCCATTGGAATGAGCCTTGGAAGCTTCGCCTCAGTTCTGATCTACAGAATTCCTAGAAATATAAATTTACTATTACCTGGATCCCATTGTCCCTGTTGCAATAATAAGCTCAGATTTATACATCTAGTACCGATTTTTAGCTATGCCTTCTTAAGAGGAAATTGTGCTTTTTGTAGTTCAAAAATTAGTAGACTCTATCCTGTAAATGAAATTTTTATTACCGCAATGGTCGTAATAACTACTTATCATGCTGGACCTTATTCTATAGATGGATGGTTAACAATTACATTAATTTTGTGTCTATACGTTCAAGCAGTAATTGACTTTAAAATATTATCTTTATCAACTTATCTTAGCGTAATTATTGGTTTATTAGGATTTGCCCTTAATTATTTACACTTCTTCACATCAATTATTGATAGTTTGGCTGGATTGATTTTAGGTTATTGTAGCTTGTGGTTAATAAATTATATTTATAAAAAAATAAAAGGTACTGATGGAATCGGTTCGGGTGATTATTTATTACTTGGAGCAGTAGGAGGTGTTTTCGGTTCAAGTTCTTTAGGAATTATCTTATTATCAAGTTCAATCATTTCTATAGGATTACATTTCTTTACCAGAACAATTCACGGTGAGAGGATACCTCTTGGTACAGGTATTGCTTTATCAAGCATTATTTTCTTAGTTCTAATAATTTTGAACAAATAAAGACAAAATCTATATGTTTATATAAAAAAGTAAACATGATACTTTCTTGGGGAAGCGGCATCATAAGATTAAGTTTTATTTCTATTTAGATTTAAATCAATATCATTTAACACAATAGATACGTCATAGAAGTACAAAAGTCACAATATTTTTTTAGTATTCTGATACGTTAGTTCTCCCCAAACTAACAATAAGATATTTTCCCCAAATATCCTTGAGTCAAGAAACCTAGTTTTTAATTAGGTTTCTTACTTATCTTTAATTAACCAAATAATGCAGACAAGCTTTTTTTGTTTCAGTAATTTGCTGAGGAGAAATATTCTCTTCTTTAATGAACGCTTCCTCCAAACAAGATATTAATATGCTCAAGCTGTATTTGATCTTGATTTCATTATGATCTGAGAATGATTTAAATAAATTTAATAACTCTTCCTTCATAATCTTTTTTGAAAAATCAGTAAAAATCAATTTCGATAATGGAGAATTATTGATAAGGAATATAGCAATAACATCAATAAGTATTTTAATGAGCTCAGTAGTGCTTTTAGAATTTAACGATTCAAAATTTTTTTTGATTAAAAATAATAAATTATCTGTATGCTTTTTAGAAATGGCTTCAAGAATAGATTCATTATTTGGAAAAAATTTATAAATAGAGGGTCTTTTCATACCAGACAGTTTGGCTATATCTTGTACAGTTAAATCATAATTATCTTGGTTCTCGTAAATAAATTCTGCAGTTTTTAACACTGTCTCAAACCTTTTTCTGCTTCTTTCTTGTTGGGGTTCAATAAAGCTATGATTTTTACTATTTGCCACAATAAGTTTTCTTTATGTATACACTATATCTATATATTAAGGTTTCCAACTAAAAGATAAATGCAATACAAGACTTATTTTCATCTATTGGCTGGTATGGCTATGTTGGAACTCGGAAATCTTGCTTCTTCTTTAGCACCATTTAACGTTAGTGCTGTATCGGTTGGATTGAATGCAAATTCACAAGAAGCAGGTTTGGTTGTAACTCTTGAACTTTTTTTTGCAGCAATCAGCTCTTTATATTTTGGTACTGTGTCTTACAAAGGAAGGGCACTGGGTTTGATAGGAAGTATCATTGTCATGATTTGCTATTACTTATGCTCCATATCCGATGATGTAAATCAAATTACGATAATTAAAGCTTTTTCAGGCATAGGGTGTGGAATGCTGATTGCTTCTGGTCATTCTATTCTTGCTTCTTCTAGAGATCCTAATCGTTCTTATGCATTATTTACTCTTTTTGCTTCCTTAACCGCAGCTTTTTTAATATACATTTCTAGTACTTGGATAGAGGATGGAGGGCACAGCTATTATTTCTTTAATTTTATATATGTATATATAGCTTTAACCTTACTATTTTTCTTATCAAGACAATCCAAAGACCAATCTGATAAACGTGATGGAGGTCCTATTACTAAAAAATGGTTATATTTCTTGCTGATAACTGCAGTTCTTTTCTATGAGATACCATCAAGTGGTATGTGGGCTTTTATGGAAAGATTTGGTGTGGAGTATATAGATCTGGGAGTTGCAGAAGTGGGGAGTGTTATTTCTTTAGCTATCATTCTCAGTCTTCTTGGCCCAGTTTTTATAGGTGTATTTGGAAATAAAATCAGAAGAAAAGAAACAATCCTATTCTGTTTATTAGTATCCTCACTTTGCGTGTACGCAATTTTTGGAATCCCTTCATTTAATACTTTCTACTACGGCAATATTATTTGGAATATTGTTTTTGTAATAATGGTTATTCTTATTTTGGCAGCAGCAGCTGACATAGATCCATCAGGGAGACTAGGAGCTTGGTTAAATGCTTGTATTTTACTTAGTGCTTCCTTGGCACCTGCAGTATTTGGTTGGGTAATGCTAGATAATGAAATGACTGTTATCTATCCCTATTTAATCGTATTTCTAATAGTTGCAATGATTTGTATAGTCAGAACCAAAAAAGAACTTGAACCTCAAGATAAAGTATAATTTGTAATATGAAACAACAAGAAAACCTTAACTTAGATAACTATTGGCTACCTTTTACTGCCAATAAAAATTTTAAAGCCAATCCAAGGCTACTGACTTCAGCAAATGGTATGTATTACAAAACCGATGACGGCAAAGATGTGCTTGATGGAATAGCGGGACTTTGGTGCACAAACGCAGGACATTGCCATCCAAAGATAGTTGCTGCTGTTCAAAATCAAGTGGCAGAGTTGGACTATGCAACTGCTTTCAATATGTCTCACCCGAAAGCTTTTGAATTGGCAGAAAGAATCTCCGCTCTAACTCCTGATGGTCTCGATAGGATCTTTTATGGCAATTCTGGATCAGAGGCTGTAGAGACAGCTCTAAAAGTAGCACTGGCTTACCATGCGTCAAAGGAAGAAGGACAGAGAACAAAATTCATAGGAAGAGAAAAAGGTTATCACGGTGTAAATTTCGGAGGCGTTTCTGTTGGGGGAATTACTCCGAATAGAAAATCATTTGGACCTTTACTGCCAGGAGTTGATCATCTTCCTCATACTTGGGACCCAAATCATATGGCGTTTTCTAAGGGTCAACCTGAGTGGGGTCTTCATCTTGCAGACGAGTTAGAAAAAATATTAATGCTACAAGATCCATCAACGGTTGCTGCGGTTATCATTGAACCGGTTATAGGCTCAGGAGGTGTGATAGTTCCCCCAAAAGGTTATCTTGAAAGGATTAGAGAGATATGTGATAAACACCATATTTTATTGATCTTTGATGAGGTTATAACTGGATTCGGCAGGTTGGGAGATGCTTTCGCTGCAAATAGATTTAAAGTTAAACCTGACATGATCACCATGGCAAAAGGTTTAACAAGCGCTATGATTCCTATGAGTGCTGTTGCGTTTGATAATTCTATATATGATCAATTGATGGAAGGTTCTGAAACACCTATAGAGCTTTTCCATGGATATACATATTCAGGACATCCTGTGGCTTGTGCTGCAGGTATAGCAACATTGGATGTATATGAAGAAGAAGGTTTATTTGAAAATGCACAAAAGATGGAACCTATCTTTGAAGAAGCACTTCACTCCATAAAAGGATCTAATCAAGTTATAGATGTAAGAAATATTGGTCTGATGGGAGCTGTTCATTTTGGTTCTGACAAAATACCAGCAACTGAACTAGCACCAAAAGTATTTCAACATTGTTATGACAATGATGTATTAGTAAGATTTTCAGCAGATTATTTAGTAATCTCGCCCTCATTGATTGTTGAACCTAGTCAAATTGAACGTATCGCAGAAGCAATAAAAGTCGCTATAAAGTCAGTTAGTTAAAACAATGTCTAATATACATTGGTTCAAGGAATCACTATTAATCCAACCTGTCTCAAAGTATATCGAGGTTGAAGGTAAGAAAATTCACTATTTGGTCTGGGGATCAGAAGAAAAACCAGGACTATTCTTTATTCATGGATATAGTGCTCACGCGCATTGGTGGGATTTTGTAGCTCCTGCTTTTATAGAGAAATATTGCGTTGTTGCTATCGATCTCTCTGGCTCAGGTGAAAGTGAACATCGCGATCATTACTCACAAGAGATATTCGCCGATGAGATAAAAGAAGTATGTACTGATATGAATTGGAATCAGGCTGACTTTATTGCCCATAGCATGGGAGGTTCTATTTCCTTAAACGCCACTTCGATATATCCTGATTTATTTAAGTCGTTAACACTTCTAGATTCCATCGTTGTTCTTCCTCCAGATAAAGTTAGAAACTTCTCTTCAAATAAATCCATGATCAGAGCTGATTTCATTTACGATGATAAAGAGGCTGCTATGAGTAGTTTTAGACTAATACCGCCACAACCATGTCGTAATGACTACCTCTTAGAACATATAGCCTCAAACTCATTTAAAGAAACTGAGCAAGGTTGGATACTTAAATCTGATGGCAAAATTATGAAGACTTATAAGTCCAAAGACTTAACAGATATCCTCATGTCCATAAAATGCCCAATTAATATTGTTTATGGTTTAATGAGCCAAATTTTTACGCAAGAGATTCTGGAATATACCCTCTATGTTGGAAATATTCCCAGCGAGAGAGTGATAGGTGTTCCGGGAACAATGCATCACTTATTTGTAGATGACCCCTTAAGTGTTATCGATGCTCTGAAAAAATTAATAGGAGAAAATTAATGTCAGATGGACCTAAAAAAATAATCAAAGATATAACAAAAGGGTTTTCTAAACATGGTTATATCTGTAGTGAACAGATAGCCACGGCCGTTTATCTGGCTTCAGAATTGGAAAAGCCTATTCTCATAGAGGGCCCTCCAGGTGTTGGTAAGACAGAATTAGCTAATACAGCAGCTTTATATTTTAAAAAAGATATGATCAGACTTCAGTGTTATGAAGGTCTTGATGAATCAAAGGCACTCTACGAATGGAGATATGGTAAACAGTTGCTCTACACCCAAATCTTAAAGGAGCAAATGCAGGAAGTTCTAGAAGGCGCCAAAGGCTTGAAAGAATCTTTAGATAGATTAATGAAATTTGAAGACATTTTCTTTTCTGAAGATTTTTTAGAGACACGTCCTTTACTAGAGGCTTTAACCTCAAAAAAAGGTTCAGTACTTCTTATAGATGAAGTCGATAAATCAGATGAAGAATTCGAAGCGCTGTTATTAGAGATACTCTCAGAATTTCAAATATCAATTCCTGAGCTTGGTGTTAGGAAAGCTGAAGTTAAACCTTTAGTTGTTCTTACAAGTAATAATAGTCGTGAAATAGGGGATGCTCTTAAAAGAAGATGTTTACATTTATACATACCATTTCCTGAAGCCAAACTTGAAAGACAGATTGTACAAGCTAGAGTTCCTGAGATTTCTGAATCTTTACAAATACAGCTAGTTAATTTTGTTCAAGGAGTAAGAGAGTTGGACTTAAAAAAACAACCAGCAATTAGTGAAACTATTGACTGGGCGAAAACAATTATTCTTCTTAATTCTGAAGAATTAGACACCAAGCTAGCTGAAGATACGCTCAACATCCTTTTAAAACACCAACAAGATATAGAGGTAGTGAAAAAAGAGATACCAGCTTTAGTTTCTTCAGCCACAGAAACGTCAGATGGAAAAAGTATTAACTGACTTTGTTAAAGCATTAAGAAACTCTAATGTAAGGGTTTCACCAGCTGAAACTATAGATGCTGTTTCAGTAGTAGATACTGTTGGATACGAAGATAAGGAACTATTAAAAAGAACATTATCTATTGTTCTGCCAAAGACCCCTGAAGAAAAGAAAAAATTTGAAGAATGTTTTGATGATTTTTTCACAGACGAAATCAAACAACAAATTTCAGTAGAGGCTAACGAGCTTACTGATATCAAAGATATTGATTCTGATTTAGCTAAGAAATTACTGGAAGGATCTCAAGGCGAATTAATGCTTTCAATTGCTGATGCAGCTGAGGAAGCTGAAATAAGAGAGATTAGATACTTTACTCAAAGATCAGTCTTTACAAGACGTATTTTAGAGAAAATGGGTGTTGGCAAACTTGAAGATGAATTAATGCAGATGGGAGTCTCGAGAGAAGATGAACTTCCAAGTGAACTTGAACAGGAATTAAGAAATCAACTTACTAATTTAAGAGAGAGAGTATCTGACTACGTACAACAACAATTCCTATTACACGGAGATGTATCTGGAGAACAACTTAGGGAGCAAGTTTTTAAATCAATGAATATGGCCCAAATAGATAGATCTTATTTACATGAAGTCCATTCGTTGGTGAGAAAAATGGCTAAAAAGCTTGCTAATCTCCATTCAAGAAGAAAGAAGAATTTTAAAAAAGGTAAGTTGGATATAAGGAAAACCATCCGTGATAATTGGGTGAATCAAGGTATATTATTTGATTTAAGTTGGGCCTATAAAAAAGTAGATAGACCCAAGATATATGTCATATGCGATGTCAGTGGATCTGTAGGAGCTTATGCAAGGTTCATGTTGATGTTTTTATTTAGTTTGACTGAAGTTGTTTCTAAATTGAGAGCTTTTGTTTTTTCATCTAATTTAGGGGAGGTGACTAATGACTTCAAGGATGCCCAGCTCGATGAGGCTATAGAGAAGGCACTTCAAAAGCATGGTGGAGGTTCAACTGATTACGGTCAAGCCCTTACCGATTTTGTCAGTCTTTGTTTAGACGAAATAGATAAAAAAACTACAGTAGTTATTTTAGGTGATGCTAGAAATAATTTTGGACCAGAAAAGGCTCATTTAATGAAATCTATCAATGAGAGAGCTAAGCAAGTTTTTTGGCTTAACCCTGAGGGTAAGTACAGATGGGATACAGGTGATTCAGTCATGACAACGTATTCTGCTTACTGTACAAAAGTATTCCAGTGTGGAAATATTGATCAATTAGAGAGAGTAATCTCAACTCTTCTAAAAACAGCAATTTAATATTATTATTTTTATATGCAAAATTTATACAAACTACTATTAACTTTAATCATATCTTTATCTTTTTTTTCCCTATCATCTCATGATTTAAAAGGGGCAATTTCTAGTGAAGATAGAACTCCTGCGAATAAATTGAGAGACTCTGAAAGAAATCCTTTTGAAACTTTGTCTTTTTTTGGAATAGAGTCCGATATGACTATAGTCGAACTTTCTCCTGGAGGAGGTTGGTATACAGAAATTCTTGCTAACTACATACATTATCCAGGAACTCTTATTGCTGCTCATTTTAGTGCAGATTCGGAAAGAGCTTATTTCAAAAGAAGTAGAGCAAATTTTGAAAAAAAGATAGATGAAAACCCCATGTATGGAAGAGTTGAAATAGTTGATTTGGACTCTAAATTGGCTGATGAAGGTACTGTTGACGCTGTTTTGACTTTCAGGAATCTTCATAATTGGCTTGGCTCACCAATGGATAACATCTTTTCAAATACTTATAGGGCTCTAAAGCCAGGCGGTATATTTGGTGTTGTTGAGCACAGAGCTAAACCAGGTACTTCAATGGAAATAATGAAAAAAAGCGGTTATGTTACTGAAGAGCACGCAATAAAAATCGCAAAAAAACATGGTTTCGAACTTGTTTCTAAATCAGAGGTTAATGCCAATCCAAAAGATACAGCCGACCACCCAAAAGGGGTATGGACTCTTCCACCAAACTATAGACTAAAGGATGTTGATAGAGATAAATATTCTGAGATAGGAGAAAGTGATCGAATGACACTTTTATTTAAAAAGCCATCTAATTCTTAAATAGAGTAATTATCATATTTTTATACTTACAGTTCTGTAGAACATTTAATTCTTTTTCAAGACTAGCTTGATGCTGTTTATCAAACACACTTGGAATGCCTGTTTTTATAGTAGGTATAGTAATTAGAAGAGTTATCTCATTTGAGATAGATTTATCACTCGAAATTCTTATCTCACTACTCTTCAATACGTTAATCAGTTTTTGGCCCTCATTATCCAATTCAGCATAGTTAATTGCTGATCCATTCAATGATTGAATGACAAGATTGAGATCTTTATCGTCAGCTAAAGTTTCTATATTTTTAATGATGGAATCCAATTTCATTTTATAAGTATAATTCTATTGATGGATGATAAAGATAAATATATTGAAAGAGCTAAAAAAGTAGAGAAAAGAATTAATAATTACTCCAAAGAAGCCGAAAGGTTAGTTAATAATTTATCAGATTTAACAATCGAATTTATCAATGAGCTTTCTTCATTAAAAAAACAAGATAAAAAAAAGGAGGGCTAACCCTCCTTTTTTATTTAGCCTAAAAGTTTACTTTTTGAAGTAAAGTCAATTTTTCTAGGTTTTTTATTCTCAGGTATTATCCTTTCTATTCCTATATATAACATTCCATTACTCAGAGCGGCTCCTTTTATGATCATGTCATCGGACAATACAAATGTTTTAGTAAAATCTCTAGCTGCAAGCCCCTGATGTACTAATCCTTCAGATGCTTCCTTGTCTTTGGAGCCTTTGATTGTCAAATTTTCTCCAGCAGCTTCGATGTCTATTTCTTTTTCTTCGAAGCCTGCAACAGCCAGTTCAATTGTATATTTATCTTCACTTACCTTCCTTATATTGTAAGGCGGATAGTTAGAAGTTTGTTGTTTAGAATTGGCTAACAGCGCAAGTGTGTCAAATGTTCTGTCAAAACCAATAGTGAATGGAGAAATATCTCTCCACAATAGATCAAATGTATTATTTATCATTTTTATCTCCTTAAATTAAGCAAGTAATTAAACAATTTACGTAAGCCCCGTAGGCACTTACACTACTTATATGGGGTATATTTTTTAATTATCAAGGAGAATTATGAATAATTTATTTTCTATAGAAGGCAAAATTGCATTGGTAACAGGTGGCTCAAGAGGTATTGGCGAAATGATAGCAGCTGGTTTTCTTGCCAATGGAGCTAAGGTTTATATAAGTTCTAGAAAAGCCGAAGTATGTGATGAAACGGCAAATAGATTACAAGAACAATATGGAGGAGAGTGTATTTCCTTACCTGCAGATTTATCTAATTTGAATGGCATTGAATCTCTTGTGAACAGTCTTCCTGATGGAGAAAAACTTGAATTCTTAAAGATTTGGCTACTAATAAAAACAACTAAAGTAGCAGATAAATGACCTGTTAGGAGCATGAGCCATTGATTAAAAAAAGAAAAGAAATAGCAACTTACAATAGCTGCAATAAAAGCAGCCATGTAAGTAAATAAAGTTACCAGGTAACTTTTTTTCATAATCTATGAACTAGCTACAGCACCCCCATCGCAAGTAATAGTTTCACCTACAGTATAAGCGCCAGCTCTTGAACAAAGAAAGATTGCTAGTCCTGCTATATCTTCAGGAGTACCTACTCTTCCTCTTGGATT
>CACFXJ010000014.1:0-33082 GCA_902570225.1 uncultured SAR86 cluster bacterium
ACTGGATATTAGAACGTATGCTTGAATTAGGTTTTATTCATTCAGAACAATTCAGACTTGCAATAGATGCCCCATTAACTGCAAATTACTACGGTCTCGTTTCTGAGGTTGAGGCTCCTTATGTTGCTGAAGAGGTAAGGCGCTATATGATTCAGGAATATGGCTTAAAGGCTTACTCAGAAGGTTTGGAGGTTTTCACAACAATTAATTCTAAGTTTCAAAACCAAGCCTCAAGATCAGTCTCCCTTGGTTTAGAGGACTACGATAAGCGCCATGGATTTAGAGAGCCAGAAAATATATACGATGTTTTTCCAGAAGGATTCTTCGACCTACCAAAAGATGTAAAACTGACTAATATAGAAAATAGCCTCAAGCGAGATGATGAGAATTTTTTAGATACAGAAGCAAGCTTATTAAATGTTTTAGATTATCTAGATAAATTTACGGAAAATAAAGACCGTTTCTTGGGCACCGTAACTAAAGTTGGCACGAAGCTGGAATTTTTAACAAAAGCCGGTGAAATACAAGAAATTCCTTGGATAGAGAAATATAGCTGGGCTAGACCTTACATAAATGAAAACAGGCGGGGAGCAAGACCGAGAAGTTTCAAAGATATATTAAATTTAGGTGATATTATTTGGTTAAAAAAAGATACTCTTACCCAGAGTATTGAACTCACTCAGATCCCCGATGCTCAAAGTGCTCTAATTTCTTTAGATCCCCAATCAGGCTCTATTCTAGCTTTAGTTGGAGGGTACGATTTTTTTCTAAGTAAGTTCAATAGAGCAGAACAAGCTTCACCTTTACTTGGATCAAATTTCAAACCTTTCCTCTATGCGGCAGCCTTTTCAGATAAATTTACCCCTTCTTCGCTTATAAATGACGCCCCTATAATATTTGATGACGAGGCCTTGGAAGAAAGATGGAGGCCCAGAAATGCTAGCGGTAAATTTTTTGGCCCAACAAGACTCAGAGAAGGGTTACTGCAAAGTAGGAATCTTGTATCTGTGAGACTGCTTAGAGAATTAGGGATTGAAAAGGTTCGTTCTTACTCAGAGAAATTCGGCTTTGATAAACAAAGACTTCCTGTAGATTTATCATTATCTTTAGGTACAGCATCTTTGAACCCATTAAGCAATGCCTCAGCTTATTCTGTGTTTGCAAATGGTGGAAAAAGGGTTGAGCCTTATTTGATTAAAAAGATTCTAGATAGATCAGGACAAGTTCTTTTTGAAAAACAACTAGAGAATTCTGAACAAGTCATAGATCCTCGTGTAGCCTTCCTTATCAATGATATTTTAAAAGAGGCTGCAACAAGAGGAACTGCCAAAAAAGTTTCAGAATTACAAAGGACGGACTTTGCCGGTAAAACAGGCACTACCAATAAAGCCGAAAGTACTTGGTTTACAGGATATAACGCTCATATCGTTACCTCTGTTTGGGTTGGATTTGACCAGCCGAAAAGTTTGGGGGATAGGGAATTTGGTTCTACTATTGCTTTACCAATTTGGCTGAATTATAAAAAAGAGATTATAGATAACATACCCATATCTCAGACACTTCCTCCCGAGGGCTTGTCAATAATTAAAATTGACAAGGATTCTGGTGAAAAGGCAAGACCAGATAGTAAAGATTTAATGTTTGAATATTTCTTAGAAGAAAATATACCTAACTAGCCTTTAGTGCAGAAATGAGAAATTCAAATTGGTCATTTATCCTCTTGGATGGAGAGTCTTGAAAACCAGATCTTACGAATTGTTGAATAATCCCTTCTGAGCAAGCAAGAAGGAGATTAGCGGCCGAAGCCGTCGGTAGATTGAGTTTCTTTTTAGTAACTTGTTCATATTTTTGAAGGTTTTGTTTCATTAAAAGTTCAATCTTAGACATCATCTGACCTATTCTTTCGTCAAGACTAGTTTCATCTACTGAGAATGCTTCTCTGGTCAAGAGTCTGGCTAAACCAGGATTTCTTTCGCTAAAAGTCACCAATAAAATAAGGATTTTCTTTACTTTATCTAATTCATCCCCTTCTGAAGAATTTATGTTAGTTATTAAGTCGAAAATATTTGTTTCACAGAAATCCACCAAGCCTGAATAAATCTTCTTTTTACTTGGAAAATGTCTATATATTGCCGCTTCAGTTATACCGCATTCATTTGCAAGAAGAGACGTAGTAATTTTAACTGGGCCTTTTTCGCCAAGCATCTTAGCTAGGCTTTGCATGATATCTAGTTGACGTGGCTTTAGCTCATTCATGTCATGATTTAGCTTATCATAGTTCCTACACCTTCCTCAGTAAGGACTTCTAATAGAACGGCGTGCGGTACTCTACCATCTATAATATGACAAGATTTAACTCCATTTTTCTTTGCTTGTAGGGCAGCTGTTAGTTTAGGAGTCATACCGCCCTTGATAAATTTTTCATTCAGTAATTTTTGCCCTTTACTAAGTGAAATTTTAGAAATAAGTTCATTATTTGAATTTCCAATACCCTTAACATCTGTGAGAAGTATTAGTTTTTCTGCTTTTAGAGATTTCGCAACTTCTCCTGCTACTGCATCTGCATTAATATTGAGATAATTATTGTCTTTAGACTTGCCAATAGGCGCAATAACTGGGATGAAACCATTTTTAATTCTCTTTTTGAGTTCACCGGTGATGATCTTATCTACACTTCCAACATAGCCTAAATCAACACTTTGTGAGTTAGTTTCTTTTGAAGCTCTAATTATCTGATATCTATTGTGGTTAAAAGATATAGCGTTGGCACCAAATTCTTTTATTAATCTTACAATTTCATTATTAATTTGTGTCCCTAGGACTTTCTTAACTACAGTCATTGCTGACTTTGAAGTTACTCTCAATCCATTAATAAACTCAGAATTTATTCCTGCTTTTTTCAGTTCATCGCCTATCTGAGGACCACCTCCATGGACTATTACAGGTTTCATCCCCACTAATTTCATTAGTGCTATATCTCTTGAAAAGCTCTGCTTAAGCGACTCTTCGGTCATTGCTGCTCCACCATATTTAACAACAATTACTTTATCTTTAAATTTCTGTATATAAGGAAGACCTTCACTCAATACAGAAGCTATATTTTCAGCCTGTTTTCTAGTTATCGACATATTTAAAAATTTTCAATATCAGGTTCTATGCGTTTTAAGTTTTCGTAAAAAATAGTCTTTATATCATTTAAATCATCTTCTGTTTCGGCTTCAAATCTTAAAACTAGCACCGGTGAAGTGTTAGAAGCTCTTAATAAACCCCATCCTTTTTCATACTCAACCCTGATTCCATCTATATCTATTATCTTCGCATTACTAAAATCAGTTTTTTTTATGAACTCTTCTACTAGAAAAAATTTTCCCTCGTCTGAAGCAGGTACATTGAGCTCAGGTGTAGAGACCATGTTCGGTAACTCACTAAATATATCCTCAGTATCTTCACTAGCAATTATTTCAAGCATTCTAGCTCCAGCATAAATACCATCATCAAAACCCTTCCATCTATCATTGAAGAAAATATGTCCACTCATTTCTCCTCCTAGCTTGGCATTTGTCTCTCTAATCTTTTGTTTGATAAATGTATGACCTGTTTTGCATATTAAGGGCTCTCCTCCCAATTTTAAAATTTCATCAGGAAGTAACTTAGAGCACTTCACATCAAAAACGATTTTTGCTGCTGATGACTCATTAATAACTTGGTTAGCAAACAAAATCATCTGTCTATCAGGATAAATGATCTCTCCTTTAGGAGAAATTACTCCCAGCCTGTCAGCATCCCCGTCAAATGCCAAACCTACACATGACTGGTTTTCTTCCACATCTTTAATGAGATCTAACATATTCTCCACTTTGGAAGGGTCTGGATGGTGATTAGGAAATTGACCATCTATATCCCCGTAGAGTTCTCTAACATTACAGCCCAATCTTTCGTAAACTTCTTTTGCAATTATTCCAGCAGAACCATTACCACAATCAATTGAGATATTTAACTGTTTATTAAGTTTTACACTACTTATAATTTCATCAATATAGCTTTCTTTGATATCCTCATCCCGACATAACCCCTCACCCGTTTTAAAATCATTATTTAGTATTCTTTTTTTAAGAGATACTATCTCTTCACTGGAAGTTGATTGATTATTAAAAACAACTTTAAAACCGTTATATTCCCCGGGATTATGGCTCCCTGTTATAACAACGCCACTTGCAGATTCTAAAACGAATGTAGAATGATAAAACATTGGACTTGTAACTATTCCAATATTAATAACGTTACATCCAGTTGATAAAACGCCTCCTGATAGCCACTCATACATATCTGGGCTAGACAACCTTCCATCTCGTCCAATTACAAAGTCCTTTACTCCTCTTTCTAATGCTTCCGATCCAAGTGATTTACCTAGCTTTATTACTACTTCTTCAGTTAAGTCTTTGTAAGCAACACCCCTGATATCATTTGCCCTGAAGATATGTTGATTAACTTCCATCAAGTAATTATATCTTTTCAATATTTTATTTGTTCCATATAAAATACTATTTTTAAGGATAGAATATCTTTTTTACTTGAGGAGTATGTATTGGATCTTTCTAAAATAAGCGGCGAAATTTGGTTTGATGGCGAAATGGTCGATTGGCAAAATGCTAATACGCATCTTTTAACACATACTCTTCATTACGGTTTAGGAGTTTTTGAGGGTGTAAGGGCGTACAGCACCGTTAAAGGTCCTTCTATTTTTAGGCTCCATGATCATACAGATAGATTATTTAAATCTGCATCTACAGTTAATATGATAATTCCCTTTTCAAAAGAGGAAATCAACAAGGCTCATGAAGACGTTATAAAGGCAAATTCTCTGGAAGAAGCCTACATTAGGCCCATGTGCTTTTATGGATCAGAGGGAATGGGTTTAAGAGCAGACAACTTAAAAGTCCACACAATGGTAGCGGCTTGGGAATGGCCTTCTTATATGGAACCCGAAGCTAGAGAAAAAGGGATAAGAGTTAAACTCTCTTCATTCAAGAGACAGGTAAGGAATCCTGTTGCAAATTCTAAAGTTAATGGTAACTATGTTCACTCAATTGTGGCCTTGAATGAAGCTCTTGAGGGCGGCTTTGATGAGGCTTTGATGCTTGATTCTGAAGGTTTTATAGCTGAAGGTAGCGGGGAAAACTTTTTCTTGGTAAAAAATGGGATTCTCTATTCTCCTGATCTTGATTCGTGTCTTGATGGCATTACTCGACGAACAATTCTTGATTTAGCAGAGCAGTTAAATATAACTTTCATAGTAAAAAAACTGACATTAGAAGATGTATTAGAATCTGATGAATCTTTTTTTTCGGGCACAGCAGCTGAAGTTGTACCTATAAACTCAATCGATGGCAAACTAATCGGTTCTGGGACCAGAGGTCCAATAACTGAAAAATTGCAAAGCGCTTACTTTGACCAAGTGAGAGGCATCAGAGATACCAATCATCTTTGGCATACCTATACCAAGTAAGAATCATGAACATTTTAATCATTGGACCTTCTTGGGTTGGTGATTCTGTAATGGCTCAATCTCTCTATATACAGCTTAAAAAAGAAGCCCCTGATTGCAATATTGATGTCGTCTCCCCTCCTTGGACTGTATCCATAATGGAGAGAATGCCTCAAGTTTCAAGAAATATAGTGTCTCCTTTTTTACACGGTGACATAAAACTGATTTCAAGAAACAGATTTGGTAAGAGTTTGAAGAAGTTTAACTACGATCGATCAATAATATTAACTAATTCTTTCAAGTCAGCTTTGGTACCTTATTTTGCAAAAATCCCCATAAGAACAGGATGGTTGGGTGAATTTAGATATGGTTTGTTGAATGACATAAGGAAACTAGATCCAACTAAAAACCATCTTATGGTAGAAAAATTTGTATCTCTTTCTTTGAAGGATAATAATTATTCTCTAGAAAGTCTTGATTTCCCGTTACTCACAATTGACTTAGTTAATCAAAAAAATGTGTTGAGTAAATTAAGTATAGATTCAAGTTTAAGGAGTCTAGCTATTTGTCCTGGAGCAGAGTTTGGACCTGCAAAGCAATGGCCTCCAGAGTACTATGCTGAGGTTGCAAGAGCTTATATCGACAGAGGCTGGAATATACTTTGTCTTGGTTCTCCTAATGATCAAGAAACGGGAGGACAAATAGAATCTTTTCACGACTTAAATAAAGAGAACAAGTTTTATAACTTGATCGGTAAAACCTCTTTAAATGATGCAATTGATATATTAGGTCTTTGTGACAGAGTTGTTACTAATGATTCTGGTTTGATGCATATAGCTGCTGCGGTCGGAACTCCTCTAGTTGCATTGTATGGACCCTCCTCACCTGCTTACACTCCACCTCTCATAGACAATAAGAAAATACTTAGAAAAATGGAAGGTTATGAAAAGAAAAGGGAGGGAGATTTAGAGAGAGGATATCATCAATCTCTTGTGGCAATTAAACCAACCGAAGTTATAAATGCTTTAGAGGAACTAAAGAAGCTTTGATGAATAAGAAACTGGCATTAGTTTTATACAAATACTTTCCTTATGGAGGACTACAACAAGACTTTATGGAAATAGCTAAAGAGCTTCTTTCAAGAGGTAATAGCCTAAAGGTCTATACAAGAAGTTGGGAAGGTGAAATCCCTGATGATTTAGAAATAATTCAACTAGGAGAAACAGGAATCTCAAACTACTCAAAGAATAAAAATTTTATTAAAAAAGCTTTTAAGGCCATGGAAGACTTTGAGCCTGATATTATTTTTGGTTTCAATAAAATGCCTGGATTAGATTTGTATTTTGCAGCAGACACATGCTTCGCTTTTCAGTCTCAGTCTAAGCCTTTTTTACAAAAATATACTAGAAGGTTTCGACAATCTATTAAATATGAAGAGGAAGTTTTTTCTAGAAATGTATCAACCAAGACACTCTTACTTAATAGTAAGCAACTGAACGAGTTCTCTAAGTTTTATTTAACCCCATCTAATAGAATGACATTAGTGCCTCCTGGAATCGATAGAGACTGGAGCACATATAAGCCTATTAATATTCGAGAGAGATTAAAGATACCTCCAGAAGATAAGGTCTTGCTTTTTGTTGGTTCAGATTTTTCTAGAAAAGGATTGGATAGAGCTATTTTGGCGCTTAGCTATTTACTCAAGAAAAAAAAATCTGCTACGTTAGTAGTAATTGGGGACGATGACCAAGCTTCCTATAAGAAGCTTCTTCAACAAGAATCACTTGATAAAAAAGTTAGTTTCATCGGCCCTAGCCAGGAAGTGGCGTCATTTATGAAATCAGCCGATCTTCTTATACATCCAGCAAGAGAAGAGGCAGCAGGTAATATAATTATAGAAGCTATTGTATCCGGACTGCCCTCGGTAGTTACAGAATCTGTTGGGTTCTCTAGCGAAGTACTAAAACATCAATCTGGTGAAGTATTGAAAGGGGATTTCAACCAAGACAATTTTAATTTATTGGTGGCTGATACCCTTGCTGATGAAAAACTATCCGTTATTAAAGAATCTATTCGTAATTTATCTGATTGTGATTATTTTTTCTCTCGGTTTAAATACATAGCAGATTACATAGAAAACGAATTTTAATGGACCAGGTAAAGTTTCTTAATGACGACCTAAAGCATTTCTTTACTGACAAACCTTTCGACATTGCCAATGACTTAAATGGAGATATTTTTAGGCAACATGAAAATAGAGTTACAAAAAGATTTGAGCTAGAACAAAAAAATTACTTTATAAAAACTCACGGACCAGTAGGGTGGAAGGAAATTCTCAAAAACCTTATACAATTTAAAACACCTGTTGTAGGGGCGAAGAGAGAATACCAAGCGCTAAATCACTTATCTAAAAATGGAGTTAAATGTCCTGAAGTCAGGGGATTTGGACTTAGAGGTCTCAATCCAGCCGACTCGTCATCTTTTCTAATTACTAAAGAACTCTTTAACACCATATCGTTAGAAGATTTTTTCTTAAAAAGAATCCACGAAGAGCTTTCCTTTAAAGACAAGAAAAATTTGATTATAAAAGTGGCTGATTTGATTCGCAGGATGCATGCAACAGGCCTCAATCATAGAGATCTTTACCTTTGTCATATTCATATTCAGAAAAATTTAGATATTAATGAAATTGACCTATCTTTAATAGATCTTCATCGGGCTCAAATTCGGAGTAAGGTTCCTCATAGATGGCTAGTTAAAGATTTAGGTGGTTTTATACATTCAGTTTTGCAGTTCAATTTGACTGAAAGAGATTTTTACAGATTCTTTATGACTTATTTCGATTGTTCCTTAGAAGTATTGTTACAGAAACATCAAAAATTACTTCAAGCAATTTTAGATAGGGCATTTGCAATGTACTTAAAGCCACAGGTAAAAGGCATTTCTCTAAATGTTAAAGATAAGGAAGTAAATGAATTTGGGTTCTCCAAATATATTGAAGATAAAAGGAGATTTGTAATAAGAAAGGATAAAGAGCTATTTAAAGATCAGATTCTTACATTTCTAGATGACGAGCAAAGCTTGATTAATTCAGGCGAGGTTATCAAAAATGAAAGAGGTCATCTTGTAGTAAGGCTAAAATTAAAAGACCAAGATTTCTACTTTAAAAAATATCGAATAAAAAATATCTATCATGGATTTACAAGACTGCTGAAACCTACTCGCGCTAATAATTCTATGAAAGCTACATTTTGGTTTAATGCCGTGGGCATAAAAACTGCGACTCCAGTCTTATTTTGTGAGGATAAGGGTTTTCTTGGCGCTAGAGCTTCCTACTTAGTCACTGAATCTATAGTGGGCAAAAGTTTAGATGATGCACTCATGATAGAGGATGATCATGTTAGGGTGATTTCGTATATCGATGCCTTTTTTAAAAGGATCAGCTGGATTGGTTACTGCCATGGAGATGCAAAGACATCTAATTTCTTTATGGATAAAAGCTTAATAGCTTTTGATCTTGATTCGTCTTGCCAAAGTTTTATGCATCCTTTTCAAAGAAAATCCTTGTTACGTGATAAGAAGCGAATACTTAAGAGTCTTAAGGGTTACAATGCAATCTATTCCAAATTATCTAAAAGATTTCATAGGAGTTAAGATTGAAAGTTGGACTGTTAAGCTACAGAAGCCATCCTTATTCAGGTGGACAAGGAATTTATATTAAACACTTGAGCAAGGCTCTAAAAAACCTAGGTCATGAAGTTTCTGTACTTTCTGGCCCTCCATATCCTGAGTTAGATTCTGAAGTGAATCTTATTAAAATACCAAGTCTTGGGCTCTTTGAGAGTGGTGAGAGGCTCAAGGCATTCAGATTAAGATTCTTGTGGAGTCCAATAGATCTTTATGAATGGATAACTGTTATGACTGGTGGTTTTCCTGAGCCTTACACTTACGGCAAAAGAGTTTTAAAGAAACTCAAAGAAGATAATCTTAAATTGGATGTATTATTGGATAATCAGTCCTTATCTAGCTCTTTACTGGAAATTCAAGCACATTATCCGTTGGCAGTAACAATTCATCATCCGATAACTAAAGATCATACATTGGAAATGCAAAATGCAATTAATTGGAAAGAAAGGTTATCTTCTTCAAGATGGCATAACTTTTTACCTATGCAAAAGAGAGTTGCTCCTCAATTAAAAAATATAATTTGTGTCAGTCAGCCTTCTAAAGAGGATGTTATTTCTGAATTTAAAGTTGATGAGAAAAAAATAACAGTAATTCCAAATGGTATAGATATAGGGACTTTCAAACCTTCCTCAATAAAAAAGCCTTTGGGCTTTAGGATTGTAACTACAGCTAGTGCAGATATACCTCTAAAAGGTTTGAGGCACCTAATATTAGCTTTACCTAGAGTTATAAGACAATTTCCTCTTACCTCTCTAACTGTCATTGGTAAATCTCCGGAGAAGAGTAATCTCAACAAGTTGATAGACGATCTTGATTTAGAAGATAAAATTACTTTCAGGTCTGGTATCTCTGAAGAAGAGATTGTTAAAACTTACCATGATTCGGATATCGCAGTTATACCATCTCTATATGAGGGTTTTGGGTTTGGTGCAGGTGAAGCTATGGCTTGCGGAGTACCATTGATAAGTACAGATTCAGGAGGACTTAAACAAGTTATTGGAGATGCAGCACTCAAGATTAAACCAGGTTCTGTTAATGAAATTGAAGATGGTATTTTGAAACTATTTACTGAAGAAAAAATAAGGCAAGAGTTAGCCGAAAAAGGTAGAGAAAGAATGGAAGAGTTTTTCGATTGGAAAATAGCTGCATCAGCTTATATAGAAGTATTCAAGAAGATAATCTAGTTATCAAAATATGCAAACCATAAGATTCAAGAGCTTAAATTTATCTAATGATGATTTTCTTCTTGATATGGGTTGTGGTGAAGGCAGGCATTCAATTGGAGCTTATCTAGAAACAAAAGTGAATGTCTTAGGTTTTGATCTCTCGATTAATGATCTGAGAATAGCCAGAGGAAGATTAGATGATTTCGATACTTCTGATATTCAATCCTTATGTCAGTTTGGAAGGGCAGATATCATCTCTTTGCCATTTGCAGATTGTTCTCTTGATGCTGTAATTTGTAGTGAAGTTTTAGAGCATGTTGATTCACCGCAAAAATCTATAGAGGAATTAATTAGAGTTTTAAAGCCAGGGGGAATCTTGGCCCTAAGCGTACCTAGATATTTACCTGAATTAATTTGCTGGAAACTTAGCAAAGAGTATTCAAAAACTCCTGGTGGTCATGTAAGAATATTTAGGCATAATCAACTTAAAACCTTAGGAACTGAAAACGGATTAAAGTATCAAAATTTCCATTGGGCCCATGGATTACATTCTCCTTATTGGTGGTTACAGTGTTTGTTTTGGAAAACAAGAGAAAAGTCTTATATCGTTAAGCAATATCATAAATTATTGGTATGGGATTTAATGAAACAACCCCTAATAACAAGAATTTTGGAGAAATTCCTTCAGCCCTTAATAGGAAAAAGTCTTGTTATGTATTTTAGGAAACCCATTTAAATGGACAGCTCAAAAATCGAGTTTTACAAAAGCTCAGTAGAATATATTTTAAAAGTCCAAAACCAGGATGGATCTATTCCTTGGGAAGAAAATAAAAAACTTGATCCATGGGATCATATAGAGGCTGCCATGGGACTTTCAGTTGCAGGAAAGAAAGAAGAAGCTGAGAGTGCTTTTTTATGGTTAAAGGCAAATCAGCTGTCCGATGGCTCATGGTATTCTGAATATTTGATGTCTTCTCCTGTCACCAAAAGAAAGGAAACTAACTTTTCGGCCTACATAGCAACAGGTCTGTGGCATTATTATTTAATTTTCGAAGATAAAAATTTCTTGAAGTTTATGCTTCCTACAATAACTAAATCTGTAAATTTTGTAACCTCAATGCAAACAGAACACGGAGATATTTATTGGGCTTCAGAAGAAGATAAGGAAATATTAGATGATTCACTAATAACAGGCAGTAGCTCAATTTATAAAAGTTTAGAATGCGCTTCAGCTATATTTAATCTTCTGGGTGAGTCAAGCTTACAGGCCGATATCTCGAAAAAAAATTTAAAAAATTCAATTCTAAATAATTCTGAAAGATATGATAGAAACTGGGAAAGTAAGTCTAGATATAGCATGGACTGGTATTACCCCATCTTATGTGGCATTTATGATGATAAAAAGAGTATTAAAGATATTGAGACAAAGTGGTCAAAATTCATAGTCGATGACATGGGTTGTAAGTGTGTTGAAGAAGAGCCTTGGGTTACTGTTGCAGAAAGCTCGGAACTTGTTTTGGCTCTGGTGAAGATCGGTTTAAGGGAAGAGGCACTAAAAATTTTTAATTCTTTACATCAATGGAGAGATACGCAAGATGGACTCTATTGGACTGGTTATGTATATAAAGATAAAAAGTTTTGGCCAGTAGAAAAGCCTACTTGGACTGCGGGTGCAGTTTTACTGGCAGCTGATGCTCTTTATAAATTTACTCCTGGCTCTGAGCTCTTTCTGAAATCTTGGTCCTAGAAATATTTTTTATCTTTCGTAATATTCTTAAAGACCCTACAGCACCTATTTCTTCGAAGTTGCCACTTTCAAGAGCTTTTAGATATACATTATACGGAGGTCTACCTCCATCTTCTGGGTTAGGAAAAACGTCATGAATTGCCAACAATCCTCCATCGATCAACCTTACTGACCACAGCTTATAATCATTTTGAGCTGCCTCTTCACTATGTCCACCGTCTATAAAAATAAAACTAAACTGTAAGCTAACGTCTGCATAAGCTTCTTCGGATGTTGAAACCACAGGTATTACAACACCTTCTAAGCCAGATTTTCGAATGGTATCCAGAAAGTAAGGCAAAGTATCTATCCCCTTTCTTGTTTTATCAATCAGATCAGGATCATAGTATTCCTCTCCTGGTTGTTGTTCTTCCGACCCTTTGTGATGATCTACGGAATATAGTTTTTCATCGTTCTCTTTTGCAGCTAAACCAATATAGACAGCTGATTTTCCGCAATAACTTCCAATTTCGAGTGCAGGACCTGCCTCAGTTGCATTTTTTGAGTGAGTGTATAGAGCTTCTCCTTCTAATGGATCAAGAAAGCCTTTCACTTTTTCTATATCAATAGGAAGATTTAATTTCATTAATTTATAAGATCATTTTGAATTAGATAAAACTTACTAAAATAGTTAAATCAATAATATAGAACAGCATAATGATCTCAAGGTATATAATTAACTCATATGGATCTTAAGATGTTAAATAAAGGACATGTCCTTGTTTTTGGAGATATCATTTTAGATAGATATATTTCTGGAAGTGTCGACAGAGTTTCTCCCGAAGCACCTGTGCCTGTTCTCAAACCGTCTGGTGAAGAGATCAGATTAGGCGGGGCAGCAAATGTTGCTCTAAATTTATCTAGTCTCGGTTCTAATGCAACAATAATTGGAGTAACTGGAAAAGATACTTCTTCGGCTGAGGTTATTGACCTGTTGCAGAAGAACAATATTAAAAAAGCTTTAAGCAAATCTGATCATCCTACTATCTCAAAGTTAAGAATCCTGGCATCTCAGCAACAATTAATAAGAATAGATAATGAAGAAGAATTCTCTGAAACAGACTGGCAATCAAGCTTATCTCATTATAAAAAGCACATAAGTTTAAAAAAAAACAAGGTCCTTATCATCTCTGACTACGGAAAGGGTACTTTAAAGAATATCCCGCTAATCATTAGAGAAGCAAAAAAAACAAAAAAAACAATCTTAGTTGATCCCAAGGGAGATGACTTCTCGAAATACAAGTCAGCTGACATTATCACTCCAAATCTTCATGAATTTGAAAGGGTAGTTGGAAAGATAAATAACGAATCTGAAATTACGAAGAAAGGGAAAGATCTTATCAAATCTCTGAGACTAAATTCACTTCTAATAACCAGAGGCTCAGATGGAATGACACTCTTAGACAAAAGAAATGGAAAAATCATTAGAGAGGATTTTCCTACAGAGGCAAGAGATGTATTTGATGTTTCCGGAGCCGGCGATACTGTTATTGCTAGTATTGCTGCAGGTCTGGCAGGAGGATTCACTCTTTCAGAGTCAATTCGATTGGCTAACATTGCTGCCGGAATAGTGGTAGGTAAATCTGGTACAGCTACAGTTAACCAGGCTGAGTTAGTTCCTTACCTGGGTCTTTCCGAATCTTACGTTACGTCTAATGAAATAAAAGGTTATTCACAAGACCTTCATGAAAGATCCAAAAAAATAGTCTTCACCAATGGATGTTTTGATATTTTGCATGCTGGGCATGTCGAGTATCTTGCGGCTGCAAAAGAACTTGGAGATAAGCTCATAGTTGCTATAAATACTGATAGATCAGTTCGTAAATTAAAAGGCTCTAGTAGACCAATTAATACCCTGGCTCATAGAGCTAAAGTTTTAGCTTCTTTACAATGTGTAGATAAGGTAGTTTTTTTTGATGAAGAAACTCCAATTAAGCTTATTAAAACCATTAAACCAGACGTGCTTGTAAAGGGAGGAGACTATAAAATTAAAGACATCGTGGGTTATAAAGAGGTTACCAAGTCAGGAGGTTCTGTAGTCACAATTCCGCTATTTGAAGGCTTATCAACTTCAAAGATAATTTCTAAGATACTTTAATCTTTATTACGATTCATTCTTCTCTTTTCTCTTCTCTTTTCTCTACTTGTCCACTTAGGGTAAAGAGATTCTGCTTGTCCGGACTTAAATCGTCTATGCATCCAAAGATAACCACTTGGATCTTTTTTAATGAACTCTTCGTAAGTTTTATTCATTTCAAATAAGAAATCCTCTTCGTTCATAGAGGGCTCAATATTTTTGATTTCAATTTCATATGAATCATCTACTTTAGAAACATCAGCCATAACTATTTTTATATCTTTTTTGAGAAATAAAGCAGGAAAAGTAACTGTCGCTGCTGTTCGTCCAAAGAAAGGAACCATTTTGGATACTTTTAGGCCATAATCTTGATCCGCTGCATATAAGAAATTCTTACCCGATCTGATCCATCTAATAGCCTTCATCGCTTCTTTGTTTGTTAAAGAGCCCTGAATATAATCATTTCTTGCTCGAATCATTACATAATTAATGGCTTCATTTGTCTGAGATTTATACATGCCTGTAAGGTCAAAATGCTGACTTAATAAACGTAGGTCTAATTCAAGATGGGTAGAGTGTTTGATGAGAACTAGTACGCCAGTTTGTGCATCTTCTATTAACTCTTTATTTAATAATCTAGTATCAAGTTTTTTAATTTTCTTATCAGAAGACCACCAGGCTATAGACATCTCAAAGACACCTCTGCCTATGGCTCGAAAGTTTTCTTTAACTAATGTATCTAATTCATTATCTTTAATATCAAGACAAAGTTTTATGTTTATTTTACTTATCTCTCTTCGGTGGGGACTGACTTTATAAATTAAGCTACCAATTACATCACCTAAATTCATTAGAATTGAATAAGGAAGATAGGATGTAAGTCTTAGTAAGCCAATACCTACCCAAGTAAATAAACTTTTGAAGGATGAGAGAGCTTTTATCAGGTTTGGCTCTGTCTTCTCTGGTAAGGATTTAAGACGGTTCATTCTTTGGCCAACTTTCAAGTCTGTCTAAATATTTCTTTACACCTTCCTGAACGTTCAAGAACTCATCCTTATAGCCAGCTTTTCTCAATTTTGAGATATCAGCTTGAGTATAGCTTTGATATGCACCTTTTAGCTTTTCAGGAAAAGGAAGGTAATTTATCTTTCCTCTTTTATTCCAATTTATTACTGAGTCAGCTACTTCATTGAAAGTCTGGCTCTTACCTGTTCCTACATTGAATATACCCGATACTTTTTGATTTTCTAGAAACCATAGATTCACTTTAACTACATCCTCAACATAAATAAAATCTCTCCTTTGTTCTCCATCGTCGTAACCATCAGAGCCCTCAAATAATTTAATTTCATCATTATCTTTGAGTTGATTATGTAAATGGAAAGCAACGCTTGCCATAGTTCCTTTATGTTGTTCTTGAGGTCCATAAACATTGAAATATCTTAAGCCAACTATTTGTGTTTCACTTTTGATTAATTCTTGTCTTACCAACTGATCAAATTTAAATTTAGAGTATGCATAAAGGTTTATAGGATCTTCGTTTTCAACAGATTCATTGAAAATCTTTCCTGCTCCATAGACAGATGCAGAAGAGGCATAAATCAAAGGTGTTTTAGTTTTTTGTGAAAAATTTAATAGCTCTTTAGAATATAACAAATTATTGTGATACAAAAAATCAGCATCCCATTCCATGGTATTAGAGCACGCTCCTTGATGAAAAATAGCCCTAATTTTTGTCCCGTCAATCTCATTATTCCTTATCAAATTAATAAATTCATCTATATTTAGGAAGTCCTCAATATCACAATGTGCAATATTGTCTTTAAGCTCTGGATCGTCATGATCATCGACTGCAATAATATCCTTATACCCAATTTCATTGAGACCTTGGATTAGGTTAGATCCAATAAATCCATTACTTCCAGTTACTACTATCACAATTTAAATTTTAATTTAGGATTATCTGCTATGGTAGCATACGCTTATGCCAAGAAACCTTTATACGGCTTTATTTTGCTTATTGTTACCTGTTTACTTTGCTAGGTTATGCTGGAA
Organism: uncultured SAR86 cluster bacterium; assembly: GCA_902570225.1. Classification (GTDB taxonomy): domain Bacteria; phylum Pseudomonadota; class Gammaproteobacteria; order Magnimaribacterales; family Magnimaribacteraceae; genus Magnimaribacter. Next base: position 16,257 of record CACFXJ010000014.1, read on the forward strand.
GGGTTTGTTTAATAAAGATTATTTTTTAAGGTGGTCCGAGAGGCTAGGGTATAGTTCAGAACTTCCTTCTAAAGATAAATCAGTTATCTGGATTCATGCTGTTTCAGTAGGCGAAGTGAATGCCTCCATGCCTTTATTGAGAAGCCTAATTGCTGATTATCCTTATTCAGAAATACTTGTAACAACAACCACACCCACGGGATCAAAACTTTTAATTGAAAGACTTGGAAATAAAATAAAACACCAATATTTACCCGTAGATATTCCTTTCTTTATAAATCGCTTTTTAAATAAATGGAATCCCAAAATTTTGATTCTTTTAGAAACAGAGATTTGGCCAAATCTAATTAACATATGTAAGAGTAGGGGAATCTATTCAGCTTTAGTGAATGCGAGACTTTCTGAAAAATCTAAAAAAAATTATCTTAAGTACAGTTCCTTAATTAAACCAGTAATTGAAACAATAGACCTAATACTTGCGCAGTTTGAGTCTGATAAAAGGCGCTTTCAAGAAATTGCAGATAGAAAAGATATTAATACCTGTGGAAATTTGAAGTTTGATCAAGATGTACCAAAAGAACTTGAAGATATATCTGAAACAATCAAACAAGATTGGTCGATAGATGGAAAGTATAGACCAACATTAATTGCAGCAAGTACTCATGAAGCAGAAGAGGAGGAGGTCTTAAAAGCCTTTAAACTTATCCTCAAGAGCTTTCCAAATGCTCTACTTATTCTTGTGCCAAGACATCTTGAAAGATTTGATAAAGTAAAAAAATTAATAAACACCTCTGGTTTAACTTTAGCTTCGCGCTCAAAACAAGAAGAAGTGAAGAGAAGTACTCAGGTGTTACTCGGAGATACCATTGGAGAATTAAACTTTTTATATTCCTTATCAGATGTAGCTTTTGTGGGAGGGAGTTTAATCGATCACGGTGGCCAAAACCTCTTAGAACCAGCAGCTCAAAGCTTAGCACTTTTATCTGGTCCAAGTTTAAGAAACTTTTCAGATATTTCAGAACAGTTGATTAAAAAAGAAGGATTGACAGTAATTAGAAATGCACAGGAATTATCAGATGTGTTTGTTCAGCTTATAGACAATCCAGATGAAATTAAGGAAAGAGGAGGGGCTGCATTTGGAGTTTTTATGGAAAATAGGGGAGCATTAGAGAAAATCATCGGTTATCTGCATGAACCTCTCCAAGTTTAAATTTAATCTGCTCGATTCTAGAGCTTTACTCTCTATCTAAGCACAGTCTTAGTACAAGCAAATATAAATATCACTATATTTCCCTTTAATTAACTAATTTTTTATTGGCACGAATATTGCATAAGTAACTTTGTATTTTTCTAAAAAACTAAAGGAGAAAAAAAATGAAGTTAATAACAGCAGTTATTAAGCCTTTTAAACTGGATGAGGTCAGAGAAGCACTACTTGGAGTGGGCGTTTCAGGACTAACAGTTACAGATGTTAAAGGCTATGGTCGACAAAAGGGCCATACAGAGCTTTACCGAGGTTCAGAATACGAGGTCGATTTGTTGCCAAAAACAAAATTAGAGATCGCTGTTTCCGACGATAAAGCTGACGAGGTTGTAGAGGCGATCAGTACTTCTGCTAATTCAAACAAAATAGGTGATGGAAAGATTTTTGTCGTAGATCTTAATCAACTGGTCCGTATTAGGACCGGGGATCTCAACGAAGATGCGCTTTAAAAATAAGGAGATAAAATGACAGAACTAGAATTTGCGCTTAATACCTTCTACCTTCTAATGAGTGGAGCATTGGTCATGTGGATGGCCGCTGGGTTCACTATGTTAGAGGCAGGATTGGTAAGATCGAAAAATGCTGCTGAGATTGTGACCAAGAACTTTGGTTTGTTTTCAATAGCTTGTGTAATGTATTTGGTATGTGGCTTTTTTATTATGTATCCAGGTGACTCAGCTGTTTCAGCATGGGTTCCAGGTTTCAGCCTAGGTTACCTTGGTTTAGGAATGGGTGATCAAGATATGAGCTACGGCTCATATTCTGAAGCATCAGACTTCTTCTTCCAGGTTGTTTTTGTTGCTACAGCTATGTCGATAGTTTCAGGTGCTGTTGCTGAAAGAATGAAACTTATGCCATTTTTTGCTTTCGCAGTTGTCTTAACTGGATTCATATATCCTGTACAAGGTTATTGGAAATGGGGAGGCGGAGGTCTTGATGCGCTAGGTTACACAGATTTTGCGGGATCCGGTGTAGTACATCTTTGCGGAGCTGCAGCTGCACTGGCTGCGGTATTTATCCTAGGAGCTAGAAAGGGTAAATATGGAGAGAACGGATCTGTATATGCTATTCCAGGATCTAATATTCCCATTGCAGCCCTTGGTGCTTTAATTTTATGGCTCGGCTGGTTTGGTTTTAATGGTGGTTCTCAACTCGCCATAAATACTGCTGCAGACGCTATAGCTGTCGGACAGGTCTTTTTGAATACCAATATGGCTACTGCAGGTGGAGTGCTTGGTGCTTTACTCGCAAGTAAGATATTCAGTGGTAAAGCTGATGTAACTATGGCAATTAATGGAGCTATAGCAGGTTTAGTGGCAATAACTGCTGCACCAGATACACCTACAGGTGGTTTGGCTACTTTAATCGGGTTCATAGGTGGGGTAATAGTTTACTTCTCAGTAATTATCCTAGATACAAAGCTTAAGATTGATGATCCGGTGGGTGCAATATCAGCTCATGGAACTGTCGGAATATGGGGCATCATGGCTACTCCTCTTTCAGGGGCAGGAGCTTTTGGTACTCAATTCTTGGGAGCAATCATAATCTTTGCCTGGGTCTTCATAACCAGTTTTATAGTCCTTAAGGTTCTAGATTCTCTTGTAGGAATAAGAGCTTCTGAAGAAGATGAAGAACTTGGATTAGATAAAGCTGAAATAGGAGTAGAAGCTTACCCAGATTTCAAGTAAAGCTGCGCTAAATTATGTCAAATTGTTTGCATAATAATAAATGGGTGGTCCTAAATTGGACCACTCATTTTCTTTTTTTGAGAGTAAAAGGATTTACTTATTTAACAAGGAAGTTAACTCAATTTTGATATGGACTTAAAACTTATTAAACCTAAAGAAGTTGCTAGCATTCTCATGTGTAGCGAGAGAACCTTAGAAGCATGGCGAAGAGAAGAGAAGGGGCCATGCTACTACAAAATAGAAGGTAAGATTCTCTATAAGCTCGATGATATCTTAAGCTTTATAGAATCTTCTAGAGTATCTGCTCAGTAAGCAGAAGAATAAAATTTGGAGTTACTTTATGGTGCAAATCTCCCAGAGATGCACCATTTTAATTCGATTTGTAACTACAAATTTCTCTGAAACCCTCATAAACCCTACAAAACCCTCAAATCTACTAATTGGCACGAAGATTGCATGTATTTTTTGAGCAGTTTTCTATTTGATAAACAGTTATTTATATCTATAGTGACTAGACCAACTATTTAGGAGTTTTTAATGAAATTAATTACAGCAATAATAAAACCTTATAAGCTTGATGAAGTCAGAGAAGCTTTGTCTGAAGTAGGTGTTACAGGTCTAACCATTACTGATGTAAAAGGTTTTGGCAGACAAAAAGGACATACTGAGTTGTATAGAGGCTCGGAATATGTCGTTGATTTTCTTCCAAAGACAAAGATAGAGGTTGCGGTGAGTGATGATAATACTGATCAAGTAATCGACGCGATATCGCAAATTTCTAATACTGGAAAGATAGGAGACGGAAAAATATTTGTGTCTTCATTAGAACAAGTTGTTCGAATTAGAACAGGAGAGCTAAACGAAGATGCCTTGTAAATAAAGGTGAGACAATGATAAAAAAACTTCTTCTTATTTCCTTAGTATTATTTTCCATCAGCGCTTCAGCGGACGAGTTAAATTCTGGAGATACTGCATGGATCCTAACTTCTACTGCTTTGGTTCTGCTTATGACTCTTCCGGGCTTATCTCTTTTTTATGCTGGTCTAGTAAGAAGTAAGAATGCTATATCAGTGCTAATGCAATGTTTTGCAATAGCATGTATTGTCTCAGTAGCTTGGGTTGTCTACGGTTACAGTCTGGCATTTACCGAAGGTAATGCCTTTATTGGAGGAACGAGTGCCTTTTTTCTTAATGGAATTGGTCGCGATACTTTGGCACCTGGAACAACAATGCCTCATTCCTTGTTTGTCATATTCCAAATGACGTTTGCAATTATTACACCTGCGTTAGTAGTTGGTGCCTTTGCAGAGAGAATGAAGTTTAGTGCCATGTGCTTATTTTCTTTATTATGGTTTACAGCAGTTTATATACCCGCCTGTCATATGATTTGGGGCGGTGGATATCTTGCAGATGTTAAAGATTTCGCAGGCGGTTTAGTTGTTCACCTTACTTGCGGAGTTGGAGCTTTGGTTATCGCAATAATGTTAGGGCCCAGGAAAGGATTCCCTACCACAGCTATGCCACCACACAATAGAACCATGGTTGTCACCGGAGCGGCTTTACTATGGGTAGGATGGTTTGGTTTTAATGCAGGAAGCTCTTGGGCAGCCGACGGCTTGGCAGGTATGGCTATGTTGGTAACGCACATTAGTGCAGCAACAGGTGCTTTAACATGGATGGCAATAGAATGGATTAAAGGTGGAAAGCCTACTATCGTTGGAATAGCTACCGGAATGGTAGCTGGATTAGCCACCATAACTCCAGCAGCTGGAAGTGTTGGTCCTGAAGGCGCAATACTCATTGGATTAATGGCTGGATCAATTTGTTTTTATGCTACTCAGGCCGTTAAGGGCGTGATGGGAGTAGATGACTCTCTGGATGTATTTCCCGTCCACGGCGTCGGTGGCATTATCGGAATCATCATGGTCAGTTTCTTAGGTGTTCAAGGAGGTTTCCTAGGTTCAAGTGCAGGTGAAGATTGGGTTCCAATGGAACAGTTAATGATCCAATTAAAAGGTATAGCAGTTATAGGCGCATGGACTGCTGTAGCTTCTTGGGCAATCCTCAAATTAATTGGCTCTTTCACTCCTCTTAGAGTCACAGAAGAAGAGGAATATGAAGGTTTAGATGTTGTAGAACATGAAGAAAGAGGCTATGACTTAGCCTAATCTTGATGCGCAGAAAAAAAACCGGCTCTTGTGCCGGTTTTTTTTTCTCTCAATAAACTATCATATACATGTGAAAGAAAACCTTATATTAACAATTATGGGACCTACAGGAGTTGGTAAAACAGATCTTGCTATAGAACTATATGCAAAATTACCCATCAGAATAATTAGTGTAGATTCTGTTCAGATATACAAATTTTTAAATATAGGAAGCGGAAAACCCTCAAAGAAAGTTCTAAAAGACTTTCCTCACGACTTAATTGATTGGATAGAGCCGACAGAAAACTACTCAACTGCAAGATTTCAAGACGATGTTGTACGTTCCATTAAGGATTCATTCGAGTCAAATTTAACCCCTGTTTTGGTTGGAGGAACTATGATGTACTTTCATCATTTAATAAATGGTATTTCAAATTTACCCAATGTTCCTAAAAAAATAAGACAAGATATTGAAGAGGAGTTTAGCGAAAAAGGATCAAATGCAATGCATGAACATTTAAAGGAGATAGATGAGAAGTCTTCTTTGAAAATTCATCCAAATGATTCGCAGAGAATAAAACGTGCCATAGAGGTTTATAAAGCTACCGGAAAAATGTTTTCTCAATGGCTCGCAGAACAGACAGTTGAAGTAAATTCAATCATCACAGACTCTAATTTGATTCAAATCGCTATTAAACCTGAAGATAAACAACTTCATAGAGAGTCAGTAGCAAAAAGATTTAATAAAATGATTGATGATGGACTGGTTTCTGAGGTTGAAAATATACTTAATATGGAAGGAATGAGTAGCAATTCTCAATCAATGAAGAGTGTTGGCTACAGACAAGTCTGCGAATTCTTAGAAGGTGGATATAATTTTGATGATATGATTGATAAGGCTATTAATTCAACTAGACAACTAGCCAAGCGGCAAATGACTTGGATTAGTGGATGGTCCGATCTAGTTCTTTTAGAAAAAAATAGGACACTACCAAAATCTGTAGAAGACTTAATTTTAAATAATTCATGAATTTCGAAGAGAAATTACCAAAATCTATAATAGTTCATATCGATAGATTCTCTCTAAGTAGAGATTTGCAATTAGAAGCATTACAAGAGTTTAAAGAACTATGCCTATCTTCCGGTACTGAAGTATGTGCAGAGGTATCTGGCAAGATAGATAGACCTTCTCCCAATTTTTTTGTAAAGCAGGGAAAAGTTGAAGAGATTAAAGAGCTTACTAGGTCTCATAAAGCAACTTTAGTAATATTCAATAATGAATTATCTCCATCACAAGAAAGGAACTTAGAAAAATTTTTAGGAGCAAGAGTACTAGATAGAACCTCTTTAATACTCGATATATTCGCTACAAGAGCAAGTAGTCATATAGGAAAACTTCAAGTTGAATTGGCTCAATTAACCCATCTTTCTACTCGTTTAGTCCGAGGTTGGAGTCACCTCGAAAGACAGAAAGGAGGTATAGGCCTCAGAGGACCTGGAGAAACACAATTGGAAACTGATCGAAGGCTCATTGGACATAGAATTAAGAGTCTCAAAAAGAGACTCGATAAAGCTCATAATCAAAAAGAAGTGAACCGATACGCTAGGCGAAAAGGTAAAGAAATGGTAGTTGCTTTGGTTGGATACACTAATGCAGGTAAAACTACTTTATTTAATTACCTTACAGAAAATGATTTGTATGCAGCTAATAAACCTTTTGCAACTCTAGATTCTGTTACGCGAAAAAATAGTCAGCCTGAGCTGAAACATATTTTATTTTCAGATACTGTTGGATTCATATCTAACCTACCTACTCAACTTGTTGAATCTTTCAAAGCAACTCTAGATGATTTAAGTTCAGCAGATTTGCTACTACATATAGTTGATATTTCAGATAAAGATCACAGATTTAAAGTAAAAGAGGTAGAAAAAATCCTTAAAGAACTTGGGCTATCAGACAAGCCAGTAATACGAGTTAATAATAAGTGCGATAAACTAGATATAACTCGCCTAGAAGACTTATCTAAAAATGACAAAGATCAAGTCTGGCTGTCATCAAAAACCTATGAAGGTTTTCAGAGTTTGTTTGATGCTATTAATTTGAACTTAAAGGGAGAAATTTCTGCTAACTGGATTAGACTAAATCCTGAATTAGGATGGCTTCGTTCTCAGTTATATGCATCTGGAGGTGTACTCGAAGAGAGAATATCTGACGAAGGTCTGATAGAATTACATCTTGAAAGTTTTCAAAATGACCTCATAAAGTTATTAGAAATAGAAGGTTTCACCTTAATCGAAAAAAAACAAACACAGGAAGCAATATAAATGTCTTGGAATGGAAATGATAATAAAGATCCATGGGGAAGAAATGATACTCCCCCAGAGATTGATGAAGTAATAAAAAAAGTTCGAGAACGCATAGACTCTATTTTTGGAGGTGGCTCCTCTTCTGGAGACTCGTCAGGTGGAGGTTTTGGTCTTAAGAATTTACCACTCATTTTGGGCATTTTGGTCCTCTTATGGGTGGGCGCTGGTATCTATCAGGTAGAACAAGCTGAGAGATCTGTTGTTCTTAGATTAGGTAAATTTGAGGAAATTAAGGGACCTGGCCTTAGATGGAATCCTCCAATTATCGATTCTTGGGAAATAGTCGATGTAGTAAGGGTAAGGCCACACAGACACGATGCCCTTATGCTTACTAAAGATGAAAACATTGTTGATGTTACCGTATCTGTCCAATACCAAATTGCTGATCCACAGAAATATGTTTTGGATATTAGAGATGCTGATGCAAGCTTAGTACAGGCAACTGAGAGTGCATTAAGACATGTTGTTGGGGGTTCAATAATGGATGATGCACTTACGACAGGTCGTGAACTAATAGCACAAGAAGTAAAGACTAGGCTGCAGCGTTACCTAGACAAATACAACACAGGCCTTGAAGTCGTTATTGTTAACATCGAGGATTCATCTCCACCAAATCAAGTTCAGGAAGCCTTTGATGATGTTATCAAAGCTCGTGAGGATGAGGTTAGAGCGAGGAATGAGGCTGAAACATATGCTAACGGCTTAGTACCAGAGGCTAGAGGACAAGCTCAAAGGATGCTGCAAGATGCTGAGGCATATAAAGAACAAGTGGTTTCTGAGGCCGAAGGTGATGCTACACGTTTCAATCTTCTTCTAGCTGAGTACCAGAAAGCACCAGATGTAACTAGGAACCGTTTGTACTTAGACTCAATCCAAGGAGTGATGTCCAACAGTACAAAAGTGATGATTGATGTTGAGGGCGGTAATAACATTCTTTATCTTCCGCTGGATAAAATTGCTGAATCCACTCGAGGAATTGAAAGTTTGAACATGCCTTCATCTTCTAACAATAATACCTCCATAAGAGATTTAACAAATCAGGTTATTGAGGAAATTAGAAGAAGAAATAGACAAGAGGAAAGAAGATAATGAAAACCCTTAGATTAATATTATATCCAGTCCTTATTTTAGGAATTATTTTACTTAGTCAATCTATATTTGTTGTGAAAGAAACTGAGCGAGCTGTGAAGCTTAGGTTCGGTGAAATCGTTGAGGCAGATGTTTCTCCGGGTCTCCATTTCAAACTTCCAATTGTCAATACAGTTAGAAAATTTGATTCCAGGATTCTTACTCTAGATGCCGCTCCTCAGAGTTATTTAACCTCTGAGAAGAAGGCTCTAACAGTTGACTCTTTCGTGAAATGGAGAGTCAGTGATGTTGCTAAATATTTCACTACTACTGGTGGAGACGAAGAAAGACTTAGACGTTTGTTAATTCAAAGGGTTGATGCGGGATTAAGGAACGAATTTGGTAGCAGAACAGTTAATGAGGTTGTCTCGGGTGAAAGAGATGAATTGATGGATAAGCTCACACTGCAGCTTGATGCAATCGCAGTAGAAGAACTTGGTGTACAAGTCATTGATTTACGAGTAAAGAAAATTGATCTACCACCTGAAGTAAGTGACTCTGTTTACAACAGAATGAGAACTGAAAGGGAAAGGTTGGCAAAAGAATTAAGAGCTCAAGGTAATGAGGTAGCTGAAAAGATTAGAGCAACAGCGGATAAAGAAAAAACAATCATTCTTGCTGACGCTTACAGACAGGCAGAAGAAATCAAAGGTAACGGAGACGCCATAGCTACAGCTACTTATGCAAATGCTTATTCAAAAGATCCTGAATTCTATGATTTCACAAGAAGTTTAAAAGCTTATCAGTCAACATTTGGGAGTAAATCAGATATTCTGTTAATTAATCCGGATAGTGATTTCTTCAAATACCTGGATGACTCAAACGCAAAAAACTAGTTGATGAGTTCAAAGATACGCTGGAGTTTACCTGATGGCGTAGACGAACTGCTTCCACCAAAGGCTCTCGAGGTGGAAATGCTTAGGCGAAAGCTAATAGATAGCTATTTATCTTCTGGTTACGAATTTATCACTCCTCCTTTACTTGAATTATCAGAAACAATAGGAGGAGAAGCTCATGACGAAATTAAATCTCATGCATTCAGTTTTAAGGACAACTTAACAGGAAAAAATTTATCTATAAGGCCTGATATTTCTGAACAAGCTTCAAGAATCGATGCCTATAGAATTCAATCTAATGATACTGTAAGACTCTGTTATGCAGGGGAGGTGGTAAAAAGTAAATCCTCAAAAGTCCTCCGATCAAGAACAACAATACAAGTAGGGGCTGAGATTTTTGGAGATTCTTCAAAAAACGCAGAACTGGAAAGTATAAGCTTAATGCTTGATAGTCTTGAGGTTGCAGAAGTTGAAAATATAACTCTAAGTTTAGGACATGCTGGTTTAACCGCATCAATTCTTCAACCATTTAAGAAATTAGGTGTCGAAGTATTTTCTAATATAGAAATGGCCCTTTCAAAAAAATCTAAGTCTGATTTAAATAACATCATTTCCAATGATCATAAAAATAAAAGTTCTTTGTTAGCTCTGTGCGACATGTATGGGACTCCAGAAATCTTAAGTAAGGCTAAAGACGAGTTCTCTTATATTGAACAATCGGCTTCATACTTGGAGCATTTAAATTCTATAGTTGAAGATATAGATAAAAAAACTGAAGTAAACATTCATATTGACTTAGGAGAAATACAAGGTTTCAAATACCATAATGGAATAGTTTTTTCTGCTTATTCTGACTTGGCAAGCTATGTACTGGCTAAGGGTGGACGATATGACGGCTTACGTAAATCTTCTGATCATGACAGGCCAGCTGTAGGGTTTGATTTGGATTTAATAGCTGTATCTAATTTATAGGAATTACTCTTATGAAACGAAATATTTCTTTGTTGGGTCTTCAGTGGGGTGATGAAGGTAAGGGTAAAGTCGTTGATAATTTAGCAAATGATTTGGATGCGGCTGTTAGATATCAAGGCGGTCATAATGCCGGACATACTTTGATAGTTAATGGAAAAAAGATAGTTTTTCACTTACTACCCTCTGCTATATGTCACGAGAACATAAAGTGCTATATCGGAAGAGGTGTTGTTGTGAGTCTGGAGGCACTATTCTCAGAAATTAGTGAAGCTAGTGAAGTTTTAGGGAATATTGAAGAAAGGTTGGTTATAAGCTCAGCATGTAGTCTTATTCAGCCCTACCACATACAGCTAGATCAACTGCGAGAAAAATCTAATAACCTTACTAAAATTGGTACTACAGGAAGAGGAATAGGCACTTCCTATGAGGACAAAGTCGGAAGAAGGTCAATAAGGGTCTCAGATCTTTATGATGAAGAAAAGCTGAAAGACAAACTGACCCAATCCTTAGATTTTTATAATTCAGTTTTTGAACATTCTTTTGGTGCTCCGAAGATAGATTTAAATGAACTTTTCGAATTAAATCTTGAACAAGCAGAAAAATTAAAACCATATGTTGGTAATGTAATAAAAGAAATAAGAGATCTACAAGATGAAGGCAAAAAAATACTTTATGAAGGAGCGCAAGGTGCTCTACTAGATGTTAGTCTCGGTACTTACCCATATGTAACATCAAGTAACTTGATAGGAGGTGTTTCTGCAGGAACTGGAATAAGTCCCTCTGACATAGATTACACGATTGGAATTACAAAAGCCTACACAACTAGAGTTGGAGAAGGTCCCTTTCCAACTGAACTATTTGATGAAATGGGGACCTATCTAGCTGAAACTGGAGGAGAAGTCGGAGCAACCACTGGAAGGCCTAGAAGGTGTGGCTGGTTAGATGGTTTTTTATTAAAGAACATGGTGCAGGCAAGTGGAGTTGATGGTCTTTGCTTAACTAAAATTGATATTTTAGATGGTCTTGAGAAGATTAAAATTTGTACAAACTACGAGAGTGATCAGTCTGAAGCAGAGCTTATTGAGACTATGGATTTAGAAGATGCCAAACCAGTTTATTTAGAGTTAGATGGTTGGGATGAGCCTACTGCAGGACAATCTTCTTTCGAAGAATTAAATGATAAGGCCAAATCCTTCATAGAGAAAATTGAAGAAATTTCAGGTGTTCCTGTTATTATGATCTCCACTGGCCCAAAGAGAGAAGATACTATTATTAGGCAAAAGATTTAAGATATGAGATACCTTTTTTTACTTTTATTAACACTTCCTTTTTCTATTCATACTGAAGAATCTGAATTCAAAGAGGGTGATGAATTTCTAGCAAAGAAATATGAAACTATTGCTTTATTTTTATATAGAGCCGATGCAACTAGGGTGAATATAGCAAGAGACCTGTCATACTCCTTAAATGATTTTATGAGTTACGCAGCAGTTGACCAAAGGGATATTTATAAAATTAGAAAGGGTGAAACCTTTGTATTAACAGAAAGCTTGAGAGATGGAGATATCTTTGAAGTCAATCTACAAAGCAAACGCACTTCTAGAGAAAAATATTTTGTTCTATCTGAGGATTTAAAGAAATCATCTATAGCCCTGATCACTGAAGAGTCTTAAATACCTATGAAGGGCTATTTAAAAATAGCATTAAAGGGAATTGGTTGGCTTCTTGCTCCCTTCGCAGTTCTTTTCTTCGCCCTATTTTTCGACTTCTTCGGAAAGCATCAAGAAAAAGGAAATATCCAAGAAATTCGAGCTCCATATCTGAATCAATCTATCCCTCAACAAGATAATAAAATGATTTTATTTGGGGATTTGCATGTCCACACGACTTACTCTTTGGATGCTTTTTTAGGTAACTTGCCAATATTAGAGGGCGAGGGTGCCCATCCTGTATCCGATGCCTGTAATTTTGCAAGATATTGTGCCAACCTCGATTTCTTTTCTATCAATGATCATGCTGAATTCCTAACAAGAAGAGAATGGAAAGAAACTATTGAGTCTTTGAAGAATTGCGCAGATGTATCAGCAAGAGAAGATGAAAATGAAATAATTCCTTTCTTAGGTTGGGAATGGACACAAACAAGCTTAGACGTTGAATCTCATTACGGACATAAAAATGTAATTCTAAAATCTCTTGAGGAAAATTTACCCGCCCGACCCATAGGGGCTCCAGACCATAAATTTTTTAAAAGTATTGTTGATGCTCCAGTGTACGCCTTATACGGTGCTATGCTCTACGACTATGAAAATATGTCAGATTATTTTAATTATCGTCAAAGACAACTCATCATTAAAAGTTTGGAGTATTGCGATCAAAATACTCACGTCAAAGACTTACCTCTCGACTGTCTTGAAAGGGCAGAGAAGCCTTCAGATTTATATAGAAAATTAGACGAATGGGAAGTTGACTCTTTAGTTATCCCTCATGGATCTGCTTGGGGTAATACATCACCTCCAATGGCTACCTGGAAAATTCAACTCAATAGTAAAGATCATGATCCTAAATACCAAAACCTAATAGAGATATTTTCTGGACATGGAAATTCTGAGGAGTTTCGTACTTGGGAGTCATTCAGGGAAGTTAATGGCTCATATACTTGCCCTTCACCAACAGAAAATTACCTACCAGATTGTTTTCAAGCTGGAGAAATTATCAAAGAGAGGTGCAGAGTTGCTGCTGGTTCAGAAGAAGAATGCAATGCAAGAGCTCTAGAGGCTAGAATTAATTTTACAAATGCGAATCCTTACGGTCTTTTAACTATTCCAAACCAAAAGCCTGAAGAATGGCTCGACAGTGGCCAATGTAAAGATTGTTTCCTTCCCGCCTTCGATTACAGACCCAAGTCTTCTGTTCAATATGCATTAGCTCTAAGAAATTTTGAAGATACTGAAGCACAACCTTTTCGTTTTGGATTTATAGGTTCTAGTGATAATCATTCTTCTAGACCTGGAACAGGTTTTAAAGAGATCGACAGAATTAAAAACACTGACTCAAAATATAAATCTTCAAATACCATAATGTCTTTAGGCCAATCTTCTAGTTATGCAATTCCAAAATCTCAAGAGGTTAATTTAGAACAAATGATTGATAGGATGAAGCCAAGTCAAGGAGAGAGAGTAGCTTCATTTCTATATACCGGAGGGTTGATAGCAAGTCATGTTCCCAAAAAGAGCAGAGAAGCACTTTGGGATTCTCTAAATAATAGAGAGGTCTATGCGACAAGTGGCGAGAGGATAATGCTGTGGTTTGAAGTTACAAATCATGAGTCAGGCGAATCTAAGCCAATGGGAAGTGAAATAGTAATGACTGAAAATCCTAAGTTCCAAGTTCGTGCATTAGGATCTCAAAAACAAATGCCAGGTTGTAATATTAAAAATGAGATAGATCCTAGTTACCTAAAAAAACTTTGTAATGGAGAATGTTTCAACCCTATGGATGAAAGAAATAATATAACCAGAATTGAGGTAGTAAGGATTAGACCCCAAACTTATTCTGATGAACCAATTGAGACATTGATTGAAGATAACTGGAAGGTTTTTGAGTGTGAAAATTCTCAAGAGGGCTGCTTGGTAGAATTTGAAGATCCTAACTTCTCCGATGCCAATAGAGAGATAATTTATTATGTGAGAGCTATTCAAGAACCCACTGATGCTGTAGGCGCAGCAAATTTAGCATGCGAGCTGGATGAATCAGGTAAATGCAAGAAAGTAAATCTTTGTGGGGATATAGACGGTCAAGGGGAAGGGGATTGTTTGGCAGAGAATGAGGAAAGGGCTTGGTCTTCTCCAATATTTATTCAGTCTTCGCAAATTTAGATTTATACATTTTATCTAAAACAGCATTAACATATTTATGCCCATCTGCAGCACCATATTTTTTGGTTAATCTAATGCACTCGTTAATAATAATTGGAACATCTGTTTCCGTAAAAAGCATCTCATAGGCCGCTAGCCTGAGAGTATTTCTTTCAATTGGATCTAATGACGATATATCTCTTTCCATGTAATTAGCTAGAGTTTGATCGATATCTGACATGGAGTTAGTCACGCCAATGAGAAAATCTTTGAAGTGAGGGTATCTGCTTTGAAGAGATAAATCTTTAAGTATTTCTTCAACATCTGAACCTGAAAGGTCAATCTCATAGAGACTTTGTATCACTTTATCTCTGGACCTTACAGGCGCGGTGTCTTTTTTTGACTTCATCGATCAAGCAAGGGCTTCCACCATGCTCATAGCACTCAAAGCAAATTCTTTTCCTTTATTCATCTTATTTGGATCTGATCTTTCTAACGCCTGCTCAACACTATTAGTAGTCAATACACCACATATAACAGGTACATTAGTATTTAAAGCCACAGTTTGTAGCCCTTCAATACATGAACTCGAAATGAAATCAAAATGCGGAGTATCGCCCTGAATGATTGCACCCAAAGAAATAACAGAAGAGATTCCTTTTTCTTTTGTAAGAACTTGTGTTGCTAACGGTAATTCAAATGCGCCAGGTACCTCTTTAATAATTATCTTCTTTTCATCCACTCCTTGGCTTAGGAGTTCTTTCTTTGTCTCATTCAATAAATTTTGAACTATATCTGCATTCCAGGAGGTATAGACTATTCCATAGCTCCCTTGTTTTGATTTTTCAGATAAATTGTTTATTTCGAGACCTTTCATTTTTCTAGTTTATAAATTCAGTAATTTCTAAATCAAAACCAGTGAGGGGATATTTCACCGAAGCTCCCAAAAGCCTAATTTTTGTTATACCAAGATCTTTAAGAATCTGTGCGCCTACACCTATTATTCTCGAATCAGGACCATCATTAGTTTTAGTCCTTTTTTGGTCTTTCAGAAAAGATATATTGGATAGAATTTCTTGAGGAGTTTCATGATGTGATAAAAATAATAGGACCCCTTTGTTTTCATCATTAATTTTCTTCATTGCCTGAGAAAAAGAAAGTCTACTCCCAAAGTCATTAATTCCCATAACATCTTGAAGAGTGTTATTTTGCTGAACTCTAACCATCACCTCATCATCAGGATTGATATCTCCCTTAATAAGGGCAATGTGAATTTCTCCATTGATGGTATCTTCATAAGCACTTAAAGCAAATTCTCCGTATTCAGACTTGATATTAGTTTTATCAATTAACTGGATACTCTTCTCGCTAATATTTCTGTAATGTATCAAGTCTGCGATGGTTCCTATTTTGAGTTCATGCTTCTTTGCGAACACTTCGAGATCTTTTCTTCGTGCCATCGTGCCGTCATCATTCATTATTTCTACAATAACTGCTGAAGGATCAAGCCCAGCTAGCTTAGCTAGATCAGTACCTGCTTCGGTATGACCAGCTCTTGTCAATACACCACCTTCTTGTGCTTTTATAGGAAAAACATGACCAGGTTGAACAATATCCTCAGCTTTGGCCTGTAAATTGACAGCTGCTTTGATAGTGGTAGCACGATCTGCCGCAGATATCCCTGTAGTGACTCCTTCAGCTGCCTCTATCGAGGTAGTAAATGCTGTCCCTAGTTCAGTTCCATTATTTTTGACCATTTGTTCCAAACCTAGAGTCTTACATCTATCTTCATTGATCGCCAAGCAGATGAGCCCACGAGCATGTGTGGCCATAAAGTTAATCGCCTCTGCATCTACCAATTCAGCGGCTAAAACAAGGTCGCCTTCATTCTCTCTATCTTCATCATCCATGAGGATGACCATCTTTCCTTGAGAGATATCTTCAATAATTTCTTGAATACTATTTAATTTCATTAAGTATAGTTAGGGGTAAGAATAATCTTCTTATCTTGTCCCAAATCAGTGATCGCATTAATTTCGAAGCCTATTGTACTCAGTTTTTCATCAGTCTGATTGAATTTAGAGAAGGTTTTCCTTTCTTCACCCAATAGTTTGGGTGCCTGATAGAGTACAAGTTCATCTATTAGTTGTTCTTTTAGAAGTGCATCAAACATCCCTGAACCTGACTCAACCATAAGATTATTTATAGATTTCTCATTCGCTAGAAATTCCACTATAAAATTGAGATCGCTTAAGACATCTTTGTCTTGATAACAAATCTCAACATTACCTGCTTTAATTTTAGATTTCTTGGTTGTAAATATGAGAGTGTTAGTTTCTTCTGAAAATATATTTTCTTTACCAGTTAGTCTATTGTTTCTATCTACTACTACACGCAGCGGTTGTAACACTTCACTTCCTTCATAACCTGAATCTCTTGATGTCAGAGAGGGATTGTCTTTCATAACTGTCCCGATACCCGTGAGGACAGCTTCATTACAGGCTCTAAGTTTATGAACATCTTGTCTGGATAGTTCTGAAGTTATCCATTTACTTTTTCCTGAAGCCAAG
>CACFXJ010000015.1:0-32347 GCA_902570225.1 uncultured SAR86 cluster bacterium
AGTGATTTGACCTTCTATTATAGGCCAAAGGGTTTTCGCCTAGTAAATAATTTGAGGAAGCTGAAAGCTTCATATAAAGCAAACTGTTATCATTTATTCCATAGACAAGAGAGAGGTCTAAAAGGTGGTTGTTGTTAAAATCTTCTTTACTGGGATTATTTATATAATGTTTTCTCTTTACTTTTATAAAGCTATACATGCCTGTCAGGGCAAAACTCTTCCCAATGGGCAATAATTTACTGATGGAATATTTAAATCGATTTTCTTTCCAAGGCGTTTGTTGGGGTAATTCATTTTTAAATTGATCAAGTAAATCTCCAGCATTCCTACTTTCTATATTTAGACCTCTTATAAATGAATCTGTCGTATTTAATATGGCCGACTGAAAGCCTTGATTTATATCACTTGTTTGATAAGAGAATGTATGTACAAAATTCAATAAATTCAATGCTTTAGGAGTTATTCTTAAATAAATACCTTCTGACTCTGAGTCTCCTGATGTTGTTAATACAGGTTCATAAACAAGATCTCCAGAATTTCTATAGATATCACTATCTAGAACTCTTAGCTTAGCTTCATCACAAGAGCCTCCAACAACAATAGATCCAAATGCATAACAATCAATTGTTACAGGTTCCTGTTTCTCTTCCTTTTTAAATAGTCCTATTTCAAAAACCCTCTCATCATAGTCCAAAATCTTATAGGCAATGGATAAAAACTCTCCATCAACATTTGTTTCTAATGATTTAGGTTGAGTTGCCCTTTCAACTATTCCAGATGAATCAAAGGACTCATAAGCTATTTTAAATTTATTAAACTGATAACTTATAAAGTAAGTATCAATAGTTGCTTTTTTAGGTTTGGTGGAAACTAACTTATCAGCATAGTTAAGCACGTCTAATGAATTATCATACCTGCCATGAGAAACTCCAATTATTAAAGGATCTTCTAGATTATAAGAAATATTACTATCAACAAATTCAAACTCTGAGCTCAAAATAAACAAGGACTGTAATAACAGTCCTTGTAAAATTAAGATTTTTTTCAAAATTAAATAATATCTATAGATATTAGAATTTCCTCTTCTTCAATCTCATCAATTGCAACAGGTATAAGATCTTCGTTTGTAGAATTTGAGTTTTCTTCAAAAAGAGTATCGAAATCATTAATCTCAAAGACGGGATCTGGAGAATTAATGTTTTCAAAATTTATGCCCTGTCCATCATCAATCAGTCCAGACTGATAGAAGGCATTATCAGAGCCCTGCCCATCTATTCTAAGCTCACCATCTTCAGCATTATATCCAGCATCTGATGCACTTGTGCTTAGGGTGACTCCACTCAAAGCAGAAGTATTATAACTAGCATCAACTAATACAAAATCATCTGAAGAAATTGAAGAAGATGAAGTGTTCCAAAGAATAGCCCAGTAATGAAAATCTGAATCTCCACCTTTTTCAGCAGTACCTTTCATCAAGAAAGTATGATTTGAAAAATCTCCAGTACCTTGTTGTATGACAATAGTTTTACCAGACCAATCACCAAAAAGTCCAATCTTGTCAGTACCATCTTGGAAATCATCAATTATGTATGGACCATTCTCTATATCTGTTGATTTAATACCCGGTATATGTGTATTGTGAATATTGAATGAATCCCCACTATCAAAGTGAGAGGCATCAACATCCAGAACAAAAATATCACTTCCACTACCTCCTCTGTAAAAAGTTTGTGTTCCATGATCTGTATGTAAAATATCATCACCAGGACCACCATCAAAGAAATCTCGGCTCTGAAGGCTATCAGTATTTTCAATAAGCCTATCATTTCCAGGTCCACCGAAAAATGCAACATTTCCTCCAGCTGTTTTGGTGATTACATCATTGCCTTCTAAACCAAAATAAACAGTACCATCATTGTTAGTGATACTTGGTGTATCAGCACCAGATGTTCCAATTGATGCTTCTCCATTATTCGGAACATATAAATTTGCTTCAACACCAGCAGGGAAACCTCCCATGGAATAGGCGTCTGAATCAGTAGAAATAGTCCTATCATAGGCTAATTCCATAGAGGACGAAGTAGTTGCAGAATTATATTTCAGTCCTGAATCACTCAGTATATCAGCAATAAATGCAGCGGTGAGGCCATCATTACTTGTTGATGTAAATTCAGATAAATTAACCTCATTAAAAGCTACAGCTAAAGCAGCAAAGTCCTTGGCCATATCTGGACCATTAATTTTAAGAGATTCTCTAATTCCATTAGGACCTCTTACATATTCAATATAAGTGTTGATTAGGTTAACAAAATTAGTAGTAACTGGATCATAAAGTGCAGAATCTTCACTTACTTCGTTTGATAAATATGTTGATATATCAGATATATCACTATTACTTAACAGTATATCTGTAAAACTAGTTGAACTTGAGTTGAGAGTTGCTGAATTAGCATCAGTTAATACTTTGAGCTCTGTTGAAAGTTTTGAGCTTATTTTTGCAATAACCTTATCTACAAATGATGTGTAATCAAAAGAAGAAAGTGATTCATCATCACTTATCGTTACAGTTGTGGTAGTGTTAGGTAAAACAACTTTACCAACAGAATCAGAATCAACCTGCAGGTTTATATTGAAGGTTTCGTTCCCTTCTACAGTACTGTCATTTCGAATATCAACATTGATAACAGCCGTTGACTGACCTTCAACAAAAGTGATTGATCTATAGCCTGTTTCGTCGGACCACCACCAATAATCTTCATCCCGTATTGCAGTACCCCCTTCAAACTTATATTGAAGTGTAAATGTTTCTGTTGCCGGTTTACTTAATCTTAACTCAATTTGGTTCCAACCCTCTGCTTCAGAAACCGAAACAGCATCAGCAATGTAAACGACCGGTGTAGTTGTTGAAGCAACTTTAAATGGAGCTACAACTTTATTGAAAGAAGCACCATCAGAGGTAGTCAAGTTTGCTCCAGTAAAGGTTAATTCAGTGAAGTAATTGCCATTGCTAGCTGTAGAAACAGAGAAATAGTCACTCAGATTAGTTTGTGGAATACCTCTTGCAAAGACTTCAGTAAAGTCCACTACTAGATTTGGAACTCCTGTAGAAGAAGTTTTTACTGTAACCATATTGCCGCTATGTTCGACAGAGGTAGTAGTCGCAGTTCCATCTTCACCTGTATAAATTACAGTGATGTCAGAACTAGCTGGCACGTAAACATATTGTGGACTTCCAACCTCCTGGGTAGGATCAACTAGCACTTGAAATCTTACTTCAACAGCCCTTTCTCCTGCTTCTATTGTAGAGTTTGTACCATCTATAAGTTTTCCTACAAATTCTATTGTTTGTGCTGTTGTTGGCAGCGTACCAACTTCTACTGAAACTTTTAAACCCTTTGAACCAGCTTCTAAATTTATAGCGCTTTGAAGAGATGCCTGATTGATCTCTATTCCGCCTGAGTTGAGAGTAAGAGTACCATCAGCTACACTAAAACTTGGAGTATGGAGAACATTCAAAGTTCCTTCATGGTCTGTAATTTGAACTGCGTTTTTCTCTGCCAATCTAAAGCCATCATATGTAGTTTGACCAGTTGCTAACTCCGCAATAGATTCCATAGCAGCTGTAAAAGCAGCTTGTTTTATTGATATTAATTGGGAATTTGTTAATGACGCAGATGATACACCTGATGTATTATCAGTGGCAGCAACTTTAGTATTAACATCTGCCAACGCATCTGTAATGATTTGAACTGCTGATTTTGATACTGCATCACCTAGTAAGGTTACTAGATTATTTAACGTATAAAGATTGAGATTGAATGTTTCCCATTCGCCAGATGAGGTTTGGCCGTCTAACCTTTCTCGAATATCATAAAATCTCTCACCGTAGAAATTACCGTCTCCGTCCATCCATAATGGATCCATCCCGAATACTTTTAATAAATCTGTAACAGTAGTCTTATCTTCAAGACTTCTATCTATACGTTGCATGTTATAGCTTATTGTCGAGACAGGTCCTAATGAATATTCACCCCAATCTCTTCCAGAGGTGAGTTTCAAATTAGAATTTATTTTTAGTAGAGAATTATTCGCTAATCCAGAACCCATATCAGTCCCACCAGAAGCAAGTATGGGTGCATCTGTATCTGACTTTGTTATAGCTAAACTGAACCTTCCATCTAGGCTAGATGTTGTTGTAGGCTCACCAGCATCTTTGATACCATCATTATCAAGATCTTGCCATATAGTCGCATCTCCGAGTGCATAAGAACCGATCATGGCAGTTCCGTTGACTGTTAAACTTCCATCGCCAAGAGTATCTTCAACTTGGAAGTAAAATTGTTTCTTCACAGGAGTTGATTTTCCATCTGTTATTTGTACGTAAACAAAGAACCAGGTTTTACCATCCTCGTAACTAAGAGTAGACTTAGGCGTAAGCAAACCGGTTGAAGAAAGTGATAAAGGAGCATCGGCAATTGCTCCACCGGTTTCTCCTCCTTCCATTTCACCCCACGCGCCGTCTGTATTACTAACACCTAATAATGTCCAAGTAAGGGTATCAAAATCAAGATCAAAACCTTTAATTTGGATAGATTGATCAGCAGCATCATCAACAAATTTTGCTCCGGCTCCCCACATATCCTTAAAGAAAGGTATTTTGTTAGAAGAATCATATCCATCATAATCAGGTAAATTTCTTACATCTATGTAAATGGTTTGTGAAGTAGTTGCATTACTTTCACCCGATCCGTCATTACCAATAACTTTAATTTGATACTGGTTATATTGTCTAAGCATATTCTGATCGAAGTTTGCAAAATCAGATTCTGCTGTTCCTACTGAGCTAGCACCGCTAGAAATTGATACCGGTGCTTCATAATTAGGTGCAACTTTAAAAGTTACCTCTCCAGTTGTTGAGTCAATATTAAATAATGCTGAGTCAGGCATCGAAGGATCCAGTGAATAAGTTATAGTGTCACCATCTCTATCCCAAGAGTCCTTAACAGCTCCAAATACTGCAACAGAATTTTCGTAAACAGTTTTATATTGATACCAAAAATCAGGACTTACATTTTCACCTGCAACGGCTTTACCTAATTCTCTTCTTCCATAGATGACTGTGATACCCGATTCAATTTTAACTCTACCATCCCAGAGTTCATATACGTTGTAAGTGACGCCGTCTTCAGTCGATGTTCCTTTAAATCTGAATGGTTCAAATTCAGTTTGTAAATTTCCACCACCAGAATCATATGTATATTCATGGCCAAGCAATCTAACTGTATCTGTATCGTCACCTCTAATTGTCCAGGTTCTGCTATCCCAACTCATTCTTTGTAGAGCATCCCAACTTATATTAAGAATATCGTTAAAGACAGTAGAGCCTCCATCTGCATTAATTTGAGATTGAGAGTCTCTTAGGTCTATAGCTTCGATACTTTCAACTCTATTCCTCCAGCCTTCTTCTGAGACTTCATTTCCTGCGTCATCTGTATATTTCCATGTCTCTTTTATAGAAACTAATTTATTTAGATCAATACCGGAGTAATCAGGCAAACTATCAGCATCGGGTCCATCATCGGTCTCTAATCCTGAGCTACTAAGGCCAGCCAATATCAGGGTATCGGTTCCACTTCCACCTTTTACAAATTCTGGAAGGTCAGTGATATTTGTAAAATCAAATTTATCATTTCCTGAACCTCCGTCTAGCACATCCAAACCTTGACCTATAATTATGGTGTCATTTCCAGCACCACCGTCAACAGAATCAGCTCCAATTCCTCCATCTATAACATCAGCGCCTTGATCACCAAAGATCACATCATCACCAGCTCCGCCAGATATAGTATCATCGCCTTTTTTACCAAATATTGTTTCTTTTAGATCTGAACCTGAGATTGTGTCATTTTCGGCAGTTCCAGTTAAATTAGTTAATGAATCTGCATTGGTATAGGAAGAATATTTTGATAGTAAATTCCTTTCAAAAGTTTCTTCTAGCTCTCGGCCAAAGTCCTCAAAAGATCTATCTTGATAGTCATCAAACCAATCTTCAGCTTGTGTTTGAGCATCAGCTGTTGCGAAGAAACTAAAGTCAAAGTTAATTTCCTCAGCGATAGCTTTCATATCTATATCTTGCAACGAACCTTGGACAGCGGATATTTGACTGAAAACTAGATCCACAAGATCAACATCTAAAGAACCATCATCTTTAATAAAGCTTGCTTCGGCTATAGATATTTTCCCAACATTATCTGCAATGTTATCTTTCACCTCTAAAAATACAGTGAAAGCTATGTCACTGGATCTTGTTGAATTTTCCCAATCTACGTTATATCCACCCCACTGTTCTTGCGTGAGTTTTAAGTCAGAAAAAGTTGCACCTTGGAATACAAATTCATAGATATTGTCTTTATTTCCATCTTGAGGTGATTCAAAATCAGGTCCATCTCCTCTTGGTACATAAAGTTCTCCAGATAAACTTAAGGCTAAGTTTTGGTATAGCATTTTGTTATCAGCAGCTTGGTAACTTGCATAAACAAATACATATTGTCCATTTGATAGCTGCATAACCTCAACATCCTCACCGTTAGGACCAGTTATGGTAGTAGTGGTTGCTCCTATTGCTTCCCCTATATTACCCAGGATGTTTTCATATTTAGCACCCACAACTATTTCATCAGTGCCTTTTACAATCGAAGAAGCATCTGTATTTAATAGTACGGCTGCCACTCCACCATCAGTCCAACCGCGATCTAAAGTTTGTGCATTATTTATTACTACTAACGTATGAGATGCAAGGTCTCCAGTTCCTTGAATATAAGAAACATCTTCGGATCTTAAAGACGGTATATTCGTTCCTGTCCAGCCATAAGTCGAAAGAGCTATTTTATCTACACCTGGTGTAAAGTCATAAATTACATTAACCCATGCATGATTCAACTCAGTAGCAAGATCTAACGTCCCATCTCTATTTTGGTCATAACCAAAAATACCTTCCTTTCTTCCTTCAACATATGGTTGTGAATCATCCACAATTCCAAGACGGTTTACGTCTTCCATACGATCCATACTAATTAAGAAGGTATCTGATCCATCTCCACCAGTTAGAAAGTCATCTCCTGTAGGGAAAACATCATCGCCCAAACCGCCATCTACATATTTGGAGCCATTATCTAAATCTCTTTTAGAGAAAACATCGCCTTCATCTGTGCCGGTAATATTTCTATTTGAATTATCATCGGTGAGTGAATCTGCCTCTTCGCTGATTTCTAGTATAAGAGCAGATCCAGGAGCATCTAAAGGAGCACTCTCATCTTCGGAAGCTTCTCTTACTTCGATTGTATAAGTTTGAGTTACGGATTCACCATTAGAACCAGTCTTAGTAACCTCTATTTCATAAATATTATCTCCATTTGCATCAGTAGGATTAGAGAATTCTGGTCTTGTTTTGAAAAGGACCAGATCAACTTCATTATTTCCATCAGGTCTGAATATGTAGAATTTGTCTGCATCTGCACCACCCGTAATGGTAGTTTCAGTTTCACCGCCAAAGGTAAGAGCTTTAACATCATCTACAGTTGGATATACCCTAACTGCATCTATTGTGGTGATAGATCCTGAACCTCCCATTCCTGCATGTTGTTCACAATAGTAGTAAAGAGTATCAGGTGACCAATCTTCCACATCTAATTTTATATACGCTCCTTCTGAACCAGGCTCACCGCTCCATTCAGTTCCGTATTGCTCACCACCTCCATGCGTGCCATCAGCAGTCTCGCTAAACCTTAAGGGGTGGCCCTCTAAAGATGGATCGGATAAGTCAAAAGTGTAAGTTGCTCCTGCTTTAAGTGTTAAATTGGGTGCCTCTACTCCATCAAAATAATATTTCCTATTACCCTCTTCTCCGACAACTGTAACAATGATGGTTTGATCTTCTACTGGTTCAGTCGTGTATACAGTATCCCAAACATTATCAGCCCTTATGGAGGTTGAATATGCATCACCAGATACAAAATAAGATTCTAGAGTTACACCGTTTTTTTCAACTGTTGTGAGATTTGCAACCGGTGCTTGATACTCAGAAACATTAAATGAATAATCATCATTATCAGGTCCATTTCCAACTAAAGTTGGAGAGATGTCATTTTGAGAGTCCGTAACAACGACTATCAACTCAACTGTTGTTCCAAGTTCAGTTCCACTTCCATAATCTCTTAACTGAAGAACCAATTCATAAACATTATCCCCATTTGCATCTTTGGGCGATTCGTAGTCAAAAACAGGCAATCCGGTAGGATTTTCAAAGTTTAAGTACCAATTACCATCATGTTCTCTAATATTAAAGAATTGATTATCTTTAATTGGATTTCCTTGATCATCAAATCTTCTTAAATCTACCCAAGAAGTATCATCCAGACCTGTGATATTTAATTTAACGCCAAGCTCAAGCCTTACATTTTGTTGAATGTTTTCATCATAATGCCCAGTGTCTGCTGCCCATTTTCCTTCTTCAATGACTATAACTTGTTGATTTGTGTCTAACGTTGGATGTGCATCAGAAGAATAATTTCTACTATCATCCCAGTCAGGAAATTTAAGAACATATTCTATATCTTGCGTAAAACCATCAGCATTATCGGTTACTGTAATTGTAATTAAATACTCTCCATTACCATCACTATCATTTGGACTTGAAGGATTAGGTGCAGTATCTTTAAATGAAATTGTTCCTTGATCGCTTATTCTAAATAAAGACGCATCTGGACCAGCTGTGATTGCGTAACTAAAATCTCCTATTTCATCAATTACAGGATTTAGGTTTCCATAGTTTGGATCAATTTGCCAACCAATACCTTTAATGGTTTGCAATTCCATGGTAACTGCCGGAGTGGCAGTCATTAAAGTTTCATTACCCATACCAACAGCAGCTTCGCTGTAGATATATAGACTGCTTGCAGTTACATCACTAATAGCAAATTGCGTAGCTGCACCTTCTTCACCAGGAGTGCCAATAACGACTATGCCGGTGGTATATTCAGTTCCACCATTATTTGTGCCATCTATAGTTTCACTAAAACGTAAAGGATTCCCTAAATTAGATGCATCTGATTGATCAAAAGTATAAGTTGCTCCAGATTTAAGTGTTGTCGCTGAGGCTATCTGGCCATCAAAGTGAAATTTCCCATCTACTACAGTTACCGATATTGTAACGTCAGCTACTGGTATAGTTACAGTTTTTACTGTTGAGACAGGTATTCCCAGGGCTTCTTTAGATAACCAGACTTCATCATTTTGATATTCAAGGGTTTTTTCTACAAACTTTTCAAATTTATCCAAAGTGAAGTCAAGTGCACTTGTCACCAAACTGGTAAATACTTTTGTACCTTGTGCAAACGATGCGGTCAGAATATCTGTGAAGTTTTTAATGGAGTCTGGAGTTGCAGAAATTGACTGCATAAGAGCAGTAACCTCTTCAGGTGTTCTTCCTTCGGCAAGTGCTAAATAAATACCTAAATCGCCTGTTTTAGTTGTCCAGTTATAAGTTGTAAATTCATTACCCCAGTTACCGTCTTTTAATTGTAGTGTTGGGTCTTTAAGATAGGCCTTTACCTGTTCAGCAGTAAGCTGCCATTGTCCTGTATTACCATCTATTTGATTTCCATTTGAATCATATCTGAGTCGTTCGCCGCTGTAGTTGAACCATATATTTTGTGACCATAGTTCTTGACCAAATTCATCAAAAGGAACCCATCTTGAATAACTATCATTAAAAGTATTTCCTCTGTTGTACTCAAATCCCATGTCAACTATTTCATCGATTTGAGCATCGGTCATATTTTCAAATGTGAGACCTGTCATTGTTTCCATCAATCTCACCATTTTGACCATCTGTTCAGCATAGTATTTTCCAACCATGTCAGTAACTCCGCCTTCAGGACCAAAGTTAACTCTTCCTGTATAAGGATCTGGTTGTTGAGAATCTAGAATATCAACCATAATTACGGCCCATTCACCCATTGTTTTGGTTGCCCCCAAGAAAGTAACAGTCTCACCTGTATAGCCATCTAGGCTTTTAAATGTGGTGAAATTAGTGGCTGGATCAAATCCCATCTCAGATAAGATAAGATTTTTTATTTCTAAAATAATCGCTGAAGTTGCATTAGATATGACAGTATCAAATTGACCAGAACCATCTGTTTTCATCTCAAATAGTTTTGTGAGGTCCTCAGAAGCTAGAATAGCTTCGACTATCTTGTCATTGAAAGTTTCACTAGTTGAAGCCAGCAGATCCTCGAAACCGTCCAACTCAATAACGATTCTTGGTTGTTCGTTTAGATCAACTCCACTATCCCAACTAGAGTATCTGAGTGTTTGGGTACCAAATTTAAAAATATCTGATATTTGTTGTCTGGTAGTTGGTGCTATTTCTGTAGAAAAGTATTCTGAAACTTTTTTAGACAATTCTCCTAACGAAGATACCATTATGTTTCTTGCTTGGGCAGTAAGGGCTGCTTTTGCTTGATCATCGGTAGTTGCTGAATAAGCAAGCTCAATAGGATCAAAATTAGTTAAATTATCAAATGCTTGATCAAGACCGTAAGCCTGAGCAACTTTTTTCTGAGCGTCCTCTAAAGTGACTCCGGTTTTTGCGTAAGCTCGAGAAATTTGAGTACTAACTGGGCTAATTACTAGGGCTTCTGATCCATCACCGGTTATTGAGGTTGTGAGTTTAAATTTTTGTTCATTAGGTTTTCCAGTTCCTAGATCGTAACCACCTTCAACATAAATATCAGTTCCTGCAGGTATGTCGTCTATAAATTCAAAAGCACCTGTTTTGTCTGTAGTAGTTTCCGGTTCGTTATCGTCCTTAATTCCGTCACCATCCAGATCGACCCACACGGTTGCACCAACCAGATAACCGTCGATAGCTTGTCCACCTGGTTTTACATCTAATATGTTTATAATTACTGCGCTTGTAGCAGTCAGGCCACCAGCATCAGTTGCAACTATATTTAATGAATAAGTATTATCTAAGTTAGCATCGCTTGGGTTTTGAAAATTTGGCGAGACTTTGAAAGAAACATTACCAGACGAATCTATATTAAATAAATCAGCATCATCACCAGAAAGAGAATAGCTTAGTGTGTCTCCGTCAACATCACTACCTACCAAAGTAAGTAAAGTTGTATCTGCAGCAACGGTTTCTTTAACTGTAACAGCGTCGATAGAACCTAGAGTTGGAGCATCATTAACGGCATTTACTACTAAAGTAATACTATTTGAAAAAGTCCCAGCAGCATCAGTAATACTCAAAACAAAATTTCCGATGCTGGAGATATCACTGTTTGCGTTCTCATTGGGTGTGAATATCAATCCATCCAAATCGGTTGTAGATAATGTATCACCAACCGTCAAAAGGGTGCCGTCTGCGAGAGCAACTGTTCCTCCCGTAGGAAGAGATTCGACAGAGATAGAAAGTGTATCTCCATCAACATCTGTTACAGAAACATTAAATGAACCAGCTACATCTTCTGTAAAGGTAAATGAATTGACTTCTAAGACTGGTTCGTCATTTACTGCAGAAATATTAAAAGTTAGAGTTGCAGATGTTCCGTCTGAAGCGTTTATTGTTAAGGTAAGAGCACCATTCAAGTTAGGTACTGTTGAAAAACTTATATTTGATAGTTGATCAGATGTCAGTTCTAAACCATTAGTTAGAACGGTGCCATCGGATGCAGTTAATGTGATTCCTTCAGGTATAGTTCCGATAGAAATAGTTACGCTAGAGTCATTTCTTGAAATGGAAAAAGTACCGGGCTCATCTTCTGTGAAGCTAAAAGATGCATTTGATATAGAAGCTACAGGTGTAGGCGCTGAACTTCCTCCACCGCCCCCACCGCCACATGAAGCAAGAGTAAGAGCAGCAAGATTGGCAAAAATTAGTGAAGATCTTCCGTTAAGCTGGATAACTTGTTTAGTCTTGTTTGTATCTTTAAGAGTTTCAAGCAGCTTCCTTTTTAATTCTTCTGTAGTATTTAATTCAAATCTATTTAAATCTTTTTGACGTATATCACCCATTTTGTAACCTTAATTTTTTTTAATATCCCTCTTGTACTTTTAGAAGAATATGTACATTTTAGTAATTCATATTCATTATGTACAAAGTGTCTAGAATTACAAGGGATTTAGAAAGTTATAAATCAAGGAAAAATAGATAAGAAAATGTTCAGAATTATTAAGAACTTAAAGTTGTTTGTTTTTACATTTTTGCTATTTAATGGAAATATTCATGCTATTAATCTAGACAATAGTCGAACTGATCCATTTGAAGGGTTAGATGATTTTGATGGAGTTGTTTATCTAAAAATTGGGAACTCGGTATGTTCAGGTGTTTTGATCAATCACAGATCAATTCTTACAGCAGCTCATTGCTTATCTGATGGGGTAAAGGCTGAAATTTTTATAGGCAATAGTATAGATGATGGTGCAATTCCATTAGAGACAACAAGTTTTATTAAGCTACCTGAAGACAGAAGATACTCGACTTTCAATGGAGCTTCTTATGATCTAGCACTTATAAGTCTCAAAGAACCCTTATTAAGCATCACGCCCTATGATTTAAATACAGAGTTACCTTCTCTAAACAGCAAGGTGTTTATAAGTGGATTTGGATTACATGGAACAGGTTCACTACCTGATTTAAACTTTGATAAGAACAAAAGATGGGGTACAAATTTACTTTCAATAATCTCGGACGAAGATGCTATAAATGGAATTGCAACAAACAACTCTCCGGACAAAATTATTCTGGGATTTGATTTTGATGAAAATGTGAATCAATTTGAAAGTATGATTAGTCTTGGTGATAGCGGATCTCCTCTTCTCATCAAAAATAATGATCAATTTTCAGTTGTCGGCATAGCCTCTTGGATAAAAAAGAATCCTGAAACTCAAAATCGAGGCTATGGATCCTCGGCAGGTTTTGCATCAATACAACAAAATCTTCAATGGATTAATGAAACTAATCCCTTAAGAGATGTATCCTCTTTAAAGAGCGGAGAGTGGAGTTTAGGATCTAATTGGAGTGATACAGTTTCCCCTTCAAATTACATTCCTCTGGATTCAAATTATAATTCTGAATCAGCAAAATTCTATTCAGTTAATATTCTTCATTCCATAAATTTAAATGAAACAGTTCAGGTTGATGAACTAAAAATTTCTCAGACCGGAAATTTATCTATTCAAGCTAAGGCTAATCTTGAGGTATTACTGGATGTAAATGCCAATGGAGGAGTGTTAAAAAATGAAAGCACTCTCAGGGGAAGGAATCTAATGTTTAATAATGGAATTTTCGAAAATATACATAAAACTTACATAGCTAATGATTTCGAAACGGCAAATGCGACCATCTTCAATCAAGGAGCTGTTGAAGCACAAAAAATACAAGTAGATAGTGGATTGGTGTATGGAACAGGAATTTTTAAATCCTTGAAGTTTTTGAATGGGGGCAAAATAAACCCTGGCACAAAAAACAATGTTTTTGGAGCTCTAACCTTTAATGCAAATTTAATAAATGAAGGAATTATTGAACTAGATATAGGTAACAGTAATAGTGATCATTTAATCATAGATGATCTAAGTGTCGGTGGATCGCTTGTCATTAATCCTATTGATAATTTTTATTCAGCGAACACCTCATATGCTTTATTTAATTTTGAGAAGAGTAATGATTTGGAATTTAATAATTTTGAAGTCATAGATACAAATCTTGGAAGGCTCAAGTATGAATTAATTTATAGAAATAAATCCATAAATTTCAATCTCCTTAATCCCTCTTACGAGAATCTAGGAAGAAACTTCAAATCTAAAGAAATTGGAAAGTACATAGATCTTTATACCGAAGATACAAGTACGAATTTTCAATCTATTCTAAATCAAATAAATTATGTGGCTGATGATATTCAAGTTTCAAAGGCCATAGAAAGCATCGTTCTTTCCAATGTTTACCAACCTTTTATAGAGAGAATGGAAGTAAATAGTGTAAACACTCATTCCGGTATTTTTATTAATGAATCAAAATTTGAATTAAATAAATCGGATATTAATTTCGAGTCAAATATTAGTAGATTAGATATTAATTATTTTGGTTTTAATCTATCGCACCTAGATATTGAATCTGATTTATTATCCAGCAATATCAATCAATTTGCAGAATCCTCGGCTTACGAGATCACCATCAACGTTCCACTCGAAATAATTGATATTTATTTTGGTTTTTATGAAGAGGAAAAAGATACTAAGAGTACTAACGATAGATATATCAATTCAGAAATATTCACCGGGCAACATCAAAGATCTATTGATATTGAAAAACAATTTATAGTACTAGAAAAATTATTTGATCTAAATCTGGTGAATTTAAAGGCAGGAATTACTTATTCTTCTATAAATATCTCTACAAACCCCTTCACAGAAGATCTTAATGAAGTTCCAATTACTTACACGGTTGGTGATATAGAGATGAATTTAACTCAACCATATGTAGAATTTTCTAAGAACATCAAATTGGGAAATAATGAGACATCTCTAGGAATTGAATTAAGGGGTGCCAGTTATAGTTCAAGTAATTACTCTACCGAAATTAACATAGATGAAGCGAATACAAACTTATTCTTGCAAGATGAGCTAGAGTTAAATGAAGATATCTCTTCGAATTTTTATATATCTAATGTTTATAACAAATTGATTTATACAAAGATCAGTTATTTAAATAAAGGAGAAAATGAACTTCTAAAACTTAATATAGGTTATCTTTTCTAACTTTTGATTACATACTCAGAATCTAATTTTTTTATTTCTTTTCTTAAGAACAGAATGGCCAATAAATTCGGGACAGTAGCTATAGGTCCAATGACAGTCGCGATATCCCAGACAATCTTTGTATCTATGATAGCAGCAGTAAAGAAAGCTCCCACATAAATAATTCTGTAATAAAGTATCCACCCTTCCCCAAAAAGATGAACAGTAGCTCTATCTCCATAATAAGACCAAGCGATAGCAGTTGAAAATGCAAAAAGCAGCAAACCAATTGCAACTATGTATTGACCAAATTCACCGAACACACTTCTTGTGAATGCTTTACCAGTTAAATCGGCACCTAGTAAAAGTGAATCACCAACAACAGTTACATCATTAGTGGTGAGTTTACCATTTACTATTTCAATGGAACCATTAAATGGCTCTCCTGCATTATTATAAATAACGTTTTCTGATACAGATCGATTGTGCATGAGGGTAATATCTGTGTTTGATAATAACCCTTCACTAATTTCTTCAGTACCTGTGTAAACCAATGGACCAGAGCATGAAAGGATATAATCTTGCATAATCTTTATATCTTCTTGATTGGTATCTGAATATGTACCATCCAAATAGCACATTGAACTTTCCTCAAATCTGTTTTCAAATTTTTCAGTCCAAACACCTGAAGATAAAATAACTAGACCGGTTATGGTGCATATAATTATGGTGTCAATGAAGGGTTCCAGGATTGAGACCATACCTTCCTCTATAGGATTTTCTGTCTTAGAAGAAGCATGGGCAATTGGCGCAGATCCTTGTCCAGCTTCATTCGAATAAAGACCTCTATTTACTCCTCTTGTTAATGCAGCTGCTACCGAGGCTCCTAAAAAACCTCCTACTGCAGCAGCAGGAGTAAAGACATGTATAAAGATTGATTGGAGTGAAGGGATAATATTCTCGTAATTGGAAATAATTACTGCAAATGATCCAACGAGATACCAAAAGGCCATGAAAGGAACTAATTTAGAAGCAATTTGTGCAATTCTTTTAATTCCACCTATTATGACCATCCATAATAAGACAGCCAAAACTGCACCTGTAACAATCTTAGGTATATGGAAAGTATCATTCATGACAACCGCAATACTACTTATTTGTGGCATATTCCCCGTACCTAAACACATTAACAGTAGACAGACAGAAAAAAGTATTGCCAACCATTTCATGTTGAGACCATTTTCAATGTAATACATAGGCCCCCCTGAAATAGAGCCATCAGGTAAGGTTTCTCTGTATTTATGAGCCAGTGTTACTTCTACAAATTTTGTAGTCATTCCAAAAAAGGCTGTGATCCACATCCAAAATATCGCAGCAGGTCCTCCTAGAAAGATTGCTAAAGCTACACCACCAATATTTCCAGTTCCTACAGTTCCCGAGAGTGCTGTAGTTAATGCTTGAAAGGGAGTCGTTTCCCCTTTTGTGTCTTCTTTAACATATCGGCCGCTAAGAATTCTCCAACCGTGTTTGAAGTATTTGATTTGAGGGAAACCCAAATAGATTGTAAAGAATATTCCGGACCCTATTAAAAATGCCGGGAACCAATACTGATCAACTAACCAATAGGTTAAAAACTCAAGTACAGATGTAAAAGTTTCCACTATCCTAGATGGGCATCTAATTCAGTAAATCCACCGATATAATTTCCGTCCATTGTAATTTGTGGAAATGTTCTTGCTTCAGGAAATTTATTAACAAAATCCTCTCTGGTGTAATCTACATCTAGCATGTATTTTTTATAATCTAGAGATTTCATTTTGCAAAGCATTTCTGCTTTGTCACAGAATACACAATTTGGTTTTGACCAGATTTCTATCATTGCTATTTCTCAGTTTAATGTCAGTATGTAATGGAGGTTTTTATGATACTTGATGGTTTTAAATTTTCTATAAGTTTTTTAAAAGATAATTTTAGTAAGTTATTACTAATCGTCTCTCTCCCTTTCATTCTTGAACTTCTGATCAATTTAATTTCAGCTTTTTACTTAACTGATGCAAGTTCTTTTACTGAATTTGTTTCTGGTTTATTAACTCTACTAATTCAAACTTGGGCACAATGTATGCTCATTTTCTCTATACACAATCAGGATGAGAATAAGTCAATATCTGACATATCTATTTATACTTTATATAAATCACCATTAATACTTTTGTGGGGTTTATTTGTTGCGCTCTTGGTAGCTTTAGGACTTCTTTTACTCATCATCCCTGGTATATATATTGCTTTGAGATATTCTTTTTATACTTTTGAAATTTTACTTTCACACAAGAAAAGCTCCGAATCATTTAAAGATACATTTGCTATGACAAATGGAAAGACAATACAGATTTTCTTATATTTTTTACCACCGTTATTTATCGCAATCCTGATAACTGTGATGATATTTTCATATATCGAAATAATGATAATTTCACTTCTATTTAATTATGTACTAATTATATTTTTTACAATCTACACCTATTATTTATACAATCTAATCAAAAGTGATTTCAATGGAATTGAATCAAAGCAATAACATAAATTACCTCTCTTCAGGACAAGGCACTCCGTTATATCTTATTCACGGTTTTCCTGACTGTGCTGAAAATTTTAAGCATCAGATTAATTTCTTTGCCGAAAGAGGTTTTAAGGTGGTAGTTCCATATTTACCTGGTTATCATGAAAATGACGAGGAATTAGATACTTACCAAACTTTGAGAATCGCTGAGGTCCTAATAGATTTTATTGGATCAGTAAGTGGTGAAGAAAAAATATTTCTCTATGGACATGATTGGGGTGCGCCAATAGCTTACGGTATTGCTCAATTGAGACCTGACTTAATTGATAAATTCTCTAGCGCTTCAGTACCTTACGGTATTAATGTACAAACTGCTTTCCTAACAAACGGTGATCAACAAAGAATGTCTTGGTATATGTTCTTCTTCCAATTACCTATTGCTGAAGTTTCAGTACCTTTAAATGACTATGAATTTATTCATAGATTATGGAGAGAATGGTCACCAGATCTGAAGGAATACAAAGATTATTCTGAAAAGGTTGTTTCTGTTTTAAGTAAACCCAATGTACTTTCTAAGGCTTTAGCTTATTACAGGTCAACATTTCAAGAATCACTTCAATTAGATCGTATTAATCAAAAATCGTTAGAATTACTTCCCTCAAAAATCCAGCCAGCTTGTTTATATTTTCATGGCAAAAATGATGGATGTATAGACTATAAACTATCAAGTGGAATGGAAGAGTATTTTGAGGATTTAGAGATAAAAATCTTAGAAGATTGCGGCCACTTTCTGCATATTGAAAAACCAGATGAGTTTAATGAAGAGCTTTTAAATTTTTTTACTAATTCCTAAGTCCCTTTCCCAATCTACAAATAATGAATTGAGCTGGTAATCTTTACGGAGATTAGTTTCTCTAGAAAAAAGATTCCATAGAGAGTTTGTTTTATTTAAAAGTTGGTGTAATTTTTCGATATTTGAGTGCTTACTTAAATATTTACTAATATTATCTGTGTCTGGATTGATCGTATCTTTTGCTTCATCAGCATTAAATTTTATCGTGTCAGAGAGTAACAAAGACATCCATTCAAGCTTGATATTAAGAGAGTCCTCTTCATTGATCCATCTGTTCGATAATACAGTCATATCTTTACCTTCTTTAATGATCCCTGATATATCAGAAATAAAATCATCTCTAATTTTCAATAAACCTTCGTCTAGAAAATGTTTTGCTGCAAGGGGTAAATTATTATTAAGACGAAGTGCTTTTAGAACATCTTCCTTTGGATAATCCGTTAACCAATCTAATGTTTCTTCTAGATTTGGTGGATCGATTTTAATATCAAGACTTCTACTCTGAATAGTCAAAGGAATTTGATTCAAGAAATTGGTAGTTAAAAAGAAAAATGTATTTTTTGGTGGTTCTTCTAAAATCTTGAGTACCGCATTCAATCCATCCATAGATATCTTTTCAATATCTACAAGAGAGGCAACTTTATTTTTTCCTAAAAATGACGATTCATATAACTTATTTCTTAGATCATGGATTTGTGAAATACCAATTAATTTCTTATCTGGAAGCACTAGTAATTCATGATAATCAGGGTGGCTCTCAAGAGATGAAAATTTACAACTACTGCAATTTCCACAAACATCAATGTCAATATCATTACATAAGATAAATGCAGATAGATAATGAACAAGTTGACTTTTTCCTACTCCCTTTCTTCCGGAAATTAAAAAAGCATGATGCATAGAATCTTTGTTTAGGAAGCTAACATGCGGTTTTAGCCAAAAAGGTAATTGATTACTCATTCAGAAATTGAGACATTATCTTAATTACTTGTTCCTTAACACCTTCAAAATCTTTTGATGCATCAATAATTTTGAATCTCTTTTTATCATCTTTAGCTAATTGGATATAAGCATTCCTAATTCTTGTATGAAAATCAATTGGTTCACTCTCAAATCTATCTAAAGCAGATCTTTGGATTGCCCTTTCCAATGCCGCCTCCGGTGGCAAGTCAAACAGAAATGTTAAATCAGGTTGTGGCAATTTTAAGATATCTGCCAATCTATCTATAACTGAAGTATCTATTTCTCTACCTCCACCTTGATAGGCGTAAGTAGAATCAAGATATCTATCGGATAAAACCCACACACCATTTTTTAAGTTAGGTATCACCAGGTTCTCTATATGATCTTTTCTATCTGCCATCATTAGTAATAGTTCTACTTCTGACGAAATCTTTGAATCTTTATTGAGCAGCATGGATCGAAGATCGGATCCTAAAGGACCTCCTCCGGGCTCTTTAGTTGTAATGTATTTGATAGAGCACTTATCTAGCATTGCAGTAATATCTTTTAAACTTGTAGATTTACCCGAGCCTTCAATACCTTCTAGAGTTATAAATTTACCTGTCATTTATTTGATACTTTAAAACAGCTTCATTATGTTCAGTTAATGTTTTTGAAAATTTATGAAATCCATTGCCCATAGAAACAAAGTAAAGATAGTCTGTTAATAAAGGGTTTAGGGCAGCTTCTAAGGAATCATAACTCACAATTGAGATAGGCCCTGGAGGCAATCCTTTATAACGATAGGTATTGTAGGGATTATCAATCCTTAAATTCTTTCTAGTTAAATTGCCATCAAATTCATTACCCAATGCATAGATCACCGTCGGATCAGACTGCAGCTTCATGTTTTTGTTTAACCTATTAACAAAAACTCCAGCTATTTTTCTTTTTTCTAGACCCTCTTTTTCAATTATTGATGCCAATGTAACTGCTTCATTTAAGTTTTTAAAAGGAAGGTTTAAGTTTCTATTTCTCCATAATTCTTTTGATATTTTTTTCCAATTTTCATTAGACTTTATTAATATTGAGGAGAAATTTTCTCCTTTAAGATAAAAAAAAGTGTCTGGAAAAAATATCCCTTCTTGTAAATTTATACCTTTTTTTTTCAATAATTTTTCTGGATCAGTTGCCAGATCATTTATTAAACCTTCAGAATCTCCTAATTTTAAAATATTTGAGATAGTTGATCCGGGCAGTAAAGTTAATTTTCTATAAAAGAAATCTCCTTTCGTTAATTTATCGACAATAGAATGAATAGATTGTGTAGATTTAAACTTATATTCTCCAGCTTTAAATTTATGATCATTTGATGAGAGCCTTACATAAATCTTAAAGACTGTAGGGTTAAGGATTATTTTGTTTTCGTGCAAGCTAGTTGCAATCGAGGAAGTAGAAGAGCCATTGGCTATATCTAGGATGATTGTATTCTTAATCTCCACTCTATAGTGAATAGCAGATAAAAGTATTACTAATACAAAAATTAAAGAGAAAATCGAGATTTTAAAACTTTGCACTTAATCTAATTCTTTAAAAATTAGAGTAGCATTTGTGCCTCCAAATCCAAAAGAATTTGATAAAGAATAACTAACACTCTTTTCGCTTGCTTGGTGAGCTGAATAATTTAAATCACAACCAACATCAGGGTTATCTAGATTAATTGTAGGTGGGCAAAGATTATTTTTGATACTAAGAACTGAAAAGATTGCCTCTATTGCTCCTGCTGCCCCCAATAAATGTCCAGTCATTGATTTAGTAGAGCTGACTATGAGATCTTTAGTTGATTCATTAAAGACAGTTTTAATTGCTTGAGTTTCTGCAATATCACCTGCAGGAGTAGAAGTGCCATGTGCATTTATGTAATCAATATCTGAAGGAGTTAATTGAGCATCATTGATTGCATTCTGCATAGATAAGGCAGCTCCACTACCTCCATCTGGTGGAGATGTAATATGATAAGCATCAGCACTCATCCCAAAACCGACAATCTCAGCATAAATCTTTGCACCTCTAGCTTTTGCATGCTCATACTCTTCTAATAGAAGACATCCTGAACCTTCTCCCAAAACAAATCCATCTCTATCTTTATCCCAAGGTCTACTTGCAGCTTCAGGATTGCTATTATTTGTTGATAGTGCTTTAGCAGCATTAAAACCAGCAATTCCTAATGGTGTAGTGGCCATTTCAGCGCCCCCTGTAAGCATCAAATCTGCATCCCCATGAACAATATTTCTAAATGAATATCCAATAGAATGACTAGCACTTGAACAAGCACTTGCTATAGAAATATTTGGACCTTTTAACCCATATTTTAAAGAGGCATATCCTGAGACCATATTTGCTATAGCTCCTGGAACAAAAAAAGGAGAAATTTTCTTAGGGCCACTTTCTGAAAGCTTTATTTTATTTTCTTCGATGGTTCCCAATCCACCAATGCCTGATCCTATAGAGACTCCAAATCTATTAAGGTCAATATTATCTAGGTCAATAAGAGAGTCTTCTAAGCATTCCTGAGAAGCAATTAAACCATATTGAATGAAAGGATCTGTTCTGCGTATTTCTTTTTTATCTAATTTTTCTGAAGTATCAACTTCTACTGTTGCTGCGAATTTAGTTTCACTGTCAGAAACATCAAAAGTAGTTATCGGTTTAACACCAGATAGACCTTGGATTATATTATTCCATGAAGAATTTACGTCGCTTCCAACTGGCGACAAGAGACCCAGACCAGTAACTACTACCCTTCTATTTGACATGGAGCCTAATGGCTAAGAATTATGAATTGCTATTTATATAGTCAACCGCGTTCTTTACAGTCTGAATATTTTCAGCTTCTTCATCCGGAATTTCTATTTCAAATTCTTCTTCAAAAGCCATAACTAATTCGACTGTATCTAGTGAATCTGCGCCTAGGTCATCAATGAAAGAAGCTTCTAATTTAACCTCTTCAGCAGAAACACCAAGTTGTTCACAAACAATTTTTTGGACTCTATCTTCAACGCTCATATTATATCTCCCACCTAAAACGCAATTGTTAGTTTTAAGAATTGCGCATTATACTAATTTTTAAAATTTTTTCTTTAGATAACTAAAATAATTCAAATAAAGTCAAATTTTACATATATAGGCCTCCATTAATATGTATGGTTTGTCCAGT
The DNA here is from genome assembly GCA_902570225.1 of uncultured SAR86 cluster bacterium. GTDB lineage: Bacteria > Pseudomonadota > Gammaproteobacteria > Magnimaribacterales > Magnimaribacteraceae > Magnimaribacter. The sequence continues at coordinate 22,369 of CACFXJ010000015.1, forward strand.
GATATATGAAGCTTCTTCGGAACATAAGAAAGTTACTAAATTAGCAACTTCAGCTGGCTCACCAAATCTACCTAATGGTATTTCTTTAATGAGGTAATCCTCATTCACACCGTCATTATTTTCCGTCATATCTGTTGAAATAAACCCAGGAGCTACGGCATTGATAGTTATATCTCTTTTTCCCACCTCTTTAGCTAGAGATTTAGTGAAAGCTTCTACACCTGCTTTGGCTGCAGCATAATTTGACTGACCTCTATTGCCGATTGAGGCTGATGCAGAGGAAATATTAATAATACGTCCCCATTTAGATTTCAGCATCATTTTCAAGGATCGCTTACAAAGTTGAAAAGTGCCATAGAGATGAACATTCATAATATCTGACCACTCTTCATCAGACATTCTTAAGACTATATTATCTCTAGTGATGCCGGCATTGTTGACTAAGAGAGATATATTTTGATTATTGTCTTCTAGTTTTTGCCAAAAACTATCTATGGATTCATGAGAATTAAGATCTAAAACATACCCTTGAATTCCAATGTTATTCAGTTCAGAGGCACCATTTTCAGAGGTAGCAGTACCGATGACAGAATAACCTTTTTCTTTAAATTCTAGAGCAATAGCCCTTCCTATTCCTCTAGAGGCACCTGTTACTAAGGCTGTTTTCATATTAATTTTCCTGTATAGAAGTTAGAGTTTCAATATCGTCAAGTGAGTGAAGCGAAATATCTGTAAATTTTTTTTTTATTAGACCTGTAAGAACCTTTGAGGGTCCACATTCGTAAAATTCAGTTATATTGTTTTCCTTGAATAATTGCATTGTTTCAGACCATCTAACTGGGCTGTATAGCTGAGATATGAGATTTTCTTTAATTATATCTACATCATCAGAATGCATTACTGAAAAGTTTTGTATAACTTTTGTTTTAGGTTCCAAAAATTCTACTTTATTTAAATCTTCTGAGAATTTAATTGAAGCTGGTGTCATTAATTTACAATGAGATGGTACGCTCATTGCAAGAGGTATGGCTCGTTTAGCACCATTCTCTTTACAAGATACTATTGCTTTATCAACACCTGTTTTGGTTCCTGATATTACTATCTGATTATCAGAATTCAGATTTGCCATGCTAACTAGATCACCTTCCTCTGTTATATTTCTACAGATAGTTTCTAAATTTTCTGTATCAAGTCCAATGATGGCAGCTATGCCTCCTTCACCTTCTTTTACAGCTTCTTGCATGTACTTTGCTCTTAGAGATACAAGTTCTAAAGCATCTTCAAATTTGATTGCTTCCGCGGCCACATAAGCTGAGTATTCTCCTAGTGAATGTCCAGCCATGATATCTACTGACTTTGGATCTATGTTCGCGGCTTGCCACAATGCATAGTTAGCTGTTAGTAAAAGAGGTTGTGTTACTTGTGTTGCAGCTAGATCTTCTGCAGTCCCTTCTTCTATAAGTTTTTTGAAGTCAGTTCCTATAACTTCTTTAGAAATTTCAAATACATTGCTGAACACTTTAGATGTAACGAAATGTTCGGCCAACATACCAACAGACTGAGAGCCTTGCCCAGGAAAAGCAAAACCAATTTTTCTAGTCAAGGTACTATTCCTCTATTGTTTCTTCTTTTTGTTTGATTTCTACTATTTTTTTACCTTTGTAGAATCCATCGGCTGTCATTTGATGTCGCAAGTGTCTCTCGCCAGTTACAGGATCATTGGAGAGAGTCGGGTTTGAAAGAGATTGATGTGCTCTTTTTTGTAGCTTTTTTGATTTAGATTTTTTACTTTTTTGTACTGCCATAATGTGCTCCGGCGCGGATTTTAAATGAACTATTCGATCAAGTCTCTAATTTTTTTGAAAGGGAGGTTTTTTTCTTGTTCTTCAGGATGTGGTTCTTCTAGACAATCATTATTACATTTCACTATATCTGGATAGATAATTGCTACTTCTTCTTCAATAAAACGGTATAAATCAAAATATTCAAGTTCTTGATAGTGAGTCTGATCTTGGTCAGAAGAATCAATATGCATTTCGGCTGAATCTTTGATCGTTACATTAATAGTATTAGAGATTTTGATTTCTGTGTCTTTTAAGCAATTTTGACAAGTATCTAGAAAATTTCCTTCTAAAATGCCATCACACTTATATTGGTTTTTAGATATTTTAAGTATTTGAGCTTCAACAGATAAATTATTTGTTAGTTTGCCTATATTGGGAACATTATGATTTTCCAATTCAAATGAAAGTTTGATAGGAAAAGAGCCTTCATTTAGGTTTAAGATTTTCATGACATGATTTTGGAAAATAGTTTAGGTAATTCTGCTGAGCATGATATCTCGAGATTCTTAAAGCTTATAGAAGTTGCATGGAGCAACATTCTATTTAAACCAATTTCTTTAGCCTGTTTATTTAGTGTTTCGTTTCCATATTTTCTATCCCCTACAATAGGAAAGCCTTCATAGCTGGAATGTGCACGTATTTGGTGCATTCTTCCTGTAATTATTTTTGCTTTTAAATGAGAATAATTATTATTAAACTCAATCAAACTAAACTCAGTTAAAGATTTTTTTCCATTATTTTCTACGACTGCTTCTTTTTCACCAGTTTTAGATTTTCTCTTCGACAAAGGAGCATCAACGATTTTTAATTCTTTTGGCCAATTTCCAAAAACAATAAGATCATATACTTTATCTACATTTTTGTTTCTTATTTCTTGGTGTAATTTTCTTAAAAAAGATTTTCTTAACGCAATTACTAAACATCCAGATGTATCTCTATCGATACGATGAGCTAAGTGAGCATCTTTGTATTTAGGATCAAGTTGTCGAATAATCTCAATAACTCCAGATGAAATTCCACTTCCACCATGAGAGGCGATGCCAACCGGTTTATTTATTATCAAGAAATCTTTTTCTTTAACTATTATAGATTCAAGAATTTTTCCCTTATCTTTAGAAGGTGTAAATATTTCTTCTTTAGTAGAAGCTTTGTAAGGCGGAATTCTAACAATATCCCCTTCATTTAACTTCAAACTAGGTCTTGATCTAGATTTATTTACTCTAACCTCCCCTCTCCTGATGATGGAATAAATTTTACTTCTTGGTAAGCCTTTCATTATTGAAATAAGACAATTGTCCAACCTCATTCCTGCATAATCAGAGGTTACTTTGAATGATGATACAGGGTGATAAATATCGTCCATTTTAATGAAAGCTTTAATATAGCTTGTTATTAAGCTATTATACGCGCGTGTTTGCGCATATTGATGAGTTAATTGTAAGGCGCATAAAGAATTAAATAGAAATTAAGAAGCAGAGAGGCTAAAGCTCTCAAGAACAAACGCTACGTAGGTGTGGCATATTAAAGTAATCCGCCTACAACATATAAACATATTTCCTGCTTTTGCTATCTGCTTCCCTAATGGGAAAAAACATGAAAAGAATGCTTATAAATGCAACTCAACCTGAAGAGTTGCGTGTCGCTCTTGTAGATGGTCAGAGTATTTATGATTTTGATATAGAACAGGTTGGGCAAGAGAGAAAGAAATCTAATATATATAAAGCCAGAGTTTCTAGAATAGAACAAAGTCTTGGAGCAGCCTTTGTTGATTTTGGATCTGAAAGACATGGTTTCTTGCCTGTCAAAGAATTAAACCATGGACTTTATCAAGATAAACAAGCAAAAACTCCTATAAACGAAATATTGTCTCAAGGACAAGAAATTATTGTCCAAGTTGAAAAAGAAGAAAGAGGAAATAAAGGTGCTGCATTAAGTACATTTATTTCACTTCCAGGGCATTATCTAGTTTTAATGCCAAACAACCCTGAAGCTGGAGGGATATCAAAAAGCATAGAAGGTAAAGCCAGAGATGAGGTAAGAGATAAACTCAAACAATTAGAGATACCTAAAGATATGGGCTTAATTGTAAGAACAGCTGGTGACGGTGTTTCTCTTGAAGAATTAAAATGGGACTTAGATTATCTACTTAATTTATGGGATGCAATTTTAGAAGCAAATCAACTTAAGAAAGCTCCTTTTTTAATATTTAGAGAGAATGACCTTATCTCTCGCTCGTTAAGAGATTTTTTAAGAGATGATATAACGGAAGTTTTAGTAGATACCGATGAAGCTTTTGAAAAAGCTTATGATTTTACTTCAAAACTAATGCCTGATTTTGAAGATAAAATTAAAAAATACGATGAAGCAATCCCTCTGTTTACTCGCTATCAAATAGAGAGCCAAATTGAAACTGCCTATCAAAGAGAGGTTTCACTTCCTAGCGGCGGATCGATAGTCATAGACCAAACTGAGGCACTTGTTGCAATAGATATAAATTCCGCAAAAGCTACTGGTGGAAGTGATATTGAAGAAACTGCACTTAATACTAACTTAGAGTCCGCGATAGAAATTGGAAAGCAGCTAAGGCTAAGAGATATTGGAGGGTTAGTAGTCATAGATTTCATAGATATGCTGTCTCTAAAAAATAAAAGGGCTGTAGAAGATAAGCTTTGGTCTGCCCTATCTATTGATAGAGCTAAAGTGCAAGTTGGAAGAATTTCTAGATTTGGTCTAATGGAAATGTCCAGACAGAGACTTAGACCTTCTCTTCAAGAGAGGTGGACTCAAGATGTAGCCAGTCTTTCCACTGCTGTTCTTAGACTCATTGAAGAAGAAGCCAGTAAAAAGAAAAGTGGTGAAGTAAGAGCTGTTGTATCTTCAGATATGTCAACTTTTTTATTAAATGAAAGGAGAGCTAGGGTTAATGAAATAGAAGAAAGGTCTGGAGTAAGAGTGATTGTGGTTTCAGATCCAACAAGGTCTGATAATAGATTTGAAGTAACAAGATTAAGGTCTGACGATAAGAAGAATAAAGATCATGCAAGTTACGATATACAGAGTGAAATAGAGTCAAATGGTAATGTGGGTAATGATTACAAAAAACCGAAATTCGAAAAACCTGCTGTTAACTTAACTCCTCCCAAAAAGCCTAAGAAAAAAGGTGAAGGTATCTTTAAGAAATTCTTGAAATTATTCGAGGGCTCAGATGAGAGCAAATCAAAACCTAATCAAAGGAAAAGAAACGCTCGAAATCAAAGACGTCGGGATAATAGGAACAAAAAACCTCAACAGAGAAATAACTCTAAACAAATCAATAAGGCTAGAGATAATAAAAACTCTGAAAAGAAAAAACCTGTTAGAAATAAATCGAAAAGCAGTACTGAAACAAAAGTTCAAAATAAAACAGATAAAAAAGACAATAGAAGAAAGCATCAGGGTAAATCCAAGGATCTTGCAAAAAAAGATTCAGAACAAAAAACTAAACCTCAAGTGAATCCTCAAGTTGTAAAGTCTCCAAAAACTGAAAAAAAAGATCAAACTTTGAAACCAGAAGCTAAGAATAATAATGAAGATAAATCTACAAATCCTTCAGAAAGAAAAGAAACTTCAAAACGAGTTAGTAATAAAAATGATAAAAGCCAAGACTCTATTAAAAAAACTGTTGAGAATAAGGCAACTAAAGAAGACTTAAAAGAATCTAACGAAGTTAGATCAAATGAATTGCCAAAAGAGGAGCCAAATCAAGAGGTCAAGAAAGCTAAAGATTGGGGAAGAGCTTCTAACGATCCAAGAAATAAGTCTTAAGAATTAAGCTTTTCTAGATAACTCTCTATTAATTGGCCAGAAATAGATATATTTCCTGTGGGAACCTGGGGAAGTGCTTCAAAGTGAAACCAATCTGCTTTATCTATCTCTATACCATCCGGCTTGATAACACCATCAACATATTCAGCGTGGTATCCAAGCATAAGCTGGCTGGGAAAAGGCCATGACTGACTTCCGTAATATTTAATATTTTTTACCTTTACCCCAACCTCTTCATAGACTTCTCTTTCTATAGCAGATTCAGCAGTTTCACCTGGCTCGATGAATCCTGCTAATGTGCTATAAAAATCACCGGGGAAATTTTTATTATGAGCAAGTAAAAGGTCTTCTCCATTTGTCACTAAAACAATAATGCAAGGAGAAATAGTAGGATAAATAAGGTTGCCCTTACATTCACAAATCATTGCTCTTTCTTTGTTATCTTGCTTGATCCCTTTACCACAACCTCCACAAAATTGATTGGAAACAAACCAATTATCGATTTGAAGCGATCTAGAAAATATCGTAAATAATTTATCAGGTATTCTGCCTAATAAGGCCCTTAAAGGACTGAGTGTCAGTTCTTTATCTATTTGGGAAGAATCTGTAAGACAAGAAACGAAACATGGACGATTATCGAGATACCCCAAAAAATGTTTGTGAGAGAATTCCATCTCTGTCCACCTTAAATCCTCTTCCTCAAATAGTAGGACTTCTGAAGCTTTTGATGTTATGAATTCTTGATTTCTTAGTATAATGAAGATTCCGGGCTCTTCAGAAGTATTGAAATTCTCGGGTTTGAATACTAGATTGTTGTTTATGGGAATCATTTTTAAAGTTTAAGCTAATAATCGTTAGTTTAAAATAATTAATCAAATAGAGGTAGGTATGGAAACTATTGTAATGAACCAAGGAATGTTAGTTTCGGGAATAATCTTGGCAGCAAGCTTCATTCTAATTTTTACAGAAACACTGCATGGGTTTCACAGAGTAAAAGTAGCAATGGCTGGTGCTGCTGTGATGTTAGTAGTTGGGCAATCCTACGGATTCTATTCTCCTGAAGAAGCCTTTGAAGCCGTAGACTGGAATGTAGTCTTCCTGCTTGGCTCTATGATGGCTGTAGTAGCCATCATGGTAAACACTGGTGGATTCGAGGTACTCGCGGCAAATATTGGAAGGATTGCAAAAGGAAGACAATTTTTACTTCTAGCATTACTTGGAACTGCTGTAACGGTTATTTCTCTTCTATTAGATAATGTTACGACTGTAGTGATTTTTGGACCTCTTATTGTTTTAATTTGTCAAAAAATGAAGGTCAGCGCTATACCTTATCTTCTTGCGGCAGCATTATTGTCTGACACAGGGGGTGTCGCTACTTTAGTTGGTGATCCGCCCAATTTGATGATAGGTTCAGCATTCGATATTGCTTTTATGCCATTTGCCTACAAGATGTTTCCTATAGTTTTTGTGGCCTGGATAGCCACCCTATTCTTCATGCGTTATTTATTTAAAGAAGAATTAGCAATAGTCCCCGAAGGTAAGTTTGAAGACAGTATTCCTTATAAAGATAAAAGTCTCTGGAATAAATCTCTGTCTATTTTAGGTTTGATGGTCATTCTATTTGTTATTCATAACACTATTCATTGGGAACCATGGATGGTTGCTGGTACAGGACTTATTCTTCTCGTAGTTTTAGCTAAAGAAATTGAGTTTGAGGATGTTATGAAGAATATGACTCATGAAATTCCTCTCTTAATGTTCTTTGTAGCTCTATTTATGCTTGTTGGAGGAGTAGAGGGAAGTAAGTTCTTAGAATATCTTGGACAGTATATTATTCCTTTCTTAATTGATCCCGTATCTGGTGAAGTTATACAAGAAAACTTTATGTACACCTGCATAGCATTAATGTGGGTTGCTGCAATAATGTCAGCTGCTATAGACAACATACCGTTTACCGCAGCTATGATTCCCATCATTGCTTCACTTGAGACTGTAGGTGTAAATATTGCAGCACTATGTTGGTGTTTGGCTATAGGTGTAGGTATGGGCGGAAATGGTACTCATATTGGTTCCACTGCTAATGTCTATATTGTTACTGTTTCAGAGAAACTTGCTAAGAGTACTGGAAATCCAGACCTAGCAATTACCCCTTTAAAGTGGGCCAAGAAGGGATTGCCTGTTATGGTTCTTACATTGGCGATTTGCACGGTGATAATGTATTTATTTTTTGACTACTACTCGCTGCCTTTACACCCTTAATGAGCCATAAATTTAGCGTTGCTCCTATGATGGATAGGACTGACCGTCATTGTAGGTACTTTCACAGACTATTAACCAAAAGAAGTCTTCTTTATACAGAGATGCTACATGCAAATGCAGTATTGAAAGGTGATACAGAAAAACTTTTAAACCATCATACAGATGAGCATCCTTTGGTCTTGCAATTAGGTGGGAGTGACCCTTCTGCACTTTCTGAAGCTTCATCTATCTCTGAGAAATTTGGATATTCAGAAGTCAACTTAAATGTTGGGTGTCCAAGTAGCAAAGTACAAAAAGGGAGATTTGGTGCTGTTTTAATGAAAGAACCTAAGTTAGTTGCTAAGTGCATTAGTCAAATGAAGGAAGCCACTACTCTTCCTGTAACTGTGAAATGCAGAATCGGTGTTGATGATATGGATCAAAATATTCATCTTGATAACTTCATAAACGAAGTAAGTTCTGCTGGATGTAATACTTTCATCATTCACGCAAGAAAAGCTTGGCTAAAAGGATTAAGTCCAAAAGATAACCGAGAAATACCTCCATTAAATTATAAAAGAGTATATAAATTGAAAAACACATTTCCTGATTTAAAATTTATTATAAATGGGGGTATTAAATCTCTGCATGAGTCATCAATACATTTGCAGCATGTAGATGGTGTGATGATCGGTAGAGAGGCCTATGATAATCCCCTTCTTCTAGCTGAAGTTGATAGTGTTATATTTTCAGATAAAAAAGTATCTACGAGTAGATCGGATATCCTTAAAAGCCTTATTCCATATGTAGGTGATGAACTTGAGCGCGGTACAAAGATTTCACATATAACTAGACATTTAATGGGTCTATTCAGAGGGTTTGATGGTGCAAAAAATATGAGGAAATATCTAATATCCCTAAATAATGCAATGAACCCAATAGAAAACTTTGAATTTTTACTTAAAGAAGAAACAATATGATAAAAAAAATTAAAGACTTAATTTCTAATTATTCCAGCGAAGATAAAGTTGAAGAAAGTTCTGCATTAATAAAACTCAATGAAGCATGCGCTGCATTACTTGTTGAAATAGCCTTTGCGGATAAGGAATTTGATCTCAATGAAAAAGAGTCTTTAAAACAATCTCTAATTGAAACCTATAATCTCGAAGCAGATGCTATAGAAGAGATTATAAAAGATGCAGAATCTAGAGTGGCCGAGAGCACTTCTCTATACGAATATACCAGAACAGTTAATGATGAATTTGAATACAGTGATAAATTAAGTTTACTGGAGAATCTTTGGAAAGTTGCTTACGCAGATAGTGTTTTAGATAAATATGAAGAACATCTTATTAGAAAAATATCAGATCTAATACATATAAGTCATAGCGACTATATCAATATCAAATTAAAAGTTAGAGATGATTAGTTAAAATCATCAAAATCATCAAAATCGTCTTCGACCTCACCGTCTTTTATTTCAAAGTTTCTGCTCTGAAGATAGGCATCTCGATAAAATAGGTATTCATCTCCAATTACAACGCTTTCAAGGCCTAAGTAACGAGCACGAGTATCAATTAAGTCGATAGCGGTTAGCGAATAACTCGTTCTATCATGATCAATTAACCATAAAGGCGTTAAAAAAGCATCTGGAATCATTGCTAAAGTATCTCTAGTAGTACTTGGTCCTAATCCTGGCAATACTAAGTAAGGACCATCTGGAACTCCCCAAACTGCTAAAGTTTGCCCAAAGTCTTCATCGTGTTTTGTTAGACCTAAATCAGAAGCAATATCTATGAAGCCGAGCAGCCCAATAGAGGTGTTTAGAGTAAACCTAGAAAAATCTGAAAGTCCCTCATTAAATTTTCCTTGAAGGATATTATTGATACCAATACTTAAGTCTTCGATATTATGAGTAAAGTTAGTAATGCCCTTTTCTAAAAAATCAGGTGTTATTCTTTTATAGAATCTTGCAACAGGAGAAGCAACTTGCAGATCTAAAGTTTGATTTAAATTATGCGTCTTTTCATTGATATTTTGAAAAGGGTCTACTTCTGCATAGGTAAAAGGAGAAAGAAGGAGTAGTAAAATTA
>CACFXJ010000016.1:0-28927 GCA_902570225.1 uncultured SAR86 cluster bacterium
ATTTTACTTCCCTCGGTAGTTGTAAAGGTACTGATCTACTCGGTTTTAATGCTACTCACCCTTATCTTGATAGAAATTCTCTAATAATATCTGGAGATCACGTTACAACTGATGCAGGAACAGGAGTAGTACATACCGCACCAGGGCATGGGTTGGAAGATTATGCTGTATGCAAGGAAAATGGCATTGATGTGCTGAATCCAGTTAAAGGGAATGGAACTTATAGTGAGGACGTAGAACACTTTGCAGGGCAATTTGTCTTCAAAGCTAATGACAACATAACGAATCTCCTAGAAGAGAGAGGGGTTTTATTATCAAAATCATCTTACGAACACAGTTATCCTCATTGTTGGAGACATAAAACCCCTGTCATGTTTAGGGCAACACCTCAATGGTTTATTTCGATGGAGAAAAAAGATCTTTTAAAGCAGTCTCAAGATTCTGTTGACTCTGTTAAATGGGCACCAACTTGGGGTCAAGCCAGAATGAATTCAATGCTGGAAGGACGTCCCGATTGGTGTATTTCTAGACAAAGGGCTTGGGGTGTACCGATTACTTTACTAATACATAAAGAGACAGGAGAGCTTCATCCAGAAACAAGAAAGATTATAGAAAAAGTAGCTGATTTAGTTGAATTAGAAGGCATTCAAGCTTGGCATGATATAGAAACCAAGAATCTAATTAACGATTATGAGTCTTATGAAAAAATAACAGATTGCCTAGATGTCTGGTTTGATTCTGGAGTTACTCATGCTTGTGTATTAGATGTAAATGAAGATTTACAGTTTCCAGCTGATTTATACCTTGAAGGTTCTGATCAGCACCGAGGGTGGTTTCAGTCATCATTACTTACAAGCATTGCTATGAAAGAGGTTCCTCCTTACAAGGCAGTATTGACTCATGGTTTTGTTGTTGATTCTGAAGGCAAAAAAATGTCTAAATCTCTAGGAAATGTCATCTCTCCTCAAAAAGTATTGGAGACGATGGGTGCTGATGTCCTAAGAACATGGACAGCATCTACTGATTACACTAAAGAAATTGTTCTTTCCGACGATATTTTAAAAAGGTCGTCTGATTCTTATAGGAGAATAAGAAATACAATAAGATTTTTACTAGGAAACTTAAGTGACTATTCAGGCCAAAAACTGGCGCCTGAAAAACTTACAGAGTTAGATAAATGGATGATTCTTAAAACTAAGAATCTTCAAGAGGAGATCGTAGAAGACTATCTAAATTACGACTTTCATCATGCGTTTCAAAAGATTCATAATTTTTGCTCCAATGATTTAGGTGGTTTTTATTTAGACATTTTAAAAGATAGACTTTACACAGCAAAATCAACTTCAGACGCACGTTTATCTTCACAGATTGCTCTTTCTAATATTCTTCAAGCATTGCTTAGATGGATAAGTCCTATACTTTCTTTTACTGCAGAAGAGGCCTGGCAATCCCTAGGAAGTGATACAAAATCTGTTCATCTCCTTGAATGGTTTCAGGATTGGACTGAAGTAGGACAATTAAGATTCTCAGATGAGGAGTGGGAAAAAATATTAGAGATAAGATCTGAAGTTAATAAACATATCGAAGAAGCAAGAAATAATGAAATCATAGGGTCTTCTCTAGATGCAGAGCTAGAATTGTATTGTGATACAGATATCAAAAGACTTTTAGATGATTTTTCTGAAGAACTTAGATTTATTTTTATTACATCAGAGGCAAAAGTTTATAAATCTAGACAGGATGGAAATGATACCAACATACAAGGCTTAAAGATAAATGTTCGAAAAACCAAATATAAGAAATGTGTTCGATGCTGGCATAGTCGACCTGAAGTAGGGACCATCAAAGGTCATGAAGCTATTTGTCAAAGATGCTACGAAAATGTTGAAGGGAATGGTGAAATTAGAATTTTTGCGTAAGTGAGATATATCTCAATGAAAAAAATCCTATTTCTTCTATCTCTTATTTCAATAGACCAATTTACTAAATACCTAGTTTTAAAAAACTTTTTAATAGGCGAAAGCTTAAACTTATTACCAATATTAGATATTTATCTTATTCTCAATACAGGAATAGCTTTTAGTCTCTTTGATGATGGAGGAGATCTGGGTCGATGGTTGCTAGTTCTCTTGGTTCTTTTGGTATGCTTATATTTGTTTTATATCCTCGTAACAGAGTCACTCAATAGGTATGAGTCATTGGCTTTATTAATGATCTTATCTGGAGGCGTTGGAAATCTATTAGATAGGGCTTTTAGAGGTCACGTAGTTGATTTTATAAGTTTTTACTATGAAAGTTATTCTTTCTATATTTTTAACTTTGCCGATACATTTATAACAATAGGAGTTTTTATTTATATTCTTGATATAGTTATTTCTAAATCTAAAACAAATGGAAATAAGGTTAGCTAATACTCGAGGGTTTTGTGCCGGAGTAGATAGAGCAATAGAGATTGTAAAAAAAGTCATAGAGCTTCACGGTGCCCCTGTATATGTAAAGCATGAAGTAGTTCACAACAAGACAGTGGTTGAAGAATTAAAAAATCTTGGTGCTATTTTTGTAGAGGATATAGAAGAAATTCCAGTAGGTGAGGTGGTTGTATATAGTGCACATGGAATTTCAAAAGCGGTAGAAGTTCAATCAGGCGAAAGAAATCTAGATGTTTTTGATGCAACATGCCCTTTGGTAAGTAAGGTCCATGCAGAAGTGCATACCTATGCAAAAATGGGTTTTGATTGTTTACTTATCGGACATAAAAATCATCCAGAAGTTGAAGGGACAATGGGGCAATTTGATACATCTTATGGAGGAACAATAACGCTCGTAGAAGATATAGAAGATGCTAAAAAATTATCCTTCAAAGACTCCTCAAATTTAGCTTATGTAACTCAAACAACATTATCTGTAGATGATACGAAAGAAATTAAGGACTACCTATTAAGACATTTTCCAAACATCAAAGGTCCAAAAAAAGATGACATCTGTTATGCAACTCAGAACCGCCAGGATGCAATTAAACAACTAGCACTAGAATCCGACCTAGTCATAGTAATTGGGTCTGAAAATAGCTCAAATTCCAATAGGCTCAGAGAAATAGCAGAAAGATCTGGAGTAGAAGCTTATCTCATAGATAGTATTGATGATTTATCTTTGGATTGTCTAAAAGGCAAATCCAAAATAGGTCTTACATCTGGGGCTTCCGCCCCAGAACACCTTGTCTCAGAAGTAATAGAAAAGCTCTCTTCAGTTTATGGTTTTAATTTAGTAGGTGACAAGAACCGAACAGACGAAGGAATATCCTTTAGGCTGCCCAAAGGCTTAAGATGATAAGAACCTTTCATTTAATTTTTTGTCTAACAAAGAAACGGAGGAAATTATGAAACTAAAACTTATGCTATCTACTCTTTTAATTGGTCTTGTATCTTTAAATACTTACTCAGCGCCTAGAATGTTCGAACAAATAAAAAAAATGGATACAGATCAAGACGGAACTGTAACTCTAGAGGAATTCAATGCCAATACTATAAGTCGATTTCAGCTGATGGATAAAAATAGTGATGGGAATATTTCAGAAGACGAGTTTCTGGCCCCAATCAATAAGCGTTTTGAAAGAATGGACTTAAATTCTGATGGAATTCTTCAAAGAAAAGAGCTTAGGAAAGCTCTTAAATCTAAAAAGAGTAAAAACGGCAAGATGAAGGAAAAAAAACAGCCTAAACCATTTATTAAACAATAGAGGTTTTCTTGAAGATAGATAAAACATTTCTTTTAGATGAGGCCAAGGTTTGTCTATCTCCAAATAGTTCTGAAAGGAAATATAACGAAATATCTCTTCTCGTAATACACAACATTAGCTTACCACCCGGCAAGTATGGTGGAGATTATATTGAGAAGTTTTTCACTAATCAGTTAAATTCCGATGACGATCCATATTTTAAAGACATAATTGAATTAAAAGTATCTAGTCATCTTCTGATTAAACGAGATGGATCGATTACTCAGTTTGTGCCTTTTAATAAAAAGGCATGGCACGCTGGTGTTTCTATTTTTAAAGATAGAGAAGACTGTAATGAGTTCTCAATAGGAATTGAACTAGAGGGAACGGATGAAACTCAATATGAAAAAGAACAATACAATTCCCTTATTATGGCAACCAAAGCACTAATGTCTTTTTTTCCTGATATAAAAAAGGATCGCATAGTTGGACATTCTGACATTGCTCCAGATAGAAAAACCGACCCTGGAAAGTCCTTTGATTGGGAGTATTATCTTTCTAAAATAAATTAACTCTGTTTCCAAAGTGATTCTTCAACACCCTTGCTTTGATTAATACTTCTTGCGATAACAAACATTAGGTCTGAGAGCCTATTCAGATAGACGAGTTTATTCTTTTCAACTGAATAATTTTTATCTAATATGACCAGAGATCTCTCACATCTTCTACATACTGCTCTAACATACTGAGAAAAAGCCGCTGCTTGATTTCCGCCTGGCAAAATAAAATTATCTAATGCCGGAAGTTTCTCATTTAGCTTTTGTATTTGTTCTTCAAGATACAATATTTCTTCTTTTGCAATAGAGTCTTGACTACCAACAGAAAGTGAACCGCCAATATCGAATAGACAGTTTTGTATTCTTCTTAATACATACCTATAGTCTTCGGAATCTGGGAGAGAGTCCAAGTAACCTATTAAAGAATTTAATTCATCAATTTCTCCAATTGAGTTAATGATAGGATCTGCCTTGCTTACTCTAGATCCATCGGCCATGCCTGTAGCTCCATTATCTCCCGTTTTAGTCGTTACTTTGGTTATGCGCTTATTCATTTATCTTCCTAAATCATAATGTAATTTAAACCAAATCGATCTACCTTGGCTCATATAAAAAGCATTAGAGGTAGCTGTTGTGTAATATTCCTTATCCAACATATTTTCCAATTTAAATGAAATTTTAGTTTTTTTATTTAATTCTTTAGTAAATGACAGGTTTACCAAACTGTATGTTGGGAGCTCAATATCACCAAAATCTCTCCGCTTGCCAAATGAAGAAAGATTTATTGTTCCAAGAAAACCATATAAATCTCTTGAAAGGGTTAAACTTCCTGATCTCTTAGACCTCCTAAGTAGCTGATTTCCATTACTATCCTTTGGGTCTTGTGATCTTAATAAGATTGCCAAATACCAACTTTCAGTATTCATTCTGTATCTGATTTCTATACCTTTGTTAGACGCCTCACTAATGTTCTTCAACACATAATTTTGATAATCAAAATCTATTAAGTTTGTTAAATTGTTTCTAAATAAAGATAAATTTAAATTCGAATTTTTTTTAATTCTTTTAATATTAATCTCTGTCGATTTATTAATTTCAGGTTTTAAGTTTGTATTACCTCCAAAACCATATAACTCAGAGCTGACTGGAGATCTAAATGAAGAAGAATTTGATAAACCAATTCTCCAGTTTTGATTAAATTCTCTCAATAATTCCAAATTCCAAGAGAGATTCGTGCCATATCTGTCGTGATCACTATTTCTCAGTGAAGTAGTTAAAGAACCCTTAGATAAATTTAAATTCATTGCAGTAAAAAAAGATTTAGTTTTAATTTTCTCTCGGTACTTTGTCCCGTAACTTGCATAGTCAACATCTTCATTTTCCATATCAATTCCTAAAATAAATTGATTGGAATTTTTGATAAATGAGAAGTTTGAAAGCATGAACTCTATGAAATCTCTTTCGGTATTTGTAACATCAATTTGTCCTAAGAAGTTTAAATCGTTTTGTTGGATGAGGTCCTTCGACTTATTCAAATTCAAGTTATAAAAAAAAGCATCTTCAATAGAGTCTCTTATCTTGATGCCATTAGCATAGTTTTTGTAGTCTTGGGAGACGGGTGTGCCAAAAACTAAATACTCTATTGTTCCTTCAGCTAGCCAACTTGATACATCAAATTCAGCAAGATCAGAGTCAATTTGAAAATTGCTAATGAAGGTATTATTTTTGTATCCTCGATCAAGCGTGGAATTAGAAAGAACAGGAAAACCGTCTGTATCAGTCCTTGATGCTGCAAGATTTAAAAACCCTACATAATCTAATTTATAATTTAGCTTGAGTAATTTTTTTTCAAAATTATCGGGGCCAACATTAATCCCAATAGCGGATTGAGTCTGATTCTCGATAGGCTTTGTCGAGATATCTATGACACCTCCAATTGCACTCGATCCATGAATAGCTGATAAGGGACCATATCCTATCTCTATATTAGAGATTAAATCTGTATCAAGATTATAAATTGAAGCACCTCCAGCAGTACTCGGATTAATTTTTATGCCATTAATTTTAACTAGGGTATGGTTGCTATTACTTCCCCTAGTAAACACAGATGATAATTGTCCTAACCCTCCGTTACTGCTTGTATCAATAGCAAGAATCTCTCTGAAAAGGCTAGATAAATTTTTAGGCTGAGTTTTATCAAGTAATTCTTTATCAATTTTATCGACCACAATAACCGTTTCTGTATAAGCTTTAGGGACTGAAGAAACAACTGTTACTATTTCATAGTTTTTTGATTCATCCGAAAAACCATTGGATAAGAAAAAAGTCAGTAGTACAACTGATTTCAAACGATACATAAATCACCCTTCGTAATTAAGTTAATATTTTTTTGGCCGGTATCCGGGCTTAAGAATTAAATGATTTTCAACGCCTTCCCGTTATTACAGTGACATATGTTGAAAATCTTCTATTTACCGTTGCGAGGGCAGCACTGGATTATTTACTCACCAGTTTCCCGTTTAACCTATTAAAGGCACCATGGTCGATTATAGAGGTTTATATTATTAATTGCTTTTTTTGTTTGTAATGAGGGCTTAAACTTAAAATAAATATATGGAGGAAACTAAACATGGCTTCTTTTGACATTAAATCAGAGCTCGATCATCACGAGGTAACAAATGCTGTTGATCAAGCAAATAGAGTTTTACAAAACAGATTTGATTTTAAAGGCACAGGTGCAGAATTTATTGTAAATGAAAAACAAATCTCTCTATCAGCCAAAGAAGAATTTCAAATTCATCAAATGTCTCCCATTCTCAATGAATCTCTTGCAAAGAGAGGTATAGATTTGAAGACCTTGAAACCACATGACATAGAAGTCTCGGGTGGATCTGCTCAACAGAATATCGAGTTGCAAGAGGGCATCGATAAGGAGTTGGCAAAAAAAATAACCACCTTAGTTAAGCAATCTAAGTCAAAGACACAGGCATCTATTCAGGGAGATAGTATCAGAATAACTGGAAAGAAAAGAGATGAATTACAGGCTATTATTCAATTAGTCAAAGATCAAAATTTTGATATCCCCCTTCAGTTTGTTAATTTTCGAGATTAAGAATAGATGCTTAAGAATATAACTATTGGTAGCCTGGGCTTTTCATCTGGCTTACCTTATATACTTATCTTCTCAACTCTCGGAGTTTGGTTGGCTGATGTAGGCGTAGATCTGTCTTTAATAGGTTTCTTTGCATGGATAGTCCTCACATACTCTTTAAAGTTTCTATGGGCTCCTATGATTGATAATTTCTCGATACCTTTTTTAAATCGTCTCGGTTTTAGAAAAAGTTGGATTCTCTTTTCTCAGATTTTAATTGTTTTATGTCTCTTGTTGCTTTCAATAATTAATCCTCTTGATAGTTTATATTTGTTTGCATTTATAGCCTTTCTAGTAGCTTTTTCAGGTTCTATTCAAGATATCGCTATTGATGCTTTTAGGATTGAACTAGCTGAATTAAGTCAACAAGGAAATTTAGCCGCTAGTTATCAGTTTGGTTATAGGATGGCAATCCTAGTCTCAAGTTCATTTGCTCTAATTTTTGCCTCTGATTATGGATGGACTCTTACATACCAATTGATGGCATTTTTAATGTTGATCGGAGTGGTGGGCATCCTAATATGTCCTGAAAGAATTAATAGCAGCTTGAAGAAACTCACGCTCCAAAATTCTATTTTTTTACCTCTGAAAGATTTCATATCTCGCTTTGGCCTATATTTTGCTTCTTTTCTTCTAATGATTATAGCTACCTATCGTTTAACGGATATTGTCATGGGACCCATGGCCAGCCCTTTCTATCTAGAAAAGGGCTATACACTGAAAGAGATTGGTTACGTAGTGAAAGTAGTTGCTGTAATTGCCTCAATATTGGGATTCTTTTTAGGCGGAATCTTAGTAAAAAGGCTTGGTGTAAAGATAACACTAATTATTGGAGCCTTACTTGTTTTAGTAACCAATCTTTCTTTTTCTGCAATAGCCTTGCTAGATAAAGATCTTTCTTTGTTAGGTCTTGTTGTAGGCGCAGATAGCTTAGCTGCAGGGGTTGTCGGAACAGCAAATATTACATTCCTAACAAGTTTAGTTTCAAAACAATATACGGCTGTTCAGTATGCATTACTTACCTCTTTTATGATGCTTCCTGGAAAAATTTTTAGTGGATTTTCTGGGTTGATAGCAAATTACTTTAAATCTAGTCAGGGCACAGAATATGGATGGATGCTTTTCTTTATATTTACCTCTTTCTTAACTATACCCAGCATAATATTGCTTCTTTACTATAGAAAAAGAGAGCATCAATGACACAAATATATAGAGTTGTCTTTGTATTGGCACTTTTTTTCATTAGCTATGGTGCCTTTACACCAACTGAATCAAGTCAATCTATTCTTTATCTTGATAAGGTTGTTCACTTTTTAGCCTTTTTAATATTAACGTTTCTTTTAGATATTTCCCTGAGAGACCCTATTAACGTTCAAAAATATGCAATTTTGTTTTTAATTGCTTATGCAGGTTCCATTGAGTTTATACAATATTTCTTACCTTACAGATCAGCAGAAATTTATGACTTTTTTAGCGATTTACTAGGAATACTTGTTTATTTATATTTTGCCCCAAAAATATATATAAGGCTTAAGAGATGAGATATTTTTTATTATTTTTATTAATTTTTCCGTTTATAGAAATATACACTCTTATCATCCTAGGTGGCTACATAGGGGCTTTTAACGCAGTTTCTTGGATTATCCTTTCAGGAATAATTGGCATTTACCTTCTCAGAAATCAAGGCATCAAAACCTTATTAGAGATAAGGACTCAAAAAAAATCCTTTGAGCCTTCTGCAGATAACTTTTTAAAAACTTTATTCACTCCGATAGGTGGTTTTTTTCTCTTAGTTCCAGGATTTATAACCGATTTTCTTGGAATCTTGATACTTTTACCTTTAACAAGAATATTTATTCTGGGTTTGATTTTTAATTCTATAAGCCCAATGTATCGCAGGGGAACCAGTCAAGAAAATAAGGAAGATTGGATAGAGGGAGAATTTAAAAAAGATAAATAATATTAAAAAGCTTGAAAAAACTATAAAAATCCCAACATAGAAGCTGAGAGAGGTTAAATGCATATAAAATCAGCATTGACGTGTGATCTGAACTGATTAGAATGACGAGCCTTTCATAGAAACAATTTAAATTTTAAATAAATTTTTGGAGAAACCAGATGAAATTTAGACCATTGGCAGATCGCGTTTTAGTTAGACGCACTGATGAAGAACAAACCACTGAGGGTGGTATCGTTCTACCTGGATCAGCAGCTGAAAAGCCTTCTCAAGGCGAAGTAGTAGCTGTAGGGCCTGGAAAAACTTTAGATAACGGCGAATCTCAAGCCGTTTCAGTGAACGAAGGCGACTTGGTTGTTTTCGGGCAATATGCCGGTAGTAATACGGTTAAAATCGATGGGGATGAGCTTGTTATTCTTAATGAACAAGACATTCTAGGTGTTTTAGAAAAATAATTTAAAAAGAGAGGAAAAAATGGCCAAAGAAGTCAAATTTAGTGATGTTGCTCGTCAAGGTATGTTGGCGGGTGTAAATATACTTGCAGATGCAGTCAAAGTTACACTTGGACCTAAAGGTAGAAACGTAATTTTAGATAAATCATTTGGTGCACCTACTGTTACCAAAGATGGAGTATCTGTTGCAAAAGAAATAGAACTACAAGACAAGTTTGAAAATATGGGAGCTCAGATGGTTAAAACTGTAGCCTCTCAAACTTCAGACGAAGCAGGTGATGGAACAACAACAGCTACTGTTCTTGCTCAATCCATAGTGAATGAAGGCTTAAAATCTGTTGCTGCTGGCTTTAATCCAATGGACTTAAAAAGAGGAATTGATAAAGCAGTTGCAGCTGCGGTTGAGACTCTTCAAGATGCTTCTGAGCCCTGCGAGGATGATACAGCCATAGCACAAGTTGGCACAATTTCAGCCAATAGCGACACCGCCGTCGGTGAGATAATCGCTGAAGCCATGCAGAAGGTTGGTAAAGAAGGTGTTATTACTGTTGAAGAAGGATCTGGTATAGAAAATGAACTAGAAGTTGTTGAAGGTATGCAGTTTGACAGAGGATATCTATCTCCATATTTTATTAATAATCAAGAGAGAATGACCGCGGATTTAGATGACCCTTTTATTCTTCTTCATGACAAAAAAATATCTAATATCAGAGATTTACTTCCTTTACTGGAAGCTGTAGCAAAAGCAGGCCGCCCTTTACTAGTCTTAGCAGAGGACGTAGAAGGCGAGGCTCTTGCGACTCTAGTTGTTAATAACATGCGAGGTGTTGTAAAAGTTGCAGCTTGTAAAGCTCCTGGTTTTGGAGATAGAAGAAAAGCAATGCTTGAAGATATAGCAATCCTTACAGGAGGAACGGTTATATCCGAAGAAGTTGGTCTTTCTCTAGAAGGCGCAACAATTGAAGATCTTGGTCAAGCTAAGAAAGTAGAGCTGAACAAAGAAGATACAACTATTATTGATGGAGCTGGCGCTGCTGATGCAATTTCTGGAAGAGTTAGTCAAATCAGAGCCCAGATAGAAGATACTTCTTCTGACTACGACAGAGAAAAACTTCAAGAAAGAGTCGCTAAACTTGCTGGCGGTGTCGCTGTAATCAAAGTTGGTGCAGGTTCTGAAATTGAAATGAAGGAAAAGAAAGCTAGAGTAGAAGATGCTCTTCACTCAACTAGAGCGGCAGTTGAGGAAGGTGTTGTCGCTGGTGGTGGGGTAGCCCTAGTTAGAGCTCAACAAAAAATTGAAGGATTAACCGGTGATAATGAAGACCAAAATGTAGGTATTAATATCGCTCTTAGAGCCATGGAAGCACCAATTAGACAAATAACAAATAATGCTGGTGAAGAGGCCTCGGTTGTCCTTGATAAAATTAAGGATGGTAAGGGTAACTTCGGTTTCAATGCTGGATCAGGCGAATATGGAGATATGATCAAGATGGGAATCTTGGATCCAGCTAAGGTAACTAGAACTGCACTTCAAGCTGCAGGCTCTGTTGCTGGTCTCATGATAACTACTGAGGCAATGATAGCTGATGCTCCAGATGAAGGAGGAGCAGCCGGCGGAATGCCTGGTGGAATGCCTCCTGGAATGGACATGGGCGGTATGGGCGGCATGATGTAACAATCAGCTCCTAAAGAATAAAGCCCTTCGGGGCTTTTTTCTTTTGAGAAACAATTAATTTATTAGTGCAAATAATTTAGGTATCATTCATCTCTAATAGGGAGGGTTTTATGGACGAATTGTTTAATATGTTATTTAGATTTGGTCACATCCTTGTAGGAATTACTTGGATTGGCCTCTTATACTATTTTAACTTTGTGCAAACAGAGTATTTTAAAGAAGCAGAGGAAGATGCTAGAAAAGATGCGGTAGCTAAATTAGCTCCAAGAGCTTTATGGTGGTTTAGATGGGCTGCTCTCTTAACTTTCCTCACAGGCCTTGCGCTTCTTCATTACATCTCAGTAAAGATAACACTTGAGATTATTCTTGGAGCAGTCATGGGCACTCTAATGATGCTTAATGTTTGGGGAATAATATGGCCTAATCAAAAAATAGTGATAGGACTCAAAGAGGGTGATGCTGCGGTTGCTGGTCCTAAAGCAGCATTGGCTTCTAGAACTAATACTTTATTCTCTGTAGGTATGCTTTATTTCATGGTAGCTTCAGCTCACTATCCTGCTTCTGGGCAGATTCTAGGGGCTAACCTTGAAATGACTGGTCTCTTAGTTGGCTTGGCAGTGATCTTCGCCATAGAAGCAAATGCTATTTGGGGGAAAATGTTACCTGCAATCACTTCAGTGCGAAGTGTAATCGTATCAAGTTTTGTTCTTTGCATTGCTTTATCAAGTGTTGCTTATTATCTTTAAGTGATCTAATAAAAAAAAGGGGCATAAGCCCCTTTTTTTAACATTACAAATAGACTTTATGAATACTAAATTTAAAGAATGCCTCTTAGAGGTTTACCACGCTGAGCAAGCAGGAGAGGCTATATTTGAGTTGATGCTTCAATACGCAAACAATGATAGAGAAAGGTTTATTTTTGGATCTATGTTGCAGCTAGAAACGGAAGCAAAGGCTATTATGAGGCCTACATTAGTTAAACTAGAACTACCTATAGAGGAAAACCCCATTTCTAGAGAGCAAGGCATCAAAGTAGGTGCAGTATTCAGAGAAATGCCATTTAACGAGCTAATTGAAAATATATATTCTTCTGTTAAAAATATTTATTTACCGCAGTATGCTGAGCTTGAAACCCTGATAACTGAAGACGATAAAGAGTGTTTCGAATTGGCTAAATTCATGGGAGACCATGAACGAGCACTTCTTGCGGCTTCGGATAATATAATCAAAGAAAATGAAGCTTTTATGGAGCCCGTAACTGAAATGCTACGCTTTCCAATTCCTCTTAAACACTAAAGACGCCAATAATTCTTTTATTCGGGACCTTGATTCTCGATGTATATAGACCTGCTTGGAAAAGCGAATTCAGATCCATGCTTTTCTACTACACGCATAATATTGAATATCAACTCTTGTTTTACCTGAGAGAATTGTGTGTAATCAATTACGTCCATATAACAAAGAATAGTTAGATCTATAGAGCTTGAGCCTAGTTCAGTGACTCTTACGAAATTTTCTTGACCAGGGTTTTGTACGAAGTTTTCGCTTGTATTAATGTAGTCTTCCAAATCTTTACATATACTCTCTAATTGCTCTGCTTTAGTGCTGTAGACCAGATTTACAGTCCAGAAGATTCTTCTATAACTCATATCTTGATGATTGATAACTTGAGAATCGGATAGATCTGTATTCGGAACAAATACTGGAGATGTGTCTAGCAACCTAACTTGTGTAGACCTGAAACCTATAGATTCGACAATACCATGGAGCCCATCACCTATCCTTATTCTATCTCCAGGCTGAAACCTCTTTTCGCTTAGAATAAAAATACCTGCAATAATATTTTTGAACATATCCTGAGCACCTAAAGCTACTGCTACAGAGAATAGACCTAATCCTGCGATGATTGGACCAATTTCGATTCCCCAGATATCCAACATCATGGTTATTCCAACTAACCAGATTAATACTCCTGCTACTCTACTTAGCCACGTTGTCATTGCCGGAGTTAACCAAGAAGTATCAGAAAGTAGGTTCAATAAAGGTTTGGTCAAATTAGCTAATGCACTAAATATTGTATAAACAACTAGCATCTTGACTAAATTAGTAGCCAACATATCCATTGATCCGCTGAATGGTAAGTAAGTAGTTATGAGGTATAAACCAAATGCGATGGGTATAAGACCAAAAGGACCTCTTAGAGACTCAATAATTTCATCATCGAGAGTTGTTTCAGATTTTTCAGTAAAACTAGCTATCTTATCAAGAAGATAAGTATTCATAAGCGATCTCGCTATCAAAGAGCCAATGAGAATTAGTAAGCAAATAATAAGATTATCAATGCCTATACCTCTTATTCCTTGTTCCCATGTTTCAACTACAAGGTTCCAAAAATCATTTATCATTCTTGCTCCTCTTCGGTTTCACTAATTTCTTGTATCTTTTCTAACTTTGCTAATTTGATTACGTTGTCTTTTATAAGTACTGTTTCAATTCTGTAACCTTCTATAGTTAAACCTATATTAGTATCAGGTATCGTTTGGATTTCTTCAAGAATAAGTCCGCTCAAGGTTTTAGGACCTTCTGTTGGCAGTTCCCATTCTAGTCTTTTATTGAGATCTCTTATCATCATACCGCCTTCAATAAGATAGGTCCCATCTGCTTGCGGCATTATGTCCATCTTCTCTACGGATTCTGTTGCAATCTCTCCTACAATTATTTCTAAAATAGACCTTAAAGTAATGATTCCTTCAATGTCACCATACTCATCTACTATTAACCCAACTCTTCGACCAGAAGATTGAAAATTGGCTAATTGTTTGTACAAGGGAGTATTTTCTGGAACAAATAAAGGTTCTTGCAATCCAGCTTTTAACATTTCTTTGGACTGAATATTATTACCTAAAAAATCAGCTTTTTTGTTAAGCGATAAGAATCCTTGAATGTTATCTATAGAATCTTCGAAGCAGGGAATATAAGTAAAGTCTATCTTTTGAAGTTGTTCTAAAACTTGTTCTATATCATCATTTAGATCAATACCTACTATTTCATTTTTGGGAATCATCACATCATTAACTGATAAATAGTCCATATCAAAAATACCCATAAGCATTTCTTCTTGTCTCTTGGGAACACCAGAAGTCTGTAACAAAGTCCTTAATTCTTCAGGTCTTAACTCGTCTTTATCGGCACTATCTAAATCTATTCCTATTAATTTTGTAACTCCATTAGATACAAAACTAACAAGTGTTATTAGAGGACTCAGTACCTTGGATAAAGGTTTCAATAAATATGACGAAGGGAATGCAATACTTTCTGGCTTAAGTGCTGCAATTGTTTTTGGCATTACTTCGGCAA
Organism: uncultured SAR86 cluster bacterium; assembly: GCA_902570225.1. Lineage (GTDB taxonomy): Bacteria > Pseudomonadota > Gammaproteobacteria > Magnimaribacterales > Magnimaribacteraceae > Magnimaribacter. The sequence continues at coordinate 14,865 of CACFXJ010000016.1, forward strand.
ATATGATCATGATGATTGTCATAAAAACCGTTACAGCCAAAACAGCACTGTCGCTCCAAATTCTAATTGCTACTACTGTAGCTAAAGCAGTTGAAAGGGTGTGTGTAAAATTATTACCTATTAATATTACTCCCAACAGTCTATCGGTCCTTTCTATGAGTTTTGCGACTCTCTTAGCTGATTTATTTTTCTCTTTGACTAAATGTTTTAAACGATAGCGATTTATGGCCATCATGCTTGTTTCTGAACCAGAGAAAAATGCGGACATAAGCACAAGAAACGCAATTGCCGCCAGGAGAATCCATAGTGGTATTTCGCTCAATTTAATTTATCCTCAAGGGGATCTGAGATGTGAAAAGTATGTCCAAGTAATATAAATATAACTTCAAAGCCTGCATTATAACCATTTGTAGCTATTTCATAGCAATAAAGATACAAATTTTCCTTGAAACAGGTGGCTTATGCACTAGAATAGGCGCCTTTTTAAAGATTACTGATTAGATATTAATACATGTTAACAATAAGATTAGCTCGATCTGGAGCAAAAAAAAGACCTTTTTATCACGTAAGTGTGGCTGATTCTCGTATGCCTAGAGACGGAAGGTTCGTAGAAAGAGTTGGATACTATAATCCTATAGCATCAGGTCAAGAAGTAAGATTAGAATTAGATCTTGAAAGAATTGACTATTGGATCGGTCAAGGTGCACAACCTAGCGATAGAGTGTTGAACCTTCTTAAACAAAATAAAGAAACGCCCGAACAAACAGAGAAGAGACTAGCTGCCAAGGAAGTTAAACGTCAAAAAAAGCTTGCTAAAAAGTTAGCTGAAAAAGAGCCTATAGCAGAAGAAGCCGCAGCAGAGGAAGCTCCAGCAGAGGAAGTCGCAGCAGAAGAAGCTCCAGCAGAGGAAGCTCCAGCAGAGGAAGTCGCAGCAGAAGAAGCTCCAGCAGAAGAGGAATCAGAGGATAAAGAAAAAGATTCTTAATTCTCTTTAGTTTCTTATGCGGTCCAAAGACCGAAAAATCCTAATAGGAAAAATAGGAAAACCTCATGGCATAAAAGGTTTTGTCTATTTTCATTACTATGGGAAAGAAGTATCTAATTTACAGTTGTATGACAAACTGCATGTAGAGGACATTAGCACGTTTAAACTAGATAAAATTCAACAAAAATCTGATCGACTAATAATAAAGCTGGTTGGATGTGATGACCGAAATTTAGTTGAAAATCTCAGAAATAAAGACGTTTATGTTGATGAAGATGATCTTCCTCTTTTAGATGAAGGAGAATATTACTTATATCAATTAGAGGGACTAGTAGTTAAGAACTTAGAACATAAAATTCTTGGCGAAGTGAAAGGTACTTTTGGAACTAAGTCCAATGAAGTTCTTGTAGTTGAGAGTACCGAGGATAGTGTCGATAGCGAGGAAAGGCTTTTACCTTATGTGAAACCTCAAGTTATTAAGGAAATTAATCCTGATGAAGGTTTCATATTAGTTGATTGGCCCGAAAACTATTAAAAATGAAATTCAATGTAGTGACTATTTTTCCTGATCTGATTAATGACTTCATTAATCATGGTCTAGTCTCTAAAGCATTAGCTAAAAATATCTTAGAAGTTCAAACATGGAATCCAAGAAACTTTAGCGATAACCATAGTGGTAGGATAGATGATAAGCCTTTTGGTGGAGGGCAGAGCATGCTTCTACAGGCAGAACCTTTAATTAAAACTATAGATGAAATTAAGGAACATAATGACACACATGTGGTATTTGTGGCACCTCATGGAAAAGTTTTTAATCAAAATAAAGCTCATGAACTCAAAGATAAAAAGAATATAACAATAATCTGCGGAAGATATGAGGGAATTGATAGAAGAGTAGAAGAAACTTCAGTAGATGAAGTGATCTCTATCGGGGATTTTATTCTTAACGGAGGAGAGCTTTCGGCTCTTGTAATAATAGAGACTATCGCAAGACAATTAAAGGGCTTCATCGGAAATGAAATTTCTTTACAAGATTCATTCTCTGAAGGTCTTTTGGAGCATCCACAATATACTCGTCCAGAAAAGAGTTCTTATGGAGATGTGCCTGAGGTCTTACTTAGCGGAAATCATGAACTGATTAAAAGATGGAAATTAAAAGAATCATTAAGATTAACTCTACAAAATAGACCGGAACTTCTTAAAAAGAAAGAACTTTCAGATTTAGAAATGGAATTATTAAATGAAATTAAAGATGAATAATCGATCTTATATCTGATAGAATGCGCAACCTAATAAAGGCTATATCAACGTGAATAAGAATAAATATATACAAACTGTAGAGTCTGCTCAGCTAAGAGATGACATACCTGAATTTTCTCCTGGAGACACCATTGTTGTTGATGTGAGAGTGGTAGAAGGCACTAGAGAAAGGCTTCAACCTTTTGAAGGTGTCGTGATGTCAATCAAGAAAAGAGGACTAGGATCTTCTTTTATAGTTAGAAAAATCTCTAACGGAGTTGGTGTAGAAAGAACTTTCCAAACTCATAGTCCCATTATAAGCTCTATAAAAGTAAAAAGACGTGGAGATGTGAGACAGGCTAAGCTTTTTTATCTAAGAGAAAGAACAGGCAGATCTGCAAGAATCAAAGAAAAACTAAGCTAAACCTTTCCTGCTCATGAATTTATGAGCTTAGACACTAGAAAATCAGATATCTTAATCGATAATTTTATTGATGAACTTTGGCTCGAAAGAGGATTAAGTAAGAATACTCTATCTGCTTATCGACATGATTTAAGTTCTTTTTCTTTTTGGTATAAAGGAGATTCTCTCCTAGATGTCGATAGAGTTGATCTTTTGGACTATCTTGCAGAAAGGCTCAGACAGGGATACAGCAGCCGATCTACTGCACGGTCTCTTTCAAGTTTGAGGGCTTTTTACTCTCATCTAACTACAAAACATAATTTGAAAGAAAATCCAACTTCCCGTATTGATAGTCCTAAATTAGGTCACTCACTACCTAAAACACTTTCTGAAGAAGAGGTAGAAAAGCTTATTCAAGCTCCGGACGTAGAAGATGACATCGGTTTAAGAGATAGAGCGATGTTGGAATTAATTTATGCTTGCGGACTAAGAGTAACTGAATTAATAAGTTTAGACATTTTAAATATTAACCTTCGTCAAGGAGTTATAAGGGTTATAGGAAAGGGCGAAAAGGAAAGATTAGTTCCAATGGGAGAAGAGGCATTAGACTGGATTCAAAGGTATATTACTCAAAGTCGTCCTAATTTATTGAAGAATAACAACAAAGTTACCGAATTATTTCTTAGTAAAAGGGGTAAGTCTATGACGAGACAAACATTTTGGTACAGAATTAAAGAATACGCAGTTAAAGCCTCTATTAATAAAGAACTCTCTCCACACACTCTTAGACATGCTTTTGCAACTCATTTAATAAATCATGGAGCAGATCTTAGAACTGTACAACTACTTTTGGGTCACTCAAGTTTATCTACCACGCAAATATATACAGAAGTAGCTAGACATAGAATGAAAGAATTACATAATGAGCATCACCCAAGAGGTTAATATGTTACAAACATTTAGATTTCATGCTTTTTTTATAGTTCTCTTGCTTTTAGTAAGCTGCAGTGTTGATTCTTCTGAAGATTCAACTGAGATAGAAGAAGTGAAAAATAAGCTCAATGAAATATTGCCTAAAGAGATTGAGCTTTTATCGGTTCAAGAAACCGATATTACTGGATTTTTTGAAGTGAATTTTGAAGGAATTGAACCTCTTTATGTCTCTTCAGATGGGAACTACTTAGTTTCGGGTGACATTTATCTGATCACAAAGGATGGTTTAGTTAATAAATCAGAAGCAAGAAGAGATTATCAAAGAAAAACTTTGATCAATAATTTAGATACAGCAGAGTTAATTATTTTTGAGCCAGAAGAAATTATTCATAATATATTTGTCTTCACAGACGTTGATTGCGGCTATTGTAGACAGTTTCACAATCAAATAGATTCTTACCTAGAGTTGGGAATAAAAGTTAATTATTTAGCTTATCCCAGAGCAGGAATAGGGTCAGAATCCTTTCAAAAAATAGCCTCTGCTTGGTGCAATGATGATTCCAATTATTCATTGACCTTGCTTAAACAAGGTAAAGAAATTGAAAAAAACCTATGTGCGGACAATCCCGTCGAGAAACATTTTAAATTAGGTAATGCTATAGGTGTTCAAGGAACCCCCTCTATAGTAACTGACGAAGGAAAAATGATTCCAGGCTATTTGCCACCTCAAGATTTACTTAATATTCTCTCTAGTAAGAGCTAGAATCTAAAGATGGATAGTAATTTTCCTAGGATCAATCAATTACCACCATATGTATTTGATGAGATTCAGAGCCTAAAAGCTTCTGCTAGAAAGAGGGGTGAGGATATCATCGATTTTGGCATGGGAAATCCCGACCAACCAACTCCAGATGAGATTGTGGAGAAGTTGCGAGAAGCTTCATTGGATGGCAGTACTCATAGATATTCTCAGTCTAAAGGTATACCTAGATTAAGGAAATCCATTTGCGACTGGTATGAAAGAAAATATAAAGTGGTGCTGGATCCTGAAACTGAGGCAGTTGTGACAATGGGATCTAAAGAAGGGCTAGGCCATTTGGCGCTTGCTACATTAGATAAAGGGGATGCTGTTTTAGTCCCAAATCCCTCTTACCCCATACACCCTTACGGGTTTGTAATAGCTGGGGCAGATATTAGGCATGTCCCGATAGGTGAAGATATAGATTTCTTTTCGGAGTTGGAATCTGCCATGAAAAACTCTTTCCCAAAACCTAAGATGCTAGTTTTGAATTTCCCTGGTAACCCTTCCACAGAATGTGTCGAACTAGACTTTTTTGAGAAAATTGTTGCTTTTGCTAAGGAACATGAAATTTGGGTCATCCAAGACTTAGCTTATGCAGATATATGCTTTGACGGCTATCAAGCTCCTTCAATTCTTCAGGTGCAAGGTGCTAAAGATGTAGCAGTTGAATTTTATACTTTATCAAAAAGCTATAATATGCCTGGCTGGAGAGTTGGTTTCTGCTGTGGAAATAAAGAATTATTAGCTGCTTTATCTAGAATAAAATCCTATTTTGACTATGGTCTTTTCACCCCGATTCAGGTTGCTGCAATAAAAGCCCTAGATCATGGAGACCATCATGTTGATTCTATTAGAGAAATGTACCAATCCAGAAGGGATGTACTTATAAAAGGTCTCAATGACGCTGGATGGAGAGTGGACAGTCCCAAAGCAACAATGTTTGTTTGGGCTAAAATACCATCCTCTCACAAACATCTTGGTTCCCTAGAATTTAGTAAGCAATTACTTTCTGAAGCAAAAGTAGCCGTTTCTCCAGGAGTAGGATTTGGCAGTTATGGTGAAGGTTATGTAAGATTCTCTTTGATTGAGAATGAACACAGATCAAGACAAGCTTTAAGAAATATCAAAAAATTCTTGTCTAACTCAACAAATATTCAAGCTATTAAATAATGAAATCTATTAAAGTTGGCGTATGTGGCGTTGGAAATGTTGGTGGAGCAGTTCTAGAAAATTTAAGTAACTCACCTGAAATTGTAGAGAACAATGGGGGAGTGAACATAGACGTTATCCAAGTAGGTGCTCGCAAGGGAAAATCGGCAGTATCTTTTGATCTTAATGTAACTACTGACTTAATGGATGTAGCCAATAACCCTGAAGTTGAAGTATTAATTGAATTAATAGGAGGATGTGATCTGGCTAAAGATTTAGTAGAAACATCTATTCGAAATGGAAAACATATCGTAACTGCCAATAAAGCCTTAATAGCCACTCACGGAGACGAATTATTCGAGCTTGCTAAAGAGCACAATGTTCAAATAGGTTTTGAAGCATCTGTTGCAGGAGGTACTCCTGTAATAAAAGCTTTGAGGGAAGGATTGGTTGCAAACAAAGTCAATTGGTTTGCTGGAATACTGAATGGAACAACAAATTTTATTCTTTCAAAAATGTCTGACGATCAATCATCTTTTGAAAGCGCTTTAAAAGAAGCACAAGATTTAGGTTTAGCTGAAGTCGATCCGACTATGGATGTAGACGGTACTGATGCTGCACAGAAAGCATCTATACTTTCTGCTCTAGCATTCAATACACCTCATAACTTTGAGCATGTTTCTTATGGAGGTATTGAGTCAGTTGCTCAAGAGGACATTTCATATGCAGCAGATTTGGGTTATTCAATTAAGCATATTGCTTATGGGTCTATAGAAGCAAATGAAGTGTTTGTGAGTGCCTATCCAACATTAGTTCCAAACGATCAGCTACTTTCCCAAGTTGGAATGCAAATGAATGCATTAGAGGTTAATTGCGATGGTCTTGGTTCAACTGTTTATTATGGTCCTGGAGCAGGTCCAAAACCAACAGCATCGGCTGTGATAGCCGATATTGTTGATATATCAAATGGAGGATGGCCAGTATCCAAAAATTCTTCAAGCAAGAATCTTCTGTCCAAAGAGAGTCAGCAAGGATTCTCTCGATATTTCAATTTAACAATCAAGAATGAGGCAGGAGCTATTGCAAAAGTGTCTTCTTTGTTTGCAAGCAAAAATATAAGTATTGAGGCTTTGATTCAGAACGAATCTAAAGCTAATCAAGCTGATCATACTCATGTTCCCGTAGTTATAATTTCTGGTCCTCTTACCGATGAGAAGGCTTTTGAAATGACTAAAGACTTGCATTCTATAGATGAGATAGCTCAAAGTATTAAACAGTTTCGAATTCATAATGCGTTATAAAAGTACAAGAGGCGAAAGTCCTGAAGTTACTTTTTCAGAGGTATTATTAGGTGGTTTAGCTCCAGACGGCGGTTTGTATATGCCTGAAGCTTTTCCTCAATTTTCAATTCAAGAAATACAAAGTTGGTCTGAGCTGTCCTTCGATCAACTGGCATCAAAGATTTTATATCCATTCGTAAAAGAAGAAATCGATGAAGATACTTTTTTAGACTTATTGAAAGATGCATATAGTACTTTTGACGAGAAAGATGTAGTCAAATTAGAAAAGCTTGAAGACAATCGTTGGGTATTGGAACTGTTTCATGGGCCTACATTGGCTTTTAAAGATGTAGCCATGCAGTTACTAGGAGTCTTACTCAATCACTTTGCTAAAGAGAGAGGACAAAAAATTGTTGTTCTAGGCGCCACATCCGGTGATACAGGAGCGGCAGCAATATCGGCTTGTTCGAGGCACGAAAATGTGGAGGTTTATATCTTATATCCTCACGGAAAGGTGACAGATTTTCAAAGAAAGCAGATGACCACCACCCAATCCCAAAATGTTCATCCTATTGCTGTAAAAAGTGATTTTGATGGATGTCAGGACATTGTAAAAAAAATGTTTCTCGATGAGAATTTCAAAAATGATAAGGTTAGGTTCATAGCGGCAAATTCCATAAACTGGGCAAGATGTATGACACAGTCAGTTTATTTTTTTTGGTCTTATTTAAAGATGATTGAATTGAAAGAAGATATAACATTTTCAATTCCTTCAGGTAATTTTGGTCATGCTTACGCAGGATGGACAGCTAAACAGATGGGTTTGCCAATAAAGAGATTATTAATTGCAACGAATAAAAACGATGTTTTACATCAAACCTTTTCTACAAATAATTACTCTAAAACAGGAGTTGTTCAAACCTTAGCTCCTAGTATGGATATTTCAGTAGCCAGCAATTTTGAAAGACTTCTCTACAATTTATATGACGATAATTCCTCTATACTTGCAGAAAATATGCGCTCTTTTCCTGCGAAAAGTATAGATATACCCCAAGCAAAAAAGGAGTTAGTTGCTAGTTTTTTTAATAGTTTTCGAAGTGATGATGAAGAAATTATTCAAGAGATTAAAGAAACTTTTACAAGACATGATTATTTGCTGGATCCTCATACCGCTACAGGAGTTCGAGCTAGTAATGGGATTGTGAATAAGGAAGAACTAGTTATAACAATGGGAACAGCTCACCCTGCCAAATTTACGGAAGCTATAGAAAAAGCACTACCTAGTTATACTTCAGAACTACCTAATAAGGTTGCAAAAGCTTTTGAACAAGAAGAGATATTTACTATCCTTCCGGATGATTATCTTGAGATTAAACAATTTATTCTTTCGAAGGCTCTATAATACTTACTATAAATGATAGAAATTACATCTTTAAATGAAGACCTTAAAGATCATTCAAAAAGGATAGAAGAGCTTAGGGGGTATCTTTGACGTTGATAGTAAACAAGCAAAACTTGAGAAGATCATTGAACAATTAAGCGATCCTGCAATTTGGGATGATCCAAAACAAGCTCAGGAACTAAACAAGGAAAAAGTACATATAGAGAAGGAACTTACAAAATTCAATGTTCTGGAATCTGCAATTCAAGACTCTATTGAATTAACTGAAATTGCTATTGAAGAAGAAGATAATTCAGCTTTAGAGGAAATCTCTAACGAAATAATTAAGAATGAATCTACATTAAGGGATCTTGAATTTGTAAGAATGTTTTCTAACAAAATGGATCCAAATAATGCCTATTTAGACATTCAATCAGGTTCAGGCGGCACTGAAGCCCAAGATTGGGCAGAAATGCTTATGAGGATGTACTTGAAGTGGGGAGAGTCTAAAGGCTTTGATACAGAGGTGATAGAAGTATCTCATGGTGAAGTTGCAGGAATAAAGAGCGCTGCAATTAAGTTTAATGGAGATTATGCTTACGGTTGGTTGCGAACTGAAACAGGTGTCCACAGATTGGTAAGAAAATCTCCTTTTGATTCTGGAAGTAGAAGACATACCTCTTTTGCTTCAATTTTCATTTCTCCAGAAGTTGATGACACGGTTGAAATAGAAATAAACCCTGCTGATTTAAGAATAGATACTTATAGAGCCAGTGGAGCCGGTGGTCAGCATGTGAACAAAACAGACTCTGCAATTAGAATTACCCATGAACCCTCTGGTGTAGTTTCACAATGCCAGTCTCAAAGATCTCAACATCAGAATAAAGATAAAGCTATGGCCCAACTAAGAGCTAAACTTTACGAAATTGAGATGAATAAACTTAATGCAGAGAAACAATCTCTAGAAGAATCGAAGGCAGATATTGGCTGGGGCAGTCAGATTAGATCATATGTACTTGATTCCTCTAGAATAAAAGATTTAAGGACTGGAGTTGAGACGACAAATTGCTCTGCTGTTCTTGATGGAGCTTTAGATAATTTTATTGAAGCGAGCTTAAAAGAAAATATTTAGTTAAAGTAACACTTATGACAGAAAATCTATCAGAAAATGAACTTCTTCAACAAAGAAGATCTAAATTAGATGAGCTAAGAAAGAAGGATAAAGCTTATCCTAACTCCTTCAGAAGGGATTCACTATCTCAAGATCTTAAGAATCAATATGCTCAAATGTCCAAGGAGGAGCTGGAAGAAAATTCTATAGAAGTTTCTGTTGCCGGAAGAATCATGCTTCAGAGAATAATGGGAAAGGCGAGTTTCATAACCCTGCAAGATATGAAGGGTCAAATTCAAGCCTATGTTAGATCTAATGATCTTCCAGATGGAGACTACGAAGAGTTTAAGACCTGGGATCTAGGAGATATTGTTGGTATCAAAGGAACTTTGTTCATAACAAAAACTGGTGAATTGACAGTTAATGCTAATACCATCGAAATGCTTACAAAATCTTTGAGGCCACTTCCAGAAAAACATTCTGGATTAGTTGATACAGAGCAAAGGTATAGAAAAAGATATTTAGATTTAATTACCAATCAAGAGAGCTTAGAAGTTTTTCAAAAGAGAAGTCAAATTATAAGTTCCATCAGGGATTTCTTTATAGGTCATGAATATTTAGAAGTAGAGACTCCCATGATGCATTCTATTTTAGGGGGTGCAGCCGCCAAGCCTTTCAGTACTCATCATAATGCTTTAGATATGGATTTATATTTAAGAATAGCTCCTGAACTATATTTAAAAAGGTTGGTTGTTGGAGGTATGGAAAAAGTTTTTGAAATAAATAGAAATTTCCGAAATGAAGGACTTTCAACAAAGCATAATCCTGAATTTACAATGCTGGAGTACTATACGGCTTATGCCGATTTTAGTGATCAAATGGATTTCATAGAGAAATTATTCAAGCATATTTCAGAGCAAGTATTTGGAACTTTCAAGTTGAAGCAAGATGGCATTGAATTTGATTTTTCGCAACCATTTACCAGGATTAGGTTAAAGGATTCAGTGGCTCAAAAATTATCTGTCGACTCAAATCTCTTAGATAATAGAGACTTTCTTCTGGAGATCGGAGAAAAATATAAGATTGAGAATCTTAAAAATTTATCAAATGGGAAAATATTATTCGAGTTGTTTGAGGAGCTTGTCGAAGATGATTTGATCTATCCAACATTTATTACAGGATATCCTAAAGATGTTTCTCCTTTATCAAGGTCTACTGATGGAGATGATTCAGAAGTTGATAGATTTGAACTTTTCATTGGAGGGAAAGAGATAGCTAATGGATTCTCAGAGTTAAATGATCCTGATGATCAAGCAGAGCGTTTTAAAGATCAAGTGGCTCAAAAGTCTGCAGGAGACGAAGAAGCTATGGAGTTCGATTCTGACTATGTTGAGGCTCTTGAGTATGGTTTACCACCTTGTGCAGGGGTAGGGATAGGAATTGATAGGTTGGTAATGCTTCTTACAGGAGCACAATCTATAAGAGATGTACTCCTGTTTCCTCAGATGAAGCCAAAAGTTTAATTTATCAAATCTGCTACCGCTTCCCTTTCAGATTCTAATTCCTGTGTGGTTATTGCAATTTTTGATTGAGCAAATTCATTAAGTTCGATACCTTGAATGATCTCAACTTCTCCGTTAGCAGACGTCCTTAGTGGGAATCCAAATATTAGGCCTTGCGGTACGCCATAGCTACCATCACTCGCTATAGCTGCACTAAAACAGTCGCCATCTGGAGTAGGGTTCATCACAGCTTTAACAGTATCGATAGCTGCATTAGCGGCTGACGCAGCCGATGATGCACCTCTTGCATCTATCACCGCCTTTCCACGTTGTTGGACCAAGGGAAGGTATTCCTCTGATAACCATTGGTCATCATTAATCGTTTCTGCTGCACTTACTCCATTAATAGTTGCGTTGTAAGGGTCTGGATACATGGTTGGACTATGGTTTCCCCATATGATCATATTTTTTAATGAAGATATAGATGCACCTGCTTTCTCTGCTAGCTGAGCTTTGGCTCTATTGGCATCAAGAGCAGTCATAGCAAACCATTGTTGACTAGGGTTTTTAGCAGAGTTCATACCTATGAGAGCATTAGTATTTGCAGGATTACCAACTACTAGTATTTTTGCATCAGGTTTTGCTACTTGGCCAATTGCAGCTCCTTGATCTGTAAATATTCCCCCATTTATTTTAAGAAGGTCACTTCTCTCTTCAATTTTCTTTCCATCGATTACAATTCCTCTTGGTATGCTTCCTACCAGAAGCACCCAATCTGCGTCTTTTACTCCTTCGCTTATGTCAGAAGTGGCAGTTAACTCTCCCGTTTGATCAAAACCACAGTCGATTAATTCCATAATCGTTCCTTGTAACTTGTCTACAACTTGAGGTATTTCTATTAGTCTCAGATTTACTTTAATATCAGGACCAAATGTTTCACCGCTTACTAGTCTTGGTAGAAGTGAATAAGCTATTTGTCCGGCTCCGCCAGTCACAGCAACATTTATTTCTTTCATTGATTTCTCCATTTTAATTTGGTTTAAATATATTTCGCTTTCCATCATTTGAAACAAAACCAGATGCATTGAGCATGTCACGTTGAGACATTTTCTCTAGAACATCAGGATCTCTTTCTGTATTTGCTAAAAATCTAGTCCCATCTGTTAGCTTTCCAATTATTATTCCTTTATCAGGGCCTTTATGAGTATGTGTAACAGTATAGGTTTCAACTGAACATTGACCTTCTGGCATTTCAGTGAATAGGGTATTTGATGCTGAATCAATACTCTTTTGCAGGTTAGATGTGTCTGCAACCTGATTCCATTCTCCCTCAAAAGGTTTTGATGAGAATACGGCTGCACCATGTTTTGTTATATACCAACCGTTAGCCGTAGCTAAACCAAATTTTCCTGGGTGCATTCTCAATTTCTCTATTAGGGTTGCAATTGAGTTCATCACATATGCATTACCTGGACCTCCAAAGTAAGGGAGACCACCAGTTACAGTAAAACCTCTGGGATCATTTTTATCGAGTGAGAGTTCTTCCATCGCTATCTGAACAGCTGAAGGAAAGCATGAATATAAATCAATAAAATCCATTTCACTGATAGAGACATTTGCGAGATCAAATACGCTATCTGTACAAGATTTTATTGCAGGTGAAGAATAGTAGTCAGCTCTGTTGGAAACGTTCCATACATCATTTAAACATGCTCCAGAATACATAAATATCCATTTTGATTCTGGAATACCGAGCTCCCTTGCTTTCTTAGCTGACATTACAATAATTGCGGAGGATTGATTAACCCTCATGATTGAGTTCATATATTTAGTATAAGGAAGTCCTATCATCCTATTCTCAGGTTTAACCTCAGCTATTTCTTCTGCTGACCTATATGTAGGAAACCAGGCATTTTTATTTTTTGATGCTACTTCAGAAAATCTAGAGAACAGCTCGCCGGTATCTTGCATATGCTCTTCAAGAGATTGACCTGTATTACCTCTTATTGCGTTTGCAAATAGAGGGTAAACAGAAGAGGGATCAAATATTCCATGAAGTTTTTCGTGATCATTAGTTCCATCGGTAGACTTGCCTATCACTTCAGGATTACCTCCAGGATTATCTTCCCAATCAACTGGCAAACCTTCTTTCAATCTACCAACAAATGTATCTAATGCTTCTCCTCCAGCTAAAAGCGCGCAATCAACTTGTTTGTCTTTTATTCTGTTAGCAAGTTCGTTCAAAGCTATTTGAGGCGAGTTACCACCAGTAGTAGTATAAATTTCATTTGAGACAGATAAGCCTAGGGAATTAGATAAACTCCTTGGCATATTAGGGTAACCCCAAAGATTGGATGTAGCCGAATCTCTATGGGGTGTATCCGCTACGAATCTAATCACCGCTACAGTATCAATGTGCTCACTTAAATTTGCAGAAGCTTCACAATCCGCAATCGCTTGTTTAGAGACTTCTTTGAGTATATCCAGATAATTAAATCCATCTACGCCTCTTTTATCAGTTAATTGACTACAACCTACCAAGACCGGAGTGTCATCATTAACATTTGAGTAAGAGAATTCTGTCATAAATATTATTGCTAGGGAGCGCAGTCTAACTACTCAATCTTTGCTGAGCAATAGGTATCATTTAAATTTTAGAGTAAGATGAATTTATCCAATGAAATATAATTTTGATCAAATAATTTCAAGAAGAGAAACTCATAGCACGAAGTGGTTGAAGTTTTCAGATGCAGAAGTCATTCCTATGTGGATTGCTGATATGGATTTTCTTTGCCCGTCTGAAATAACGAAGCCGATGATTCAAAGGATTGATGAAGGTGTATTTGGCTACACAGATACACCTCAAAGTTTAACTGATACATTCATAGAAAAAACAAAGAGCAATACTGGTTGGCAGATAGATAAAGATTGGGTGGTATGGGTTCCAGGTGGAGTAGTAGGGTTGAATGTTGCTTGCAAAACAGTCCTAGCTCCCGGTGACATGGCTATGGTTCCATCACCAATATATGCCCCTTTTACAGAAGCTCCAGAAAACATGGAGAGAGGCTTTGTAAAAACATATTTGAAAGATTCAAATGGCAGGCTAGAGTTGGACTTTGATGAAATCGGAACTTTGTTGTCTGAAGATACAAAATTACTCTTTCTTTGTAATCCTCATAATCCAGGCGGATCTGTATTCAGCCAAGAAGAACTTACTGAGCTATCAAGACTTTGTGAAGAAAATGGAGTGATAGTTTGTAGTGACGAAATTCATTCTG
>CACFXJ010000017.1:0-27614 GCA_902570225.1 uncultured SAR86 cluster bacterium
TTACTGGCCGCTTTGAGCCAATGGAAGAACCAAGAATGACTCTTAAGAATGGTCCAAGAATCTATATGGATTCTACTAGAATGACTCAACATGGTAATTGGACCGGCAACATAAAATTTAAGAGCAACTCATTAAACTTATCAAAAGAAAATTATCAGGGTACGCGTGACAGATCATGGGGCATAAGACCTGTAGGTGCTCCAGATAACCAAATCGTCCCTCCTCTGAAATTACCTCAATTTTATTGGTTATGGGCTCCAGCTAATTTTTTTGATCAATCTTCCCATTTTTATTTCGTTGATGATGAGGCAGGAATAGCAACCAATAGCCATTGTGTTCAGCAAAAAGAAGATTTAAGTGAAAGGTTGTTTGATTTAAAAAAAGAAATTCATTACAAAGAAGGCACAAGAAGAATTGCTAAAGCAGAATTTTCTGCCCTTAAACGAGATGGCACTGAAGTAGTCTGGAATCTCACTCCTAAATATCATATCTACATGTGTGGACTGGGGTATATGCATCCAGAATGGGGTCACGGCCAGTTTCACGGAGAAAAACAGTCTTTATATGATTTCTATGATCTCAGTGAAGATCCTCATGATCCTCCTTTTTTACATATTCAAGCTATTTGTGAATTTGAATTATCGGAGAATCAATCGAAAATTAAGGGTATTGGAGCTTTGGAACAACTTTTGATAGGCCCTCACGCTCCAAGTGGCTTTGAAGATTTATTAGATCGCTAGCTTATGTCCCAAGATCTGTCTTCTGCATTCCTTGCTTACTATTCAGAGTTTCAAAAAAAAGATTTCTCATTAATTTCTTTTGAAAGAATTTTTGGTGGAGCAAGCAGAGAGACCTATAAGATAATTGTTAAGGATAATTCTGATAATGAAGAAAGATTGGTTCTCAGACTTTCTCAAGATAGCTCTTTGATCGAGACAGAGCAAAAAACTGAATACCTAGCTTATTCTGCATTTCAAGAGTCTAATGTTCCTGTCCCAATTCTGATAGATATGTCAGAAGAAAATTCTAAGTTAGGTGCTCCATTTATGTTGATGAGAGAATTAAAGGGCGAGGCTGCGAGTCCTTTCACCCCCAATATATATGCCCCTCATGAAGTAGACCTTGGTAAGCAGTTTTGGTCTATCCTCGGTGAGATAGCAAAAAAAGAAATAGATAAGGATATTTTCAGAGAGTTTATTGGAGAGGTAGAGCAACCTTTTTGGAAAAATGAATTAGATAAGTGGGTCAAAATCATACATGAAGATTCTATAGGAATTGAACCAATTTTGGAGGCTGGCATAAGACATCTATATAGAAACCCTCCTAAGGAAAGTGAAACTATAAGTATGGTACATGGAGATTATAGGAGTGGTAACTTCCTATATTCTGAAAACAAAATCACTGGAATTCTCGATTGGGAAATGGCTCATTTAGGTGATCCTCTCGAAGATTTAGGCTGGGCCCTCTCGCCTATATGGAGCTGGCAAGATAAGGATCGTCCCGCTTACTTGTTAAAAAGAGAGGATGCACTAAAAATATGGGAAAAGACTAGTAATATTAGTATAGACAAAGACGATCTAAATTGGTGGGAACTTTTTGCAGCCGTTAAAGGCATGGCTATATGGATTTCTGCTGGTAATGAATTTAAGTCAGGTACAAATATAGATCCTATTAATCTATTCTCAGCTTGGATACCTGGTGATATCCACCTTGAAATAATCTTAGATACTTTAGAAAAAAATATATGAAACCGGATATCAACATTGCGCTACTGAATGCCGCACAAGAAATTATAAATAGATTTAGTCCTTTAATTGATGATGAATATGAAAAATCTCGTTTGGGTTCATGGGGGGCTTTGATACTTATATCAGCCTTGAAATTTAATGATGCAAGTTCGTCTTTGAAAAAAGAGAATCATGACATTATCGAGTGGTTAAGAGAACACTCGACAATAAGCATGAAAGAGCTTGATCAATTCAAAATTTTAGATAACAAGACTATCGATCAGTACGATCAGGATAATCAGAGTCTGAGGGAAATGTTTGATAAGCAGTTTGAGGCTATTCAAGAAGAGGGTGACAAGATTTCGCTCAAAGAAGGAATAGATTTAATGAGATTTATGCATCAAAGGCGAAAAGTGAGCGACCTTATAGGAATGTTACAACAACAAGAAGGTTAACTAGTCCACTGCAAAAGTGATATAAAACCATAAGCCCCAAGAAACATGGGAGCTAAATAGAGAGTAGGTAGTATTACTTCGGTCACTTTTTTTGCTGTTTTTTCTATTTTTTTCATTTTTTTAAGCGATATTTAATGCCGCGCATAGTATCATTAAAATTAATGTATGTATATAAATAATGTGAATATTATGTGAAATTACTGTTAAATGGCTATTTTTTTGACTCCATTACAGAAAATTCTACTATTCCTATACCGTTCTCACCCCTTAAAGAATAAAGAAGATAATTTTTATTTTCTTCACTAAAAACTGCGGGATCTCTCAACTGATTAACTGGAATATTGATAGCACTTGCTGCTGATTTGTGATTTGGTAATAAAGCTCCCTCCCATTCTTTTTCAGGTCTTAAGACATCTACTGGTTTAGTAGTTTTCCATTCTGATACAGGTAAAGTTAGATCTACCGTTGTCATTAATATACGTTCCGGTACATCACCTTTCCTTGTAAAAAAAATTAATAGCTTATCCCCATAGACCTTAACAGCACTATGTCTGGTTCTTTCCTCCATAATTTGATTTATTGGTTTGAATTCTTCAATTTCCTCTGAGCCTTCATAGATTATTCCTGGCATAGATAGAGCATAGTCTTTTTGCATATAGGAAAATCTACGAAAGTATGGCCATCCGACTATTTTCTCCTTTGCTTTAAAATTTATACCATCCTTTGATTCAGCAACTCTGGTTTTTTGAAGACCGAATTCGTCTAGTCCATGAAAATACATTACGAATCTTTTATTTTGATCATCTATATGCACATCAGGTGAAGCGATATGCGGAATAGTTAAATCATCAATCTTTTTGGGTATATGTTCAATATGATCTTTGTGTGCATCCCTTATTCCTAGTGCATCAATATCAAAATCATCAGGTATCTCAGGTTTTTCTGTCAAAAAATAGGAATTTTTTAATTGTAAAGTACCCCCTAAAAGCACTTTCCATGGACCTATAAGATCATTAGCATAGGCAAGCTTAATCCTATCTCCCTTGTGATCTGCAAAGTAAAGGTAATATTTAGCAAGAGGATTTTTTAGCCATTTAGGAGCTTTTACAAGAGAAGGTCCTTGAATATTTGATCCAATTTCTTCAACAAGAAATGGAGGGATAATTGGCCTATCCGTAAAACGATTTATTTTAATTTCCAAATCTATTACCTTTTCTGTAGAACCTAATAGCATTCATGAAAAAATCATTACGAAGCAGTTCTTCATGGTTAAACTTTATGTAATTTCTAGTCACTCAGTCCAATACCACAGGGTATAATATGCTAAAACTAAATGGCTAGAGAATATACTGCAAAGTCAATTGAAGTCCTTTCAGGACTAGATCCGGTCAAAAAAAGACCTGGGATGTATACGGAAACATCACGGCCAAATCACCTCGCACTAGAAGTAATAGACAATAGCATTGATGAAGCATTGGGAGGCTTTGCTACAAAGATCGACGTAACTTTGTTAAAAGATGGGTCTCTAAGTGTTGAGGATGATGGCAGAGGAATGCCAGTCGATGTTCATCCCGATGAAGGTATACCTGCTGTTGAACTAATTTTCACCAGGCTTCATGCTGGAGCAAAATTTTCAAATGAAGATTACAAATTTTCTGGAGGGCTGCACGGAGTAGGTGTTTCAGTAGTCAATGCTTTGTCTCAGTATCTTGAAGCAGAGATAAAGCGTGATGGAAAAAAGTACTCGATAGCATTTAAGGATAGTGAAAAAAAATCCGAATTAAAGCAGATAGATAAAGTAGGTCAAAAAAATACAGGAACAAAAGTAACTTTTTTGGCAGATCCTCAATACTTTGATAATCCAAAAATTTCTGTATCTCAACTTACCGCAGCTTTAAAAGCAAAAGCTGTCCTTTCTCCAGGTTTAAAGATTTCATTCTTTGATGAAAATACTGGTAAATCTGAAACTTGGTGTTTTGTAGAGGGTTTAGCTTCTTACTTGGCTGCCTCTAATGTTGGTGGTGAGGTTGTACCTGCAGATCCTTTTGAAGGGGAATATTTATCTGAAGACGGAGGTTTGACCTGGGCTTTACAGTGGGTACAAGGCATTGCAGACCCTATTTCAGAGAGTTATGTAAATTTAATTCCAACTTCACAAGGAGGAACGCACGTTAATGGAACAAGGTCTGGATTAACAGAAGCCCTGAAAGAATTTTGCGAATTTAGAAACTTAATACCCAGAGGAGTTAAGTTAACCGCGGATGATATTTGGCTAAATTGTAGCTCTATCATATCTGCAAAAGTAAAAGATCCTCAATTTACAGGTCAGACAAAAGAAAGGTTGTCCTCTAAAGAATTTACTAATATTTCTTCACAAATCATTAAAGACTCTTTCAGCCTTTGGCTTAATCAACACACGGAAGAAGGTCAAACTATTGCAGAAATCTGTATAGCTAATGCTCAAGCTAGGCAAAAAAGTAACAAGAAAGTAGATAGAAAAAAAATAATCTCTGGACCTGCTTTGCCAGGCAAATTGACTGACTGTACTACTGATGATCCAGAACAAGGGGAGCTTTTTTTAGTAGAGGGTGAATCGGCCGGAGGATCTGCTAAAAGAGCTAGAGATAGAAATTTCCAGGCTATTCTTCCTCTTAAAGGTAAAATCATGAATACCTGGGAAGTGGATGTATCTGAAGTGCTAGCCTCTCAGGAGGTTAATAATATTGCTATAGCCCTAGGCGTTGAACCAGGGAGTAATAATTTAGATGGACTTAGATATGGCAAAGTTTGCATTTTAGCTGATGCTGATTCAGATGGTCTGCATATAGCAACTCTTCTGTGCGCGCTATTTTTGAGGCACTTTAGGCCACTTGTTGAAGCAGGAAGAGTTTATGTTTCCATGCCACCTCTTTACAGGATAGATCAAGGAAAAGATGTTCACTATGCGTTGGATGATCCAGAAAAAGACAAATTAGTTAAAGAGCTACAGAAGAAAAATAAAAGAACTAAAATCGAAGTCCAAAGATTTAAAGGCTTAGGGGAAATGAATGCTTCTCAACTTAGAGAGACAACAATGTTACCCGGAGCTAGACGCTTGGTTCAACTTACAGTGAAAAATGGAGACAAATCTTCCCAGATGGTTGATATGTTGCTGTCAAAGAAGAGATCCCAAGATAGGAAAGAGTGGCTTGAAGATAAAGGAAATCTAGCAAATGTCTGAAAAACTTGAACAACAGTCATTAAGTCAGTTTAGCGAGAAGGCTTATCTTGATTACTCAATGTATGTCATCCTTGATAGGGCTCTACCACACATAGGTGATGGACTTAAGCCGGTTCAAAGAAGAATTATTTACGCTATGTCTGAGTTAGGCCTAAGTTCTGCAGCTAAGTACAAGAAGAGTGCGAGAACAGTAGGAGATGTAATAGGTAAATTTCATCCTCATGGCGATACTGCAGCTTATGAAGCAATGGTCCTTCTCTCTCAATCTTTTTCAACTAGGTATCCTCTTATTGACGGACAAGGGAATTGGGGCTCTATAGATGACCCAAAATCCTTTGCAGCTATGCGGTACACTGAATGCCGACTCTCCCCTTATGCCAAAAGTCTTCTTGAGGAGCTTGGTCAAGGCACTGTTGATTGGGCAAGTAATTTTGATGGAACGCTTTTGGAGCCTTCTGTTTTGCCAGCACGGTTACCTAATTTATTATTGAATGGCGCTACAGGCATAGCTGTAGGAATGGCAACTGATATACCTCCTCACAATTTAAACGAAGTTGTAAACGCATGTATCAAAATTTTAGATGAACCTAAAGTGACTGTAGAGGAACTATATAAAATTATTCCTGGTCCTGATTTTCCAACAAAGGCTGAAATCATATCCACTGTAGATGAACTTAAGGAAATTTATCAATCTGGGAGAGGGTCAGTTAGGATGCGATCTACTTATGCCATAGAGAATGGCGAGATTGTGATTACAGCATTGCCACATCAAACATCAAGCTCCAAGATACTTGAACAGATCGCATTACAAATGGATGGAAAGAAGTTACCAATGATAGTTGATCTGAGGGATGAAAGTGATGAAGAAAATCCAACAAGACTAGTACTGGTACCTAAATCTAATAGAGTTGATAAAGATGCAGTTATGAATCACTTGTTTGCAACCACAGATCTTCAAAAGAATTACAGGGTTAATATGAACCTAATCGGCTTAAATGGAAAGCCTCAAACAAGAGATATAAAACTCGTTTTGAAAGAGTGGCTTACCTTTAGGTCTCAGACTGTAACAAGAAGGCTTCAACATAGATTAGATTGGGTATTAGACAGACTGCACATATTAGATGGTCTGCTAGTTATCTATCTGAATATAGATGAAGTAATTCATATCATCAGAAACGAAGATGACCCGAAAACTGTCTTACAGAAAAAATTCAAATTAAGTGTAATCCAAGTAGATGCAATTTTAGAGATAAGGCTTAGACAATTAGCAAAGCTTGAAGAGATTAAAATCAAAGAAGAACAAGGCAATCTTGATTCAGAGAGAAAAGACTTAGAAAAGATTCTAGGCTCTAAGAACAGGCTTAAAACTCTTATCAAAAAAGAACTTAAAGCTGATGCTGAAATTTATGGAGATGATAGAAATAGCCCTATAGTAACGAGAGAAGAGGCTTCCGCCTTTGATGAGTTAGAACTCATTTCATCTGATCCAGTAACAGTTGTTTTATCTGAAAGAGGATGGATAAGAGCAGCCAAAGGACATGATATAGACCCAGAGTCATTGAATTACAGAGAAGGAGATAAGTACTTCTCTTCAACACCCTCAAGAAATAATCAGAATGCAGTATTTTTTGATTCAAAAGGTAAGGCATATACTGTACCTTGTCATTCACTACCTTCAGCCAGAGGTCAAGGAGAGCCACTTTCTGGAAGATTAAATGCTGAGTCAGGTGAAACTTTCGCGGGGGTTATTTCCGGAGCAAACGAAGATAAAATTATCTTAGCAACCTCATCGGGCTATGGATTCGTTGCGCAACTCGGAGACTTGCAAACTAAGAATAAATCAGGAAAAGCTGCAATTAAGGTCCAGGAAAATGCAAAAGTATTAATTCCTAGTCTCATACGGGATGAAATGGATGTTCTGGCTGCAATAACTAATCAGGGTCGTATGTTAGTCTTTCCACACACTGAATTACCTCAGCTAGCTAGAGGAAAGGGTAATAAAATAATAGGTATACCAAAAGCCAATTTTGAGTCTGGTGAAGAGTTCTTGCAAGAGTTGGCTGTGGTTGGTGAAGGAAGAGAATTGAAACTCATTAGCGGTAAACGACATTTCACAATTAAATTTAAGGATCTAGAAAACTTTTCTGGCAACAGAGGTAGAAGAGGGAATTTCCTTCCAAAAGGCTTTAGGAAAGTTGATAAAGTAGAAGTAGTTTCGCCAGAAGATATTTAATCCTAATTTTTCTAACTATAAAGTAAATACAAACAAATAGAGGACTCAATGAAAGAGAAATTTCCATATATAGGCAATGACGTAACTATAACTGAAGAAATGTGTGATCTTAATGGTCATATGAATGTGCTCTATTACGCACAAATCTTTGAAGAAGAATTTCCATTTTACTCGTCTCTGGGATTTACCTCTGATTATTTCAAGGAAGGTTATTCCTTTTTTACTTTAGAGATGAACATTAGATATCTAAAGGAGATGAAAAAAGGTGAAATTGCCTCCCCATGTTTTAGATATTTTGCTGTTAAGCCTAAGTTGATTCACTATGGAGGAGTTATTCTCAATGAATCAAATGAAGTTTCTGCAATAACCGAAAATGTCCTCGTTCATGTAGATATGAGTACAAGAAGATCTTGTGAGATGAAGGAAGAAACACTAAATCATTTAAATGAAATGCTAGAGGAGCATGCAGCAACCGGAGAAATAGGTTTTGATTTAAGATTAAAAATCTAGATAGACAACAATTCTCTTCGGATGTCTTCATCTAGAAGACCCAAAACCTCAGAACTTTTTAAATTTTCTTCTAACTGTGTCAACTGAGATGCTCCTAAGATTACAGTCGAAACATTTTTGTTCAACAAGCACCAAGCTATAGCAAGCTTAGACATACTTACATTTAGCTTCTCGGCAATTGGAGTTATCGCTTTAATTCTCTCCATTCTTTGCTGCCCTCGGTCAGATTCGACCATACTCTTTTTGAGCCATTCGTATCCAGACAAGGAAGCTCTTGATCCATCAGGTATCCCATCAAGATATTTTCCGGTAAGAGCACCAGAAGCTAAGGGCGACCAGATTGTAGTTCCTAAACCATATTTTTCATAAAGGGGTCCATATTCATTCTCGAATCTATCTCTATCTAAAAGATTATATTGAGGTTGCTCCATAGAAGGAGGTGTCAGGTGATTTGCAAAGGCAAACTCGTAAGCCTCAGTTATTTCTTCCGCAGTCCATTCAGAGGTTCCCCAGTAAAGAACTTTCCCTTGCATAACCAAATTATGCATTGCCCAAACCGTCTCGCTAATAGGAGTTTCTGGATCAGCTCTGTGACAAAAGTATAAGTCAAGATAATCAACTTGGAGTCTTTGCAGGGCCTGATGACAGGCCTCTGTAATATGCTTTTTACTCAGACCCCTTTGAGTGGGTAGAGGATTTTCTTTAGCTCCAAAAAACACTTTAGAAGATACACAATAAGAGTCTCTAGGTTTATCTAAAGCCTTTAACGCTTTTCCCATTACTATTTCTGATTCACCTCTTTCATAGCCTTCTGCATTATCAAAGAAATTTATCCCTGCATCTAAACAAGTTCCAAACATTTTCTCTGCGAGGTTTGTATCAACTTGCTTATTGAAGGTTACCCAAGATCCAAAGGATAATTCTGAAACTTTCAAGCCTGACTTACCTAAATTTCTATATTCCATATCTTTACAATAGTACCTCTTTTAAGAGATTTATGCCTTGTTCTATTTCCTCATTAGTTATATTCAGAGCCGGAGCCAATCTTAGACAGCTTGAACCCGCTGAAACCATTATTAGACCAGCATCGTAAGCTTGATCTAATACTTCGTTTGCAGTTTTATCAATTAAATCGCAACCTATCCAAAGTCCCGCTGACCTAACTTCAGAAAAAATTCCTTTTGTTTTGAACTCAGATAGCAAATCAAGGAATAATTGTTCTTTTTCTAAAACATCGTTAAGAAAATCTTTCTCACTTACAATGCTCACCACTTCATTAGCTACCGCGCACGACATTGGATTACCTCCAAAAGTTGATCCATGACTTCCGGGTTGCATACATTCACCGATAACTTTAGATGTGAGGGTTGCTCCGATAGGTATACCTCCACCTAATCCCTTAGCTGAAGTTACAATATCTGGTTTAATGTCATATTGCATATAGCCATAAAGGCTCCCCATCCTTCCTATTCCGCTTTGTACTTCATCAATAATCAACAAAGCACCTTGTTTTGTGCATTCTTCTCTTAATTTTTTTAAGAATTCTTTGCTGGCGGTATATACACCAGCTTCCCCTTGCACAGGTTCAACAATGACTGCGGCAGTTTTTTTAGTAATCAGACTTCCTAAATTAGAGACATTATTAAATTCTCCATGCTTAATTCCAGGCATTAGTGGTTCAAAACCGCTTCTATGCATCTCAGAACTTCCAAGAGAAATATTGAGCAATGAGCGACCATGAAAAGAATTTTGAAAAGAAACTATTTCATTCCTTTGATTATTTTTCGAAGAGTGAAATTTTCTTGCTATTTTTATAGCGGCTTCATTTGCTTCTGTGCCTGAATTGCTTAAGAAAACATTCTCTGCAAATGTAAGATCAGTTAGCTTCTTAGCTAAATTGATAGCTGGCTCATTACTCAGGTAATTACTAAGATGCCAGAATTTCTTGGATTGTTCGGAAAGCGCTTTTATCAAATCTGGATGAGAGTGACCCAATGAATTTACTGCTATTCCTCCGCCAAAATCTATGTATTCTTTGTCATCTTGATCCCAAATCCTTGACCCTCTTGCTTCCTTAGGTATGAAGTTTGCAGGGGAATAATTAGGAAGCATTACATTGTCGTAAATTCCTCTTAGTTCATTATTCTTGCTATTTTTTTTCATTCTTAGAAGTTTATTTGGCGAGACAATAGTATTATAGGTGCCCTTTTTATATGGTCAAAATCGAAAACAATGCCCAAGATAGTATCTACCGCATACTCTTGCGTCCAAATAGATCAACCGACTGGAAAACAAGTTTACTCTTTATTTCTGTAATTGCATTTACCTGCTTAACTATTGGCATAGGTTTCGCCTTAGCGGGTGCGACGATGATATTACCTTTTGCTGGTTTAGAGATTATATTTGTAGCTACTTGCGTTTATTTAGTAATGAAAAATTCTTATAAACAAGAAGTAATAACATTGACTAAGGAAAAATTAAAAATAGAGAAGGGCGCAGGAAAAATAGATCACGTGTGGGAATACTTCAGGATGTGGTCATTTGTTTCAGTTGAGAGACCTGAGCACCCTTGGTACCCAGCCCATATCGTTGTATCTTCTAAAGGAGAGAGGGTTCCTATCGGAGACTTCTTAAATGAAGATGAAAAAGAGGAACTAGTAAAAAATCTTGAGAGAATAATCCAGGAATTAAAATAACTAGCTTCTTTGATTA
Source organism: uncultured SAR86 cluster bacterium (assembly GCA_902570225.1). Classification (GTDB taxonomy): domain Bacteria; phylum Pseudomonadota; class Gammaproteobacteria; order Magnimaribacterales; family Magnimaribacteraceae; genus Magnimaribacter. Next base: position 10,858 of record CACFXJ010000017.1, read on the forward strand.
AACCTTTTTCCAACAATTGCTGATGCAATATTAATTTTTTGTATATCTATTGTTCCTCCTGCAATGCCCCATCCCCATACGTCTCTATATTTTCTTTCCATACCGTATTCTTTGTTAAATCCATATCCTCCCATAAGTTGCATTGCTGAAGCTACAACTTCTCTGGCGGTCTCATTTGAAAAACATTTTCCAACACTAGATTCAAAAATACTTGGAAACCCTTCTTGAGCATTATGAGCTGCTCTATGAATAAGCAGTCTAGAAGCCTCTACTTTCATTGCCATTTCAGCTAGTTTCATTTGAACAGCTTGAAACTCAACAATTTGCTTTCCAAATTGCTCTCTTTCTTGCACATAATCTATTGCATTTTCTAGCGCTCCAGAAGCCTGACCAAGGCACATAGTTGCATTTCCACACCTCTCTAGATCAAATGCTTCCATTAACTTCTTAAAGCCACCATTTGCTTCAACTATAATATTTTCAGCAGGCACCTCAACATTATCAAAGTAAATATCAGCAGAAGGTATCCCATTCCAGCCCATTAATTTTTCTTGTTGTCCAAAACTTAATCCTTCTGTCTCTTTTTCAACATATACAGCGCCGATTCCATTTGCTCCTGGTTCATCTGACATTCTGCAGTAAACAACATAGCCCTCAGAATGACCCCCTCCTGAGCACCATCTTTTAGTTCCATTAAGGATAATTTTATCGTTTTGCAGTACAGCCTTCGTTGTCAGATCAGTGAGGGCTGATCCAGCATTAGGCTCTGACATGGAAACAGCAACTACAATGTTCCCTTTACAAACTTCTGGAATAACCTTTTGTTTTAATTCCTCAGAAGCAAAATGTTCTATAGCCTTCACTGGTCCTACGCAACTTTCGAAGATAGGAAATGCAACAGCTGAAGAGATTTTTGCAAACTCTTCCATAACAAGTAATGCATCTAGATTTGAAAGACCTAACCCACCATATTTTTCTGAAACATTGATACCAAGAAAACCCATATCAGAATATTTTTTTAGCCATTCTTTTGAAAGAGGTTCGCTGGTTTGTTCCATAGATTGTGCAACTTCAACCATTTCCTTTTGCGCAAAATTTCTTGCTGTTTCTTGAAGTTCTCTTTGTTGTTGTGTAAGTTTAAAGTCCATATAAATCTCCTAAATTATTCTTTCTGATTTCAGCTGTGTTATTTCATCTTGGCTATATCCCAATCCTGAAAGTATTTCTTCATTGTGTTCCCCTAATTGCGGTGACCTGCTTTTGATAACTCCAGGATTCTCTGATAATTCTACTGCTGGTCCAACTACTGAGTACTCTTTATCCATTGTTGGATAATTTAATTTTACGAAAGAGCCTTTTTTTAAAATATGTTCTTCCTTTAAGGTTTCACTTGCTTTAAGCACTTCACCTACAGGAATTCTAGAGCCTTCTAATTCCATTATCGCCTCTTTTGAAGTCCTTTCTGCGCACCATTCTGACATTCTTTCACTAATTAAATGTCCATTTTCCCCTCTACTCAAATCATCTTTAAATCTTTTATCTTCGAGCCAATCCTTTTCTCCCATTAGATTAACCCATCTTTCAAAAAGAGGACCGCCAACTGTTTGTACAAGTATCCAGCCATCCTTTGTCTTAAATGTATCCGATGGTCCAGAGGTTTGCGCTCTATTAAGGGAGGCTACTCTGTTTATATTTAATATCTCTTGCTCAATTAAAAGACTATTTGTTGTTGTTAGAGCTGTCTGAAGAAGGGATGTTTGAACTCTTTGACCTTTACCCGTTTTTTGCTTCTCAAGATATGCCAAAAGAGTTCCAAATGCAGCCAGTGAAGCACTACAAAAATCAACATAAGGAGCATAAGCCTTCGTTGGTTGCTCAGGTTCTCCGGTCATATCCATTGCTCCTGACATTGCTTGTGCTACTCCATCAAAGCCCACTCGTTCGGCATATGGTCCAGTTGTTCCAAAAGCAGTGTTGGAAGTAAGAATTATCCCAGGATTTATTTCCTTTAGCTCTTCGTAATCAAGACCCATAGATTTTAAGGTTTGCTCAGGAAGATTGGCTATGACTATGTCGGATTTTTGTACAAGTTTCTTAACTATTTCCTGACCTTTTTCCTTAGTTGGATTCAAGGTTAAACCTAATTTATTTCTATTTAATTGAAGGAACATGGCTCCTTGTCCGTCCTCACTTACAGGTGTGACATATCTATCTTCACTGCCATTAACTCTTTCTATCCTAATTACTTCAGCACCGTAATCTGCTAGTAGTGCACCACAAAAAGGTCCTGCAATGTACCTTCCAAAATCTAAAACTTTTACACCTTCCAAAACTCCACTCATAGTATTTGCTTCCTTAATAATTTTAAGTTCGATATTTATTTCGAGTCTTGAGCGATTATAATCAAGGTATGACAGATCAAGAAATACCTGAGGGCTTTAAAGAACTTAAAATTCCTCAACCCCATATAGAAAATTTGGGTCCCGGTTTTTATAAAAAAGAAGACGATCAATTATTTATGATCTTTTTTGTAAAAAAAGAGCATAGTAATTTCTATGAATCAGCGCATGGAGGTGCGCTTATGGCTTTAGCTGATTTTTGCATGACTTCTTCAATGATGAAGGATCGAAATAGCTTAGTAACCACAGTAAGCTTCCATACTGAGTTTTTAGCTCCAGCTCCAATAGGGAGTATGTTGCTAATCCGCTGCAGACCTACCAAGATTGGAAAGTCACTAGGTTTTTCAGAAGGAGACATTACTGTTGATGGCAAGACCGTTATAACCTTTGGAGGAGTTGGCAAAATACTCAAATCATGATGGAAAGAAAATACGAAATAATTCTTTACGGTGCAACTGGATTCACAGGGCAAATTTGCTGTAAGTATTTAAGGGATAACTATAGCGATTTAACCTGGGCGGTAGCCGGCAGAAACAAAGATAAGTTAGAACAAGTTAAATCTGATTACGAACTAGAATGCGATGTGATTGTTGCTGACGGTGGTGATCTAGAGTCACTGAAATCATTAGCTAGTCAAACTAAAGTTGTTTTATCAACGGCAGGTCCTTTTGCAAGATATGGCTCCTTACTCGTGCAAGCATGTGTAGAAGAGGGAACGCATTACACAGATATAACTGGAGAAAATCATTGGGTTAGAGGGTTAATTGATAAACATCATTCCGAAGCGGCAGCAAAGGGTATCAGAATTATCCCTTCGTGTGGTTATGATTCCATCCCCTCAGACCTGGGAGCTTTTTTTACTATCTCACAATTAAATAAGCCGGTTACTAGAGTTGATGTTTATCACGAGGCTCAAGGTGGAGCCTCTGGGGGTACAACCGAAACTATTTTCACTATGGATGGGTTGACTAAAGAGATGAGAGATCCGTTTGTTCTGAACCCTCTTGATACTGTCACCGAAGAGCAAAGACAAAAATCTAAAGATGGATTTGTGATAGAACAAGTAGAAGGGCTTGATGGTTGGTCTGGCATAGGCATGATGGCTGTAGCAAATACTAGAGTTGTAAGGAGATCTGCGGCTTTAATGGAACAGAATCAAAAATCCTACGGACCTAATTTTACCTTTGGTGAACATGGTTTATTTGCAACTAAGAGAATGGCTAGATTGGCCTCATATAGTTCAATTATTGCATTTCTTGTATTAGCCACTCCACTGAAGAGATTAGTAAGACCTTTTCTTCCAAAACCAGGAGAAGGACCTAGTCAGGAAACGCAAGATAACGGATGGTTTAGAGCTACATTTGTGGCTTATTCCGATGATAATGAGAAAAAGATTTGTTCTATGTATGGATCAGGAGATCCTGGATATAAGTCTACCGCGAAGCTTGTGTGTGAATCGGCTCTTTCTTTAGCCAGGTCAGCGGATTTACCAGGTGGAAGTGAGTATGGAGGAGTGCTTACTTCTGCAGTAGGCTTAGGAGATGTATTAATAGAAAGGTTAAGTAATAAGGAAATAGAATTTAAGGTTCTTAATTAAACTTTAAAATTCTTAAGCTTTTTCCTGACAAGTTTATTCTTGAGATGGGCAGTTTGTATTACGCCTTCTTCAAAAGGAGCCCAAGCTTCGCCCTGAATTAAGGGGCTCAGATAATTTTTACAAGCAGCAGTTATGCCGAAGCCATCTTTGGAAATGAAATTTTTTGGCATTTTTTTCTCAACGTTAGCTACTTTAGATAATTCAATTTTACCTACTTCCCAAGAATAAGGTTTTGCCTTCTTTCTTACGATGATTGGCATAATTGAATTTTCACCGGCAGCAGCATATTCAACAGCTGCTTTTCCAACAGCATAAGCCTGATCTAAATCCACTTGTGATGAAATATGTCTTGCTGATCTTTGCAGGTAATCAGAAACAGCCCAGTGATATTTCAGCCCCAATTTTTTGCTAACCATCTCTGCAACAGTTGGCGCTACACCACCCAGTTGTTTATGTCCAAATGAATCAACTGTTCCTGCATCGGCTAGGAATTCGCCATTTTTATATCTAGCGCCTTCAGAAACCACAATGACACAATAGTCTTCTTGTTTTATGACTTCTTTTACTCTCTTGAGGAATTTATTTTCATTGAAAGGAACTTCGGGTAATAAAATAATATGAGGTGCTGAATTTTGTTTATTTTTAGCTAGGCCCGATGCTGCTGCCAACCATCCTGCATGCCTTCCCATTACTTCAAAGATGAATACTTTGGTCGAGCTTTTAGACATGCTTTTTACGTCTAGAGCTGCCTCTTTCGTAGAGGTAGCAATATATTTTGCTACCGATCCAAAACCCGGACAGTTATCTGTAAAGGGCAGATCATTATCAATTGTCTTAGGAATACCAATACAAGTTACTGGAAATCCAGCCTCTTTCGTGTATTGAGCTATCTTATTCGAAGTATCTTGAGAGTCTCCGCCGCCATTATAGAAAAAGTATCCAATATCATGAGCTTTAAAGACTTCTATCAGCCTTTTGTATTCTCTTTTACTTTCTTTAACATTTTTTAATTTGTGTCTGCAAGATCCAAATGCTCCTCCTGGAGTATGCTTTAATTTTTTTATTTCTTTAAGATCTTCAAGATTGGTGTCAATAAGATCCTCATTCAGAATTCCAACTATTCCGTCTTTTCCTGCATAAAGCTTATTAATTTTTTTAGACTTTCGAGCAGTTTCTATAACTGCACAAGCGGTAGTGTTAATAACTGAAGTTACACCTCCAGACTGAGCATAGATAGCGTTCTTGGCTTTCATCGTTCGCATGATACTTGAAAACAAATCTATCTTGTAATCATTCTTGATAGTTATAATGAATTCATGTCTAAGGAAAGAGTGCACATACTCGGAATCTGTGGAACTTTCATGGGTGGGCTAGCTTTACTTGGAAAAGAGCAGGGCTTGGAAATTTCAGGTTGTGACTTTAACATCTACCCTCCGATGTCAGACCATTTACATGAGATGGGTATAGACATTTCTGAAGGTTACGACCCTTCTAAGCTTCCTGAAGCTGATTGTTATGTAATTGGAAATTCTATTTCAAGAGGCAATCCAGCTTTAGAGTTTTTGTTATCCAAAAAGGCCAATCTAATATCAGGACCAGACTGGCTCTATAAAACAGTTCTAAAAAATAAGAGGGTCATTGCTGTATCAGGAACCCATGGGAAAACTACAACAACAGCTATGATCGCTTGGATATTTGAAGATCATAATATTGATGTTGGGTATTTAATTGCAGGCAAGCCAAAGGACTTCGAAAAGTCTGCTAGGCTCGGTGAACAAGATATATTCGTCATAGAGGCAGACGAGTACGATACAGCTTTCTTTGATAAAAGATCAAAATTTATTCACTACAAACCCGATACTTTAATTATTAATAACTTAGAATTTGATCATGGAGATATTTTTCCAGATCTATCTTTTATCTTTAGAGAATTTCATCATTTAATAAGAATTCTTAATGAAGAGGCTCAAATTATCTTTCCAACAGATGATTTGAATATAGCAAAGGTTCTAAATATGGGCTGCTGGAGTAAATTGATAAGCTATGGAGTTGACGGCAATCATGAGAATGCTATCAGTCTAAAAGATCCAACAAATATAACTTTTACGATCAAAGATGAAACAGGCGATTTAGATTGGGATATGTATGGAGAACATAATGCTAGGAATGCCATGGCTGCAGCTTTGGCAGTAAACCAATATGGCATTTCTCTTGAGAGTGCACTTGTTTCATTAAGTAATTTTTCGGGTGTTTCAAAGCGACAAGATATCCTTATAAATTCAGAAAGATTATTGTTGATTGAGGATTTTGCCCACCATCCAACTGCAATAAAAACAACCTTAGAAGGTATAAAGCAAAAGTATCCTACTCGACGTTTGGTGGCAGTAATAGAGTTAAGATCTAATACTATGAAATCTGGATATCATGATGATCATCTGATTGAATCTGTCTCTCTTGCTGATGAAGTTTTCTGGAAGAGTGAGGATTTTGAGCAAGTTGAAGGTTTGGTCAGTAAGAAAAAATCAAATTCAAAACAAATAATTAATGTGGATTCATTTATAGAAGATTTTGATTCTATATCTTCACCAGGTGATATTTTTATAATTATGTCCAATGGAAATTTTGATGATATTTCTAAAAAGATTATTAAAAAGATAAATGACTAACCAAGAAACAGTCTCACCATTATTCCCTCTGACAATTAATGTTTTACCAGGAGCTTTATTACCTCTGCAAATATTCGAGCCGAGATATATTGATATGGTCAAGAGCAGCCTGAGCAAATCTGAAGGTTTTTGTATTGTCTTATCCACGCAAGAAAATACTCCTGAAGAGAGTCAATCTGGTTTACTTCGCAATATTGCAACCTATGTCGAAATCATTGACTTCAATCAGTTAGATAATGGCCTCTTAGGCATTACCGTTCAGGGTAAACAAAAGGTAGTTATTGAAGATACGTGGGAACAAGATGATCAACTATTAATCGGCAAGATAAAGAAAATTAAAGAAGAAGATAGTGATTTGTCCATAGATTCAAAGTATGTTGATTTATGGGATATGGTAAAAGAAATAACTAATCATCCTGAAATTAAGAAACTCAATTTAGACTTAGATCTTAATAGTTCAATTAGTGTCAGCTACATACTAGCAAGCGTATTACCATTAAGGCCTGTAGAAAAACAAACAATCCTAGAATTTGAGGATCCCAGGGTCAAACTCGATTACTTGAAAGAAATTATAAAGAAGTTGGGTGGATAATTAGCCCTGTCTCCAATTTCCATGAAATCCATAGGGGATTCTGTGAGGCAGCATAGCCCTTGCGAGAGGGCCACTGGAGACATTTTCCGCGTCAAAAATCATTAAGTCCGATCGGTTCTCTTGTCCAAGATAGGCTAGAGCTATCAGATAACCTTCACCTTCTCTGGAGCTTTCATTTTTAGGAACAAATATTGGTTCACCAACTGCATCAAATTCTGAGAGAGTGAAGCTATCTTTAAGATCTGTATCAAAGTCATAATTGGTTATCGTGTTAAAACTTACTCCTTTTGGAGATTTACCATTATTTGAAGCGTAATAACCGTATCTATATTTAGACATGGCTTTTCTCTCGTCTAATCTTGGGAATTCACCAATGCTTTCATCTAGATAATTTTTTTTGATGGTACCTGAATTAGATTCAAGATCTATTTCCCATCTATTTAGTCTTGCTTCTCCCTTTTTGAGATCCGGGCTAGACCCATCAAGATGAGGAAACATAGGCGCTTCTTCAAATTGCATCATATCAGCAATAATTTTTCCTCCATCTTCATAAGCATTCATTGGGTGAAAGACATAACACGGATCGCTTTCAATCCATCTAATATCTTTTGCAGATCCATCTCTAGGCATAATTCCTATTTGACTGGGTCGATGAGCATCCCAAGCAATTGGAGACTTTCCTTCCGCAATTAACTGAAAATCAATTATTAAAGGAAAAATTGGAAAGATGACGTGCTTGGTAGTGACTATAAAGTCATGAACCATACTAGAGTAAGGAGTTTCAAACTCGGTAAATGTGGTCATCACCCCTTCGGCATTCACTACGAAATAGCTCATTTTGTTAACACCGAACCCATAACCAAAACCTATCATCTCTCCTGAGATAGGATCAATTTTAGGATGAGCTGTCATAGCAGAATCTAATTTTCCTTTATAGTTCCAAGCACCTTTAGATTCTAAGGAGATTGGATCTAATTCGAATGGTTTATTTCCTTCTTCTAAAGCAAGCAGTTTTCCTGAGTGGAATAAAATATTTGTATTGGCTGTTCCGTCTCCCCCTTCAAAATTATATTCTGGGTCTGAATCCATTGGATTGAATACGTTCACTAAAGATCTGCCAGCTTTTCTTTCTTGTTTCCACTTAGAAGTTTGAGCCCATCTATTTAGATAAGAAATCTTTCCATTTTCAAAATGAAAAGCGTGGATCATTCCGTCTCCAGCAAACCAATGATAATCACCTCCCATAGGAGGGAATTGAGGGTCAGGACCATTTCTATAATAACTTCCGAAGAGGTCTTGCGGTACTTCTCCCTCAATAATCAAGTCCTGGATGTTGCATTCCATCCTCAGTGGCGCATAGTTTCCTCTTAGGTTAGGGTGATCTGGGTATGTTTCTGTCATAGTTATTTAAATTTTTTACTAAGGTATCTTATAAATATCAATAAAACAATAATTCCAATCCAAAACCAAATAGATTCTAGGGGATTAGTATTTTCTGTCACAACTGCTTGGCCAGCATAGTAACCAGGTACAGTATAAATTAAAGCCCATAGTAGACAGGAAAAGATTTCTATTAAGAAAAATCTCTTTCTATTCATTTCTAAAGAACCAGCAGTGATTGGAAGTAAGGGTCTGACTGGTCCTATAAATTTTCCAACGAATAAACCAATCATTCCGTATTGTTTGAAGAACCTTTTTCCATTAATTAGAAATTCGGGATGACTTTTAAAAGGCCAAAATTTAGTTAAAGAATTTCTTAGACTAAAACCAATAAAATAACTGGCTACATCAGATAAAAAACTTGAAACATAAGCCAATAGCACTACTTCGTATACACTAAGAGAAGTGGATGCCAGTCCAGATATGACAGCCAGCAGAACTACACCAGGAACAATAATTCCAATCAATGCAAATGATTCAATAAAGGAAGCTCCTATAATCCCTATCGCGATCCATTGTGGATTTCTTTCAAGCCATATTATTATTTCATTAATTTCAAACATCTTTGGTTTTAGAAAGATTAGATACTTAGGTAGAATATTCAACAATGTCTCAGAGTAAAGAAATAATTACATATATGGATAGGTTGGGCTCGGAAGCTAAAGAAGCTTCTGTGATACTTTCCCAAGCTACTTTAGAACAAAAAAACGAAGCCCTAGCTCGCATTTCAGAGGAGATTCAATTAAATAGAAAGGCAATTCTTGAAGTCAATCAAGCCGATCTTGCGCATGCTAAAGAAAAGTCAATTGGGTCTGCTTTGATAGATAGACTCGAATTAAATGACAGCAGAATTGATTCGATGATATCCGGCTTAAAAGTAGTATCTGAACTACCTGATCCCGTTGGTGAGATAACTGATTTAGACCCTACACCCTCAGGTATTGAAGTAAGTAAAATGCGGGTCCCTTTAGGAGTAGTTGGAATAATTTATGAATCTAGACCAAATGTAACAGCTGATGCTGCAGCTTTATGTTTAAAGTCAGGCAACGCTTGTCTTTTGAGAGGTGGATCTGAAGCTATTCAGTCCAATAAACTCATTTGGAATTGTCTGCAGAATGGTTTGATTAAATCAGGCCTCCCAAAAGAATGTATTCAACTAATTGAGACCACTGACAGAGAGGCTGTTAAGACTTTGTTGCATTTAGATAAATATCTGGACGTAATAATACCTAGAGGCGGAAAAGGTTTAGTAAAGCTTATAACAGAGGAATCCAGAGTTCCGGTCATTAAACATCTTGATGGAATATGTCATGTATACATAGATGACAGCGCAGATCTAAATAAAGCTGAAGAGATAGCGTTAAACGCTAAAACTTATAGATATGGTATTTGCGGAGCTATGGAAACACTTTTAATTCATAATAAAGTTGCTTCAGATGTTTTACCTTCTCTAATTGGTAAATTAAACGCCGAAGGTGTTGAAGTAAGAGGTTGTAAGAAAACAACTGAGTTTGTTGAAGTTTCTGATGCTACCGAAGAAGACTGGACAACAGAATATCTTGCCCCGATTCTTTCAATAAGAGTGGTTGAATCGATGAATGAAGCTATAGACCACATACAAAAGTATGGATCTCACCATACTGACTCTATAGTTTCAGAAGATCTGAAAAAAGTTGATGTCTTCTTTAAGCAAGTTGATTCCAGCTCAGTGATGCATAATTTACCCACTTGTTGGGCAGATGGATTTGAATATGGCCTTGGAGCCGAAGTTGGAATATCTACAGATAAAATTCATGCAAGGGGTCCGGTTGGCTTGGAAGGATTAACTTCACAAAAATTCATTGTTAAAGGAAACTCAGAACTAAGAGGAGCTTGATATCGTCCCGACAAAATTGATTGGTGTCTTTGGTGGAACTTTTGATCCTATTCATAAAGGCCACGTTCAAGTAATAGAAAATCTATTGAGAGTTATCGATTTTCATAGATTAATAGTCATACCCAACGGTCATCCTCCTCATAAAGAAGAAAGGATTGATCCACAGGATAAGTTAGAACTTGTAAAGGTGGCATTAGGGCATATCTCCAACATACATATTGATGATAGGGAGATTAGTACTGAAGCACCTTCTTATGCTTATTCTACTTTTAGAAAAATTAAAATCGAAAGTGAAGGATTTAATTTAGCTTGGGTAATGGGTTCAGATTCATTTCTTAGTATAGAAACTTGGTATGAATATGAAAAGCTTCTTGAAGAAGTTAATTTTGTAGTTCTAGAGAGACCAGGATATTCATTAGAAAATGATATTTCAATAAGACATATACTCGAACATAGGAAGATTAATGACATCTCAGAATTAAATGGCACAGTGGGAAAAATTTTTATTTTAAAAATAGATCCAGTTGAATTAACCTCTACAGAAATTAGAGATTCAATAAGAAAAAATGAGGATGTGTCTTCTCTCTTGAATCAAGATGTCTATCAATTAATTAAAGATAAAAATTTATACAAAAGATAAATGACTAAGAATTTAAAAAAAACAATCATCAATAGCCTTGAAGATATCAAGGCAGTAGATCCGGTCGCCATTGATGTGACCAAGATAAGTTCTTTAACGGACTATATGGTGATAGCCTCCGGCACATCTAATAGGCATATAACAGCGATGAGTGAGAGAGTTATCGAAGGACTCAAAGAAATCAATATTCCAGGCATAAAAATAGAAGGTCAGGGAGGTGATGATTGGTTATTGGTCGATGCAGGAGATGTAATAATCCATCTCATGTCTTCTGAAGCTAGAGAATTTTATGATTTAGAAAGCTTATGGGATCCTGAGCTTTAATGAAAATTAATTTCATTTGCATTGAATCTAGTCGACCAGAGTGGGCTCAAAAGGCTTTTCAATCATACGAATCTAAATTCAATAAATCTATCAATATAAATTGGATTGGAGTGAAGCCTCTCAATAGAAATAAGAACTATAATGTTTCAGACATTGTCCAAAGAGAGAGTGCGTTACTATCTTCAAAATTAAAGAAAAATGATTTCGTTATAACATTGGATAAAGAAGGTCAGAGCTTGAGTACCGAGAAATTAAGATTTCATTTTGACAATTGGATTTCAAACGCAAGAGACTTATCTATATTGATTGGCGGCCCAGATGGTTTGGGGAGTGAATTAATAAAAAAATCTGACTTTTGTTTATCTTTATCCAAATTAACTTTTCCACATTCAATGGTTCCTGTACTGGCTTTAGAACAGATTTATAGAGTTTGGTCTATCACACAGAATCATCCTTATCATAAGTAAATTTATGAGAACAATTCAGGATATAAGAAAAGATGAACCAGCAGTTCATTCTCTGAAGAATAGGTCAAAAGTAATTTTTGTGATTCTATTTATATTGATCCTGTCCAGTTCATTTAAATTATTTCAATTAACTATCATAGAAAGAGATAGTTATAAGGTTGAATCAGAAAAAAATAGAATAATTGAGATACCTATATACCCATCAAGAGGCCTTATCACTTTAGAAGATGGAACAATTATTGCTGAAAATATAGTTACTCAAGGAATCTTTATCAGAAATAAGTTTCTTGAATCATCTAAAGATCAAATTGAAGTTTTATTTAGAGATGTTCTTGAAGAAAAAAGAAATTTTTTTGTGTCAGATGAAACTAAAGAAGGTCAAAAAATTTGGTTAGCAAAAGATTTAACTGTCAAAGAACTAGCCAAGTATGAACTGCACAAAAACGCATTAGTTAACTTAGAGCTTGGTACAAATTTAAGGAGGTACTTGCCTCATCAGAGCCTATTCTCCCATGTAGTAGGCCATCTTGGTCCCATTGATAGAGAGGAGAGGCTTTCTTTGTCAAAGAAGGAGTATCCAGCTGATTCATATATTGGCAAGGTAGGTATAGAAAAAGTTTACGAAGAGTCCTTAAAAGGTTCTGTTGGGAAAAGTGCTATAGAAGTTGATGTCTATGGAAATAAATTAAGAGAAATTGAAAGGACAGATCCGATAAGACCTCTCAATATAAGCTTAAGCCTAAATTTTAAACTACAGAAAATAGCTAAAGAAGCGCTTAATGGAAGGAGAGGTGCAGTCGTTGCAATGGACCCCAATACTGGATTTATAAAAGCTTTAGTCAGTTCTCCAGATTACAATCCTAATGTACTGAATGGCTCAGAAAATGGAAAATCAGTTGACGATTCTTTTATTGAAGATGCGCCTTTCTTCAATCGAGCTATTTCAGGCTCTTATCCTCCGGCCTCAACTATCAAGCCTTTTATCGGATTACTTGGTTTAGAAGAACAGATTATTAATGAAAAAACCATCATAGAAGATAATGGGTTTTTTCAATTAAAGGAGGATGGAAGAAAATACAGAGGCTGGAAGGAAGATGGACACGGGAAAGTAAATCTTAATAAAGCCATTGTCGAGTCATCTGATGTTTATTTTTATCAATTAGCCTCCCAATTAACCATAGATAGGATTTCTGAATTTTTAGCTAAATTTGGATTTGGAGGCTTGAGCGGTATAGATTTGTATAATGAATCAAGCAGTATCCTGCCAACCAGAAGTTGGAAGTTGGGCAACATAGGTGAGTCTTGGTTTGTTGGCGACACTATTAATATTGGAATAGGTCAAGGCTACATAACTTCAACACCTTTGCAGCTTGCTGTATCCATTTCCGCTATAGCAACTAGAGGAAAGATATTCCGACCTAAACTCATAAGCGGTAATCAATTCACTAAATTTAAACCTGAAGTTCTCATGGAAGTTCAACTTAGGAATGAGAGGCATTGGGAGTCTATAGAAAAATCAATGATGTCAGTAATTAATTCTTGGAATGGAACTGCTCATAATATCTATGAAGAAAATGGGATATCTATTGCAGGAAAAACTGGAACTGCACAAATCGTAAGTTTGATTGATCAGGAACTAACTGTAAGAGAGGAGTATGAGGGAGTAAGGAAGAATATTAGAGACAGAGACCACGCTTTGTTTGCAAGCTATGGGCCAGTACCAAATCCCAATTTAGTTGTCGTCGTTATTGTAGAGAATGGTGAATCTGGAAGTGCAGTAGCAGCTCCAATTGCCAAAAAATTGATTGAGCAACATCAAATCAACCTGTTAGGACAATGAGTAACCGTAATCCGCTAGATTATTCTATTAATAAGCCATTATCCTCTGGTTACAATCCCATTAAGTACATATTCAAAGACATTATTTTGTATGTATGTCTTCTATCTATTCTTATTTTTGGTTTGGCAATGTTATACAGCTCGAGTGGACAATCAATTTCTATGGTCATTCGTCAGTCAGTCTATATATTCTCCGGATTAATACTAATGACCTTTATTTCTCACCAGAAACCAGATTCCTATAAAAATCTTTTAATGCACTCTTATTGGATAGGTCTTTTTCTCTTAGTTTATGTTCTTCTTTTTCCAGCAAGCGGTTACTCAACTAGTCGATGGATTGACCTTGGTTTTTTCTCTTTCCAACCTTCAGAGATCATTCGATTGATTCTACCCTTATCATTAATAGCGTATTTATGCCGTAAGGAATCCCCGGTTCAATTATTGGATTGGTTCTACACAACATTGGCTGCATTTATATGTTCTTTTTTGGTATTCAAGCAGCCCGATTTAGGAACCTCCATAATTGTTTTAACCTCGGGACTAATACCAATTTATCTAGCGGGCCTGCCATATAAAATAATAATTGCATATTTAGGATTGGCCCTTGTATCCGCGCCACTCATATGGGCTAACTTATTAGACTATCAAAAACAAAGAGTTTTGACTTATTTTGATAGTAATGTTGATCCTCTTGGTGATGGATGGAATATAGCCCAATCGAAGACTGCTATAGGTTCAGGAGGTTTTTTTGGCAAAGGATATTTAGAAGGTACTCAAAGTCAGTTAAATTTTATTCCAGAAAGTCATTCGGACTTTATTTTCTCCGTGGTGGGAGAAGAGTTCGGGCTTCTTGGAATTGGACTTTTATTTTTTGTTTATGCAATTATTATTTGGCGAATTTTTAAAATAGGTTTTGCAGCTCAATCTAACTTCGAGAGGTTAGCGTGCAGTTCTTTAGGTTTTATTTTTCTCTTATTTATTTTAATTAATGTCTCCATGGTTATAGGTATAATTCCAGTAGTTGGAGTTCCTTTGCCTTTAGTCAGTCAAGGAGGGACCTCAATAGTTGTGCATTTACTAGCATTTGGAGTTATTCTTTCTGCAAAGAGACCTCATTTATGAAATTAAAAGAAGTATATCTTATTCCAATAATGGCTTTGTTCATTTCTCAGTCCATATTTGCCGACTATTCTTTAAAAGATGAGACAGTCGAGTTTATTGATTACATGAGTGAAAAACATGGCTACGATAAAACTTATCTAACCAGCGTCTTCAAAAACGCTGAATATCAAGACAAAGTGGTTAGGATAATGAATAAACAACCTGAAGGGACAATGACTTGGGAGAGATATAGAGGAATCATGGTTAATGATTCCAGGATTTCTGCTGGACAGGAATTCATAGGAAGGTTTGAAAAAGATTTAAAGAGAGCTGAGAAGATATATGGTGTTCCTGCTGAAATCATTGCTTCAATCATTGGAATTGAAACAAGATACGGAAGAATTAAAGGAAATATCAAGGTAATTGATTCTTTATCAACTCTTGCTTTTGATTACCCGCGCAGGTCTAAATTCTTTAAAATTCAACTTGAAGAATTTCTTCTTCTTAGTCGGGAAGAAAATTTCGATCCTGAAGCAATAAAAGGTTCCATAGCTGGTGCTATGGGATATGGTCAATTCATGCCCGATAGCTATAGGGACTACGCTGTAGATTTTGATAATGATGGTGTAAGAGATATTTTAAATAATCCTGTTGATGCGATAGGAAGTGTTGCAAATTTCCTCAATAAGAAAGGAAAATGGAAGCCTGATACTCCAGTAGCAATAAAAGCATATCCTTTAGAAGAAATTCAACCGATCAAATCTTCTTTCAAACCATATATGACAAGTATAGAGCTTGAAAAATTCGGACTATCGACCACTGAAGCTATTCCTAACAACTTGAAATTTGTTCCAATATCGCTAGACCTCAATGAAGGGTACGAATATTGGCTTGGGTTCGATAATTACCAATCTATATCAAGATATAATCGAAGCAAACTTTATGTGATGGCTGTATTTGAGTTTAGCAATGCACTATCTGAATTTTTATAAAATGAAACATACAATTAAAATCCCTTTACTTTTAGCAGCAATTTTATTCTCTACTTTAAGTAGTTGGAGTTATTCAGAGGAGAGTTTTATTCCCAAACCACCATCCTTGAATGCTTCCAATTATATTTTAATAGACTCTGTATCAGGCAGAGTGCTGGCTGAAAAAGAAGCTGATGTAAGAATAGAGCCAGCAAGTATCACAAAAATTATGACTGGTTATGTGGCTGCAGATCAAATATCTAAAGGCTTTATTAGCCTAGACGATGAAGTCTTAATCAGTGAAAACTGCTGGAGAAAGGGCGGTTCGAAAATGTTTATAAGAGAGGGGACAAGGGTTTTATTATCTGATCTTATGAAGGGAATGGTAATACAGTCTGGTAACGACGCCAGTTGTGCTATAGCTGAGCATGTTGCTATCTCTGAAGAAGGATTTGTAGAATTGATGCAGCTTTATGTAGAAGAGCTAGGCATGGAAAACACACAATTTATAAATGTAAGTGGATGGCCTGATCCAGAGCATTTCTCTTCTGCCAGAGACTTAGCCCTATTAACTAAGAATCTTATAGATAAATTTCCAGATCATTACGCTTTATATAACGAAAAGTATTTTACCTATAATGAGATTAGGCAAAGAAATAGAAATAGTTTGCTTTGGCAGGATGATTCAATAGATGGTGTTAAGACCGGACATACTGAAAGTGCAGGATACTGCTTGGTTTCCTCAGGAGTTAGAAATGACACAAGGCTTATCGCTGTTACTTTGAAGAGTGCTACAGAAAAATCCAGACTAACCGACAATAGAAGGTTATTAGATTATGGGTTTA
>CACFXJ010000018.1:0-27415 GCA_902570225.1 uncultured SAR86 cluster bacterium
ACATTACTTTATTCAATGACACCATAGCTAATAATATAAATTACGGCTCAGAAGAGAGAGACCTTGAGCAGATTAAAGATGCAGCCAAAAAGGCAAATGCTGATGAATTCATTGAAGCACTTCCTGACGGTTATGACACCATAGCAGGAGACGATGGAGTACTTCTATCTGGTGGTCAAAGACAGAGAATAGCAATTGCTAGAGCGATACTAAAAGATGCCCCAATTCTTATTTTAGATGAAGCTACATCGGCTTTAGATTCTGAATCAGAAAATTATATACAAGATGCATTGCAAGAATTAACAAAGAATAGAACTACGCTCGTCATAGCTCATAGATTATCAACTATAGAAAGTTCGGACAAAATTGTGGTGCTAGAGTCAGGAAATATAGTAGAAATGGGGAGTCATCAAAATTTAATCTCTAATGATGGTCATTATGCAGAATTACATAAAAATCAGTTTAAAGACGACCCTTCTGAATTAAAGAAAAAAACTTTACCTATAGAATATTTAGAAGAAGATCTAAACGACTTATCTTCAGTAAGCTTTATTGAACAAAGCTGGTATCAAAAGAAATTATGGCTATGGCTACTTTGGCCTCTATCATTAATAACTAAATTTGCTGCTAAACATAGAAGAGACAAATTTATAAATCAACCCCAATTATCTTGGAAGCCCGATGTGCCTGTGATTGTGGTGGGTAATATTGTTGTGGGCGGAACTGGAAAAACCCCGATGGTAATTTGGTTAGCTAAAACTTTAGAGAGGAAAGGTTTTAAGCCAGGAATAGTGAGTAGAGGGTACGGTGGCTCTTCGCCGCGCATACCTCAGATTGTCGATGACGCAACGCCCATTAAGATTAGTGGTGATGAACCTCTTATTATTTATAAAAATACCCTAAGACCAGTTTGCATATCTTCTAATCGAACCTCTGCAATAAGTAAGCTGCTTGAAGAAACCGATACAGACATAATCATAAGTGATGATGGCCTTCAGCACTACAAGATGGACAGAGACGTTGAGATTGCAATTTTTGATGGAAATCGAGGTATAGGAAATGGACTTTGTTTGCCTGCCGGGCCTTTAAGAGAGCCTTTAGAAAGAGTAGAGAATGTAGATTTCATTATTAACTCCTCGAAAATAATAGACTTGCAAACCAAGCATAAAAATTACTTGATGAATTATCACCCTATAGAGTGGGCAAGGATTTCAGACAACAAAAGATTTAATGCTGATTCCTGGCCTTTATCAAAGAATGTCCATGCAGTGGCTGGAATTGGGAATCCTGCTAAATTTTACAAAACCTTGTCTAGCTTAGGTCTCAACCCAATACATCATAGTTTTCCAGATCACTATCAGTTTTCCGAAGAAGATTTAGACTTCGGCGACTCTTTACCTGTCATAATGACAGAAAAAGATGCAGTTAGATGTTTAGAGATGAAAAATAAAAACCTTTGGTATCTATCTATAGAAGCTAAATTTGAAGATGAAAATTTGGCTGACGAAATTTTAACTAAACTTAAACTATCTAAAATTAATGAATAAATTAGATAAGAAATTACTTGATATTTTAGTGTGTCCAGTCTCTAAGGGACCTTTAGAACAAATTGGAGATGAGCTTATCTGCAAGGAAAGCAATCTTGCTTATCCCATCAAAGATGGCATTCCCGTAATGTTACCTGACGAGGCAAGAAAGCTCTCTGATGAAGTTTAGAGTTATTATACCTGCACGGCTCGGATCAACTAGATTGCCTAATAAGCCTTTAAAAGAAATTGAAGGCAAGACTCTTATTCAAAGGGTAGTAGAGCAGGCAAAAAAAAGTAATGCTGATTCTGTTCACGTGGCAACTGATTCAAAAGAAATAGACAATCACTGTAAACAACTCGATGTTGAATCTTTAATGACAAACAGTAATCATCAAACAGGATCCGATAGATTGGCCGAATCTTGTAATATATTGCAATTAAATGATGATGAGTTGGTAATAAATGTGCAAGGAGATGAGCCTTTTATAGATCCAAATGATATAGATAATTTAGCTAATTTAGCATACTTAAAACAAGCTAATATGGTCACTTTATTTTCTAAACTAAGAAAGCAAGAAATTCTAGATCATAACGTAGTTAAGATATGGATTGACTTAGATGATCTAGTAAATGACTTCTCTAGAGATATTAATCATTTAAACCCCAAACATGCCAAAAAACATTTAGGTATTTACGGCTACACAGTTCATTTCTTGAGGTCTTTCGTAAGTTGGAAGCAAAGCAAAAACGAAATAGAAAGAAATTTAGAGCAGATGCGTGCAATGGATAACGGAGAAAAGATTTATGCCTTAGAATCTTGTAGTAAATTCCATCTTGGGGTTGATACAGAGGCAGATCTTCAAGAGGCAAGACGATTAGCCAAATTGATTGGATGAACTTTAAAAGGAATTTTCCTCTTGCAGAGATATGCACATTAAATATTAAAGAAATAGCTTCATATTATTGCGAAATATCAGATTTTAAAGATACACAAGAGATTCGTTCTTTTATTTCTCGTAAAAATATTCCTTTTTTATTATTGGGTGAGGGTACCAATATTGTTCCTACCGATACCTTCGATGGCCTTGTAATTCAAAATCAAATCAAAGGAATTGAATTACTGGATAGTTTCACCATTAAGGTCTCAAGCGGGGAAAATTGGCATGATTTTGTGGAATGGACGGTAAAAAATAAAAAGTATGGTTTAGAGAACTTGGCATTAATACCCGGTACAGTAGGTGCAGGTCCTATCCAAAATATCGGTGCTTATGGTTCTGAAATTGGTACTTACATAAAAGAAGTAACTTTCTATGATTTTCATAAGGATAAAGTAGGAACTTTCAGTCAAAAAGATTGTAATTTTAATTATCGCTCCAGTGTTTTTAAGGAAAAGCCTGAGTTATTTATATTATCTGTGACCTTTGAATTAAATAATGAACCCAAACTCAACCTTTCTTATGATTCTCTGAAAGAACAGATATCAAAAGATGGATTGAATGAAAAAAACCTAAAACCTGTCGATATATTTAATACCGTTAAAAAAATACGTACGAGGGTTTTACCAAACCATCTTAAACAACCAAATGTAGGAAGTTTTTTTAAGAATGTTTATTTGAAAAAAGAGGAATTAAAAAAATTAAAACTTCCTTCAGATATTCAAATATTCGAGCAAGATGATATTGTAAAAATCTCTTCTGCGCACCTTATTGAAAAATTTGGATGGAAGGGGTTTCGGAGAGGAAGTTTAGGTATTTCAGAACAACATTCTCTTGTTTTAATAACTTACGAAGAAACTTCTGGAGAAGAAATAGTTACGTTATCTAATGAAATTATTAAAGATATATACTCAAAAACAGGTCTTCAGTTGGAGGTAGAGCCAACTTTTGTATGAATGAATTTATCACAGTAGTTTTATTGCACCTTTTTGCCGTGATGAGCCCTGGACCAGACTATGTCTTGATAACTAGGCAAAGCATAAGATATGGAAGGCGAGTTGCTTTATGGAGTTCAGGCGGTATCGGGATTGGAATATTGTTTCATTCATTTTTAGCTGTAACTGGAATTTTATTCTTTATTGCTTCAAATGATTCTTATTTATTCTCTCTCAAGTTAATTTGCTCTATTTATCTTTTATATCTAGGTATTACATCTATGATCTACGCATCAAATTTTAATCAGCAGCAAATAGATGACAATAAATGGAGTTATACCGGAGGTTTTGTTGCAGGATTAATAACAAATATTACAAACGTAAAAGCTTTATTATTTTTTATTACTTTATTCGGAGTTGTTTTGAATAGTCAGACACAAGAAAATTTAATGCTTTACGGTCTCTATATGGCTTTTGCAACATTTATATGGTTTTCATTACTTTCATATATTTTTACGAGTAATGTTTTCAAATCGCAATTCTTAAAGTTCTTTACAATCTTTGAGAAGTTTCTGGGTTTGATTCTGGTTATAATTGCGTTGCAACTACTAGGAAATGTATTTCAATTTCAATGAACAATAAAAGTCTGTCATCCATATTTTCAGAGCTATCTAAATTAGATGAAGATACATTTCCTCCTGTAGAAGATTGGAATCCGCCTCTATGTGAAAATGTATCTATGAGAATAGATAGATCGGGTAAATGGTACTTTATGAATTCTCCAATTGGAAGACAAAGGATGGTCAACTTATTTAGTCGTGTACTAAGGCTCGATGAAGAAGGTTATTTTTTAGTCACTCCAGTTGAGAAGATTCAAATTGAAGTTGAAGATAAGCCATTTGTGATAGTTGATTTTGAAATAACTGTTAAAAATGAAAAACAAATTATCACTTTTAAAACAAATACTGATGAAATTTTTGAGCTTAATGAAAATCATCCATTAAGAGTTGAAAGTAAAACAATTAATGATGAACCATCACCTTATGTTTTGGTAAGGAGAAACTTAGAAGCTCTATTATCAAGAAACGTCTTTTACAAGTTGGTGGATATATCCGAAGAGATAGAAGGGGTTTACGGAGTCTTTAGTTCAGGCAAATTTTATCAATTGCAGTAGCCAAAAAAAAACAGAGCCGAGGCTCTGTCTTAGTTCGAGTTCGAAAGTGTCTAAACCGAGATTCTGTTTAGCTCCTTGGCCGGTTTCTCTTCCTGCCTTGGTGGTCTAGAGTTCTTTTTGCTAGCTTCCCTCTAGTGCTTTCACCTTTCGTTCTCTAACCTATCTTTCTCTCTCTTCTTCGTCTCGAGTTGTTTCCAAGTCGGTCTGATAGGTAACAATGTATATTACACTCTTTTTCTTTTTTTGCAACCCTTTTTTTAAAAAAAATTGCATTTTTTTTAATTAATTTTGGGTTCTGTAAACATTTGATTTTATTACATATTTGGATAATTCGGGCCACCTGCGCCTTCTGGCGTAACCCAATTTATATTCTGTGAAGGATCTTTTATGTCACAAGTTTTACAATGAACACAATTTTGAGCATTGATTTGAAATTGTTTTTCACCATCCTTTTCAACAATTTCATAAACTCCTGCTGGACAGTAACGCTGAGCAGGTTCATCGTATTTAGGTAAGTTAACACTCAAAGGTATAGACGGATCCGATAACACTAAATGACAAGGCTGGTCTTCTTCATGATTTGTATTTGAAAGAAAGACTGATGAAAGCTTGTCGAAGCTAATTTCACCATCTGGTTTAGGGTAATTTATTTCAGGCATATCAGAAGCCTCTTTTAGACACTCGTGATCTGGAGTGTCGTGATGCAGAGTAAAGGGTAATTTACCTCTAAATATCAATTGATCAACTCCAGCTAATGCTACACCTAAGAGAGTTCCGTATTTGTGTGTAAATGGTAAGAAGTTACGGGCTTTGTGCAGCTCAGTTTCTAACCATGAAGATTTAAGATTTTCTGAAAAACTGTCTACGTCAGCTTTTGGACTTTCTTTGTAAAATTCTTCAAAAAGACTCTCTGCGGCTATCATTCCTGATTTCATTGCAGTATGAGTGCCTTTAATCCTTGGAAAATTCATGGTGCCTGCATCATCTCCTACTAGCATCCCGCCAGGGAAATGCATTTTGGGCATAGACTGATGTCCACCTTTTATTAAGGCTCTGGCTCCATAAGCTGTTCGTGTTCCACCTTTCAAATATTTTTGTATTGAAGACTGATGTTTCCACTGTTGGAATTCATCGAAAGGGCTGATATGTGGGTTGTCATAATCTAATGGGACTATATAACCCAAGAAAGCTTGATTATTTTCACCATGATATAGATAAGATCCGGAAAGCACTCCCTTAGCAGCTGGCCATCCCATAGTGTGTACAACAAGACCTTCTTCATGAAGCTGTGGATCTAAATCCCAAACTTCTTTAAATCCTATTCCATAGTGTTGGGGATCGCTTTCTGAATCTAGTTCAAACTTTTTTATTATTTGTTTGCCAAGATGACCGCGACAACCTTCAGAGAGAATTGTGTACTTTGCTAGAAGATTAATACCAGGCTCAAACGAGGCTTTCTTTTCTCCTGCTGAATCAATACCCATGTCTCCAGTAGCAATACCCACTACTTGATCATTTTGGAAAATAAGCTCGGAAGCTGTAAATCCTGGGAAAATGTCAATATCTAAACCTTCTGCATATTCCGACATCCATCTACAGAAATTACCTAAACTCATAATATAGTTTCCATGGTTCTTAAAGGTAGTAGCAAAAAGGGTTGGTATAGAAAAATTAGACTTTTCATTAAGTAAATACCTTACTGAGTCTTTTTTGACGGGAGTATTAAGCGGTGCTCCGAGTTCTTTCCAATCAGGTATCAGCTCATTAAGTGCTTTAGGATCAAATACATTTCCTGACAATATATGCGCGCCTACCTCAGATCCTTTTTCTACCACACAAATGGACATCTCTTTTGATTGTTCATTAGCTAATTGCTTAAGCCTGATTGCAGTCGATAGTCCAGCTGGTCCAGCACCAACAACGACTACATCATACTCCATTGATTCTCTTTCGATATTTTCCATACTTTATATTTATTTGTATTGAGAGGGGCAGCAGTTATAGAATACGCACATTAAATTTTACCATAGAAGGAAAATAGTATGAAGATTCTCGTACCTGTTAAAAGAGTTGTAGATTACAACGTAAAAGTCAGAGCAAAATCTGATGAAAGTGGTCCAGATCTTAGCAATGCAAAAATGGCTATCAATCCATTTTGTGAAATAGCTATTGAGGAAGCTGTAAGAATAAAAGAAGCTGGAAATGCGGAGGAGGTTATTGCGGTATCTGTTGGTGATTCTGCTTCTCAAGAACAACTGAGAACTTGCTTGGCTTTGGGTGCTGATAGAGCTATTTTAGTTGAGACTCAGGAAGCGGTAGAACCCCTTGGAGTTGCTAAAGCTCTTAAAGAGGTGGTTTCAAAAGAAAACCCTGATCTTATAATTTTAGGAAAACAAGCTATAGATGGTGATTCTAATCAAACAGGACAGATGTTGGCTGCCATGTTGGACCTACCTCAAGGAACATTCGCTTCTGAAGTTGATTTGCAAGATGGAAAAGTACAAGTTACTAGAGAAATAGATGGTGGTTTGCAGACTTTATCCTTAAGCTTACCTGCGATAGTTACTACTGATCTTAGGTTAAATGAACCTAGATATGCTTCTCTTCCAAATATAATGAAAGCTAAGAAGAAACCTCTAGAAATTCTTCAGTCTGCTGATTTAGGTTTAGATTTGACTCCTAGACAAAATACTCTCAAAGTTAGTCCTCCACCTGAAAGAGCAGCTGGGATAATGGTTGAAAGCATTGACCAATTAGTTGATAAATTAAAAAACGAAGCAAAGGTGATTTCATGAGTATATTAGTTATTGCAGAACACGATAATTCAGAACTAAAAACAGCCACACTCAATACTGTAGCCGCAGGTATGGCCATTGGTGGCGAGATTGACATTCTTGTTGCAGGTACCGATTGCGATTCAGTGGCTGACTCAGCGTCACAAGTTCCAGGAGTGGGTCAAGTGCTCTTAGCGAATAAAGAGACTTATAAAAATAGCCTTGCTGAAAATCTAGGGAATTTAGTTGTAGAGCTCGCAGAAGGGTACTCACATATCCTTGCTCCAGCTACTACAAGCGGAAAAAACTTTATGCCTAGAGTAGCCGCAAAATTAGATGTCTCCCAAATATCAGATATAAGTGCAGTTATCTCTGAGGATACTTTTGAAAGGCCAATATATGCTGGTAATTGTATTGCCACGGTACAAAGTACCGATTCAGTCAAAGTTATAACCGTTAGAACTACAGGATTTGATGCTTGTGAAGCCAGTGGGGGCTCTGCCTCTATTTCAGCAATTGATAATGATACTGATGCAGGTGTCTCGTCATTTGTTAAAGAAGAAATAGCTGAATCTGATAGACCTGAATTAACTGCTGCTGATGTGGTTATATCTGGAGGCAGAGGAATGCAGAATGGAGATAATTTTAGTCTTCTTAATGGAATAGCAGATAAATTAGGCGCCGCAATCGGTGCATCTAGAGCAGCTGTTGATTCTGGTTTTGTTCCCAACGATATGCAAGTGGGCCAAACTGGTAAAATCGTTGCTCCTGATCTTTATATTGCTGTAGGAATTTCTGGTGCAATCCAGCATCTTGCAGGCATGAAAGACAGTAAGGTAATTGTTGCAATCAATAAAGATGAAGAGGCACCAATTTTTCAAGTAGCTGACTACGGTTTAGTTGCAGATCTGTTTGATGCGCTTCCTGAATTAGAAGCAAAAATATAGAAATTACACTGGTGCTATTTTCTTAAGGATCGCACCAGACTCTATGTGATCTGTGTAAGGAAATTGATCAAACATGGCTAAATTTATTATTTTGTGAGTTTTTTGGAGGCTCTGTAAATCTCTCTTAAAAGATTCAAAACCACAAGAAACATAAATGATATTTTCCATATGGACTATATTTTCTCTAGTAAATTGATCTAAACCCTCTCTGGGGGGATCTAAGAAAATTGTATTTATGTTGAATTCGTCAAGATTTATGGAAGACAACCTTCTGTAGGGTCTAATCTTCTTATAGGCCTCGATAGTTTCCTTTCCAGATAACCTGGCAAAGAATATATTATTCCTACAATTTAATTCTATATTCTCTTTCAGAGCTTTTATGCTTGGTCTGCTATTTTCAGTTGCTAAGACTTTTGTATATAAATTACTAAGCGGAATAGTAAAGGTTCCAAGTCCGCAATGAAGTTCCATAATATCTTCTTTGATTTTAGGAGAATATCTAGTTACCCAATCCAGCATATCATCACAAATATATGGGTTTGTTTGACTGAAACACTGTTCATAGAGTCTTATTGAGAACTCTTTATTCTGATACTTATAATTCTCAGTAATATAATTATTACCAATAATTATTTGTTGTTTTTTACTCCTTCCTATAATCGATACATCTAAATCTGTTACGACCTCTGATAGGGCTTTGTGCCAATTGTCATCAAGTTCTTTATGGTAAATAAGACTCACCATAGCTTCGTTATTACGTGATGATTGAAATTCTATTTGAAATAATTTGTCTGAAATTATCGAATTATTGTCTATATATGAAAGGAGGTGGGGCATTAATTCTTGAATTTTCTTACTGGCTATTGGAAAGAAGTCTATTCTTTCTTTTTTGCCGTTCAGAGTCATTACATAAGAATAAGCATTACTAAATTTTGATAAGCTAAATTCTGCCCTGTATCTAAAGCTATTATAATTCGATTTAAAAAATTCAATTGGCGCTATTGATGAGAAATGTTGATCAAATAATATTTTTTTATTTTTGAACTGTCTTTCGTAGGCCTCTTTTGAAGTTTTAATCAAGATTCGGTCTCAGATATTTAGTAGTAAGCTCAATTGCTTCACCCCTGAGCTTAATTTTATCACATCTAATAAACCCTAAATAAATTTGATAGAATGAACATATGGAAGAAATGAATATCACACCTTCAGCACAAGAGTATTTAGCTGATCTCTTATCCAATCAAGAAGAAGATACTTCAGGTATAAAAATATTTGTGTCTGAACCAGGAACTCCTCGAGCAGAAACGTGTATTGCTTATGCAAAAGATGACGAAGATTTCTCAGATTATATGATCATAGAAGAATTTAAATTTATCCTTTACCTTGAAGAAAAATCTATAGACTTTTTAAAAGACGCTGAAGTTGACTATTCTCCAGATAAATTTGGTGGAACTCTCACTATCAAAGCTCCTAATGCCAAGCTTCCTCAGATAAGTGAAGGTGCTTCAATTGAAGATAAGATTAACTATGTGCTTTATTCAGAGATAAATCCCGGACTTGCCTCTCATGGCGGAGAAGTTTCATTGATTGAGGTTGTAAATGAAGAGACCGCCATTCTTCAGTTTGGAGGAGGTTGCCAAGGTTGTGGTATGGTCGACCTCACTCTTAAAGATGGTGTTGAGAAGACATTACTTGAACAAGTTGAGGGTTTAAAAAATGTTAAGGACATTACTGATCATAGTCAAAGAGAAAACGCTTACTATAAATAGGGCATGTCTCAACTAAACGCAGATTCTTGTTATATATTCACAGACACTGAGACCACAGGTCTAGATATTAATTTTTCTCAAATAATACAAATTGGCTCATTATTAACTGACGAATCATTAAATCAAGAAAATTCACAAGATATCGGCTGTCAGCTGCTGCCTTGGATTGTACCTTCTCCAGAAGCATACTTAGTGCATAAAAAAGTTGAATCCCTCAGGGATGATGCTATGTCTCATTATGAAATGATGCGTCTGCTTCGATCGACCTGGCTAGAATGGTCTAAAGGAAGGAATCCAGTTTACATAACTTATAACGGCCATAGATTTGATGAAGAATTATTTCGGAGGCAATTTTTCTGGAACTTACTACCTCTATACATAACCAATACATTAGGCGCATCCCGTTTAGATATGCTTAGCACATTACAGTTAGTTGCAAACTTTTTTCCAGATAGCTTAAATTTACCAATCTTCGATGAAGGGGCTATTAGTATGAAACTTACTGATTGGTCTGACGCAAACTCTATAGAAATTGAAAATGCTCATGATGCCCTTGCCGACTGCGTACAAATGCACGAAATTGCTAAGTTAATTTTGGAGAAGGCTAGCCCAGTCTGGCGAGCTTCTATCAAAGGATCCTCTAAAACAGGTAATTTAGAGATACTGCAATCAGATCCCTTTGCGATGATAGGTGAAGTTGTAAGGAGAAAGAAATTTACTTATCCGGTTACATATTGCGGTCAAAATCCTAAGATGAATAATGAAGTTGCCGTAGCGGATCTATACTTTGATCCCGATCAATTAGACGATTTAACTGATGCTGAACTTCTTGAGCAGATTGGAAATAGCGGAACAGCTATAAGAAAGGTAAGAATCAATAAAAGTTTACCAGTAATGGCCTCTGATCAAATACCTGATGTAGAAAAGTATTTAGACATACCTTATGAACAGCTTGTCGAAAGAGCACATAAAGTAAGAGAAAATATTAAATTACAAACAAGAGTAAGTGAACTGTTAGCAAACAATCAAATTAACTACCCGCCACCTAAACATCTAGAACAAACTGTGTATTCAGGCTTTCCTTCTGATGCAGATGACTTATGGATGGAAAGATTTCACACTTTACCTTGGGAAGAACGTTCTAGGGTTCTTGATGGATTTGAAGATAACCGTTACAAAGAGCTCGCTGAAAGGTTAGTTTGTGTCAATAATCCTGAATCTGTGTCGACAGAAACTTTAGATAGATATCAGAATTTTCTTAATCAAAGACTTTATGACAAGGGACCCTGGCCCTCCTTAGAAAAAACTCTAGATAAAACACGTTCGATGCTTATTGAAGCAACAGGTGAGCAAAAGCAAATCTTAGAACAATTAGAGAAGAGCCTGGTTAAAAAATTAGAATTTAGTTAGATATCTCCTTTACTCTTATTAAGATCGAAAAATAAGGATGATCTACATAATTAAATATTTCTGGTTCTAACTTTACTTCCTTGTCTATTTCATACAAGTCCTGATACTTGTAAATACGTTCCGCTGGAATTACTGGTGCAATATCTAAACTATCTAAAGATATAAAATTTTCCAAGTATTGAAAGTTAACTTTCACAGTATTAAAGATAGTGTCCATCCAATAGTTATCTGTAGCTTCTGAATCATCTTTGTTTTGTTTTTGTTTTTTAAGAAGTTTTTGAAAATCAACTAAATTAGGTTTTTTATCACCAGGATCTATCCTCTCAGTGACTTGAGAAAATCTGATTCTAGAATCTAGGTGAATGAATCTTTCCCTATAGACATTAATTTCTCCGTAAATCTTTTTGTCCTTTTTTATTGCTTCTATAAAAATAGGCATAGAGATTTCTTTTGAAACTGCTGGCTGATACCAGGAATTGTAATAAACAACCCTATAGTCACGACTTCTGTTGAGATTTGCCTCAATATCTATCATTCTTTTTTGAAACGGTATTCTCTCAAAAAGGAATGGTTGAGGGGTCTTGAGCTCGCTCTTTTCAACATTACTAATATCAGAATTAGTTAAAGATTTAATTTGTATATCTGGTAGTGCAAAATCATTTATATCGTTTTCAACTAAAGTAACTAATGTAGTGGGTTCTTCTTTAAGCTGTATTAATTCTTCAGAAAAACTAAATTCTTCTAAATTTCTCCATTTTTCTTTAAGATCAACTTCTTCGATCGTCAGATTTTGTATCACCAAGAAATCTATCTTTATGAGATCTGGTTGATCTTGCCCCATAAATAGTTGGATGTATTCTTCAGAACTCTTTGCATAAACCCCTTGTGCTATCAAAGTTAGCAATAAGGATAACTTAAGAAGCATTTTTATTTATAGCTTGTATTACATCCATAGTCATTTTTACTTTATCTTCTAATTTATCATCATTAAAAAAGGAAGTATTTAATTCTTCTTTTTTATAAGAAATGTTGATTTTATTTTTATTGAAGTTAATTTTTTTAATAGAAAAGTTTTCGGCGGCTATCTTTAATTCAGCCTGTAAGAAGAAATTTTTGACTTCGTTTGGTAACAAACCAAATCTATTAATCATTTCAATTTGGATATTTTTTAAATCTTCATTTGTTTCTGCTAAAGCAATCTTGTTATACATTAAAAGTCTAACGTTAATATCTGGAAGATAACCTTCAGGTATAAAACAATTTACACTTATATTTATCTCAGGTGATTCATCAAGTGATTGAAAATCCATTTCTCCGCTTTTAATAAATTCAGAGGCCTTTTTAATCATTCGTGTGTAAAGTTCTAAACCTATTGATTCAAAGACACCGCTTTGATTTGATCCAAGAATCTCTCCTGCACCTCTTATTTCTAGGTCTTTTAGCGCTAAAAGAAAACCTGCTGATAGTGAGTCAGCACTCATTAAAGCATCAAATCTTTTATCAGCAGTTTTTTTATTTACTATATTTCTTGATCTCAGAAAATAGGCATAGGCTTGTTTTTCTGATCTTCCTACTCTTCCTCTGAGTTGATGTAATTGAGATAAACCAAATTTATCTGCATCTTCTACAATTAAAGTGTTTGCGTTTGATACATCGATACCGCTTTCGATAATTGTAGAACAAACCAGGACATCAATTAGACCTGAATTGAATTTCAACATAATTTCTTCTATAACTTTGGGCTTTAACTGTCCATGGACAACTTCTATGACCAGATCTTCAAACTTTTCTTTTAATCTCAACCTTCTATCTTGAATCAGAGATAAGTCGTTGCATAGATAATAAATTTGTCCTCCTCTTAAAATTTCTCTTTGTATCGCTTCGTGTATTAAGTTTTCATTAAACGAATAAGTAAAAGTTTTGACTGGCAATCTATCATCTGGTGCTGTGGCAATGATCGACATATCCTTGAGTTCAGATAAAGCAAAATTCAATGATCTAGGAATTGGAGTTGCTGAAAGGCTAAGTATTTCTACTTCTTCCTTTAAAGTTTTAATTTTTTCTTTTTGCCTGACTCCAAAACGATGTTCTTCATCAATAATCAATAAACCTAGATCGTTGAATTTTATATTTCCTTGTAACAAGGCATGTGTACCGATGACTATATCAATTTCTCCTGACCCTAGGCCTAGAAGCAATTTCTCTTTCTCTTTAAGATTAATATTTCTGGATAAAGTGGCAATGGTAATACCACTATCTTGAAATCTTTCCTCAAAGCTCGCAAAGTGCTGAGAGGCAAGTAGTGTGGTTGGCACAAGGATACATGTCTGTTTATTGTTGAGTGCTGCAATAAAAGCGGCCCTCATTGCAACTTCCGTTTTTCCGAATCCTACTTCACCACATATCAATCGATCCATAGGTTGATAAGATTGCATATCAGCAATAACTTCTTCAATAGTTCTCTTTTGATCATAAGTTTCTTTGTAAGGAAACTTACTTACAAAACTTGAAAATTCTTCTTCGTCTATGTCAAATGCAAAACCGACTCTTCCATTCCTCTTGGCTTGTACCTCGAGCAATTCTGCAGCCGTATCAAATGTTTGTTTTAAAGCCTTGTCTTTTCTTTTTTTCCATTTTTTTGAATTTAGTGAATCTATATCTCTATCATCAGGTCCAAAGTATTTTGATACCAGATCCATATTTTCAATAGGAACAAAGACTTTACTTTCGTCTTTATAACTTATTTCAAGACAATCACTGGTACCAACAAAGGTATTCAATTGTTTTAAACCCACAAACCTTCCGATTCCATGTGAAAGATGTACAACCAAATCACCAGGATCAGGCATTTTTGAAGAAGAAATATCTGCCTTTTCATTCCTTACTAATTCATTTGAAATCTCTGTAGTTTCATCAATATTTGGTTTAACAAAATCAAAGGACTTATCTTTATTTATAAATTCTGAGAGTTGCGAAAAATTTAAGAATAGATCTTCGGGTGCAAGCAAAGGTCTTTTTAGATCATATCTGTATTCTTCGTACCTTTCTTTAATAAGCTCTTCAAATGCATAAGCTTTTATGTCTGTGTGCTTTTGAACACATATTTCATCTATATGATTGAGATATGAAAGAATACTAGTCTTCTGTTTGTAGAATAAGGGTAAATAAATTTCAACACCTTCAGCAGATTTTAGGCTCATTACTTTTGTGAAAATTTCTGAATCATTTTCAAAAATATCAAAGTTTTTTCTCCATTCTTGCTTAAATATCTCAGCAGCTTCAGGATTAAGGGGGTATTCGAAAGAGGGTAGAAAGTTTAATGAATCAATTTTTTCATCAGCTATTTGTGATTCAGGATTAAAAGTCCTAATACTTTCTATAGCATTATCAAAAAATTCAATTCTTATGGGGTTTTTTCCACTTGTCAAAAAAATATCCATAATTGAACCTCTAAGTGCATATTGACCAGGTTCTGAAACAAAATCTTCCCTAACGTATCCGTAATTAGTAATTTCTTGAATAATCTTTTCAGGATTGAACTGATCATTAACAGACATATTGTTAATTGGAGAAATATGACTGGGATGGGGAAGTGGAGATAAAATTGTATTAATAGAAGAAATCAGTGTTACGCCTTTTCTTTTCAATAAAGATGATAATGCTGCAATTCTTTTAGCCCTTATAATTGGAGCCATAGAGAAGAAGTCATAGGGTAATAACTCAGAGTTTTCAAGTAATATAAAATTTGGATCTCCATCAAAATACTCAATAAGCTGTAATGCAGATTGCGCATCTTTGGTAATTAATAGATTATTTTGAGACGAGTTAATCCCCAGATCTAAAACATCCGCAGAAGATGTGATTATTTTTACCACTTAGTGTCTGCTTTTTTTGTAAAAAAAAAGAAAATTATATATGGAAGTGTATAATTATTTTTTTTTTATTAAATAGGAATGAAATGGACTTAAAATTTTCAGAAGCAGATGTGACCTTTAGACAGGAAGTCGTTACTTTTTTAGAGAATGAGTACCCAGAAGACATCAAAGAAAAACAAGATAAAAGAATACCATTAGAGAAAGAAGAAATTGTTAGATGGCAAAAGATTCTTAACCAAAAAGGTTGGTTTGCCATTAATTGGCCTAGTCAATACACAAACCAAGAAGAACTTTCCGTTACGCAAAAATACATTCTTCAAGAAGAGCTTGCAAAGGCCAATACACCAACAACTATCCCGTTTGGTATGGGAATGTGCGCACCTGTAATTTATACGTTCGGAACAGATGAACAAAAAGAAAAATTTTTACCGTCAATACTCAATAGTGACGTTTGGTGGTGTCAAGGATATTCTGAGCCAGGTTCAGGGTCTGACTTAGCATCTTTAAAAACCAAAGCAGAACTAAGCGGAGATAAATATATTGTAAATGGTACCAAAACCTGGACAACTTTAGCGCAACACGCTGATTGGATTTTTTGTCTTGTAAGAACAGAGACTACTGCTATTAAACAAGAAGGTATTAGCTTCTTACTCATTGATATGAGAACTCCAGGGATTGAAGTTAAACCGATCATTACTATAGACGGTTCGCATGAGGTTAACATGGTTTACTTCGATAACGTCGAAGTACCGGCTGAAAATCTCGTTGGAGAAGAAGGACAAGGTTGGAATATTGCTAAATTTCTTTTAGCTCATGAAAGAAGTGGTATAGCTGGAATAGCTGCTCTTAAAAGAGAATTAAAACGTTTAAAAGAATTATCTTCAGAAATTCCATTAGGGGAAAGTACATTGCTAGAAGACAGCCAGTTTAGAAATAAGATCGAAGAAACTGAGATAGAACTCACGGCCACAGAGTTTACTGAACTCAGAACTTTAGCGGCCATGTCTCAAGGTGGATCACCTGGTGCAGAGTCGTCTATTTTAAAAATTAAAGGAACAGAACTACAACAAACTATATCAGAGCTTTTTGTTGAGATGTTGGCTTACTATGCCCATCCTTTCTATTTAGAAAATGAAATTGGTTCAAATGAGACTGTCGGTCCCGATTACGCTGCACCTGTAATGCCTCACTACTTAAATTACAGAAAGGTTAGTATTTACGGTGGCAGTAATGAAATTCAAAGAAACGTTATTTCAAAAGCAATACTGGGGTTATAAATATGGACTTTACATTCAATGAAGAGCAATCACTAATACAAGATCAAGTCGATCAGTTTGTTCAAAAAGAATATGACTGGGAAACTAGACAATCTTTGTCAAATTCTGAATTAGGTTTTGGTGAAGACAATTGGAAAAAATTTGCTGAACTTGGCTGGTTAGGAATTAGTGTTTCTGAAGACAGCGGGGGTTTTGGAGGTTCAGCAATAGAATCAATGTTAATTATGGAAGCCTTCGGTAAAGGGCTAGTAGTAGAGCCATTTTTGGAAACAGTTATTATGGCTGGAGGATTAATCGATGAGCATGGGTCTGATCAGCAAAAATCTTCCTTTTTAGAACCAGCCATAGCCGGCGAGATGCATTTAGCTTTGGCTTATGCTGAGCCACAGAGCAGATTCAATCTATCTGATGTTGTTACAGAGGCTAAAGCAGATGGAGATAATTTTATAATTAATGGTTATAAATCTGTTGTGATGAATGGACCGTCTGCAGATCAAATTATAGTTTCAGCTAGGACATCAGGTACTCAACTTGATGAAAATGGAATATCTCTTTTTATCATTGACGCCAATGCGTCTGGTTTGGATAAAACAAACTACAAAACAGTAGATGGTAGAAGGGCTTCTGACGTTACTTTTGAGAATGTTTCTGTTTCAAAAGAAAATCTAATAGGTGATCAAGATAAAGGCTTTGAGATTCTAGATTCAGCAATTGATAAGGCGATTTTGGCCATCTCTGCTGAAGCTGTTGGTGCAATGGAGGTCCTTTATAAAACTACTGTTGAGTACACAAAAACAAGAGAGCAGTTTGGTACTGCTATCGGGAAATTTCAGGTTCTTCAACACAGAATGGTAGACATGTTTATGGAGTATGAGCAGTGTAAATCACTTTTGTATATGGCAACCATGAAACACGAAGAGAAAGCTGAAGATGCTAAAAAAGCCATTTCAGGCCTAAAGTATCAAGTAGGAAAAGCAGGCAAGTTTATAGGTCAACAAGCTGTACAACTCCATGGAGGTATGGGTGTAACAGATGAATTGAATGTCGGTCACTATTTTAAAAGACTGACAACAGTTGGAACCATTTTTGGTAATACAGATTACCACCTCAAGAAATACACTTCTTTGTAAATGAAAAAAGAACAACCCGATCAAAGGATTCGACCTGAACTTCCTAAAGATCCTTTTGGAGACTTTCAGTATCGACAAGCACTAGCAGAAGAGATGTTACCTATGATTGGTCGTATCTATCGAGATAATGTTCATCTTCTTCTTTACGGTAAACCTTTGGTCAATCTGTCTGTATCAGAAATAATGAACGCACACAGATTTGTTAGAGAGACCGAAAATAATGAACTAAGTGAATTTGAAACTTATCAGGTCATAGTAGCTTTAAGTCAACTTGAATTAGGACCTGCTGAGATAGATATAGGAATAATAGCTGCAGCCTATCTTTTCGAAGATAAAGGCTTATCTATAGATGATTTTGTTCAAGAGTCAGTCAATGACTTGATTGGTACCAAGGGATCTATACTAGAAAAAGCTCAAGACGTTGTGCTCTATGGATTCGGAAGAATTGGGCGTTTATTGACTCGAATGTTGATCGAAGACTCTGGCGGCGGAGATAATTTAAGACTTAGAGCTATAGTTGTTAGAAAAGCTGTTGAAGGTGATCTAATAAAACGAGCTAACCTAATGAGAACAGACTCTGTACATGGACCTTTTAAAGGAACTGTTAGAGTTTTAGAGGAAGAAGATAAGCTCATTATAAATGGCAATGAAGTCAAGGTTATATATGCCAGCAATCCCTCTGATATAGATTACACTGAATACGGTATAAATAATGCTTTATTAATCGACAACACTGGTGTCTGGAGGAATAAAGAAGGGTTAGGTACTCACTTAAATTGCAATGGAATATCCAAGGTCTTACTTACTGCTCCTGCAAAAGAAGGTATTAAAAATATTGTTCATGGAATTAATAACGAGATAATTGAAGATGATTCTATTTTAGGAGCAGCTTCTTGCACAACTAATGCCATCGTTCCTACCCTTAAAGTATTAAATGACGAGTTCAGCATAGTGGCTGGACATATTGAAAGTGTTCATTCATATACTAATGATCAAAACTTAATTGATAATTTTCATAAAAAGGAACGAAGAGGTAGAAGCGCTGCCCTCAATATGGTCATCACTGAAACAGGTGCCGGTAAGGCAGTAGGCCAAGTATTACCAGAACTTATCGGTAAACTTACTGCTAATGCTGTGAGAGTTCCCACACCTAACGTCTCACTTGCAATAATGAACTTACAATTAGGGCGTGATATTACTGTTGAAGAAGTAAATGATTTTCTTAGACAAAAAGCGTTTCATTCCGATCTAAAAGAGCAAATAG
Organism: uncultured SAR86 cluster bacterium; assembly: GCA_902570225.1. Taxonomy (GTDB): domain Bacteria; phylum Pseudomonadota; class Gammaproteobacteria; order Magnimaribacterales; family Magnimaribacteraceae; genus Magnimaribacter. The sequence goes on from CACFXJ010000018.1 coordinate 19,020, forward strand.
GATTTACTAATTCTCCTGAAGTTGTCTCAACAGACTTTGTAGGTGACAGACATGCCGGAATAATTGATTCAGCAGCAACTTTAGTTAATGGTGATAAATGTGTTCTCTATGTTTGGTATGATAATGAATATGGGTACACTGCACAGCTTTTAGGATTAGCTAAAGAGATGGTTGGTTTGACCTATAAAAGATATCCAAATTTTAGCGAAACTTCCTAGCAAAATAACCTACAGATCATTATAATACTCACGCGCTCAAGGGGTACTTTTCCCATATATCAGATAGGGAATGATTAGAATAAAAAAAGGTTTAGATATACCCATTTACGGCTCTCCCGCCGATAACATAGTTGACTCTAAAATAACTAGATCTGTTGCAGTTCTAGGTAATGACTACATTGGAATGAAACCGACCATGCTAGTTGAGGAAGGAGACTCAGTTAAGTTAGGTCAGGCTCTCTTCGAGGATAAAAAAAATCCTGGTGTAATAATTACATCTCCAGCAGGTGGAAAGATTGAATCCATCAATAGGGGTGATAGAAGGGCACTTCAATCCATTGTTATAGAGATTGAAGCGGAAGAAGAGATTGAAGAATTTAAAGGCTATAGCAATGAAGCTTTAGATTCTGTTTCATCAGATGATATTAGACATCAGCTAATCAAATCTGGTATGTGGACCGCATTCAGGACAAGGCCTTACAGCAAAATCCCTGCAATAGATTCTTCTCCTTCAAATATATTCATCTCAGTTTTGGATACTGAGCCGCTCAGCCCAGATCCAGAAAAAATAGTTAATCAACGTTTGGAGGATTTTAATTTTGGTCTTTCCGTTCTAAAAAAATTGGTTGATTGTCCTATACATTTATCTGTCTCAGAAAATTCACAACTTGAAATAGAAGAAGATGCTCAAGTTAAAAAGCACATATTTTCTGGACCTCATCCAGCCGGTCTTGTAGGCACTCATATGCACTTCATTTCACCAGCATCATTAACTAACATAAACTGGACTATTGGATATCAGGATGTGATAGGTGTTGGCTTGCTTTTCTCTACTGGTCAGTTATTTACTGAAAGAGTCATTGCTCTTTCTGGTCCTCAAGTCAATGAACCGAGATATATCAAGACTAGACTTGGCGCTTGCACGGATGAACTTACCGCAGGTGAGTTAACTCAAAGAGACAATAGAATAATATCTGGATCTGTTATATCAGGCAGGGAGGCTATTGGACCTTATGCTTATCTTGGTAGATACCACAATCAAGTGTCTGTTATTGCAGAGCCTAACTCTAAAGATAGAGAATTCATGAATTGGTTAACACCAGGTCCAAGAAAATTTTCTAAAATACCTCTGTTTTTATCTTCACTTTTTCCAAAAAAAGTATTCAAGTTCAAAGCTTTAATGAACGGTTCAGATCGTCCCATTGTTCCGATAGGAGTCTATGAAGAGGTTTTGCCATTCAACATGCTGCCAGCAATGTTATTAAGAAACGTAGTTTTAATGGATACAGAAAAAATTCAAGATTTAGGTGGATTGGAGTTAGATGAAGAGGATCTTTCTCTTTGTAGTTATGTATGTCCCGGAAAATATGACTTTGGATCTTTATTGAGAGCAGGTCTAACGAAAATAGAGGTAGAAGGTTAATGAAACCCTTAAGAAAATATTTAGACTCTATTAAGCCAAAGTTTACTTCTGGAGGCTCGTTAGAGAAATATTTTCCTATCTATGATGTATTTGAAAATCTATTTTACTCATCGGATAAGAGAACTTTTGGCTCCGTTCATATCAGAGACAATATAGACCTTCAAAAGGTTATGGTTGTAGTCTGGATGGCAACTTTCCCCGCCATGTTTTATGGGATGTACAATCTGGGATATCAATCTCTGACGGCATTTGAACAGATTGGATCTATCAATAAAGATGATTGGCATTTCTTATTCATCGATTTGCTTTGCAGTTATGATCCTAAAAGCATTTTTGATTGCATTTGGTTTGGGGCCTGTTATTTCATACCAATATATCTAGTGACATTCATTGTAGGTATTGCATGGGAAGTAATATTTGCTGTCGTTAGAGGTCATGAAATAAACGAAGGTGCTTTTGTCACCACCGTTTTATTTGCTCTTTGCTGCCCTCCTGATGCTCCTCTCTGGCAGGTTGCTCTAGGTATAAGTTTTGGTATTGTTGTAGCTAAAGAAATTTTTGGTGGTACTGGTAAAAATTTCTTAAATCCAGCTTTGGCAGGACGTGCATTTTTATACTTTGCTTATCCAGTGAACTGGTCTGGAGACTCAGTTTGGGTTGCTGTAGATGGCTATAGTGCACCAACTATACTCGGTATTGGTGCGCAAGAAGGACTCCAAGGTATTCAGGCTCAATATAGCTGGAGTGAAGCTTTCCTAGGATCAATACCAGGATCTATCGGAGAAACATCTACCTTATTTATTCTCCTCGGGCTTGCAATTCTGTTATATACCAGGGTTGCTTCTTGGAGGATCATTGCTGGAGTTTTATTGGGCACTTTCCTAACTTCAGAATTATTTAATCTAATCGGGTCTGAAACCAATCCCATGTTCTCCCTACCATTTCACTGGCATTTAGTAATCGGTGGTTTTGCATTCGGATTAACCTTTATGGCTGTTGAGCCTGTTTCAGGTTCACACACAAATCTGGGCAGATGGTATTACGGTATTTTGATTGGAGTCATGGTCGTTTTAATCAGAGTTGTTAATCCCGCTTATCCAGAAGGGATGATGCTTGCAATTCTTTTTGCAAATTTATTCGCACCATTAATTGATCATTTTGTTCAAGAGAGAAATATAAAACATCGACTGAAAAGGGCTGCTTAATGAATAATAATGACACTATAAGAAAAACACTGTTAGTTGCAGTTTCTCTCTGTCTAGTTTGCTCAGCTTTAATATCCTTCTCTGCAGTAGAGTTAAGGGATTTACAGGAAGCAAATAAAACACTAGATAAACAAAGTAAGATTTTATCAGCAGCAGGTCTTCTTCAAGATTCAACTGATGTTACCGAACAATTTAAGTCTATAGATGCTCGAGTAGTAGATTTAGAAACAGGGTTATTTGACACAAGCATAAAAGTTGAGGATTACGACGAAGGTGCCTTTTCACGAAATCCATCAACTTCAATTGAACTAACTTCAGAAAAGGATATTGCTCTAATTAAAAGAAGAGAGAATTTTCAAACTGTTTATCTTCATTATGAACAAGATCAACTAAATGCCATTATTCTTCCTGTAAGGGGCTACGGACTCTGGGGAACCATGAAAGGTTATTTGGCTCTTGAACCAGATTTACAGACTATTATAGGGTTAGAATTTTTTGAACACATAGAGACACCTGGTCTCGGTGGCGAAATAGTGAATCCAAGATGGAAAGCTATCTGGAAAGGAAAGGAAATATTTTCTGAGAATGGTGAAATTTTAATATCCGTTATAAAGGGCTCAGTAGATAAGTCTTCAGAAAATGCTAAATATCAAGTTGATGGTCTATCAGGTGCAACCATCACTAGTAATGGAGTCACAAACCTATTGTCCTTCTGGCTGGGAGATATGGGTTATGGTCCTTTAATTACTCAATTAAAAAATAAGGAGTTAAAAGATGTCTAAAGCTAGAGAAGTTCTTTTAAACCCCATTTTTAATGACAATCCAATCGCATTACAAATTTTAGGTATATGTTCTGCGTTGGCTGTTACTGGCAATCTCTATATAACCTTGATTATGTGTGTCGCTTTGACGACTGTTGTGACTCTATCTAATCTATTTGTATCTCTTATTAGAAATCATATACCCACTAATATTAGAATCATTGTTCAGATATCTATCATCGCGACTTTGGTGATGCTTGTAGATGAAGTTCTTCAAGCTTTCGATTATGAGAGTAGTAAAACTCTTTCAGTCTTTGTTGGTTTAATTGTTACCAATTGCATAGTAATGGGTAGAGCAGAGGCTTTTGCAATGAAAAATGGGCCTTTAATGAGTGCAATAGACGGCTTTGGAAATGGTCTTGGCTATAGTGTAATTCTTATAATTATAGCTGTTATTAGAGAGTTTGTAGGAGCTGGAACCTTTTATGGGATAGAGATAATGCCATTAACAACTAATGGTGGATGGTATATGGCAAATAACTTCTTTTTAACTCCAGCTAGTTCATTTTTTATAATTGGATTCACTATCTGGGCTTTAAGGCAATGGAAAACAGACCAGATAGAAGAGCCTGAATTCAGAATTTCAAAAAATAGCTTAGAAGCAGAAGAGAGGACAGTCTGATGTTAGAAGCTTACCTAAGTATGTTTATAAAAGCAGTATTCATTGAAAATATCGCTATTAATTTCTTTCTTGGAATGTGTACCTTCCTTGCTATTTCAAAACGTATTCAGCCCGCAATTGGACTAGGCATTGCTGTAATAGTGGTGCTTGGATTAGCCGTTCCGATTAACAATCTAATCTTTAATAACTTTTTAAAAGAAGATGCCTTGTTTCCAGGCTCTGATCTACATTTTGTTGGTCTCATTTGTTACATAGGAATCATTGCTGCTCTAGTACAAATTCTGGAGATGTTTTTAGATCGTTATATACCTGCACTTTATAACGCACTAGGAGTCTTTCTTCCACTAATTACTGTTAATTGCGCAATATTGGGAGGAGTTTTATTCTCAATTGAAAGAAATTTAGTATTTACAGAGAGTATTGTTTACGGTTTAGGAGCCGGTACTGGTTGGGCATTGGCTATTGTTGCTTTGGCTGGAATTACTGAAAGATTGAAATATGCTGATATACCTGAAGGGTTGCAAGGACTGGGTATAACTTTCATAACAGTAGGTTTAATGTGTTTTGGTTTTTTATCTTTTGGAGGAATCTCTTTATAAAGTATGAATTTTTTACAGAATGAAATAGTTTTAGGTGTTTTGGTTTTCACTCTAGCAGTGAATATGATGGTTTTTATTATATTAGGCGCTAGAAAATTATTAGTTTCTTCAGGAAACGTTAGTATATCGATGAATGAGGCAGCTAAGTCTGTTGAGGTAGAGGCGGGTGGTAAGCTACTTCAAACTTTAGCATCCCAAAGCCTGTTCCTGTCTTCTGCTTGTGGTGGCGGTGGTACCTGTGCACAGTGCAAATGTCGAGTAATTAGTGGAGGAGGCTCCATACTTCCTACAGAGGAAGCTCATTTCACAAATAAAGAAAAAAATGAAGGTTGGCGATTATCCTGCCAAGTTCCAGTAAAAGATAATATGGAAATCGTCGTACCCGATGAAGTTTTTGGAGCACGAAAATGGGAATGTGAGGTTGTATCAAATCAAAATGTTGCTACTTTCATAAAAGAATTGGTACTCAAGTTGCCCGAAGGAGAAGAGGTTGCCTTTAAGGCAGGTGGTTACGTACAAATGGAAATTCCTCCCTACGAGTTAGATTACAAAACCTTTGATATAGAAGAAGAATATCATGAAGATTGGGATAGATTTGGAGTATGGGAAAATACTTCTAAAACTTTAGAGCCAGTAATACGAGCTTATTCCATGGCTAATTATCCTAACGAGAAAGGCATTATGAAGTTTAATATCAGAATAGCCTCACCACCACCTGGTACTGACTTCCCTCCAGGCGAAATGTCTTCATATATTTTTAATCTCAAAAAAGGTGATAAGTTAACTATATTCGGACCTTTTGGAGAGTTTTTTGCAGAAGAAACGGACAATGAAATGGTCTTTATCGGTGGGGGAGCGGGAATGGCTCCGATGAGATCCCATATCTTTGACCAGCTTCTTAGGCTTAACTCGAATAGAAAAATTACTTTCTTCTACGGGGCCAGAAGTTTAAGAGAGATGTTTTACACTGAAGAATATAACAAGCTTGCTGAAGAGCATGATAATTTTGAGTGGCACGTTGCACTTTCTGATCCATTACCCGAAGATAATTGGGATGGGTATACTGGATTTATTCATCAAGTAATACATGACGAGTACCTAAAGGATCATCCAGCACCTGAAGACTGCGAATACTACATGTGTGGACCTCCAATGATGATGGATGCTTGTTTTGACATGTTAGATAGCTTAGGTGTCGAGCCCGAAGCTATTAAATTCGATGATTTTGGAAGCTAATTGAATCTTAAATTACTTTTAACCTCATTATCCCTTATTCTTTTTCTATTCTTAATTTTTAAGAAAGAGGATGTATATGAGCCTCAGATTTTCAAAGGTAATATTATGGGAACTAGCTACAATATTGTTCTTCAATCTGATGTTTCAGGTAAAGATGCTCATATCGAAGCTTACAAAATCCTCCAAAAAGTTAACCAAGAAATGTCTACCTATATAGACGACTCCTTGATTTCAAAAGTAAACAAAGCTGACATAGGACAATGGGTAACAGTGTCTCAAGACTTTATAGATGTCCTAAGCTTTGCCACAGCTTTATGTAAAGATACTCAAGGAATTTATGATGTATCTATAGGAAAATTAGTAAATCTATGGGGTTTTGGGCCTGACTCTGTTGATAAACAACCTTCTGCAGAAGAGTTAAGTTACTTTTCATCTCAAGTTGGTTGTAATTCAATAGAAACAGATCCTAGAAATCTTTCAATTAAAAGGGCAAAAGATGTCGAACTAGATTTTTCATCTATAGCAAAAGGCTTTGCTGTCGATAAAGTATATGAATTTTTGATCAATCAGCCTTATCTTATTAGTTTTTTTATTGAGATCGGTGGAGAAATAAGATCTACTTCTTTAAAGTCTAATAATCAATCTTGGAAAGCTGGAATTATAAATCCCATTCAGCAAGAAAAAATTATATATACTTTTTTGTCTTCTGATTTTGACACTTTCGCTTTAGCCACTTCAGGTGATTACCGAAATATAAGAATCTTTGATGAGGAGGAGTTAAGTCATACTCTAGATACTTCATCAGGCTTTCCAACAAACCTTGCAAAAAAATCTGTTTCTGTAGTTGCGGAAAACACTATGAAAGCTGATGCACTCGCAACAGCCCTAAACGCTATGACACTTGAGCAAGCTATCAATTATGCAGATCAGAAACAAATAAAAGCTCTCTTTATCACAGAATCCGACGGTCAATCTAAAATAATATTCTCTGAAAAACTCAAACAGGTTAAAATGTAATTATGTTAGAAATGTTCATAATATTCTTTGTTTTAATGACCGTCATCAGTGTCATGGCTGTGGGTGTGATTTTTGGAAAAAAACCTATAACTGGTTCATGTGGAGGGCTGGCTAATTTAGAACCTGGAAGAGAATGTGAACTGTGTGGAGGAAATCCCTCAAACTGCGTTGAACAATAAGTTAATTAATAAAAAGGGAGCCTAAAGCTCCCTTTTTATTATCAGTTCAATTTTAGAACTGGTTCATAGTGTTGTCTTCACCAGCCGCTTTAAGAGCCGCTTCACCTGCAAAATATTCTTTATGATCGTCTCCCATATCGGAGCCAGCCATATTTTGATGTTTAACACACGCTATGCCTTCTCTAATTTCTTTTCTTTGAACTCCTTCTACGTACCCTAGCATTCCTTTGTCACCGAAATACTCTTTTGCAAGATTATCTGTTGATAGAGCTGCAGTATGGTAGGTAGGAAGAGTGATTAAGTGATGGAATATTCCTGCTTGTTTTGCTGCATCTGCCTGGAATGTTCTGATTCTCTCATCTGCTTCTTTACCTAATTCTGTAATATCATACTTCTCATCCATAAGATTCTCTCTCTCATAGCTTGATGTATCTTTTCCTTCTTCTTCCATTGAGTCGAAGACTTGTTGTCTAAAATTTAAGGTCCAGTTAAAAGATGGGCTATTGTTATAAACTAGCTTAGCATTAGGAATTACTTTACGAATTTCATCCATCATTCCTCCTATCTGTCCAATATGAGGTTTTTCTGTTTCTATCCATATAAGATCGGCACCGTTTTGTAGACTTGTAATTGAGTCTAATATACACCTTGCTTCACCAGTTCCATCCTTAAACCTATAAAGATTGCTAGGAAGTCTTTTGGGCCTTACAACTTTTCCATGATAGTTTATAAGAACATCACCGTGGTTCATTTCTTCATTTGAAACTTCTTCAAGGTCAAGGAATGAGTTGTATTGATCTCCCATATCACCGACTTCGTGGGTAATGGCTATTTGTTTTGTAAGTCCAGCCCCTAGAGAGTCAGTCCTTGCAACTATCACACCATCACCAACACCTAATTCTAAGAATGCATAACGTACTGCATTTATCTTTGCCAAGAAATCAGAGTGGGGAACGGTTACTTTCCCATCTTGGTGACCGCATTGTTTTTCATCGGAGACTTGGTTTTCAATTTGTATACAGCAAGCTCCTGCTTCAATCATTTGTTTAGCCATCAGATAAGTTGCTTCTTCATTA
>CACFXJ010000019.1:0-24971 GCA_902570225.1 uncultured SAR86 cluster bacterium
CCGTGATCAAGAACTGCCAATGGATCGAGATCCTCTATTTTTCCTCTTTTTGGGATATCTTTGGATATGCTTCTATTTATGTCAGAAAGATCAGAATGATCCTTCAAAGAAGTAAGTGTATCTAGGTTGTCTTCAAAAAAATTGGTATGAACTTTGTTGTTTTTAAAATCTTTATTTACCAGGATATTCTTTAAAAGGTTTAAATTGGTTGGAACTCCTGAAATTTTAAATTCGCAGAGAGATCTGTAGTTTCTATTAATTGCTTGTTTGAAGTTATCCGCAGGAGCATAAGTAATTATTTTAGCTATCAGAGAATCAAACAAAGGATTGGTTTGATATCCTGCGTAGCCGTAACTATCAGCCCTTACTCCTGGACCAGAAGGCAAATCAAAATTTTCAAAAGTTCCCCCTCCAGGATTTGCATTACCATGAGAGTCAATTGTTTCCATATTAACTCTGGATTGAATTGCATAGCCTTGGGGTTCAGGAACATTTTCTTGCTCAAGCTTAATTTGTTTTAAAGTTTTACCTGAAGCAATTTGAAGTTGAGCTCTAACCAAATCCAAAGATAAAACTGATTCAGTCACTGTGTGCTCTACTTGCAGCCTGGGATTACATTCTATAAATCTGAAATCATTTTTTTCTATGTTTACTAAAAATTCTATAGTTGCTAAGCCCTCGTACTTAAGTTTTTTAGTTAATGCCAGGGAAGCTTCAATCATTCTGGACTTTAACTCTACGTTTAGGCTTGGGCTAGGAGCGATTTCTATCAGCTTTTGATAACGCCTTTGAATAGAGCACTCTCTTTCATGTAAGTGACTTACAGCACCAGTACCATCACCAAGGATTTGAAACTCAATGTGCCTATAATCTCTGAGATATTCTTCTAAATATAAGTCAGGAGAGTCGAATGATGCTTTAGCTTCTGAAGAAGCTCTGTCGAAAGATTCTTTTAAGTCATCAGGCTTCGAAACAACTCGCATACCCCTTCCACCACCACCTGAGATGGCCTTAATAACAACTGATGAATTCTTTTTTAAAGATTTTAGAAAATCTTGAGCTTGCTTTAAAGTGGTCTTTTGCTTAGTTCCAGCAATAACCGGTATTCCTAAACTCAAGGCAAGTTCTTTTGCAGAGGTTTTATCTCCAAATATCTTTAAGGTTCTTTCGCTGGGTCCTACGAATTTAATTTTTGCTCGTTTAGCGGCTGAAGCAAAGGAAGAATTTTCGCTTAAAAAGCCATATCCAGGATGGATAGCATCGACTTTAGATTTTTTGGCAACTGCTATTATCTCTTTGATATTGAGGTAAGCCTGTGCTCCATTACCTTCTATCTTAAAAGCCTCATCTACCTTGGAAAGGTGGAGAGAATTGGAATCATCTTCAGAATAGATTCCTACAGTTTTAAGGCCTAAGTCACTGCAAGTTCTAGCAATACGAATTGCTATCTCACCCCTATTAGCTATAAGAACCTTTTTCATAAACTTATTTAAAGTTTAGAAACTAGTTTCTACCATAGATCATATTTCTGCATCTCAGCTCTACCAACAACCATGTGGTGAACTTCATCGGGACCATCAGCAAATCTTAAGTGCCTAATATCCGTATAGAGACCGGCTAAAGGAGTCCATTGTGAAATTCCAGCAGCACCATGCATTTGAATTGCTTGATCAATTATCTTGCAAGCTTTCTCTGGAACCATTGCCTTAATAGCGCTTATGTAGACTCTGGCTTCTTTATTTCCAAGAACATCCATTGCCTTGGCAGCCTGAAGCACTGCAAGTCTCATGGCATTAATCTCTATTCTTGCTCTAGAAATTATCTCTAAGTTACCACCTAGTTTTGCAATAGGTTTACCAAACGCCTCTCTTGTTCCGGCTCTCTTTACCATTAATTCAAGAGCTGTCTCTGCTTTACCAATCGTTCTCATGCAATGATGAATACGACCAGGGCCTAGTCTTACTTGTGATATCTCAAAACCTCTTCCTTCACCAAGGAGTATATTTTCTTTTGGCACTCTTACATTATTAAACTTGATATGCATGTGACCATGCGGAGCATGATCGTGACCAAATACCTGCATACCTTCTAATATTTCTACACCAGGAGTATCTTTTGGTACAAGAATCTGTGATTGTTGTTTTGATGGATGCGCATCTGGACTTGTCTTAACCATTACTATCATTATCTTGCAACGTGGATCTCCAGCACCTGAGATATAAAACTTCTCACCATTTATAACCCATTCATCTCCATCTAGAACAGCGCTTGTACTTATATTTTTTGCATCAGAAGATGCTAGATTCGGTTCTGTCATAGCATAAGCAGATCTTATTTCTCCGTTTAGAAGAGGTTCTAGCCATTGCTTCTTCTGTTCTTCAGTGCCAACTCTCTCTAAAACTTCCATGTTGCCAGTATCTGGTGCGGAACAGTTCATGCTTTCAGATGCAAGTGGATATTTTCCAATCTCACTTGCGACATATGTATAGTCAAGATTAGTTAGTCCGTCACCAATATTTCCATCTGGGTCAGGTAAGAAAAAATTCCAAAGTCCAAGCTCTCTAGCTTTTTCTTTTGCACCTTCCATGAGTTCGATCTGCCTCGGATGCCAAGACCATCTATCTTCTTTTTCGTTCTGCAAAGCAGAATATTCTTGCTGGATTGGTTTTACATTTTCTTCACAATGTTTTTTTACTAAATCCATTAATGGCTGAGTTTTCTCAGACATGGAAAGTTCAAAAAGTTCAGGATCGTTTTGTAACATGTTATTTCTCCTTCAATAACTAATTAATATGAATACCAGATTGGTGAGGACCAAGCCCTCTCTTGTATTGTAGGTTGTAAATCTTCTCTAGGTTTTGTTCCATTTTTAACTGCATCCCAAGTTGACCATCTGCAACTAGGGTTTTCTAATACTCTTACATAATAGAAAGACTTAACTGATGAGTCAAAAGAATCATCAGTCCAAATTGTTTTAATTTCGTTAGCTCCTCTATCTGAGCTAATTGAACAATCGGAGACATCGACAAGAGCGTCGTTATCAGGACAACGGTTAGTAACTGGATCAGGCGTTAAACCATCTGAACATGCTACATCAATGACTTCTTCGAATGGACGTCCAGTAGTCTTTTCAACCCAACCTTTTATGATTTGAACTCTTTGCAAAGGAGCGGCATTTTTATCTCGCATTGCCCAAATTAAAAAAGAAGGAGATTTACCCTCAGAAGCTGCCAAATCCTGACCCATAGGGACACCTCTTTTATAGGCTTCTTTGATAAGATTATCTTGGTCGAGTATGGATTTATCTAAGTCATATCCTCCAAAAAATCTTAGTTTGATTCTACTTCCAGAAGTTGCATAAGTTTCTTTTCTTCTAAAGGCATCGAATATTGAATCTCTAGTATTTTCTTCCGCCCAAACAGCTGCTAATCCAGAAGCCCCCCAAGTATTAAAGATTGTGTTATTGAAATTCCTATCCCCTATTTTCTTGAAAGCCAATTGTCTTATGTCCTGTCCACCAGTCAGTAATTCAACATCCGCATCAGATATAGGAACGGATCCTCTACCAACAGCAGTACCATCAAATATACCTATCTTTGAATGAAAATCAGATTCATCATCTGAAATTGCTCCAGTGTGAGTATCACTAGCCCCAACCATTCCAAATTTATAAGGATTACCTCTTCCTTCCTCTTCCATACCCAAGCCATCGAGATAAGCTTGTCTTACATAACTGCCAAAAGGTCTACTATATGAAGAATTTCCAACTCTTTGCCACATAATTTCGAAATCTGCCCATTCATCATTTGGCGATAAAATTGGATGAGTTTCCGAAGTGCCTTTGACTTGAGTCATTTCTACAAGAGGTTCATTCCGCATTCTGAATTCAGCATATTGAGTACTGATTGGTAAACCTTCCCAATTTTCCATTTCAAACATTTGCCCGTTTGATCCATTAGAGTTATGTGGTATCGCAATAGTATCAACACCTCTACTTCTTAAATCATCCATCCATGACCAAAGATTCTCTGGATTTACAGACTTAAGTCTTGTAAAAGGTTCAACAGTGAACTTATTTCCTTTATATATTACGTTTCTATGAAGATTAGCATTTTCAAAAGGGGGAGCTCCTTCAAAGTTACATCCATTTCCAGTCAACAAACATCCCAAAGCTGAAGCACCTTGAGTATTTCCTGACCTCGTAGTTGAAGCAGTAAATTCATATGCCACAAAAGTAGTGAAATTTCCTGGGTCATTATGTCGTTGAGCGCTTTGTATAACATCTTTCCAGGCCGTTCTATGAATATCCACATCATAAATCGTTGAACCTCTAGCTGTATCTCCAGTTATGTAAGCGACAGTTCTAGTCCAGATGTTACTAAATTGAGCTATATTCCTAACATAGCTTTGGAAAAGTTGAGATCTTGCAGCTATTGATTCTTGATTAAGATTTTCCGGAGCATTTAAATTATGAAAAGGTTCAGTTCCAGCCCTGCCATTATCAGGATCCGCCCACCCCTCAACGCTTCCCAGTAAGAAGCCGTGGTCGGTAACAGCATAGAAATCTAAAGGCTCTCTGAGCTGCATGTCATATCCAAGAGGATGTTGAATAGCATTACCTTTAGCGTACTCATAAGCATCATCGGGTGTTGCAGTTGTGCCAAAGATATAAGCATCAAAAGAATGTTTGGTATGAACATGGAGGTCACCGAAGTAAACATTTTTATCTTCGTTATATCCAGGAGTGCTACCTGGTTCAGGGTCAATTACAGCCAGATCATCACTATAATCAACAATATCATTAGGTGAGGTACAGCTCCATAAGCCCACCGTAATGAAGAGACCTGTTAAGACCTTCAAAGAATTTTTCATATTTATCCCCTTTTTGATGGAGACAATTTAACAATTATTCAGAATCTTGGGAAGGTCATGTTTTGTCAAATCTATGACATCAAATCTTTATTTAAATATCATCAGGAAGAATGTTTCCTGTTGTTATTCCCTCATTATCAGGAATATACCAAATCGGTGAGCTCCACGCTCTTTCTTGAATAGTTGATGGAAGATCTTCTCTTGGCTTTTCTCCAGATTTTAAAGCGTCCCAAGTCGACCAGCGACAGGTAGGGTTCTCTAGAACTCTCACGTAGTAAAAGGCCTTAAGATCTGGATTAAAGTCCGGATCTTTCCAAACTGTCTTAAGCTCATTTGCACCTACATTTTTAGAAATCTTACAATTATTGAGGTTTACTTTGGCTCTGCTTTCTTTACATAGTCCGGTTTTAGAGTTGGCTTTTCTGCCGTCAGAGCAAGCAACATCATAAATTTTTTCATAGGGTTTTCCGCTTAATTCTGTCCATCCTTTGATAATCTGCACTCTGTCTAAGGGTGCTCTTTTTAAATCCCTCAGTGCCCAAACCATAAACTCAGGGGCTGTGTCATTATTTTGAATTATGTCGGATCCCATAGTCGCTGCATTGGCATAAGCGTATTTGATAGGATCTTTTTCTTGAAGGATATTTTTGAGGTCATAACCACCAAAAAACCTTACCTTGATGCGACTTCCTGATGTGGCAAAAGTCTCTTTTCTTCGAAAAGCCTCGTATATCGATTCTCTCGTATTATTTTCTGCCCAAACAGCAGCTAGACCAGATGCACCCCATTCAGTATACCCAGTGTCAATATAGTCTTTACCATCAATATCGAGAATTCCGTTAACCAATATACTGCCACCAGCCTCTTCAAGCCGATCTCTTAGGTCCTGAGAAATGGGTGCTGCCCCGCGAAGTTCAGGGGTACCATCTAAAATACCTACTTTAGAATGGAAATCAGATTCTTTATCTGAAATAGCCCCAGTATGAGTGTCACTCGCTCCTACTAATCCAAATTTATAAGGATTTATTTTATATTCAGCTTCTAAAGATAAACCTCTTAGATAAGCATCTCTAACATAACTTCCTTTTGGATGAGAATAAAAGGGAGAAGCAACCCTATTATTCATTATTCCAAAATCTGCCCATTTATCCTCAGGGGAAAGAAGTGGATGAGTATCTGAAGTACCTTTCACTTGTGTTATTTCTACCAAAGGTTCATTTCTCATTCTCTGAGAAGCATAATCATCATCCATTGGATTTCCGGCCCAATCTACTAACTTAAACATCTGACCATTTGAACCGTTTGAGTTATGCGGAATAGCTAAACTTTCTACCCCAAGATCTCTTAAATTATCCATCCAATCCCAGAGCTCTTCAGGATTTCTTGAATCTATAATTGAAAATGGTTGAATTGGGGCCTTACTGCCTTTAAAAATTACATTTCTGTGCAAATTACTCTGACCTGGTCCACTAGAGGTAAATTCATATGCTATGAAAGTTGTAAATTCTCCAGGTTGATTATGTCTTTCAGCAGCCTCAGCTACATCTCTCCATGCAGACTGATGTGTATTTCGGTCGTAAGCCATGGTTCCATAGATAGTATCTTCCTGGAGATAGGCACCTAAAAGTTTTAATGGATTCTTAGAAGGTTCGATTAACTCTCTAGTGATGAGGTTAGCAAATAAACCTGCCCTGCGTGCAAAAGTATTGGTATTAAGATTTTCTGGATTATTTAAACCGTGTAAGTCTGATGCAAAATCTAATTGCCCAGGTTTAGAATCAGGATCAGCATAAGCACGAATCATACCTAGCCAGGCCGCATGATCAGTAACTGCATAAAAATCTAAAGGATCATCCAGCTGCATATCAAACCCAAGTGGGTGTTTAATTGCCCCTCCTTTTGCATATCTGTAAGCGTCATCCGGAGAGGCAGTTGTACCAAATATATAGGCATCAAAAGAATAACGAGTATGCACATGTAAATCACCAAAAAAAGCGTCTCTATTATTATTGCTCGGAACAACAACATCTTTCTGACTATCCTCTAAAGCGAAATCACTAAAATCATCTTTGATGGAGAAGATATCATTTGCTCCTAAAATAAAAATCAATAGTGCGAACAAGACAGCAATTAAGAAGGTTCGAATTGCAAGGCCCATAAAATTTCCCCAAGTAATGTTTTAATACAATTTAACAATTTAATGAATGCTTGAAAAGCTTATGTTTATTGATTTTTGTTGATACTATTGCAAAAAATATAAAATACTGTATATTTATACAGTATGAAAGATATTTACAGACAAAATAGACCTTCTGGCCAACCAATGGCGATAAGAACCATTGATGCCATAGATTTAACAGAGCCATTTAATCATCTTTGGATAGATAGATTGATAACATCCTTATACATAGTATTATCAGTTTCATTAACAGTGATCTCCTTAGCATTAACGCTAGGCGTATCATTTTAATTCCGTACCTGATTGATCCTTATGCTGTTAAGCTCTACATATGAGCTTAGAAGACTTCTATAATTTGTTTCTTGCACTATGGGCTCTTACGGCTATTGGGACCTTTATTGGACTTTTTTTTAAAGTTGCTCCCTATGGTAGATATCTTGATTCAGTAACTTCAGTAACTCTCCCCTCACGTATTGGATGGATATTAATGGAATCTCCAACGGTCGTTGGTATTTTTATTTTTCTTCTTATGTTTCAAAAATCTATTGGTTATGTCGAGATATGCTTAAGCTCTATTTGGTTACTGCACTACATCCATAGAACTTTCATGTGGCCTTTTCGAGCAAAGTTAGAGAATAAACGAATGACTTTAACAGTCATATTGATGGCTCTTTTATTTAATACAGTAAACATAACAATTCAATGTTTATGGATATTTATTCTTGGTGAATATGTCGATGAATGGTTATTCTCACCTTTTTTCTTAATTGGTTTATCTCTCTTCCTTATAGGCATGTTAATAAATATAAAGTCAGATAATATCTTAATGAATTTAAGAACTAACCATGGAGAAGGCTATCATGTCCCGAATGGCTTTTTATATCGATATATAACTTGTCCTAATTACCTAGGTGAACTAATAGAGTGGTTTGGTTGGTTTGTATTAACCATGAGCCCAGCAGCGCTAACATTTTTTGTTTGGACATTTGCCAATTTGGTTCCAAGAGCAAAATCCAATCACGAATGGTCTAAATTGAATATTAAAAATTATCCGTCCAATAGAAAGGCTATCTTGCCTTTTGTCTATTGATAGAATCTAAATATTCTTGTGAATAAGTCTGACTAACTTTATTCTATATAGATTAATAAGATTTAATTAGGAGACATTCATGGATCTCGAATACGGACCTCAATACGATGATTTTAGAGCTGAAGTTATAAGCTTCATAAAAGAAAATGAGAAAACGAAGCTTACCGGCCCACCAAGAAGCGAAAGTAGAGTTGAGTGGCAACAAAAGTTAATTGATAACGGTTACTTTGCAAGATCTATACCCAAAGAGTACGGTGGATATGGTGGTGATATGGATATCATCAAACTTAGAATTATTGCTGAAGAGTTTGCTAAATCTCCTATCCCCAAACCTGCAGGAGGACAAGGAATACAAATGCTTGTGCCCACTCTTTTATCGCTAGGAACTGAAGAGCAAAAACAGGAGTATATAAAACCTACTTTAAGGGGAGAGATACTTTGGTGCCAAGGTTATTCTGAACCTAATTCAGGAAGTGATTTAGCGAGCTTACAAACAAAAGCTGAACTGGATGGGGATGAATGGGTTATTAACGGCCAAAAAATATGGACTAGCACTGCCCACTTATCTCAGATGTGTTTTATTTTAGTAAGAACAGAACCCGATGCACCAAAACATCAAGGGATAAGTTACCTTCTAATGCCAATGGATTCAGAAGGAATAGACAGACGTCCAATTAAACAAATGACTGGAGATTCTGATTTCAATGAATTGTTCCTGACTGATGTGAGAATACCAGCAAAAAATATTGTTGGTGCAAGGGGCGAAGGTTGGAAAGTTGCCAATGCAACACTTGGTCATGAGAGAGGATCATTAGCAGACCCTAACGTTACCCAAAATAGATTAAATTCTTTAATAGATTTAATGAAAAATGAAACTATAGATGGTCAACGAGTGATAGATAAACCTATATTTAGAGATAGACTTCTTTCTATACAAGGTAGATTAATGGCGCAGCAGTCTAATGCTCTTAGGATCCTATCCTCCCAAATAAATAAAGAGCAAGATGCTAATTTAGCTAAAGCCATTGTGAAACTTCAAGGAACGGAGTTGAGGCATGAACTGGAAGGTTTGGCTATTGACGCAATGGGTGAGTTAGGTACTTTATACGAAGATAGTCCTCATCTTAGAGACAATGGAGCTTGGCAAATGACTTATATGTACTACCTGGGGCTAATTATTGGAGGTGGCACTAATCAAATACAAAAAAACATAATTAGTGAACGTGCCTTAGGTATGCCAAAAGAACCAAAAATTCAAGGAGCGTAAAGATGTATTTTGGATTATCAGAAGAGCAAAAAAGTTTAGAAGAAAATATAAATAGATTTCTAGAAGATAATGCTTCATTGGATGTGATTAAAGCGGTTGCAAATGGAGAATCTGAAAAGGCTCAACAAGTGCATCAAGGCATAATTGATTTAGGCCTCAGTGGTCTAGTTGTCCCTGAGGAGTATGGTGGTCTTGAACTAAATATGTTGTTTGCGACTGTTGTTGCCTCTGCTCTGGGTTCTGGAACAGCGCCTGTTCCTTACGCAGGATCTTATGTTATGGCCCCAATTGCAATTAACCTTGGAGGAGATGAGCAACAAAAAAGCAATTGGCTCCCTAAGATAGCAGGAGGTGAATGTGTTATTGGAGTAGGACTTTCAGAATATGTCGGTGCAAGAGAAGATTCTGGTATTGAATTTTCTAACGGCAAATTATCTGGGAGATGTCTCTTCCTAATAGATGGGAAAGATGCAGATGCTTATCTTCTTGCAGATAAATCTGGACAATTATATTTGGTAGATTCCTCTAGTTCTGGAATCACTGTTACAGAGCTAACAACCGTAGATAAAACTAGAACTTCAATTGAGTTAGTTTTAGATAAAGTAGATGCAGAGATGTTACCGAATTCAAGCAATAAAGAAGTTATAGAAAAAGTACTTGATGCAGGGCGATTAATGTTAGCTGCTGATACTGTTGGAGCTGCCCAAGTGATGCTAGATAAGTCAGTTGCATATTCTTTAGAAAGAAAACAATTCGGAAGATTGATTGGTTCTTTCCAGGCTGTTAAACATATGTGTGCGGAAATGGCTGCTGAACTAGAACCTTGTCATTCCATGATATGGCATGCGGCGCATTGCCAAGATAATGTTCCTGAAGAAGCACGTTTAATGGCGTGTCAAACTAAAGCTCATGTTTCTGAAGTAGGAAAGCAAGTATCTAAAACAGCTACAGAGGTGCATGGAGGAATGGGTTTTACCGATGAACTAGGACTTCATTACTGGTTTAAAAGGATAGGACTTAATAGACAACTGTTAGGTTCTCCTGAGTTAATAAGAGAAGAAGCAGGAAGACTTCAAGGTTTTGATCAATAAAATGAGAAATCCCTTCGATACAGAAGAAAGAAGAACTTTCAGAGAAATGGTATCTAAATTTCTGGAAGCAGAAATTTGGCCTTATGTTGATGAATGGGATGAGGCTGGAGAATATCCTCATGAAATTAACGAAAAAGTATGTGAACTAGGTGTATTTGGATTTGGTATAGACGAAAAATATGGTGGATTAGGGTTTGATGATCAATTCATGAGAAAAGATGTTTCGGTTGAAATGGGAAGAACCAGTGCGGGGGGTCTTTTTGCAAGCGTAGGATCAAGAAATATCATGTTGGGACCCCTTACAGAACTAGCTAATGAAGAAATAAAGTTAAAAGCTTTACCTGACCTAATGTCAGGTAAGAAAGGGGGCTCCTTGGGAATTACTGAACCAGGTGGTGGTTCTGATGTGGCAAGAATGAAAACTACTGCCCGGAAGGATGGAAATGAATGGGTCCTTAATGGATCAAAGACTTTTATAACTGGAGGAATGCAAGCTTCTTACTTCGTAGTCGGTGCTAGAACTGGAAAAGAAGGACTAGGTGGTATCTCTTTATTTTTTGTTGAGGCAGATACACCGGGCTTTACCCGATCGTCTATTGATAAAAAAATGGGTTGGTGGTCTTCAGATACAGCAACACTTTATTTTGATAATTGCAGAATCCCTGCAGATAATCTTATGGGAGAGGAAAATAAAGGATTTCTTGCCATCATGAATAATTTCAATTACGAAAGATATATGATGGGCGCACAAATGCTTGGCATGGCTAAGAGGTGTTTTGAGGAATGTGTTCAATATAGCCAGGAAAGACAAACCTTTGGTAAACATTTAATAGAACACCAGGTGATACGACATAAGCTAGCCGATATGTCGGCAAAGATCGATGCTATGGACGCTTATTTAAATCAAGTAGCTCAGCTCATGAATGATGGTGAAATGCCTGTAGCAGAAATAAGTAAAATTAAATTTTATTGCTCAGAGTGCATTGAATCTATAGCCAGTGAAGCTATGCAGATTTTTGGTGGAGCTGGTTACTTAAGAGGAAATGCTGTAGAAAGAATTTATAGAGAGGTAAAAGTAATGGCAATAGGCGGCGGATCTAAAGAAATCATGAAAGATCTTACTGTAAAACAATTAGGACTCTAACTTATAGACTTTGCTGGCGGTTTCATAAAATAAATTAGCTTTATCCTCTTCCTCTAAATCTTTGCTGAGTTTTTTAAAGGCATTCCATATAACGTGATAAGAAACCGATTGTCTGTCTACAGGAAAGTTACTTTCAAACATACATCTTTCTGATCCAAAGCACTCTAATGTATGAAGATAGTATCTACTCTGTTCTAGAAGTATTTCATCTGAAGTTGCAGGTAATTCTCTTTTATGCCAATCCCAACCATTAACAGGCATTGCTAATCCTCCTAATTTTGAATAGACATTAGGACACTGGCTCAGATCAACAATATCCTCTTTCCATATTTCAAATATCTCTTCTCTCGTGTTTTTATATGGACCAATTCCTAAGGGACCACCAAAGTGATCATGAATGATAACTAGTTCAGGTAAATTTTTTGCTAAGGTAGTTAAGTCCTTAATTTGGTTGTGGTAATGCCAAGTATCAAAAACCAAATTTAAAGAGGCTAATTCTTCTAACCCTTTTTGAAATTCATCCTCCAAATAAATATGCGGTGTTGGATGAGAGTGGGCATTCTTAACCCTCTCGTCTTTATCCCATCCTCCAGCATGACGAATACCTCTAAACAAGCCACCACCTTTTTCAATATGCATTTCTAGCACTTCATTTACGGAGGTACCTAACATCATGTTAGCGTGCCCTACTATTCCGCTAATCTGCGCTTTTGATAAATCTTCTTGAGCCTGCTTGGCAATTTCAACCACAAATTCAGTTTCACCCACAGGCTTAAATCGGTCAGGACCTTCAGAATAATATTCCTGACCACAATCAATAAAAACAGTTTTTTTTATATTATGACCACTACAAGTATCATTCCATAAATCTTCTAAAAGATATCTATAACTCTCTTTGATACCAGGAGGGTTTTGAGGACCATGCCAAAGATGATGATGAGGATCAATTATTTCCCTTTGTGGGTCAATTATTTCTTCTTTTACTCTGTCTATCCAACCATCTATTTCATGAATCTTTGCCATGTTAAGTACCTTTTATTGTCTGAAGTGCATAACCAAATATATCAGCAATCTCATCAATTTGTTTATCCTTTGAAGTTCCTGCTCCGTGTCCAGCCCTTGATTCAACTCTAAGAAGTATTGGATTAGAGCAAGACTGTAGCTCCTGTAATCTAGCTGCAAATTTATACGAATGAGCTGGAACAACTCGATCATCTCTTGAAGAAGTGGTTATCAAGGTGGTTGGGTAACAAATATCTTCTTTTATATTGTGATAAGGGGAATAATTTAATAGATAGTTAAAATCCTCTTCATTGTCAGGCTCTCCATAATCACTTTCCCAAGCCCAACCAATAGTAAATTTATGGAATCTCAACATATCTAATACACCTACTTGAGGGATTGCTACCTTAAATAATTCTGGATATTGGAGCATAGTGGCTGCAACTAATAGACCACCATTCGATCTTCCAAGAGAGGTAGTCGTTTCAGGAGAACCGATGTTTAAAGAGTGAAGGTACTTTGCTCCGTAAGCAAAATCATCAAAGACATTTTGTTTATTCAGAAGCATACCTTCTTGGTGCCATCTATCACCATACTCAGATCCCCCTCTTAGATTTGCAACAGCCAAAACTCCTCCAGATTTAATCCACATATAAAACGTCTTACTGAAATAAGGTAAGATCGGTATATTGAAACCGCCATACCCATATAACAGAACAGGAGTTTGTGAAGTTATCTCTAAATCTTTTTTATATGAGATATGTATTGGGATACTGGTGCCATCTTTAGATTTATAAAAATCTAACCTACCAGCATAATCTTTGATATTCAGGCCTTTAATTTCTGTTTGCCAATAGGGTTTATAGCTTAAGGTTTCTAGATTCAATTCATAAATACTTTGAGGAGTTGTGAAATTTGAAAATTCGAAATAAGAAAACTTATTTCCAAGTTTTCCGTAAAAACCTGACAAAGAACCTTCACCTTGATACATAAGCTCTTCTATAAAGTTTCCCTCTAAATCAAAGAATTCAACTTTTGAGATAGTGTCAACAAGATAATTGATGATCAATTTATCCCCTGCAACAGAGGCTCCTGAAATGGGGAATTCTTTTTCAGCTACAATCTCATGCCAAATGAAATTACCATCATTAATTTTTAAAGAAAGTATCTTGCCATTAGGAGCATTCAAGTTGGAAAAGAACCATAAAGTCTCCTCATTACCTCCTAAAAATCTATAGGTGGCTTCAAATTTATCTATTAACGGTATGAAATTTAGAGATTCATCTAGGCTGATAGAAAGAAAGTTTCTTTCATCGGTGCCTTCACCTATCGATAAAACTCGATAGCGTCCTTTTTCGGGAACGCTTATTGACCATGAGAAGTCAGGATTTTCTTTATCTTCGTATATTAGTTTATCTTTACCCTGCTCATCACCAAGTTTATGAAAAAATAATTGTGGACTTTTATTTATATCAGATAGAGCTTCATCAGGTTGCTGATATTTTTGATAATAAAATCCAGAGCTATCTGATTCCCAGGTCGCATAAGAAAATTTAGACCATTCAATTACATCATCTGTGTCATATTTCTCTTTTATATTAAAAACTTTCCATGTTCTCCAATCTGAACCTCCATCAGATATTGCATAGGCAAGATATTCTCCGTTTGGACTTACACTAATATCTGATAAAGAAATAGTTCCATCTGTAGAAAACTGATTCGGATCCAATAAAACCTCTGCTTCACAACCAGTGCAATCTTTCATCATGAAAACTGACTGTTGTTGCTTACCATTGTCGTAATAATAAAAAGTTCTTTCCCCTCTTCTGAATGGAATGCTTATATCTTCTGTAATCCAAATATCTTTAAGATCTTCCTTAATTTTTCTTTGATATTCGTTCTCTAAGAAGGCGTCAGTCAATTTGTTTTGTCTATCCACCCAATCCTTAGCCTCTTTACTTGTGAAGTCTTCTAACCAACGATAAGGATCATTGATATATTGTCCAAAAATAAGATCTTGGATATCTTCTTTTTTTGTCTCTGGATATTTCATTTCAATAGTTTCTGATGTGCAGCCTGTGAGCAAGATAAGAAAACAAATTTTAATTAGTCTTATCAACATAATCCCCTTTTTAATATACTTAGTATAAATCAAATAAAGTTCATAAATTCTATGGTTAATCTAATTATTAAAGTTATATCTATTGTTGTATTGATGCTTCCACCAGCCTTTCTCAAAGCAGAAGCATCTGATCAAACTTACACGATAGGATTTGGGTCCTGTATAACTGAAAAAAGAGAACAGCCAATTTGGAAGGCAATTAAAGAAGAAAATATAGATGAATTCTTTTTTATGGGGGATAACGTTTATGGAGATTCTGATGATGGCCTCCTTATAGAGATGAAAGAATCTTATAAAAAGCAAAAAAATATGTTTCCTGATTGGGTTTTTAGCAAAAAACTCAATGCTATTTGGGACGATCATGATTATGGAAAAAATGACGGAGGATTTGAATACCCTTTAAAACAAGAAGCACAGGCAATGTTTTTAGAATTTTGGAATGTGGCTAAAGACGATCCAAGACATCTGAGAGAAGGGATATATTTCAGTGAAGAGAAAGAGATATTTGGAAGAACGATAAACCTAATTGCGTTAGATACAAGATATCACCGTTCTTTCCTAGATCAAGAAGATAAACCTTATTCTCCAACTCAGGATAAAACTAAAACTATCTTAGGTGAAACTCAATGGCAATGGCTTGAAGAGACTCTAAACGAAGATAGTGATTTAATCATTGTCGTTTCCTCAATTCAGATACTTCCAACAAATCATGGATTTGAAAAATGGCATAACTTCCCACACGAAAGAATAAAACTTTTGAATTTACTTAAATCAAAGGATAAGCCAATTATTCTTCTATCGGGAGATAGGCACAAAGCTGGATTCTATAAAGATGGAGATATAATTGAAATAACCTCCTCTTCGATGAATAAACCTATTTCTAAACCTATAGCATTTTTATGGGATTTCTTGGGCAAAGAAAGTGATGATCTGCTTCAAGGAGAAATGTATTCCCAAGAAAATTATGGGGTTATCAGATTTGAACAGGAGCAAATCTCGGTTTTCCTTAAAGACATAGATGGAAAAGAAATTCTTTCAGTTAAGATTTAAAAAAGGGGTCTTTAGACCCCTTTTTCATTACTTAGCTTCTTTTACCCGAACTGTTGTGTAGCTTCTTCCGTTGCCACATTCTGAAATACTATTAAGCGCCTCTGCTTCTGGAGTACCTCTTAAATTTAAGCTAAAGTTATCAACGTTTTTACCATATTCACTTGGCGAATTCGCATAAAGTGAATACACATAATCAAAATCAATATTTCCAGCGCCTACTGGAGACATAATCATCTTACGACCCATGGTATCGCCTGTTGATTTTGCTTTTATGGCAAACTTTTTGTATGCATCAAAAGCATCTCTCATACTAACGCCCTCTTTTAATTTACAATCCGTAAAGCGTACAAAACCCATATCTGAGATATCTCCATCAGGGGTGGAAACTGGCCATTGCCAAACTTCCGTTACCCTAGAATTAGTGATTGGTATCGTGCTAAAAATCTTTCCTCCTTCTTTAGCCCAATTCTCTACAGTTCTATATTGAGAGGTCGAATTAGGATGGAGATTTAACCAAACAAAATCTGTTTGCTGCAGATCATTTGAGTAATAAGGAGTAAAAATAACTGACTCCATCTCACTCCAAAGATCACCTCTATCTTCAGTCCATGCTACAAACTTCTCAGCCCAATCATAAAGGTCACTCATATCCTTACCTTTATTGAAATTACCTGAATAATATTCGGCCTTATTTGGAATAGGTTCAAATTCATATTCTTGCGCGCTTAAGAAGGCAGAAAATGTAAATAATAGAATTAATATTTTTTTCATATTATTTTTTCATCCAAATATTAAACATTTGCATAAAAACAATGCAGATTAAAAATAATGCGCCTAATGCGTCCGGAACAAGATTAAATGCTGCTCCTGGTTCAGCTGCATTTGCAATAAATTCTTGAGCTCCTTGACTAATTTCAGTACCTTGATTTTGCATAGAAGCAAATACTCCAGCTATACCATTACTAACCCATTCAGCTGCACCAGCATTTAAGTTAATGTTAAAAACTATTAATAGGCAAAATATAGAAACTACTATCTTTCCTAAAAGATTTTCAGATTCTCCGGCCATATTTGCTGCCCTAAAGCTAACCCATAATAAAAAAGCTAATCCAACAAAATAAGCTGCATTTGCTAAAGTTGCTAACCAAAATAAACTCCATACTTCTATTTCTGTAGGCATATTTCTCTCCTGTTCAATTAAAAAATGAGAATTATTCTCATTTACATAGTAAACTATCTAAGTTAATTTATTGTGAAATAATTGTTACTTTTTTTTAATAATAGGAGAGAAAAAAATGGAAATTTCGTTTACTGATATGGAACTTCAAATCTGGTCCATTCACTGGACAGCAATGACTGCCCTGGTGATATCTTTGGCAATGTCAATATTTGCTGTATGGGTCGGTTTTAGATTATCAAACGGTATATATAACTCTGGAGAAACAAACATAGTTGCGAAAATAGCTGTAACTGTATTTAACTTATGCGTTGCATGGTTCTTGTTAATTTGGTGGGGTTATATGGAATGGCATATGAATGGAGTTGCGAATGCATTTAGTGAATTGAGTCAAGCAGGGACTTCTATTAGTCCTAATGCACAAATGCATTTAGATGCTTCAGATCCGGCTGCGCCATTCACTATGATGCCCAATCTTGTTGAAGGGCTATTTCTTGGATCAATTTTAGTAATTCAACTTAGCCAAACTTGGATGACAAAAAAGTAGTTTAATTAAGTAAGAGAAAAAGGGGCTTAATGCCCCTTTTTTTATTTTTTTCTTTAATATAGCTTCAAAATTTAAGAGGAAAATTATGACAATTAAGATTTACAGTACTGAAGGTTCAAGAGGTGTAAGGCCCATCTGGACTGCAGAAGAAATGGGTCTAGATTACGAAATAGAAATGATGCCTTTTCCTCCTAGGTTCTTAAAACCTGAATATTTAGAAGTAAATGTCCTAGGAACAATTCCCTGCATGATTGATGGCAATACTAAAATGACTGAGTCAGTTGGTATCAGCCAATACCTAGTGGATAAATATGGCCCAACAGACCTGAAGGTAAATGTTGATGAAGAGGATTATGGAGCTTACTTGAACTGGTTAACACATGCTGATGCAACTCTAACGTTTCCTCAAACAGTCTTTATCAGGTATACATTACAAGAACCTGGTGTCGCTGATGCAGCAGCAGAGGGTTATAAAAGATGGTTTGTAGCTAGACTTAAATTACTAGAAGCAACATTAAATGATAGAGAGTATCTTTGCTCGAATAGATTCACAATTGCGGACATATGCGTAAGTTATGCAATCTATTTAGCTGGTACATTAGGGATCGAGCAAGCATTTAAACCCAACATTAAAAGATGGACTGATATGTTGTTTGAAAGAGAGGCATTTAAAAAAGTCATTGAGTATAAATACGACGGCCCCGGACCATCTGGACCAGAAGAACTAAAATAAAAAAATGAAGTCGAGAAGTCTCCAGTGTGAATTTTTAAGTGAAGATATGTCTGGGGTCAAACTGATCGAAAAAGACATCCCTGAATTAGGACCAAAAGAGATCCTGATCAAAGTTAAAGCTAGCTCTGTGAATTTTCCTGACTACCTCATGACTCAAGGAAAATATCAACATAAACCAGAGCTTCCATTTGGTTTGGGTATGGAAGGATCTGGAATTATTGAAGAGACCGGGGACGAGATAACTAAATTTAAAGCCAATGATAAAATAACCTTTGGAGCAATTGGTCAGGGAGCATTTTCTGATTATGTTGTTTTGGATGAACGAGCAGTTCAGATAAAACCTTCCAACTTAACCTTTGAACAAGCAGCGGCTTTTCAAACCGCATACCTAACTGCCTATGTCTCCCTTGTTAGAAGAGGAGAACTGACTAAAGGCGAGACACTACTAGTACATGGCTCTACAGGGGGTGTTGGTATGGCAGCAGTACAATTAGGAAAATACCTCGGTGCAAAGGTTATCGCTACTGGAACATCAGAAGAGAAATTAAAGCACACGAAATCTTGGGGAGCGGATCATACGATACTAACCCATAAAGAAGGTAAGGTTGAATTTAGAAAAGAGGTTAAAGATCTTACCGACGGAAAAGGTGCTGATGTTATCTATGATCCTGTGGGGGGTGATGTTTTTGATCACTCAATCAGATGTATAAATTGGGGCGGAAGATTATTGATAGTTGGTTTCGCAAGTGGAAGAATCCCCACCCTTCCAGTAAATATGGCCCTTATTAAGGGATTTTCAGTAATAGGAGTGCGTGCAGGAGAATATGGACGTAAAAATCCTTTAGCTGGAAAAGAAAATAACGAAGCAATAAGAGAGATCTGCGAATCGGGTCATTTTGATCCTTATATATGCAAGGTATTCAATTTAAATGAAGCAAAAGAAGCTATTCACTATCTCTCTGAAAGAAAGTTAATTGGTAAAGTGGTTATCAGTACTGACTAGTTACCTTCTTGATGAAATTGAGAGAGGCATGCCCTCCTACGATCGGCACAAAACTCGACCTAGAATAAATTAGTATTTATAAGGTCTAGATATTTCTAATATTGCGGGCCTTTTCTCTTTTCCTACCCATATAAAATGATGAGCTACCATTGCAGGCTCAACATATTCTGGGAGACTTAAAACCTCTAAGTCATTTTCTTTACAGTGAGAATCTATATCTTCTTGAGTGTCACTCACCAAGTAGACTTTCTCATTCTCTTTGTCTCTAGATACGCAATAATAGAACATAGTACTATTTTATAACTTTATGCATAAAATTGGCTCAACTAATTCCATGTATTTTGCATATTCAATCTCAAGCGTATCTCGATTAACTTTTATAACACTTATTAATTCTTGTTGGGATGCATCAGTGTACTGACCAATATCAAAATACTTGTCAGTGACGGAAAGGTCCATACGTAACTGCCCTTTTTTCAGGATCTGAACTGCCTTACCTGTTGCAGTTCCTAATAATAAATTGAAAGAAACATTTCTATCGCTATTCTGTGTTGCACACTCTAAATTTATCATTTCTGCTTTTGAATGCATTGAAATAAAAAATAAAAATATCAGTATATTCTTTTTAATCATAACGACATGGCTCTCCACGATATCTACATTTATTCAATCTTCTATCCAGTTCTTGTTGATTAATATTTTTTAAATTTTCTTCTGCGCTGAGTAAATCAGTAAATTTACTGCAGTCGAGATTTCGCTTATCTTTTTCTAATGCAATCTTTTTTTGAATCTCAATTTTCTCTTCCATCGATAACATAGAATAAGAATTATTTGCAGTTGGAAAACAAAGGAAGAAGTTATCTTCTTTTTCAATAGTAGATATTAAGTTAGTTCCTGAAGCGCAAGAAATTAACAAAGGTAAGATTAACCAGGAGCTAACTTTCATAAACTAGAACATTAAATCAATTAAAAGAAATAATACAGAGGGCACCAATAAACATCCAACAGCTGTATAAAAGGTTGCTATCATGGCTCCATAAGGAACCAGCTTGGGATCGACGGCTGCTAATCCAGCAGCAACACCGCTGTTAGTACCCATCAAACCTCCAAATACCATGGCCGACTTAGGATTATCCAAACCAATTCTCTTGGCAAATAAAGGAGTCATCGTCATTACTAAAATAGACTTGACCAGACCTGCTGCAATGCTTAAAGCTATAACTTCGCTACTGGCTCCAATTGCAGAGCCACTAACGGGTCCTACAACAAAAGTAACTGTTCCAGCCCCAATTGTAGTTATATCCTTTGGATCATCGTACCCAAAAGCTATTGCTACTATGGCACCTAAGCTAAATGAAAGTATCACACCAAAAAAAAGTGAAAAAATTCCAGCTTTACCTGAAGACTTTAAATCACTGAAGTTTGCGCCATAAGCTGTTGCAACAATAGCAAAATCTCGCAACATAGATCCACCTAAGATACCTACTCCAGATAATATGGCAATATCAGCTACACCTTTTTCCCCTCCGGTAAGGCTGCCCGCAAAGTAAGCAAAAATTAAACCTAAGATTATTGCTACTGCTGATCCATGAAAACGTCCATTAGTTAATTTTTCCGAAATAAAATAAGCAAAATAAACTGTTAAACCAACAAAAACAAAGGCTGTAATTAAGTTATTAGTTATTAGAATATCTTCAAAACTCTTCATTTATTTTTCTCAAAGTTAGAAATGATGGGGATGAAGATAAAAGAAACCAAAACAGCAAATATACCGGCTAAAAGAGCCATAAAGCCTCCATCAATTGCTCCTATTACATTTTGCTTTGCCGCCATTGCAACCACGATGGGAATATAAATCATGCTCCAAAAGGTAATACCTTTCTCAGACATATCTCCAATTTTGAAATGGGCATTAGAGGTATTTGAAAAATACATGAGTAAAAGCATGGCTATGCCTATACCTCCTACATTTGCATCTATACCAAACCATGAACCTAATAACTGACCAGCAATTAAACCAATAAGAGTGCAAATTCCAAGTAAAGCTATTCCGTATATGACCATATTATTTGAAGTAACTAGTGTAAATTAATGAAAAACTTAAAACAGAACCAACCAGAATAATGAATCTCCTAACCCATTGAGAGGGTAAGAGTTCTGTTAGTTTAGCGCCTAAAAACCCGCCCATAATTGAAAAGAAAACCATATAAAAAACATAACTCCAAACAATAAAATCATTAAAGAAGAAAATGATTACTGAGACGGTTGTTATCAAAAAAGAAAGAAAAGACTTAATCGCTGACATCTGTTTCAAAGAAAATTCTTTCCCCAATGATAGTACTGATAGCAATGCTATGCCTAAACCACCGTTAAAATATCCTCCATATGTACTCACAAGAGCTAATCCAATATTTCTTAAGAAGCTTGAGGAGGTTGAAGATTGAGTTTGATTTAAAGAAGGATTGATAATGAACATTAATGTTGCAATTAAAATTAAAAAGGGAATAAATTTTAAAAAGAACTCATTAGAAGTGTTGATAAGAGAAATCGCTCCCCCAACAGAACAAATTATTGATATTAATAATAAGGGTAGTATTTTTTTATAATCGATTGTAGAGAAAGTATTTTTAAATCCTAATACAGAACCCAAGTAACCTGGTAAAAGAACCGCTGCACTGGTGGTATTTGCTAATACTGGAGGTATACCTACAAATAACAATGCTGGAAGAGTGATAAAACTTCCTCCTCCTGCTAAGGAATTCAAACACCCTGCCAAAAATGCAGCCAAGCAAACTAAGAGTAAATTGAGGATTTCCACCCTCTATTCAAGACCCTCTACAACTACAACATGTCTCTCAGAAGAAGTGGAGGAATATTTTAAGGCGATTTTATAATCTTCTGAGTTGTAGGCATCTTGTGCATCCTGTAAAGAGTTAAACTCCACAATTACAGTTCTTTCATAGGGATCACCTTCAAATTTAATTTGATCACCTCCTCTTGCCAAAAATCTACCACCAAATTTTTCAATCGCGGGCCCGGCTAGTTTAATATATTCTCCATACCCTTCTGGGTCAGTCACATTGCATAATGTTATCCAATATCCTTTCATAATTAATCGTTTCCTAATCTTGTATTGATTGACATTTCAGACTTTAAATTTGTTAATTCATAGTAATTCCCTTCGAACTCTATTGGTACATATTTAGTTTTTCTTGTGAGAGCCTTGATAAATTCTCTTGCATCCCGAGATGAGAAGACACCTTCAGTACTCTCAACTTCTATGTTTTTAACCCTACCTTCCTTTGAAATAGAGTACTTGTAGCTAAAAAGACTTTTACCTCTTGGTGTTTCGGGGGGTATTTCAAATCCTCTGCTAGCAAAAGATGCCGTACAAAAAAGACGCTTACATATTGAAAGGCTTTGTTCGTCTGAAAGTAATGCAGCTTTAAACTGGCAAGATTGATCCTCACAATTTAAACAAATATTGAAAGCCGAGTCTCTATGCACTAAAACTTTTTCAAGCACCTCTTCAGCTAAAAATTTCTTTGGATCGCAATTAAAAGAAGTATCTCCTCCAAAAAAGTGAGAACTTGAAAATAAAAAGAAACTTAAGAATAACGCTTTTTTCATAAAAACCCCCAACTGTCCTTCTAGTCTAAAGAATAGACTTGAAAGGTCAAATAGCTGTTTAAATTAAGCTTTAAACTCTAATCTTTTTGAGTGAAGAATGGGTTCAGTATATCCACTAGGCTGTGTTCTTCCTTTGATAGCCAAATCTACAGCAGCTGAAAAGGCCACTCCATCGAAACTGGGAGCCATGTTTATATATTCAGGGTCACCAGCATTTTGTTCATCTACAACGGAGGCCATCTTTTTCATCGTCTCTAAAACCTGATCTTCTGTACAAAGATCATGATGAAGCCAATTTGCGATATGTTGACTAGATATCCTACAGGTAGCTCGATCTTCCATAAGGCCGACATTATTTATATCAGGCACTTTGGAGCAGCCCACCCCTAGATCAACCCATTTAACAACATAACCTAATATGCCTTGGCAATTATTATCTAGCTCAGCCTGGATGTCTTCAGGGGTTAAACTTTCAGGATCTTTCAATAAGGGTATAGATAAAATATCTTTTAAGTCTGCTCTAGATCTTGAGATCAGATCTTCTTGCCTCTCCGGAACAGAAACTTGATGATAATGGATTGCATGCAAAGTAGCTGCTGTCGGTGAAGGAACCCAAGCACAGTTAGCTCCAGCTTCAGGGTGCATAGATTTATTTTCATACATTCCAAGCATTTCATCAGGCATAGCCCACATGCCTTTTCCTATTTGAGCCTTACCTTTGAAGCCTGTCTCAAGGCCAACATCTACATTCCAGTCTTCATAAGCACTTATCCAAGGTTGTTGCTTCATCTGTGCTTTAGGTATTACGGGACCTGCCTCCATACTGGTATGAATTTCATCACCAGTTCTATCTAAAAATCCGGTATTTATAAAAATAACTCTATCACTCGCAGCTCTTATGCATTCCTTAAGATTGACTGTGGTTCGTCTCTCCTCATCCATGATTCCTACTTTCACAGTGAGTGGCTCAAGGCCAAGTTCTTCTTCAACTCTAGCAAATAAATCGCAAGTGAATTTAACCTCTTCAGGTCCATGCATTTTTGGTTTAACTATATATATACTTCCAGTTCTTGAATTAGCAAGATGCCCTTTTTTTTGAAGGTCGTGTTTACCAATACAAATAGTAAACATTGCATCCATAATACCTTCAGGAACTTCATTGCCATTGCTATCTAAGATGGCTGGATTAGTCATCAAATGCCCTACATTTCTTACAAGAAGGACACTCCTGCCTGGAAGGGTCATTTCATTACCATCAATATCAGAATAAGTTCTATCTTCATTTAAAGAGCGAGTAATTTCTTCTCCTCCTTTCATGAATGATTCCTTTAAATCACCCCTCATTAAACCCAACCAGTTTCTGTAGGCTAGGGACTTATCTTCAGCATCAACAGCGGCAACTGAATCTTCTAAATCCTGAATAGTAGTCACAGCAGACTCAAGCACTACATCTTTGATGTTGGCAGGGTCATCTTTACCTACTGAGTCTTCAGAATCTATTTGAATTTCTATATGTAAGTTATTGTTTTTTAACAATATACTTGATGGACTATCAGAGTCTCCTGTATAACCTACAAATTGAGATTGATCTTTTAAGACATCAGATGTTTGAAGACTTGTATTAACTTTTAGATTTCCATTTTCAATGGAAAAACCTGTAACTTCAGTAAAGCTGACAGATGATAAGGAAACCGTTTCATCTAAAAAATTCTTGGAAAACTCTATAACTTTGTTACCTCTTACTGGGTTATAAGGGCCTGACCTTTCTGCCCCTCCTTCTTCAGAGATCATGTCGGTACCATAAAGGGCATCATAAAGACTACCCCACCTTGCATTAGCTGCATTCAGAGAGAATCTTGCATTCATAACCGGGACCACGAGTTGAGCTCCTGCTACCTTTTTGATCTCATCATCAACATTTTGAGTTGTGATTTGAAAATCTTCTCCTTCATCCAGAAGATAGTCTATTTCTTTAAGAAAGTTTACGTACTCTTCGTGATCATGGTCTTTATCTTTTCTTGATAGGTGCCATTCATCTATTTGCTTTTGTATAGTCTCTCTTTT
>CACFXJ010000020.1:0-23417 GCA_902570225.1 uncultured SAR86 cluster bacterium
TATCTGATTATTTTAGCCTTGTTAGCTGTAGTTGCTTGGATTGTAGGTAGAGATTATTTTATAGCTTCCTCACAAGAGAAAGATCTTGAGATAGCGTCCTTATATCAAGCTTATCTAGAGACCGATGATCAAGAATCAGGTTTAAAACTCTTAAACTCATACGAAGATACTGCTTACGCAGATTTCGTGAGATTAAATGAAGCTAAAAGAAGTTTTCAGAATGGTGAATCAAATAAGGCTATTGAATTGTTGCAAGCTGTCATTGAGAACAATACTTCTTTGAATGAATTTAATCCTTTAGAAGCAGCTGCTAGAACAAGATTAGCAAAAATTTATTTGGAAAATGAAGATTACACTAGTGTTCTTTCTTTGTATCAAAATTCAAATGAATTAACTTCAACTATGCTTGAACAGAGGGCTGATGCTGAGAACGCTCTGGGTCAATTTTCCAATGCTCGTGCTAGTTACATGTTGGCCCTCCAAAGTAGTACAAATCAGGCCTCTAGAGCACTCATTAATATGAAGATTTCCGATCTTGAAGGGGAAGGTCTTGAATAGCTTTCAAAAAGTCGTTGTTTTTCTATCACTCATAACTCTAGCGGGTTGTTCTTCCTTCGGATGGTTAAAATTTTGGGATAGTGATGAAGAGGAAGAGGGCCCCACTGAGCTCTACTCAATATCTGATAACCGAGAATTAGAGAGAGAATGGTCAATATCTAATGGTAACGACGTCTCTTATGGTCGTCTTATTCCAGCTGTTTATGACGGTCAGGTTTTCTATATAAATTCTTTAGGATACATCTCTGCAGTAGATCTAATCTCTGGAAAATTAAACTGGTCAAAGAATACACAGGATATAGTCTCTACAGGATTAGATGTAAACTTTAAAACAATAAGTTACGGAACCTTAGATGGGAGTTTAGTGGCACTAGATTATGAAAATGGAAATGAAATATGGAGATCTACAACCTCAAGTGAAAGCTTATCACCACCTGCAAATTCTGGCAGCCATATAATTATTCAAACAATTGATGGAAGAGTGGCTGGTTATGATTTGAAGACAGGAAAAAGAGATTGGTTTCATCAAACGGTCTTACCGAGCCTCACCTTAAGAGGAACTTCAAGTCCATTTATAGAACAAGGATTTGTTTTTACAGGCTTTGCGAGTGGAAAAGTAGCTATGATTTATCCTGATTCAGGTGCAATAAGATTAGAGTTACCTGTAGCACTAAATGAGGGCAAATCAGAATTAGAGAGGATAATAGATATAGACGGAAGGTCGATAGTTATTGATAACACATTAATTGCAGCTTCATATCAGGGAAATATTACAGCTATTAATCTCAGAGATGGTAGGCCGACATGGCAAGAAGAGATTTCTACTGTAAAAGATCTTACGGCAAATGGTAATAGAGTTATTGCTGTGGAGAGTAATGACATAGTTAAAGCATTCGGAACAGCAACAGGTGCAATAATTTGGGAGCAAGACGATCTTAAATTAAGAAAGCTGACCTCCCCAGCTTCCATAAGCAACTTAGTGGTCGTAGGGGATTTGGATGGTTATGTACATCTTCTAAACGCTCAGTCAGGAAATTTTGAAGGGAGAGAAAAAGTTTCAAGGAATGCGATAACTGAAATTATTTCGCAAGGAAATTATCTTTTGATCGCTGACTCAGCAGGACGGGTCCAAAAGTTTTCTATTAAATGAGAATTTCATACTACTTAGTTTGTCATGTCAGTCGTAGCAATTGTTGGACGTCCTAACGTAGGTAAATCTACTATCTTTAATATTTTGACGGCATCTAGGTCGGCAATAGTTGCAGATTATTCAGGTTTAACAAGAGATAGGAAATATGGAACCCTTAAAGATAGTGGTGTTACTTTAATTGATACAGGTGGTTTAAATGAAGAATCTGATGATATGTCTCATGCAATTAAAGAACAAACTGATTTAGCAATTGATGAAGCGGATTCTTTACTATTTGTAGTTGATGCAATTGATGGTCTTTTACCAACCGATCAAGAGATAGCACAATCTCTCAGAAAGCAAAATAAAAACATCACTCTTTTAATTAACAAAGCAGATAACCACAAGTTGGAAGAATCCTCTGCTGAGTTTAATAATTTAGGTTTTAAGCAAACAATTTTCCTCTCTGCATCACATAACAAAGGATTTTCTGAATTAAGAGAGCTGCTTTCTGAATATGATGATTCTGAACCTAACCAGGATTCAATATACGATAGCGATTCATTAAAGATTTCAATAATAGGCAGACCAAATGCCGGCAAGTCTACACTTGTAAATGCTCTTATTGGAGAAGATAGATTAGTAGTATCTTCTGAATCAGGTACCACAAGGGATTCTATAGATGTACCACTAGAATTTAAAAACAAGAAAATAACTTTAATTGATACTGCCGGCATGCGAAGAAAACGTTCAATTAAAGAAGAAACTGAAAAATTTTCAGTCTCAAAGTCTGTTGATTCAATAAAACGAGGTGACATAGTTATTCTGCTCCTTGATGGGTCTGAAAATATAGTTGATCAAGATATTCATTTACTGGGACTTACTTTGGCGATAGGAAGACCGGTCATTGTAGTAGCGAATAAAATTGATCTTTTAAATAAATCTGAAAGAGAAGGTTTAGAAAATAAGATTAATCGTAAACTAAAATTTGCTAGTTATATTAAGCTTCACTACATTTCAGCTTTGGAGAAGCGAGGTCTCAAAAGACTTCTAAATGTTGCTGACAAGGTATATTTAGATTCATTAAGAGATCTAGATACTTCCATAATCAATAAAATCTTAAAGTCAGCTACATACAACCAACAACCTGCTATGACGGGTAGGTTTAGACCAAAATTAAGGTACGCTCATTCAGGTGGGAAAAACCCCCCTACAATAATTATTCATGGGAATAATCTGAAACAAATACAAGAAAGCTACACGCGATATCTAGAAAACTATTTTAGAAAAGAACTAGATTTAGGGTCTACACCTTTGGATATAGTTTATAAGGATCAAGAAAATCCGTTTAAAAATAAACCTAATCAGTTAAACGAAAGACAATTAAAGAAAAGAAAGAGAATGATAAAAAGGAGAAAAAAGTAGAACTATGATTAAGTTTATACTTTCTTTTCTGTTAATCTGCTTTTCGTTAATCAATCACACAGAAACAAATTACAAGACATTGAAAAATCTCAAGCCTTCTCCAGCAAAAATACCAGTTACTTTTGAAGCTCATGGAGTAAAAAGGGTCGACGATTACTATTGGATGAGAGATGACTCCAGGAAAGACCCAAAAGTTATTGAGCATCTTAATTCCGAAAATGATTATTTAGAAAATTGGTTCCTTTCTGGAACTGACAGAAGAGATGAGCTTTTTGAAGAAATAACTGCTCGTATTCCTAAAAAGGAAGACTCAGTCCCAATTAGACTTAAAAACTACGAATACTTTAGAAGGTATGAACCAGATAATGAACATGCTATCTACATAAGACGAAAAAATAAGAACTCAGAAGAAAACATCATTATGGATGTCAACGAGCTAGCTAAAGATAAGGAGTTCTATCAACTTGCTAATTGGAGCATATCACCCGATGAAAATATAATGGCATATGCTGAGGATTTGAATGGCAGAAGACAATATTCAATTAAGTTTAAGTATCTAGACACAAATCTTACATCAAGCTATTCAATCAAAAATACTTCTGGTGATATGGCATGGTCACTTGATGGTAAATACCTTTTTTACGTACTTAGAGATGAAGAGACATTGCTGCCTTATAAGCTTTATAGGCATGAAATAGGAACTAACCAGGACCAAGACGTAGAAGTTTACGAAGAAAAGGATGACACTTTTTACTTGTCTGTCGGCAATACCAGATCAATGGATTACATAGAAGTTAATATATCTTCAACTACAAGCTCAGAGGTGAGACTGATTGACTCTAAATTTCCTGAGACACAACCTGAGATATTTTTGACCAGGGAAAAAGATCATTTATATTCCGTAGATCATGATCCTTCTAGCTCAAGGTTCCTGGTTGAATCTAATTGGCAAGCAATCAACTTCAGACTCCTTGAAACTAGCTTAGAAAATTCTAAGGACAAAGATCAATGGAAAGAGTTAATACCACATCGCGAAGATGTTCTACTACAATCTGTAGTCCCTTTTCCAAATCATTTAGTGATCATGGAGAGAGAGAACGGATTGAGAAATATAAAAATTCTTGAAAAAGAGTCTAACTCTTTAAAATCAATTAATTTCAATGATCCTACCTATACTGCCTATTTAGCAGCTAATCCAGAATATGATACAGACAGGTTTTATTTTGGATACTCCAGCATGCGAACGCCTGACAGTTTATTTTCGGTCAAGCTTGATAGCGGTCGAAAAAGACTTTTAAAGCAAGCTGAAGTTAAAGGAGTCTTTTCCAGTAGCGATTACAAAGTTGATAGGAAGTTTATAACAGCAAGAGATGGAACCTCGGTTCCGGTTTCATTGGTTTATAAAAGATCGAAATTTAATAAAAACAAAAATCCTTTGTTTGTTTACGGATATGGATCCTATGGTAACTCGATAGATGCTGGTTTCAGTTCATCTAGGCTTTCTTTGCTTGATAGGGGTTTTATTTTTGCAATTGCTCACATCAGGGGAGGACAGGAATTGGGAAGATCTTGGTATGAGGATGGCAAGATATTTAACAAACTCAATACATTTTATGATTTTATTGATGTTACAAAAGGCCTTTTAGAAAAAGGCTACGGAGATTCAGATAGAGTTTATGCAGGTGGAGGAAGTGCAGGGGGATTATTAATGGGAGCCATAGTGAATATGGAGCCTAAACTCTACAACGGGATTATTTCTAATGTACCGTTTGTTGATGTGATCACGACAATGTCAGATCCGAGCATCCCCTTAACTACTGGCGAATATAGTGAATGGGGTAACCCCGCAAACAAAGAAGAGTTTGAATATATCCTTCAATACTCACCTTATGACAATATTGATTCACATGAATATCCAAGTATATTGGTTACAGCAGGATTATGGGACTCACAAGTTCAGTATTATGAGCCTGCTAAATACGTAGCCAAACTTAGAGATTACAACAAAAGTAAAAATCCAATTTTAATGAAAGTGAATATGACCGCTGGTCATAGCGGAGTTAGTGGTAGATTTGAGAGTTTGAAAGAAGTTGCTATGGAGTATGCATTCCTTTTGAGGGTGGATTCTGAGTAATGGAAACTAGTAGCAAGGAAGCTGTAGAAACTAACCCTAAAATTCTATCAAGTCTTATGCTTGTAATTTTATTTGTCAGCATGGGACAATCCGTTTATTGGCAAACAATGCCCATTATTGGCAGGGAATTCCAATTCACAGAGATTGAAATAAATACCTTAGTTTCAATCTCCGCAGCAATGTTCATTATCTTTACTCCTTTTTGGGGAAAATTGAGTGACAGAATAGGACGAAAAGCTGTCCTTCTAATAGGCTTAACAGGCTATGTCTTATCAAATGTCTTATTTCTATATTCGGCTTCTCTAGGGTTGATAGGTACAGTTACAGGCTTCTCTTTGTTGATGATTTTATTAGCGGCTAGGATAGTGAATTCAGCTATCGGTGCTGCTTCCAGACCTGCTTCAGGGGCATATGTTGCTGATGTAACCTCTGAAGAGGACAGATCATCAGGTATGGGTAAGTTTGGCGCAGCAAATAACATTGGAACAATTCTTGGTCCAGTTTTAGTAGGATCTCTTGTGGGATTGAATATCTTTGATATTCAAATACCTCAATTTGGATTGTTAACGCCACTTATTGTTATGTCGTTTGTCATGGCATTAGCCGCACTATTTGTATACATCTTTCTTCCTAATAGTGAGTTTATTACTGAAACGGAAAGTAAAAGCTCTAATCTAGAATTCGATAATAATTTAAAGCTACTTTTATCAATCGGAATTACCATTTTTACTGCTTTTGCTCTAGTCCAGTCAGTTACTGCATTTTACGTTCAAGATAGATTTGAATATGATTTGGATGAAACAGCTAAAAACACCGCTCTTCTCCTTGGCACTATGGCATTTATGGCAATTGTCTCTCAACTTACTATTGTTCAGAGATATAAGGGAAGCCCTTTAAATCTTATAAAGTTTTCTATTCCACTTTTTATATTGAGTTGTCTGCTTATTATTTTTTCCCCTAATTTCTTATTTCTTTACCTAGGTATGGCTGCCATGGGATTGGGTATGGGTCTAGCCTCTCCTGGTTATACTTCAGCAGCTTCCTTAAACGCTGACAAAAACAATCAAGGAGCAGCAGTAGGGCTTGCAATGGTCGCTCCAGGGATTGGGTTTGCTTTAGGACCTTTAATTAGCGGTTTTCTTTATAGTTCTTATATCAACCTACCTTTCATTTTTATTCTTCCTCTATTTCTATCACTTATCATTTTAATTAAGAAATTAGAAGACCAAAATTAAACAAAAGTAGGTAGTATTTGACCTTCCAAATAACTATAATGATCAAGCTTTTAATCGCCCAAAAAGCAAATTCTTGAATTGATAAGTGATTGAGAAAGATAACCGACCAGTAAATCTAAATTTACTAACAATAAGCCTACCGATTATAGGGCTTTCCTCTATTCTACATAGAATATCTGGACTTGCTGTCTTCTTAAGTTTTCCTTTGGTAGTTTGGTTATTTAGCGTATCTCTGAAATCTGAAGAAAGTTTTATTGCTCTTTCTAACTTATTTCAAACCTCGTCCTTTTTGCAAATCATAACTTACTTAATTTTGGTTGGATTTAGTTATCATCTACTCGCTGGGTTTAAAAAGCTTTTAAGTGACGCTTTTGGAGTTGGGGAAACCCTAGAATCTGGAAGAATACTTTCTTGGCTTATTTTCGGTGCGACCTTTTTAATGGCAATTTACTTCTTAACTGTTATTTTTTAATTATGTTTTCTAATTTGGGACACGGATCTAAAGAATTTTTGATAATCAGAGCATGCGCTGTTTTGATGCTTATTTACACTCTTTATCTGGGCGGTTTTGTTTTACTCGCAGATGAAGTAAATTTTAATCAATGGTCAGCATTTTTTGATAATACCTTAAACAAAATTTTCACATCTCTTTTTTTCCTAGCTTTTGCAATTCATACATGGCTTGGCACTTGGGCAGTAGCTAGTGATTATCTGACGCCTAGGATATTTGGAAATTTTGGCCGTATTATGAATGTAGGTTTTAGGGGTATTGTTGCTGCCATAATAGCTCTAGTTTTAACTTGGGTCGTAATAATCATCTGGTAAAAATATGTTAGTTAACGAAATTATTAATGCTAAAGATCTTCCTGTAATGGAATTTGATGGAATCATAGTAGGTGGTGGTGGAGCTGGTATGAGGGCTTCCCTTCAACTTGCCGAATCTGGACTTAATACTGCTGTAATATCTAAAGTATTCCCAACTCGCTCTCATACTGTGTCTGCTCAAGGCGGAATCACTTGCGCAATACAAAGTGATGACCCTGACGATGATTGGAGATGGCACATGTTTGATACTGTCAAAGGTTCAGACTACATAGGTGATCAAGAAGCCATTGAATACATGTGCAGCGAAGGCCCTAAAGCGGTTTTCGAGCTTGAGCATATGGGCTTACCTTTCTCTAGAACTGAAGAAGGTAGAATCTATCAAAGACCTTTCGGTGGACAATCTAAGGACTACGGAAAAGGAGGTCAGGCCACAAGAACTTGTGCTGCAGCCGATCGAACTGGTCATAGTTTACTGCACACTCTTTATCAAGCCAATCTCAAAGCTGGAACAAACTTTCTTAATGAATGGTTTGCAGTCGATTTAGTTTTAAATGCAGATAAAGCCGTGGTTGGTGTAATAGCTTTTAAAATTGAAACTGGGGAAATCTACTATATAAAATCAAAAGCAACTGTTCTTGCTACAGGAGGTGCAGGTCGCATCTACGCTTCAACCACCAACGCTTTAATCAACTCCGGAGATGGAATTGGTATGGCCCTACGAGCAGGCATGCCAGTTCAAGATATAGAAATGTGGCAATTCCATCCAACTGGAATCCATGGAGCAGGGACGCTGGTAACCGAAGGTTGTAGAGGAGAAGGAGGTTATTTATTAAACAAGGATGGTGAAAGGTTCATGGAAAGATATGCACCTAATGCTAAAGATCTGGCAAGTAGAGATGTCGTTGCACGCTCTATGGCGCTAGAGATCCTTGAGGGAAGAGGATGTGGCCCCAATGCTGATCATATATTCTTAAGATTAGACCATTTAGGTCCTGAAGTGGTCCACAAAAGATTGCCAGGGATTACAGAATTATCTAAGACTTTTGCAGGTGTTGACCCAGCAGTTCAACCTATCCCAGTAGTACCAACTTGTCATTATATGATGGGAGGAATACCGACTAATATAAACGGACAAGTTATATCAGTAGATAATGGCGAAGATAAGATAATTGATGGTCTCTATGCAGCTGGAGAGGTTGCATGCGTATCTGTTCATGGTGGTAATAGACTGGGCGGAAACTCTCTGCTTGATCTAGTTGTTTTTGGAAGAGCCGCTGGACTTTATATAGAAGAGACTATGAAGCAAGGTGTTGAGTTAAAAGATGCTTCCAATGATGACATTGATAAAGCACTAGAAAGATTAAATAAACTGAATGCTTCTACAGAAGGAGATCAAGTAGCTGTTCTTAAAGAAAAAATGCAACAAAATATGCAAAATAATTTTGGTGTGTTTAGAAGGGGTGATTTGATGGAGAAAGGCATTGATGAATTAGCCAAGACTCGAGAAGAGGTTGATTCAATCTTCTTAAAAGATAAATCAGCAACTTTTAACACAGCAAGAATCGAAGCTTTAGAAATGCAAAATTTATTTGAAGTTGCTGAGGCAACGGCCATCACAGCTAACGCAAGGAAAGAGAGTAGAGGGGCGCACGCAAGAGATGATTTCACTGAGCGTGATGACGAGAACTGGTTAAAGCATTCAATCTACTATGCAGATACCAAGGAAGTAAGCAAAAGAGATGTGAATTACAGACCTAAAACAGTCCAAGCCTTTCAACCTATGGTGAGGAGTTATTAATGAGTGCAGCGATTCCAGTTGAACAAATAAAAACGATAACGATGAGTATTTACCGTTATGATCCAACGGTAGACAAAAAGCCTTATATGCAGGATATTGTCGTTGAGATACCAACTGATAAAGATATTATGGTGCTCGACGCTTTGCATCTTGCTAAGAACCAAGAACCGTCTTTATCTTATAGAAGATCTTGTAGAGAAGGAGTCTGTGGATCGGATGGTATGAATATCAACGGAAAAAATGGTTTAGCTTGCGTCACACCTCTATCCGAAGTTCTTAAACGAGATAAAATTACTTTGCGCCCGATGCCCGGACTTCCTGTAGTAAGAGACTTAATCGTGGATATGAAGCAGTTTTTTGATCAACTAGAGAAGGTAAAGCCTTATCTGATAACGAAAAGTGACACACCTGATATAGAGAGAAAGCAAACACCAGAAGCCAGAGAAGAACTTGATGGACTTTACGAATGCATTCTGTGCGGCTGCTGCTCAACATCTTGCCCTTCTTTTTGGTGGAATCCCGATAAATTTCTTGGACCAGCCGCCCTACTGCAGTCTTGGAGATTTATTGCTGATAGCAGAGATGAGGCAACTGAAGAAAGATTAGATGATTTGGAGGATGCTTTTAGTCTCTATAGGTGTCATGGAATTATGAATTGTGTCTCGGTTTGTCCTAAGGGATTAAATCCTACAGAAGCTATTTCAAATATACGTAATAAATTACTTACCAGAGAAAAGGCTTAAGATTATCTTTCTTTATTTATGAAGACTCCTCAGTTCTTCATTTATCCTCTACAATGCGTTGCGGAAATAATGTTATTTCAACAAGACGAATTTTAGGGAGAAAAAATGAATCTGCATGAGTATCAAGCCAAGCAATTATTTAGAGAATATAAAATTTCCGTTTCCGAAGGTCTTGCCGCAGAAACTAGTGAAGAAGCAGTAAGCATAGCTAAGTCTCTAGATGTCGATAAATGGGTTGTTAAGGCCCAAGTACATGCAGGAGGAAGAGGTAAGGCAGGAGGTGTAGAGGTAGTCGATAGCGTTGATCAGGTTAAAGATTTTGCTGAGAAATGGTTAGGGCAAAATTTAGTTACATTTCAAACGGATGAGAAAGGCCAATTAGTTTCCCAAATATTAATAGAAACATGTACTTCGATTGATAAAGAACTTTATCTGGGCGCTGTTATAGATAGAGCATCTCAGAGGCTAGTTGTTATGGCCTCAACAGAAGGAGGGGTAAATATTGAGGAAGTCGCCGAAGAAACTCCTGAAAAAATATTCAAAGCTGAAATAGATCCCATCAAAGGTCCCAAAGAATCACAAGCTAATGATCTTTCTAAAAGTCTAGGACTCAATGAAACCCAGTGTTCTCAGTTTAGAGATATCTTCAATGGCTTAATTAAATTGTTTTTAGAAAAAGATTTGTCTCTAGTTGAAGTTAACCCTCTAGTTATTACTGATTCAGGAGATTTGATTTGTTTAGATGCAAAAATCAATATCGATTCCAATGCTCTCTATAGACAGGAAGAGATTGAGAAATTAAGAGATCCTTCGCAAGAGGACCCAAGAGAAGCTAAAGCAGCTGAATGGGACTTGAGCTATGTAGCTCTAGATGGAAACATCGGATGTATGGTGAATGGAGCAGGGCTGGCTATGGGCACTATGGATATCATTAAATTGCACGGAGGTGAACCTGCCAATTTCTTGGATGTCGGAGGAACGGCAGACTCTAAAAGAGTTGCTGAGGCTTTTAAGATAATCCTCTCCGATGAGAATGTGAATACCGTCTTAATAAACATATTTGGAGGAATAGTTAGATGTGATGTTATTGCAGATGGAATAGTTGAAGCTCTAACTGTAATGGGCGTTTCTGTACCAGTTGTTGTTAGATTGGAAGGAAATAGTGCGGAAAAAGGTCTCAAAATTCTTGATGAATCTGAACTGAATATAATCCCGGCTTCAAATTTAGAAGAAGCTGCAAGCCTTGCCGTCAAAGCATCCAAGGGAGAGATATAATGAGTATTTTAATTGATAAAAATACCAAAGTAATATGTCAGGGCTTTACAGGAGGCCAAGCAACGCAACATTGTATTCAATGCTTGGATTACGGTACTCAATTAGTAGGAGGAGTTACCCCTGGAAAAGGTGGTCAGACCCATTTAGATCTTCCAGTTTTTAATTCTGTTAAAGAAGCTGTTGATACCACTGGAGCGACAGCTAGCCTAATATTCGTGCCAGCTAAGTTTTGTAAAGCTTCAATTATTGAAGCAGCTGAATCAGGTATTTCTTTGATTGTCTGTATAACTGAGGGTATTCCCACGATAGATATGTTGGAAGTAAAAGCCAGATGCGATGAACTTGGAGTCAGATTAATTGGA
This sequence comes from uncultured SAR86 cluster bacterium, assembly GCA_902570225.1. Taxonomy (GTDB): domain Bacteria; phylum Pseudomonadota; class Gammaproteobacteria; order Magnimaribacterales; family Magnimaribacteraceae; genus Magnimaribacter. The sequence continues at coordinate 11,485 of CACFXJ010000020.1, forward strand.
CCTAATTGTCCAGGTATTATTACACCAGGTGAATCAAAGATGGGAATTATGCCTGGAGATATTCACCTGCCTGGAAAAGTAGGCATCATATCCAGATCTGGAACTCTAACTTATGAAGCGGTGAAACAAACTTCTGACCTTGGCTTTGGGCAAACTAGCTGCATAGGTATCGGGGGAGACCCAATACCAGGAACAAGCTTTATAGATGTATTAGATTTATTTGAAAAAGATGACTCTACTGAGGCAATCATTATGGTTGGCGAAATAGGAGGAACAGCAGAAGAGGCAGCAGCCGAATTTATACAATCAAATGTCAGTAAGCCTGTTGTATCTTATATAGCAGGAGTCACTGCCCCTCCTGGCAAGAGAATGGGTCATGCTGGTGCAATTATCGCTGGAGGAAAAGGAACAGCAGATGATAAATTTAAAGCATTAGAAGCCGCAGGAGTTCACACTGTAAAAAGCCCTGCTGATATTGGCAAAGGCATAGCAGAGATTACAGGATGGTAGAAAAATTTAATCATCTTAGAATAGAAGATAATGGCAATTACGTTATCTGCTATCTATCAAATCCCCCAACTCACACCTTAACTTCATCAGGTGTAAATGAAATACATGCATTTCTAGATCAGATTGAAAAGCGAGATGACTTGAGAGTATTAGCTTTTACAGGTGATGGAGAGAATGTATTTATCAAGCATTACGAAGTTGGTGAATTAGCTAATACTGCTGAAAGAAATTTAGAAACCAAAAAAGATAAGCAAGACCCTAAAGAACTCCATGCTTTTCATACTATGCTTTTGAGATTAAGAGATCTAGATGCAATAGTTGTTGCAGGTATAAATGGCAATACTGCTGGCGGTGGTTGTGAATTTTCTTTAGGTTGTGATTTAAGGATCATGGCAGATGGTAATTTCTTAATTGGCCTTCCTGAAACCTCGGTAGGAATCCTCCCAGGGGGAGGAGGAACACAAAGATTATCAAGATTGATAGGTTCTTCTAGAGCTTTAGATCTTATTCTGCATGCTCAATTAGTCAGTCCTAAAGAAGCTTTTGATTTAGGGATCATCAATAAACTCGTTTCAGAGGCTAGTTTTAACCAGGAATTAATTTCTTATTGTGAAGATCTTTCAAATAGAGCCCCTATAGCATTACAACAAGTTAAAAAAATTATTCATCAAGGATTGGAAATGACTCTTGAAGAAAGCCTCCTGGTAGAACAGAAGGCTTTCGATGTAACGATGAATTCGAAAGATGCTGCGAGGGCAATGCGAGCTCTTCTAAACACTCAAGAGAACATAGAGGATGTTTCTGAGTTTAAGTGGGAAGGGGAGTAATTACTCCTCAGCTACTTTAATAAGTTGCTTACCGAAATTCTTTCCACTCAAAACATCTCTCAAACCTTGAGGAGCGTTTTCGAAACCTTCGGTAATTGTCTCTTCGTACTTAATTTTGCCTTCAGATATCCATTGAGATAATTCTTCCGTAGCTTCTCTCCACTCTTTGAACCACTCGGTTACAACAAAAAACCTATGCTCTGGAGTCGGATCTGCTGCACCAAATATATGGAAAGGTGTTTCCTCTTTTGTCATATCCTCTGAGTTATAAGCTGATATAAACCCACAAATAGGGACACGCGAACCTTCATTAAGAAGTGTTGCAACAGCCTTACTAACAGGACCCCCTACATTCTCAAAATAAATATCAATTCCATCTGGACATGCTTTAGCAAGATTTTCTTGAATATTTCCAGCTTTGTAATCTATGCACTCGTCGAAGCCTAATTCGTCTCTAACATAGGAGCATTTTTTTTCACCACCTGCCACTCCAACAACTCTGCATCCGAGTATTTTACCCATTTGACCAACAACTGTTCCAACCGCACCTGAAGCAGCAGAAACTACAATAGTTTCGCCTGACTTAGGCAACCCAACTCTCAAAAGGCCAAAATAAGCAGTTCTTCCTGGCATGCCTACTGTACCTAAATAAGTTTGAAGTGGGACTATAGATGGATCAGCTTTAAACAAAGCTGGCTCTTCGTCACTTGCAATAATATAAGTCTGCCATCCTTTATGAACACAAAGATAATCTCCTTTTATATACTTATCCGATTCACTCTCAACTACAACTCCTACAGATTCGCCCGTCATAGGTTCTCCCAATGCGGCGGGTTCAGCGTAAGATTCTCCATCATTCATCCTACCTCTCATGTAAGGATCAATTGATAGGTATAAAATTTTGATTAGGACTTCACCCTTTTCAAGAGGCCTGACCTCCTCTTCATTTAACTTCCAACATTCATCTCCAGGCATTCCCTTGGGTCTCTGATCTAGTAACCATTGTTTATTTATATAAGTCATTAATTTCTCCTTAATTAAATTATATTCTTATCTTTTTTTTGAACAACAAAATATAAACATTCCTCGGTAATTTCTTTTTTAATAAGACTGTGGCCAAGGAATTCGCAAAACTTATCAATGTCCCTTTCTGTACTTCTGTCAGTTGCAGTCATATATATCAGATCACCTGCCTTAGATTCTCTTACAGCTTTATGGAGCATCATAATAGGCTCGGGGCATTTTAAGCCTTTAGCATTCACCTCAATTTTCATTGATAAATTTAGTAGATATTATTCTTACTCTTCTGACCATTAGTACAGCAGCTACTAATAATCCTGAGGCCATTCCAGTCCACATTCCAACTGCTCCCATTTGATCAGTGATGATGTCAGTAATTGAGAGAACTATACCCAACGGTAATCCAACTCCCCAGTAAGAAACTGCCATAATTTTCATTGGACCAAATGTATCCTTGTAGCCTCTCATGCTGCCGATACTAGCCATTGCAAGACCATCGGCAACTTGGAAAAAAGCAGCAAAAAATAGAAGGGTTACAGCTAAACCAATCACTTCTTTATTATCATTTAGAAGGCTTGCTAGAAATTCTGCATTAAAGACGATTATAAAACTCATAAAAAGGGCACAAATAGTTGCAAGTCTTAATGAAAAGTAAGAGCTATATTTTGCACCTTTCATATTGCTAGCTCCGACATTATTGCCAACTCTAACCGCAGCAGCATTGCCTATAGATAAAGGAACCATGAAAAATAAACCACCTAAGGTTAGGGCAATTCCATTTGCTGCTATAACTTCACTACCAAATCTTCCTAAAATAATACCTGCTCCACTAAACATGCTCAGCTCAATAAAGTTTCCTAGACCAACAGGAATACCCCCTACAAGAATCTCTTTAAGTTTTTGTAGATTAGGCATATCAAATCTAGAGAAGAGTTCAGTACCGAAGGCTGCTTTATATTTTAGGTATAAAATAAGTAAAACAAATGTCGTCCAAGTGCCTATAACGGCAGAAAGACCAGCTCCTCTTGCCCCCATTTCAGGAAATCCAAAATTACCGTAGATAAATGTATAGTTTCCAATAATGGCAATTAAAAGCATTAGGACATTTAATAAAGTAATTGGTAGAGGACGCGTCACACCTTCACACAATGACCTTAGAGGCTGACTTAGAAGTATTGCAGGTAAGGCAAAAATAAAATAACTCAGATATTCTTCCGAATATTTAATGATTGATGGATCAACCTTGGCAATTGTTAGAATTGTAGCTGCCTCTGATAAGATGAACATACCGAATAAAATAATTGGTAAAGACAACCATATAGCTTGTCTGGCTAAAGGCCCAATTTCTTTGAGATTTCTGGCACCATACAATTGTGCAACCATAGGGGTAACAAAGAACAGTACTCCTCCTATTCCAACCATTACAGGAAACCATAAATTTCCCGCCAACATAATTCCAGCCTGAACATCAGTTGAGTAATTCCCACTTTGAACAACCGAATTAACTTGAATTAATTGCAGCGCCAGTTGGGTAAGGAACATAGGTACAGCTAACTTAAAAAAGCTAGATGCTTCATTTACTGCTCTTCTGGAAAAAAGGGCATTTTTTGATTCCAAGGGTTGTTCCATAGAAGGCGCGTATCTTATCATGTACATAAGAGGCACGATATTAGAAAAGACCATCGACCATATTGGCTTAAAAAGCTATTCGCTAAATACAATGATTTTTATGTAGATAATTATCTGGCACCTCAATTTGAATATTTTGGTAAAGGTCACAACATCATGGGAGCAAAATATTTTGATGTATACGGCAGAAATATATCTATTGATGACTACCCAACTATGGTGGCTTCACCAGATAACTATATCCACTTAACTACATGGAGTTTAGAAGATCATGAGGGAGAAATATCTATTGGAAAATATTGTTTACTGACCCCTGGCGTGAGGATTGCTTCTGCTTCAAAGATAACAATTGGAGACGGTTGTATGTTTGCTAATAGCGCATATATCTCTGATGCAGATTGGCATGGAATATATGATAGAGCTATTCCAGTAGGTAGGACAAAACCAATAATTCTTGAAGAGAATGTATGGATTGGTGACAGGGCAGTGGTTGGAAAAGGAGTTACTATAGGAAAGAACAGTATAGTTGCAGCTGGAGCAGTAGTAGTCAAAGATGTGCCTGAGAATGTAGTGGTGGGTGGTAACCCAGCAAAAGTAATTAAAGAATTAGATTCCACAATTCAAGGTACAACCAGAATAAAACTCTTTGAAGATCCAGAAGGGCTAAAAGATTTCTACGATCAGATCGATAAGTACACTTTAAAAAACAATACCACCTTAAATTATCTAAGAAGCGTTTTGTGGAAAAATAAAACTCATTGATTGTCACACAATTGTCACAATTATTTATTTGTAAAGTATAAGACTCCGTCATATTGTCTCCAGCAATTATTAGGTTTCTTTTTAGAGAGTTGGGGAGCATTCTAAAAAATGTTACTTAAGTTTTTTTAAACGATTCTTAGTGCTTGTCATTAAGAATCTTTATTGGAGAGGTTTAATGACTAAATTCATACAAGCAATTTTTATTGCTCTCTTTTCTTTCTCTGCTTTAGCAGAAGATACAAATATCCCTCAGGGATCAGCCTTAGAAATTTTTCAATGTAATTTTGCAGAAGGCAAAGATCTTGATGACACTCTAAAAGTAGCATCGAAGTGGGATTCTTGGGCGGATGATAATTATAGTGTTCCTTATACAGGCTATGTAATGACTCCTTTTTACCAAAGAAAATCTGATTTTCCATTTGATCTTTTTTGGTTGGGCATAACCCCAAGTTTTAAAGCCCTTGGTACTGCTCAAGATGAATGGGCCGCTAATGGTACAAAAATAGCTGCTGAATTTGAACGAGTTTCCCCTTGTCCTAATCATGCATCGATTTATTCTTTCCCTGTAAGAACTGCAAAAAATCCAACTCCAAATGGGTACTTAACTATTAGAGGTTGTAATAACAAAGATGGTACCACTCAAGCTGACTATGCAGCAGCTAATGCAAAACAAAATGCCTATTTAGACAGCATTGGTGTAGATAGTCTCATTTCTTATTGGTTTATGGGAGCAGGATCTGGGATTGAACAAGCTTACGATTACTTAGAGGTAATGGGCGTATCTTCAATGAATGAATGGGGAAAGATGCCTGATAATTTTCTTACTGGCAACCCAGCACCTCAAGATTTAGATGCATTAAGAGATTGTGATACTCCTAGAGTTTACTCAATTCAATATGTTGGTGGAAAAAATTAAATTAAGGATAAAAAATGAAATATTTAAATAAAATTTTACTTACACTTTTACTAAGTGTCTCTTATACAATTACAGCAGAGCCTCCATTCTTTCCAATGGAAGCTTATTCCTGTAAATATAACAAAGCTAAAGATTTACAAGACTATCTAGATGTTGCTGAAGACTGGAACGAATATGCTGATGAAGTAGGGATGGCATATAATTCTTGGGTTTTAACTCCTCATTATTTCAGCCAAGACTACGATGCTGATGCCTATTGGATAGGTTTTTCACCTACCTGGAAACAAATGGCTGAAGCTCAACAGGCTATGACTGTGGGAGAAGGGTCTAAGCTAAATGAAAGATTTCTTAAGGTTGTTGATTGCGATTCACACTCAATATGGGGAATAGAAAATGTAAGAACTTCTTCGGCATTAGGAGATGGAGTCTTGAGTCTTCAAGATTGTTCATTAAAAGATGGGGCAACTTATGAAGCATTATTGGCTGCTGATAAAAAATGGAATGCAATGCTTGATGATTCAGGATTTGAAGGTGGACTAGGAAGGTGGTTTCCCGGAGCGGGCATATCGAGCGACTATGACTACGATTTTCTCTTTGCAATAGTTCAAGATGGCCTAGTTTCAATGGGAGAAATGGTAGATTCAAGAGTTAATGGTGGCGGAAACCAAAGATCTCAAGAGATTTATGGTGATCTAGTTTCTTGCGAAAATGAAAGAACATACGTAGCTACAGCAACAAGGATAGTACCTGCGCAATAACAAAAAAGGTAATAATTATGAAGAAAATATTTATATCGCTAACAATTTTTTTAAGTCTAATCAGTGCACTTAATGCTGATGACCATCTAGAAATAGGTGGTATGGCGGCTTTACAATGTCAATTTGTCGATGGCAAGGACATGGATGATGTAATGAAAGTGCTAGATGAGTGGAGTGAATATGGGGATGATAATTTTTCCGAGCCATTTAGTGCTTGGGTAATGACACCTGTATACATGTCCAATGCAGACTTTGATTTAGATTTTGTTTTTTTAGGATTTGCTGATTCTCTTGCTAGTGTTGGAAAGGCTGAAGATGAATTTAGGAGTGGTGGACAGAAGATTGCAGAAAAATGGGAGAGAGTGACTAACTGTTCAGGTATGTCTTTGAATCTAAACTACGAAGCTAGAACACCTAAAAATGAGTGGGTTGAAGGAGGTACTAATTACACCATGATTCAATCATGTTCTTTCAAAGATGGTAAGAGTGGTAACGACCTTCAGGCTAACGATAAAATTTGGAATAAATACCTAGATGAAGCTGGGTATGAAGGTGGATACTGGAGATGGTGGCCAGAAACTGGCTCTCCTACCGAAACTGATTATGATTATCTTTTAGCTGTAGCATTCCCAAGTATCGAACAATACGGAGCTTCTCGAGATTCTAGGGTACAGGCAATGCTGGCCGGAACTCGTCCAGAAGAAATCTCTGATTGCAATACACCAAGGCTTTATGAATCAACTAATATCAGACTGAGACTAGCTGAATAATTTTCGAGGAAAAAAAATGAACAAATTAATAATTTCTTTAGCACTGATGGTTTCGTCAATGCTTGCTTATACTAATGACAAACCCTACACAACCTATACTGGCGAAACTCTTCAATGCAATTTGATGGAAGGTAAGGATGTTAATGACGTTTTAAAGATGGTAAAGAAGGACTGGTATGCATTGTCTTATCCTGCTCCTTACGAAGGATGGGTATTAACGCCCACTTTATATGCAGATAATGATGGTGGTTATGATCTTTTTTGGGCTGGTTTTACTACTAATAATGCTGATATGGGGACAACTCTTGACTGGTTTTATGAAAATGGGACTAAAGTTTTTGATAAATGGCAGAACTTAGTAAGTTGTGCTTCATGGAGTCATTGGGATATTTTTGAGGCAAGAAGACCAACAAATACACTAGTTGAGGGCGATACAGGGTATTGGGCCTTCCATAGCTGTAACTTTAAAGACGGCAAGAGTGTTTCAGACCTTAGAGCAAATGACATTGAGTGGAATGAATTTCTTGATAGCATAGGGCATGATGGTGGAGTTTGGAGATGGTGGGCTGGAGGAGGCTCAGATACTCAAAACTCTACTGATTACTATGTGAATATCTCATTTAGTACTATGAATGAATATGGCAAATATAGGGATGCAAGAATGAATGCAATGATGAACGGATCTATGCCAGAACAAATTGCTGATTGTGCTGCTCCAAGAGTTTATTCTGCAAATAATATAAAAGCCATCACTACAAACTAAAATCTTTTTAATAAATAAAAACGGTCATTCTTTGGCCGTTTTTTTTAAAACATTTTGCTAAGATGTAAGTGTCATGAAATTAAGAAAGATTTCTATAGCATTATATATATCTATTAGTGCTTTAGAGATTTCAAGTGATTCTAGTTCTCACCCATTCATTACCTGGAAGGAGCACATCATAGATGATTCTTTTTTAGGGCCATCAGACTTAGCTGGAAGTGATGGACTTGAAGTAGCTGATTTAGATAAGGATGGTTATTTAGATGTAGTCTCAGTGCATGAACTGGACACGGAATATGGAGTGCCAAAAGGTTATGTGAGAATTGCATGGGGAACAGAGAATCCTCTGAGGTGGGAATCAACAACCTTGGCCTCTGGTTCTGAAGCACCATCTGCTGAAGATGTAGATATAGCTGATGCTGATGGAGATGGTTGGCCCGACATTATAGTTGCTTGTGAGCTAGCACATCTTATCTATTTCAAAAATCCTGCATCTAATCATCGCTCACTAAATTGGAAAAGAACTATCCCCAAAATTACACTAAACCGAGGCTCCTTTATTAGGGTTTTTTTTCTCTGACTTCAATAATGACGGAAAACCTGAGGTAGTAGCTGCAAATAAGGGGAAAGAAAACCCTGATATCAATAATACAACTTTAAATAATATTTCTGTTTATTTACTTCCTGATAATCCTTTGGAAGGAGATAGATGGAGAGAATTGGTTTTAACAAGGGTTCGTATTCCAATTAATTCTCAACCTATAGATCTAGATCTTGATGGGGATATGGACATAGTTGTTGGATCAAGAGGGGAGAGAAGAATTCTATGGTTAGAGAACTTAGGCAATTTCAACTTTGTTGAACATGAAATTAATTTTTCTTCCAAAATAGAAAAAGATTCTTGGATAACAGGTTTTAATATGGATTATGCAGATCTAAATGATGATGGTCGTTTGGATATAGTGAGCTCAGTTTGGCCAAGTTCTGCTTATATTTTATTCCAGCCATTAAACCCTGAGGATAAATGGGATGTTAAAAAGATAGGAAGTATTGATCCTGACCTTCTGGTGAGTATTTCTATAGCAGATATTGATGGTGACGGAGATAAAGATATATTTTCTGGTTCTTATAGTCTTGGAAGTAGAGATAAGGATGATATTAATGGCTTGAACAAATCTTTTGGTAGCGTGGTATGGTTTGAAAATAAAACCGACCGTTGGCAAAAGAATAATATCTTAAGAAGAAAACGCGGGATGTATGACAAGTGGATTCCTTTTGACCTAGACAAAGATTCCGATTTAGATTTTATTGGAACAAGGGGTAACAGCATGCCTTATGATGGAGTTATTTGGCTTGAACAGCTGAGAGGCCATGACTCAAATTTAATATTTCAACAAGCAAGAAAGATAGATAGCGAATCAGTTCCATTTAATGATTAAATTTTAATCATAACCAACCTTAGTTATAATCACTATATGGAATCAACTAAGATTAAGCCTTTAGATGTTCTTAGCGAGTCGCAATTAAGTGAGATTCGTCAAAAAAACGATCTATGGAATATCTTCGCTCTTTTGTTTGATTGGGGGTTAATGGTCCTCGGTCTTTATGTTTTCTATTATTATCCTAGCATTCTTACTTTTTTAGCTTCAGTTGTAGTTATTGGTTCAAGACAGTTTGCTCTTGCTGTCCTTGCGCATGATGGAGCGCATAATCTTTTGTTTTCTAACTCTAAGATAAACGACTTTATCTCTCAGTGGTTTTGTGCGTATCCTATATTTCAAGATAATAGGGTCTATAGACCTTATCATTTAAAGCACCATAGATTTACTGAAACAGAAGAAGATCCTGATTTAATCCTTAGTGCACCTTTTCCAATAAATAAGAAAAGTTTTTTTAGAAAGGTAGTTAGGGACCTTACTGGAGTTACAGGTTATAAAAGATATTCCTCTTCTCTTGTTTCAATATTTAAAACTGAAGGGACCAATTCATCAGGAAAGATAAGTAGAATTTGGAATAAAATTCATGGTTTTTTCATAGTGAATTTAGTTATTTTTGTTTTGATTTCTTTGTTCTTTCACTGGTCTCTATTTTTTTTACTATGGTGGCTTCCAGCATTTACCTACTACAGCTTAATTATAAGAATTAGAAATATTGCTGAACACTGTGTAACTCCAGGTGACAGTGACTTAGATAACACAAGAACTACTAAAGCTTCAGCGATTATGAGATTTTTATTAGCACCTCACAGAGTTAATTTCCATCTTGAACATCATCTCTTTATGATGTGTCCTTGGTACAATCTACCTAAAGCGCATTCCATGATGATTGAAAACGGATATAAAGATAAAATGTGTATAGAAAGTTCATACAGAAATGTTTTACTTAAAGCAGTTAGCGCATAATTATGAGTGAAGAAAAAGATAGTTTAAAAGATCAACTTACTCCGGAGGAGTATTACGTAACGCAAAATCATGGTACTGAACCAGCTTTTAGTGGGAAGTATGATTCTAATAAACAGGCTGGAATATACAGCTGTGTTGTATGTGGAGCAGAGATATTTAGTTCTAAAGAGAAATATGACTCTGGATCGGGTTGGCCGAGTTTTTATCAACCTTCTGTTGAAAGCAATGTGGGAACCCAAGAAGATTTTTCTGCTGGCATGCAAAGAACAGAAGTGCATTGTAATAACTGCAAGGCTCATTTAGGGCACGTATTTCCTGACGGACCCCAACCTACTGGTCTGAGATATTGTATAAATTCTGTATCCATGAGGTTCACTCCTTCTGAAGAGGAATAGGTCTGAATCAAGACAATCCATTTCAAAAAAAGTCTTTAAAGCTGCTTGCTAAAAGCGGACTTGTTTCTTTTTGGACCTTTGTTTCAAGAATACTGGGGTTAGTTCGGGATATTGTCATTACTGGTTTATTGGGGGCAGGGGTTGCATTAGATACTTTCGTGGTAATGATGAAAATACCGAGCGTGTTTAGAAGATTATTTGCTGAAGGAGCTTTCAATCAGGCCTTTGTGCCTGTCCTGGCTGAATATAAAGAAAAAGAAGATCAAAGTCAGATCGAAAGTTTAATAAATAAAACCTTCAGTGCACTGTCTTCTATTCTGCTATTAGTAACTACTCTAGCTCTTATCTTCGCACCAATTTTTGTTATGTTATTTGCACCAGGTTTTTATACAGAGCCTCTAAAAAAAGAATTGGCAATAGATATACTCCAAATAACTTTTCCTTATCTATTTTTTGTTTCTTTGGTAGCTTTTTCAGGCTCCATATTGAATTCTTATCAGAAATTTTCTTTACCGGCACTTACTCCTTTATTCTATAACTTGAGTCTAATCATAGCTGCTATATGGTTTGCTCCAAGGTTAGAGGTCCCAATCTATGCAATAGCTTGGGGTGTTTTCGGAGCTGGTATTATCCAAGTACTTATCCAAATTCCTGCTTTAGCAAAGATGGGTTTATTACCTAAATTTCAATTAAACATGCAACATCCTGGGGTAAGGAAAGTTATGTATTTAATGGTTCCTGGGATTATAGCTGGAGGTGTAAGCCAAATTAATATGCTTATCGATACAATATTGGCTTCATTGCTGCCAACTGGTAGTCCGAGTTGGCTTTATGTTTCCGATAGATTGATGCAACTGCCTTTAGGAATCTTTGCCATTGCAATAGGTACAGTAATCTTACCCAGACTGTCATCTTTATTTGTCACTGAAAACAAGATCGCATTTTCAAATACATTGGATTGGTCAATTAGATTGATACTGCTTATAGGAGTGCCTGCTGTTGTGGGCTTGATCATGCTTGCTGAGCCAATAATATTAACTCTATTTGAGAGAGGAGAATTTAATTCGCAGGACTCACTACAAGCCTCATATAGCTTGATTGCTTTAGCTTTCGGTCTAGTAGCATTTATGTTGATCAAGATCCTTACACCAAGTTTTTTTGCAAGGCAAGAACCAAAAAAA
>CACFXJ010000021.1:0-22709 GCA_902570225.1 uncultured SAR86 cluster bacterium
TATTCCAAAAAGTTCAGTTATTTGTGTTTTCATTTCTCCTCCATAAATTTAGAAACTTAGTATATAGAATGATTAATCTATAGACAGTAACCTTTTTTTGAAAAGAAATGCCTTATATTTTCATCTGTTTCCAGAGATATCGTAAAGCTATGATGGCTGGTATGTAGTACCCAAACAGAAAAACTATAATGAAAGCAATTTCACTAACCTGATCCCTAAAAAACCAAAAGGCTGGGCCATCAATTAAATCAGTAAATAATCTAATGAAAATTAGTATAAATAGCATTGGAGCATTCTTAAGATAGTAGGCAAGAATAAATGCAAGACCTACAGCAAGATTTCTTGCGGTATAAATCCAATCTCCAAGAATAGTCGTTGTAGATTCTGGAGTTCCAAAGAAAGTTGGATCAGTAAGGGCCCAGTAAGGACCTAAAAACATAGGCCAAACTTCCATAAAGATAATTAAAGTCAGCCACCAAGGGATATGAGTTTTTTGAGCTAATTGATTCATGATTTATTTTTTTATCTTAATTAGACCAGTAAATATATTCATCTCCTTCTTGGTATTCTTGTCCGTCATACTTATCTATCATGGTTGAAACTTCGTATGCGGAAGGAAATAAAGGATCTTTTTGTTCTGAGTTAAATTTAGTCAAGAGTTCTTCAAGTAATTTAGCTTTCTCAGGATAACTATCTATAACATTATTTTTTTCTTCCTGATCGATTGAAGTATCAAATAACCAGCGGAAATTTTCTTTACTGCTTACTATATATTTCCAGTCTTCGTGGAGGACCGATTGATGATTCCCGGATCTCCAAAATAGCGTTTTATGCGGTTGAGTATCAACTTCTTTCTTTATGTAAGGTAATAAATTTACCCCATCTAAACTTGTCTCAATAGGTGATTTGATTCCTGCAGCTGAAGTTATGGTAGGAAAAATATCAAAATGATGAACAGCGTTCTCTGAATTTTGCCCTGGATCGATTTGATCGGGCCAGCTAACAATGTAAGGAACTCTGATTCCACCCTCAAAAAAACTGATTTTCCAGCCTCTGTAGGGCTTGTTTATATCATCCAATTCAATGTAGTTAGCTCCACCATTATCACTAGTAAAAATAATTAAGGTTTTTCCATAAATATCTAAATCTTTTAATTTCTGTACAACCTTTCCTACACTTCTATCAAGAGCAGCTATCATTCCAGAATAAACCTGAAGATTATGACCATGCATATGACTCATTTGCTCAACATCGCTTCTCAAAGCCTGTAGTGGATTATGAATCGCCCAGTGGCTTAAATATAAGAAAAAGGGTCTATTTTTATTATTCTCAATTACCTTTAATGCTTCATCAGTATAGTAATCTGTTAGATATTTGTCGGGTGCGAATCGATCGCCCCCATTAAAGTTAGCTGAATATTGCCGAAGGCCCCAAATCATCCTGTCAATTCTTGTATTAAACTTAGCATTAACAACATCTGGATGATCTTCAGGTAAATACAGTGGCCCAATCATTTGTAAAGAGTCTTGAAAGCCTTGACTGAGAGGATCCATGCCATAGGCATTACCAAGATGCCATTTTCCTATATGGGCAGTGTAATATCCTGCATCTCTTAAAACTTCTGCAACAGTAACTTGTTCAGTAGGCATCCCTTGTTCCATGTAAGGAGGTATGTTTGCTGCTACTTCTCGGTCAATCCTTGCCCTTAATTCTGTATCATCCTCGTCCGCTAGCCATTGCATTATTAATCTCCCAGTAGCAGGAACAGGAGTAAATTCGTACCCAAATCTTGTTGGATATTTTCCAGTCATTATTGAAGCTCTAGAAGGAGCGCAAGTTGCATTTGCTGCATAACCTCTTGAGAATAAAATTCCACTATTTGCTAGCGAATCAATATGCGGAGTCTTTAGAGAACCATCTGCGGCCCCGCCATTATGCGCAGATATGTCGTTATAACCCATATCATCGGCTAAAATTAAGATTATGTTTGGTCTATCATCCTGTGAAGCAATCTCCGGACCTTTAGACCAAGAAGTTGGGATATTTTCTTGTACAGGCATCGTAAAATAGGCTATTTTTGGGATGGACCAAATAAGAATATTTATCTTGTATTCCCAGATTAAAAATCCAGAAATTAAAAGTACTGGTAAAAAGTAAGTCAGCTTTTTACGCATCATAAACTTCTACTATGATTCCCTCATTAGGGTTAATATTTCCTGCAACCACTTCTTTGTAGGTTTCAGAAAAATTATCTAATCCCTTAATCTTTTTGATTTGCATCCAATCCTCACTTTGTTCTGCTCGTTCAGCCATAAATGCATTCGTTTTTTCCGCATATCCTTCTTGGCCCCAATCTCCTATTCGCTTTTGTATATGAGCGGGTGCAAAAAAGAATTCTGTTCTATCTTGTAACTCAGCTTGGGCAAGTGCTTCATCCACCGATCCTCCTTTGTCCCAATGTGTCATACCGACAGTTAGGCACTTCAGTAAATCTTCTTTCAACTTATTTTGGACTGCAGATAAAACTTCTTGGTTACCCGACATATCAACCATGACTGAAGGAGCATTATTTATGCTACCTAAATCATCATAGGATATTACTTGGTCATAACAACCCAGGCTTTCGACAAATTGAATGTTATTGCTTGATGTTAATCCAACAATTTTTGGTGAATCATCAGTTTCAGCTAAACCTTGAGCAAGACCTATGGCTGTTTTACTTGAAGCACTGACTATAAGAACCTGAGATGCACCATCATAGGATTGCTCTTCTAAAGCATCACATAAGCAAAATGCCGTGATATGGAGAGGGAAAAGTAATGCTCTTATATTATCCATGGATTGATCGTAGCCTGTTTCAGCATTAAGCCTTACATAGTTGTTGTAGACAGGCGGTAATTCTTTACGATGCTCTTTGCCATCACTAAAAGACCCTGCAGAAACTTTTACTGGATTAACAATTAAAAAGTTAGCAGGAGGAAAATAACCAAATATTCTTTCACCATGCTCTATTTCAGGGTTGTTCGACAGTATGACTTCAGCAAAACCCCAGACCGGTATACAGCCCCATGTATTTTCAGGATTATTGATAGCTGGAAAAAAATTCCAATAACCTATGCTATCGCCCGCAACGCCATAAGTTACATTGTTGGCAGTAAATGAAAATTTCTCTACTTGGAGAAGAACTTCACTGTCCTGAATATCTTCTCCAAGCTGTTCTAGGACAATTCGTGATTGATGAAGATCAGATTTTAAGGTTTGTAATTGCTTCATAGTTTTCTTATTTTTTTTCTCTTAAGGAAAGTATTAAAAAAATCAACAACATAATGGTGACATAAGGAGCACCTTCTACTCCGGGAGTATTTCCAGTGGAATAAATACCACTGTCTACGGTTGCTCTACCTATTAGTGGATATAAAAAAAGTCTTCCGGACCATTCAATTAACCAAAATACCAACATTAAAGGTATCAATGATTTGTATCTAAAAATAACTATCCAACAAACTCCGCAAAAAATTAGTTGAGCAAAACCCCATAAAGAAAAGAACATA
Source organism: uncultured SAR86 cluster bacterium (assembly GCA_902570225.1). Lineage (GTDB taxonomy): Bacteria > Pseudomonadota > Gammaproteobacteria > Magnimaribacterales > Magnimaribacteraceae > Magnimaribacter. Next base: position 3,552 of record CACFXJ010000021.1, read on the forward strand.
TAAATTAGTGGCATGGGATCTGGATCACCAGACAGAACTACTAAGTTTGCTATTTCGTGCATGCCATATTTTTCAAAGACCATATGGATGATTGATCTCCATGTCATAAGGCAGACGAAGGCAATAAAGAACCATTGAGCAATCTTATTGCCTTTGTAAATATTATCTGCAGGGGAGGGCAGTAGATTAAAATTGAACATATCTATAGCTTCAATGCTCCGAGCTTTGAACATGCTTCATTAAATTCTTTTATGGTGTCTTGAATAATTTCTTCAGCAGACTTAATACCATCTATCAGACCAACCGATTGACCTGAAAGTGCAGGTGCTGCATTCATATTACCACCAAAGTATAAATCCTGTATTTTTCCCATTGCGGTCATATCCATTTCTCCAGCATCCAAGATTTCTTTAGTGAAGTCAGTTCTCAATGCTCTAATTACGGGCTTAGATGTTTTATTCAATATCCAAGTCCCATTGAGCGGGGAGTCAAAGATATAATTTTTAAAATTGTCATGTACCGGACTCTCTTTGCTTGAAACAAAACGTGTTCCCATTTGAATGCCTTCAGCACCCACCGCAAATGCTGCTGCCATGCCGGCACCATCAGCGATTCCACCCGCAGCAATAATTGGCAGGTCTATTTGCTTTCGAATTGCTTGTATTAATACAAAAAGACCTACTTCTTCGGGGCTTTTGAATCCACCACCTTCTGTACCTTCAACAACCAGTCCATCTACACCACAATCCGCAGCTTTAATTGCGCCTTCAACACTGGGTACAGCATGATAAACAGTAATTCCAGCATACTTGAGTATATCTATGTACTTAGAAGGATCTCCAGCTGAGGTGGTTACAAATTTCACGCCATGTTGAACACAGAACTCCACCATGCTTTCATCTCTTAAGAAGAGTAGCGGCAGATTTACTCCAAAGGGTTGATCAGTAAGTTCTGACATTTTTTCTATTTCAGCCTTGCAGTTGTCTACTTCGCCCGAAGAGGTTTCTATAACTCCAAAACCGCCAGCATTACAAACTGCAGAAGCTAATTGACTTCTTGCAATCCATCCCATGGGCGCTTGAATTATTGGATATTTTGATCCTGTGTGTTCCGTTACTCTGTTCATTAGTTTTCCTTTATAAAATTAATTAATAATTCAGATAATTCTTTAGGTCTTGTCCACTGATAAAAATGACCACCTCCAATATGGGGAGCACTCTTTGCATTTGGGCACATCTCTAAAACATCTTTTTCAATACCATTGGTCACTGGATCATCCCCTGCAAAAACACTGAGAAAAGGTTTATCCCATGTAGAGAAAAACTCTCTTGCCTTTCTCTGTTCTTCTAAAGATTGATCGGGAACTGTTGGTACGTGACTAGGCATAGCTCTCGGACCCATTTTATAGGTTGGATCTGGAAAGGGCGCCTCATAAGCTTTAGCAATATAGGACTTAAAAGGTGATGCACTGTATTTTCCCAGTAGTATAAAAATATAATTAAGGATTGTTGAAATCATAGATCTTTTATCCATCTGCATCGATTGAATAAAACCTATAGGCAAGTCTTCGGTATCCCAACAAAATTTCTGCCAGTACATGAACTTAAGACCTGGATGAGTTTTTCCACTATCCATTTGCCTTATCTGTTTCGCCATCGACATTGGATGAAGTTTTATATTACTTTCCCTGAAGGCTTTTATTTCTTCAATAACCTCATCAGACACTTCAGGATTGTAAGGAAGACCGGTATTTCCCATTGAGACTTTTAAGAATCTATCAGGCTCTCTAGCAACTATTCTTAATCCGATTAAACCGCCCCAATCTTGCCCAAAGAATGTAATATTTTGAAAATCATTGGCATTTAACCAGTCAACCATCCAATCCACCTGATTTTGATAGCTATAGTCTTCCCTTAAAGCGGGCTTATCAGATTTTCCATAACCCGGTAAATCTGGAGCAATCACCCTTATACCTGCATCAGTCAAAAAAGGTATCATCTTTGAATAAAGATAACACCAAACTGGTTGGCCGTGCATTGCTAATAAAATAGGTCCATCCTTAGGTCCTTCATCAATATGATGTATCCTCAGTTCTGAACCATCGCGGGTTCTTATATTTGTATAATTCGGCTGATAAGGAAAATCAGTTATCCCCTCAAAACTCTCATCTGGTGTTCTTAATATTTTCATTTTATTTTTCTTTCATCAATAATTTTTCACAGCCTGTTCCATCAAAAATATTCAGCAATCTTTTCTGATCCATTTCAGTTAAAGCATAAAACTCTTGATTTATCCATTGGAGGCATTTGCCCTGATAATTAAAAGTCTTTTGAGACCAAGTAGACCCATCAATTTCTGTTTCCCAAGTTTCATCACCATTTTCTAAAGCTTTATTATTTTCCAATAGGGCAGGAACATACACATGACCTATTTCCTTTAATAAAGATTTCATAGATTCGGGTAATTCTTCCAGATTAACCCAAGGACTTTTTTCAGGGTTTATTCCTGATAGATCCTCAAGGCCATTAATCCATGCAACAGTTCTAAGAGAATTTTTATGGGCGATGGCCCTCGAAGTAGGATCCAAACCAATTAACTGAGTAAGTTGTCCATAGATTGCAAAATCTGCAGAGCTAGGCCTGTGTCCAAAAAGAAAAGGTAAGTTTGCTAGATGGGTCTGCATGATTTCTAGGAATCGTTTATAACTGTTTTCTATAATTGGTGCCGTTATATCGTTTGACCCAACTACCCAAAGCCTTTCTATCTGCCTTGAACCAATACCTTCTTTGAATATCTTCCAAGCATCATCTGGAAGATCTACTTTATGATTTAAAGGGAGTATTGAAGAAGCATTATCAGCATCTTCTTCAAAGTGCCATCGGTAATGGAACATGTATTTTGTGACCCATTCATCTCCAAAATCTTCCAAAAGATAATTTAAGAAAGATAGTGCTGGATCTTCTGGAATGACACTTCTACCTTCAAACTCATCTTCTAGTCTTCTAATTATTGGTGTTGAATCAGTAACGGTTTTAAGTTCTCCTCTTTCATTCCGCATGAGAAAAGTTGGAAGGAGAACTGGCTTAGGAGGTTCAATTTCCAGATCTGCCAAAGGCCCTTCTCCGGCTAAAAGCTCTCCAGGATTACCCCATATTATTTCATAGGGTATGTGCCTGTAACGCAGAAGTGCGATCATCTTCCTCGTGTAAGGAGAGGGCGGAGCACCTATGAGTGTAAGTCTTTCTTTTTGCAACATATCTTTATTCCTTAACTTGGTTTAAGACTCTAATTAGAGCTTCGGCTATTTCATCTGGAACCTCTTCTTGTAAAAAATGACCAGCATCCGTTTGCGTTACCGGCGCCTTTGGAAAATTTTCTTCCATTCTTGAAAGAGCTTTTCCTAGAATAGGGTCACTCATTCCCCAGACTATTTCTACAGGAATATCTAGTGTTTTGACATAATTTTCTATTTTAATCATTGAAGGAGTACTTGGATGACTTGGACCATCTGTTACCATTCTCATCATGGCTAATGGTGCCTTGGCGTTACCATTGTCGAACAGAGGTTTACCATAGAGCTCTGCTAATTCAGGCGTCCATGATTTTGGATCTCCTTGCACATTTCCTAGTTGATCAAACATAGAGAAGAACACCTCTACGATCAGCTCTCCTACTATAGGAGTTTTAACGGTTGCGTGTGCTGGCGAAAGGTCAATACTCAGAGTTGGTGCATTAAATCCCGTATTCATAACAACTGCACCTTTAAGAAGATCGGGTGAAAGAGATAATGCACCCATACCAATAGGTCCTCCCCAATCTTGTCCGGCGTATATTAATTCTTTCAACTCTAGTTTATTTAAGACTGCATTGATCCATCGAATATGATTTTCTAGCTTGTGCTCGCTTGCAGGAATTTTAGAAGAAAAGCCAAGCCCAGGGCTTGTCGGCATAATGACTCTGACTTTATCCAAAGGTAAACCTTCTACTATCTTTCTATATAAAAAACCTGAAGTTGGGTTGCCGTGCATCAAAAAAACTGGGAAACCTTCACCCGCCTCTAGAATATGAACTTTTATACCTGGCTCTACTTCGATAAAGTAACTCTTATAGTTGGAATTAACCATAGCTGCTGCGTAGTCAGGTAACGAAAATGCCTCATAGGTACCTGAGTCCAAAACAACTTCACCATCTCCAGAAGGAGTATAAGTATCTCCATCTCGAGTTATGTAAATTACAAAAACAATTAGTGCAATAGTAATTGCGATAAAGATTCGGCTAAAAGTTTTCATCCTTTATCACCTTAGGATTTATGAAATATATCTTCAACAGAGGTTTCAATATTTAACTGACCTTCAAGGCCAGCAACCCTGTGCTGTGCACTTATAATATAGTCAGGGTCCGAAATCATTTCTAGCATCGCTTTTCTTGATGGATACATTGCTATTGCTACTTGATCCCATAGGTCTTCTACCTCTCCCAGCATTAGCCTTTCAACATTTCCTCCAAAAATAGGTTTACCTCCAACCCTTGCTAAATGTTCTACCACTTCTTCTCCATAAATAGCGTAAGCTTCCCTACCTGTTAAATCGGTTTCTCTCTTGTCAGGGTATTGGGCTTTGTCTTTAAATTTGAGTAGATTGACCATAAAAATAGGTTTATCTTCTCCCTGTTGATTGAACTCTTTTAGTTGAGTTTCGTTTGGCATTACTGCATTTTTTACTTCCATAATTCTCCCTCAATACAATTGACACATCTTATGACATTAGTTTATATTTGTCTAATGCAAAATCCACAATCCAAAGAGAGATCAAAACAAGATGGAAGAAGGTTAAGAAGCGTAACTAGCCAAAATATCATTGTTGATGCCATGATGACTCTTATCCAGAGAGGCATTCTGGAACCTACTGCTCAGCAGGTTGCCGACGAAGCTGGAATAGGTATTAGAACTGTATTTAGGCAAGTGCAAGATAAAGAGAACCTTTTTTTAAAGATGGATGAGAAAGTACGAGCTAGACTACAAGAGACTCTCAAGAGAGCAGCAAATCCTCGAGGGAATCTTGAAGAGCGAATTGAAGGATTGATTGAGCTAGAAGCTGAACTTTTCGAAAATAATTTACAATTTCTAAGAGCCACTCTTGCAAATAAATGGAAATACAACACTCTACAGAAGAACTACGAACGTAACCAAAGAAATATAAAATCTCTTTTGTATGCATGGATCCCAGAGTTAAAGGACCTCTCAGAATCTAAACAAATTCTTCTTACTTCTGTAAATTCTGCGGGATATTGGATAGAGTTAAGAGAAAATCTTGTACTTTCAGTAATAGGAGCAAAGAACCTTAAAATTAGCATCTTCCAAGACGCACTTTTAACATAAAATTTAACAATGAAAAATAAACAAGTCTTAATCGATAGTCTTCCTGAAGGAAAGTTGGTAGAAAATAATTACAAACTGGTTGAATCTGAAATGCCTAAAGCGAGTTCGGAGGAAATCATAGTTAAAACGATCTCTTTTGCTATAACTGCAGGAACTAGGGCGGGGCTTCAAGGAAGTGCAAGTTACGCTGGTGCACCTACCACAGGCATTGTTATGAATTGCACAGGTATCGGTGAAATTATTGAAAGTAACGATCAGGATTATACTGTAGGCAGAAATGTTCTTACTCAGACCGGTTGGCAAGAATATTCAGTTCAAAAGAAAGAATCGTTAACTCTTTTAAGGGAAGGAATAGATCCTTCTTTGTATTTAGGACCTCTTGGTATTAATGGGCTGACAGCATACTTCGGTTTATTAGAAGTTGGCCAACCGCAAGCAGGCGAGACGGTGATGATTTCAGCTGCGGCAGGGTCTGTAGGTCATATGGTTGGGCAAATAGCGAAAATCAAAGGCTGCAAGGTTGTAGGAGTCTGTGGCAGTGATGAAAAGTGTAAAAAACTCACAGAAGATTTAGGCTTTGACGCAGCGGTCAATTATAAGGATGCTAATTTTAGGCAGAATTTAAAGGATGCTACCCCAGATGGAGTTGACGTTTATTTCGACAACACAGGGGGAATGATTCTTGGCTCAGCCTTATTTAGATTAAATTCAGGTGGTCGCATAGCTTGTTGTGGTGTCGTTTCTCAGTACGATACAAGCACACCTGAACCGGGACCAAAGGGAATTCCGGGCTTGCTTGTAAATAAAAGTATTAGGATGCAAGGATTTTTAGTATTCGATTATGCCGATAAGTATGACGATGCCACTGATAATTTACTTGACTGGATCAATAGCGGGCAACTCAAGGTTCTAAAAGATGAGCTTGATGGTCTTGAAAAGGCACCTAAGGGATTTGTTGACTTATTAGCTGGCGGAAACATAGGTACTAGAATAGTTAATATATAAAGAATGAATCTTAATTTCTCTCAAGAAGAGATTGCTTTCCAAAATGAAGTAAAAGAATTTCTGGATAAAGAACTTACTCCAGAATTAGTTAATGCAGCCAAGCGAACCTCTGCCGTATTCACTGAGAAAGAAGTTGCTATGGAGTGGCAAGCCAAATTGGCTAAAAAAGGTTGGCTGGTTCCTTCTTGGCCAGAAGAGTACGGAGGAACGGATTGGAATGAAACACAGAAGTACATCTTTTCTTCAGAATGTGCAAATGCAGGAGCGCCAAATTTAATTCCAATGGGCCTAGCTATGATTGGGCCGTTATTATTGGGAAAGGGTACCAAAGAACAGAAAGATTACTATATTCCAAGAATTATCAATGGAGATGATTATTGGTGTCAGGGGTATAGTGAACCAGGAGCAGGTTCAGACTTGGCAAGTTTACAATGTAAAGCTGTAAGAGAAGGTGATAGGTACATTATAAACGGTACCAAAATTTGGACTACTCATGCTCATCTTGCCAATAAGATATTTTGTTTGGTAAGAACTGACAATACCGGAAAGAAACAAGAAGGGATCACATTTTTAATGTTAGATATGGATCAACCCGGCATTAAAGTAGAGCCAATTCTAACCATGGCTCAAGATCACGATTTTAATCAAGTGGTTTTCACGGATGCTATAGCATATGTCAAAGACAGAATAGGTGAAGAAAACGAAGGTTGGGCTGTGGCTAAGTACTTACTAGAGTTTGAAAGGAGTGGTGGAGTTGGAGGATCGAAAAGTTTATCCGACATTAATTTTATAAAAAAACTAGTAAGTAAAATATCTTCACAAATTCAAGGAGATGATTTCAGCAGTATTTATGCAAATAAAATGAACGAGCTGGAAATTAAAGCAAAAGCCATTCAATATACTTCCTTAAGAATTTTAAGCTCTCTTAGAAGCGGCGAAAGCCCCGGTCCAGAGTCTTCCATGATGAAAACACTAGTCACTGATCTTGAGCAAGAAATTTCAGAATTAACCCTTGAGGTAATTGGTTATTACGGAATTGCATTTCAAGATACAAGTATTGGCACAAATGAACCTGCAATTGGAGACGAAGATTACAGAGCTGTTGCAGGTAAATATCAAAATCTGCGAGCTACCACTATTTATGGAGGTAGCAATGAAATTCAAAGAAATATTATGGCAAAAGCCGTTCTGGGATTATAAAAATTATGAAAATATTAATAAGAATAGTCATCGCATCATCAATTCTTGGTGTTGCTTCTTGGGTAATGATTCAAGTTCCTTCTGTTCAAGATAGAATATTGGTGGCGGCATTTACTGCCATCGGATCTGCTGGTGATAATCTTCCTAAAGAGGATGCTCTAAGCGCTGCAGTTTGTGGTTCAAGGTCACCTCTACCAAGTCCAGGGAGGGCTGAGACATGTATTTTAGTTGCTGCTGGAGACGATCTTTTTGTAGTAGATATAGGTGATGGTAGTAATCAAAATTTAAGAAGTTGGAATATTGATTTTAGAGATATTCAGGCAGTTTTAATTACGCATTTACATTCAGATCATATTGCTGACTTGCCTGGTCTCCACCAGAATGCTTGGGTTGTAGGTGAACGTAGTTCAAAGCTAAAAGTCTATGGCCCTGAGGGTGTTGATCAGTTCACTCAAGGAATCGAGATGGCTTATGCACACGATTATGCATTTCGTAATGAGCATCATGGTGATGCAATAGCTCCTTTGGAATACGCAGGTTTTGACGCAAGTGTAATAGACCTTAACAACCCAGTGATATTTGATAATGGTGAATTGAAAATAACAGCATTTAGAGTTGTGCATGAGCCAATAGAACCTGCTTTAGGGTTTAAATTTGAATACAAAGGAAGATCTTTAGTAATAACGGGAGATACTTCATATACCCAAACTGTCATTGATAACTCAATGAATGTTGATGTCCTGTTTCACGAAGCCCAAGCTAATCATATGTTGGCTGTTATGGAAGAGGCTCTAAGAAGTAGTGGTGCCGATCTGCTAGCAACAGTATTGGATGACATAACCACTTATCACACTACTTTAATAGAGGCTGCGGAGATAGCTAATAAGGCTAATGTTAAAAAATTAGTTTTTTATCATCTAACTCCTGCACCAAGAAATTATATTCAAGAAATTATGTTTATAAGGGGAGTTGATGAAGTGCGTAAAGAATGGACTCTTGTTGATGACGGAACATTGGTAATTTTACCGGTAGGTTCAGAGAAGGTAATTGTCACAAATATGTAGTTTTGTGGCTTTAATTTAACTTGCTTATTGGGTTTCAGTAACCTAACATCTGACGCCCGATTTTATAAAAAGGAGAATATATGCGTAATGCAGTAATTGTTGATAGTGTGAGAACAGGTCTCGCGAAATCTTTTCGTGGTGGGTTCAACAACACTCGTGCAGACAATATGACAGCTCATATTGTAAATGCACTTTTAGAAAGGAATCCTAAAGTTGAAGCTTCTATGGTTGAAGACATCATTTTAGGTTGTGGTAGTCCAGAAGGAGCGCAAGGTCACAATATAGCTAGAAACGTTGCTGTACTTTCAAACCTTCCTATTGAAACTGGTGGGGTAACTATTAATCGTTACTGTTCTTCAGGTTTGAATTCAATAGCTATGGCGGCAACTCAAATCCAGAGCGGTTTCTATGATTGCATAATAGCTGGTGGAGTAGAGTCTATAAGCACTACTCAAGGTAAAGGTAATATGCATATGTATGTAAACGAAAAACTGGCTGAAGAAGTTCCGGGTATTTATCACGCTATGGGCACAACAGCAGAAGCCGTTGCAGACAGATATAGTGTCTCTAGAGAAGCACAAGATGAGTATGCTCTGTCAAGTCAACAAAGATGTGCAGCAGCCCAAGATGCTGGACTATACGATGACGAAATTATTCCTATGGATACTAAGATGATCCTCAAGAATAAAGAGACTGGAGCAGAGAAAGAAGTTGATGTAACTGTTGATAGAGATGATTGCAATAGACCTGAAACAACTCTTGAAGGTCTTTCAAGTTTAAATCCTGTTTTTAATCCTGAGAGCGGTTCTGTAACTGCAGGAAATTCTTCTCAATTATCTGATGGAGCTTCAGTAACATTAATAATGAGTGAAGAAAAAGCCAATGAATTGGGCCTTAAGCCTTTAGCTTATTTCAGAGGATTTACTACAGTGGGATGCCAACCAGATGAGATGGGAATTGGGCCAGTATTTTCTATCCCCAAACTACTTGATTCTGCAGGACTAACAATTGATGACATTGACCTATGGGAACTCAACGAAGCATTTGCTTCCCAGGTTGTTTACATCAGAGATCAATTAAATCTACCTACCGAAAAACTTAATGTTAATGGTGGCTCTATTGCTATAGGACATCCATTTGGCATGACAGGTTCTAGGCAAGTTGGACACTTAGCAAGAGAACTGAAACGCAGGGGTGGCAAGTATGGAATAGTCACTATGTGCGTTGGCGGCGGAATGGGAGCTACAGGCTTATTTGAGTCTATCCCTGATTAATAAACTATTGTCTAAGGAGTAACCTTGGACGAGCATTTATTAATTCAAAAATACTTTTCTGACATTGGCTCGGCCTTTCTGGCCGAGCACAATGTAGAAGTCCCCATCGGTGACGATGCCTCTTTTGTATCTACAAATAGCAACAGTCAACAAGTTAATTCAATAGATACCTCCATAGAGGGCGTACACTTTCTAGAAACTATGACTGCTGAGGATATAGCCTACAGATCATGTGTGGTTGCTTTAAGTGATTTAGCTGCATGTGGTGCAAGACCCCAATGGTATTCAATAGCTCTTACATTACCTAAATTAGATGAAGATTGGCTCAAAGGATATTCGAGTGGTCTAAAGAAGTTTTCAGACGAATATAGAATTCCATTGATAGGAGGTGACACTACAAAAGGCTCCCTGACTATTTCTGTGCAGGTTATGGGAGAGGTAGATAAGGGAAAAACCCTCTTAAGATCTAAAGCTAAAGCAGATCAACTAATTTTTGTTAGCGGAGTAATCGGTGATGCTTATTTGGGTCTAATTGAACTCCAGAATGATCCGAAATCAGAAAAAAATGTTAATTCTTATCTATATCCCAAAGCACGTATTGACCTTGGTTTAGGCTTAATAGACCTGGCTACCGCTGCTATTGATATTTCAGATGGTCTCATCCAGGATCTAGAATTGATTTGTAACTCTAGTGGAGTCGGAGCAGAGATTTATTTCGAAAAGATTCCAACATCAAAGAATGACAAGACTCTTGAGTTAATTAATTCTGGAGATGATTACGAATTATGCTTTACTGCTGATGAAGATAAGTTAGATGAAATAATTAAACTTTCTAATACTTTAAATATTCCTCTGACCGAGATTGGTAGAATAACTTCTTCGAGAGAATTAATTTTGTATGACAAAGATCAGAAACCTATGAATTCTGCCTCAGGTTACAAGCACTTTTAGTATGAATTTAAAAAATCCCCTATCTTGGTTATCAAATGGATTTGGTTCAGGCTTATCACCTGTAGCACCCGGTACTGCAGGAAGTTTTTTAGCTTTGCTGATCTATTATTTTCTTTTTTATGAAAATATAGACACTTTCAAACAGCATATATTTTTCATCATCTTTATAGCTATCTCCTTTTTCATTGGACTTTTTATTTATCCCAGAACAGTTGGAGAAGATCATGATCCTGGTAGTTTTGTCTGGGATGAGTTTGTAGGAATGTGGATAGCTTGTATTCCACTTGCATTAATTGACCATTCTTTAAAATGGCTGCTCATATCTTTTATCTCTTTTAGACTCTTTGATATCTGGAAGCCTTTTGGAATTAAGTTTCTTGATAATAAGACTGGAGCATTTTACGTAATGATAGATGATGTTTTGGCTGGTCTCTTAGCTGCTATTTTGGTTACTTTTTTATCGATATTTTTAATTTGAAATTTTCATTTCTGAAGTAGAATATTCAACCTTAAAACCATGACAATCCAAAAAATCGCAGAAGCTAGGCTACCTACCCATTGGGGCGAGTTCAAGGTAATAGCCTTCGAAGACAAAAAACTTAATGAAGAACATTTGCTTCTGTACATGGGAGAATTACAAAATGATTCCCTTCTTCGCATACACTCTCAATGCCTAACTGGAGATACGTTATATAGTCTTAAGTGTGATTGCGGATCCCAATTAGCTATGGCACTCCAAAGAATATCTGAAGAGGGTGTCGGCATGATTATTTATATGGCACAAGAAGGAAGGGGCATTGGTCTTGTGAACAAGATACGAGCTTACGAGCTCCAAGACAAAGGAATGAATACCGTTGAGGCCAATGAGGCACTGGGTTTTGCTGCTGACGAGAGAGATTATTCTTACTGTAAAGAAATATTGTCTGCAGTAAATATTTCTTCGGTAAGATTAATGACAAATAACCCTAGAAAGATAAAAGGGTTAGAGGATGTTGATATAAAAGTAACAGAGAGAGTTTCTATTGAGATTGAGCCAAACAAACACAATCAAGATTACTTAAAAGTGAAGGCTGATAAGTTGGGACACATGATTGGGCCCTCAGATTAGATTCAGTTTTTGTTTTATAGATTTCTCTACACCTTCACCATCTAATCCATTTAAAACCTTTTGTTGTTCTTGGTCTCCGTGTTCAATAAATTCATCTGGTAACCCAAGATTTAATATTCTAGCTTTTGAATCTAGCTTTATAAGTAATTCATTCACGGCCGATCCTGCGCCTCCAGCTATAACATTGTCTTCAAGTGTAACTATCAATTTGTAGTTATCACTTATATCTTGGATTAATTCATAATCAATTGGTTTTACAAATTGCATATCCACGACTCTGGCATTTAATTTCTCTCCTGCATGAATTGCTGATTCCAATAGACTTCCAAAAGATAAAATAATAATTTCATTTTCATTTGAATCTAAGATATTGCGACTTTTTCCAATAGCAATTTTATCTTCAGTTCTTTTCACAGGCACACCTCTACCCGTGCCTCTGGGGTACCTTATCGCGACAGGACCTTCGTGTTCAAATCCAGTATTTAGCATTTTCCAGGCAACATCTTCATCTGAAGGAGCCATAATTACCATATTTGGAATGCATCTAATAAACGATAAATCGAATGCACCTTGGTGTGTTGCTCCATCTAAACCAACCAATCCTGCCCTATCTAATGCAAAAAGAACATCAAGCTCCTGAAGTGCTACATCATGTATTAGTTGATCATAGGCTCTTTGTAAAAAAGTACTATAGATTGCAACAACAGGCTTCATACCTTCACAGGCTAATCCTGCAGCAAAACTTACACTATGTTGCTCAGCAATAGCTACATCATAATAACGATCAGGAAATTCTTTTGAAAACTCTATCATTCCTGACCCTTCTCCCATGGCAGGTGTAATAGCAACCAATCTTTCGTCTTTAGAGGCTTTATAAGATAGCCAGTTACCAAATATCTCAGAGAAAGAGGGAGTCTTAGGCTTTGTTTTATTATGAGAAGGTAGATCTTCTTGTTTTATTTTATTAATTGCATGAAAACCTATAGGATCTTCCTCAGCAGGAGCGAATCCCTTTCCTTTAGTAGTTATTACATGAAGAAACTTAGGACCATGGATAAGTTTTATATTTTCCAAGATATTGATTAGATTATTAGTATCATGCCCATCTACGGGACCAAAGTATTCAAAACCTAATTCTTCAAATAATGAACCTGGAGCCACCATACCTTTTGCATGAATTTCTGCTTTTCGTACAAACTCTTTTGCTCCTGGCAAATATGTAAGTACGCTTTTCCCACTCTCTCTAATCCTGTTGTAAGTCTTACTTGCCCAAATTCGAGCAAGATAATTTCTTAGACCGCCAATATTTTCAGAAATAGACATCTGATTGTCATTCAAGATAACTAAAAGATTCTTATCGATTGATCCTGCATGCGCAAGAGCTTCATAGGCCATTCCTGCAGTCATAGCTCCGTCACCTATGACAGCCGTAACATGTCTATCTTCTTGTTTTTTTTCAGCTGCCGTGATCATTCCAAGGGCAGCGCTAATAGACGTGCTGGAGTGCCCAACTCCAAAGGTGTCATATTGACTCTCTGATCTGACTGGAAAGGGGGCAAGTCCATTACTTTGTCTCATGCTTTGCATTGCATCTTTTCTACCAGTCAAAATTTTATGGGGATATGTTTGATGCCCTACGTCCCAGACTATCCGGTCTTTTGGAGTATCAAATTTATAATGAAGAGCTAAAGTTAATTCAATTACACCAAGTCCGGCACCAAAATGTCCACCGGTTTTTCCTACTGTGTAGAGAAGAAATTCTCTCAGCTCATCTGCTAATTTTGGAATTTGAGATTGATCAAGTTTTCTAAGATCTTCCGGAGAATTTATATCATGAAGCAGCTCAGTAGATGGCTCATCAACAGGAATAGAATCGAAGATTTTCACAGTTTAGGTTTTTCTTTGAACAATGTAATCAGCTAGTTTATGAAGATTATCTGCATTTTTATGTGAAAGATGAAGCATTTCTTTAGCTTCAGATGCAAGTTCTCTAGCTCTAGTCCTTGATTCTTCAAGTCCCACAATAGATGGATAGGTAATTTTATTCTGATTGATGTCAGAGCCTTGATCTTTGCCGCTGATTGAAGAGGGTGATTCTATATCGATAATATCGTCTTGAATTTGAAACGCTAAGCCTATTTTTTCGCCATATTTATTAAGTGCCTCAATATCTTTTTGATCAAGCCCCGATAATATACCGGAGGTTTCTAAGGAGGCTTGGATCAATCTACCCGTCTTTTGCGAGTGCATTATATCTAGGTCTTGAACTGTATTTATCTCTTTAGAATGAATGTCTTTTATTTGACCACCTACCATACCTGAATAACCGCATGCATTGGCTAGGCAATTGACTATAGTAATTTTATTGGAATCTGAAGTATCTAGATTAGATATAAATTCAAAGGCTAGTGGCTGAAGAGCATCTCCAGCAAGTATAGCAGTGGCTTCATCATATTTTTTATGTGTAGTTGGATTACCTCTTCTTAAATCATCATCATCCATTGATGGTAAATCATCATGAATAAGTGAATAACAATGAATAAGTTCAATAGAGCCAGCTAATGTATCTATAGAATCATGGTTCGCTTCACCAAGCTCACTTGATAAGTAAACCAAGATAGGTCTTAGCCTCTTTCCGCCATTCAATACTGAATAGCGCATGGCTTCACTTAATATTGAATCATCAGAAGGAAGTAACCCTTCTAGTGTTTGGTTGATTCTTTTTTGATAGGATCCCAGAAGGCTTTCAAATTCAGACATCTTTCAATGGAGTAGTTTTGAGTTCTCCATCTTCTTCAATCAATTTTTGGACCTGTAGTTCAGCTTGAGATAATTTATCTTGGCATTGTCTCGCCAACTTTATTCCTTTTTCAAAAGATTTGAGTGAATTTTCTAAACTTAAATCTCCAGATTCTAAATCTTCAACTATAGACTCAAGTTCCTCAAGAGCTTTTTCAAAATTTATTTCTACTTTCTTATTCATTTATATATAACTAGAAAGTATATTCTATACCGACATAAAATTCTCTGGGTAACCCAGGAAAATATCTATCTCCACCAAAAGCATTAAAATCAGCTCGTTCTGCATAAGCTTTATCAAATATATTGTCTACTCTTACAAAACCTTTCATAGAAGTGGATAAATTTTTATTAAATCTTGCATGATAAAGCGTATGGCCATCATACTCGTGGAGATTAGCAGCATCTGTATAGTAAGAGCTCATATGTTCAATCTCAAAAGATATAGAGCTATCATTTCGTAGGTTAAGATCCCATATAAGGTTTGCCATGAGTTTAGGAGAAGTATCTATCTTATTTCCGATTCTTATTTTTTCTCTCATCGAAGTGTCGGTTTCAAAGTCGTATCTATGGTCGCCATAAGTTATATTTGAGCTTATCGTATTATTTGAACTAATTAGCCAATTTAGGCTTAGTTCAATTCCTTCATGGTCAGTTTTTCCATTATCAACGATGAAATTTTCAGCATCCCTAAAGATAGAATTCTTTTTCTTACTTTTATAGAGGCTAACGCTTCCGTTTACTGTATCTCTGTCAAATCTGCTGCCTATTTCAATCATAGTTAGAGTTTCAGAATCTAGGTCAGTGACATTTTGTTTCTTTTGAAGTCTGTAAGCTTCATTTATTTGAGGAGGTCTAAAACCAAAACTGATTTGAGCAAAATAATTAAGCTCTTCAAAGGTGGTTGATACACCGAATCTTGCGCTGATCTCATTAAAATCATCCGATCTATCAGACGGTCTATTGTAATAACACCCTCCAAACCCACATTTGGACCCATCCTCTCTGGTGTTACCACTAATCATCCTGTTAGAGTAGTCATATTCAATAAACTCAGCTCTTGCATCGGCAAAGAAATTTAAATCTCCATTAATCCTGTAATCTTCTACGCCAGCGAAGAGGGCATAGACAACAGAATCAACTTCATAGTCGTAGTGTTTACCTTTAGGTCTAGTTGCATTGTTAAAGGCTGAACTAGTAGTCAGGGCATCCTTCTGTGTTTCCGTTAATTCGGCTTTTGCTATGTCAATTTGAAGACCTCTTACAAGGTTAAAGTCTCGATATTCAGATATTCTTTGAAAGACAATTCCAATACTTTTGTGATTATTCTCTTCAAGAGGAGTCCCAGGTAGGAAGTGTTGGAAAAACTTCATGTCATTGCTTCTTATATAAGGAGTAATCGAATCTAAGTTATTATCATTTTCTTTAGTTAACCTTAGAGACACTCTTTGAGAATTAGCATCTCTATATGCTTCAGGATTGAAATTTTGTTTACTAAAGCTTTCATCTTTATATGAGTTAAACCCGTTTACATATCCTGCTGTTTCTTGATTAAGATTAGTTAATGTCGCATTTAATAGAGCATTCCAAGAGGAAAGAGAAAATCTTGATTGGATCTTAATCTTTTGTTGATCATAACCAGATTGATCTCTGAATCCATCGTTGTTTGCGAAGAATCCATCTATACTCCAGTCTTCTTGGTTTCCTGCCCTTAACTTGTAATTCTTGTAATTATTAGGACCTATATTTGTAGAGAACTTATTTAGTGAATCTATTGGTTTTGATAGGATATTAATAACTCCATGCATTGCATTTGCCCCATATCTGGCGCTTGCAGGACCAGTAATTGTTTCAACTCCTGAAGAAATTTCATAAGAGGTTTCAAACAATCCATTTACATTACAAAAACCAGTTGGTCGTACTGGAAGTCCATCTTCAAGAATCAAAAAAGAACCGCAAGCACCTGGACCAGTCAAAACAGGAGATCGCATAGCTGTAAGATGTTCTTGACCAGATCCCCTGCTTATCCATACACCTGGTGATCTTCTGAATATCTGTTTAGGGTGTTGCGCATCCAGATCTTCTAGTTCTTTTTCGCTGATAGTAGTTATAGATTGATTATTAGACCAACCATTTAAGCTAGATAGCTTTTTTTCTAATACGATTATCTCTTCTACACTTTCGGAAAGTAAATTGCCTGAAAGCAAACTTGTTAAAAGCGTAGAAATAAAAAATTTTTTAGTCATTGATATTCCCTAATTCATGCATGACTTCATTAAAGTCCATTTAAGTGAATATGATAGCGCAGATTAATAGAAAATTAGGAGAATCTTGCCTACTTAGTTTGCTTTTCTAATTAGTCTAAAAACAGAAAATGGTTTCAGAATCAGGTTAAGGAGTCTAGATGGAAAGGATCTGATACTATCTGAGAAAGCTAAGGCGCAAGGAGTAACCACAAGGGTTAATATCGTGGCAACTGTAAGGCCAACCACAAGTGAACCTGCCATCTGTTCCCAGAAACTAGTTATATAAGAACCTGACTTAATAGTTCTATCAATCAGATCTATGCTGTAACCCATAGCAATTGGCATAAGGCCAGCAATCGTTGTAAAAGAGGTTAAGAATACTGGTCTTAAACGTAAAATTGCGCTCCTTAACGCTAAAGACTTAGTTGTTGACCCAGGGTTGTTTCTTTTAAGCAAATTAAAGGTATCAATTAATACAATATTGTTATTTACTACAATACCTGCCAAAGCTACACAACTAATCCCAGTTTGGAGGGTACTAAAAGATCTATCAAGTACTAGTAGAGAGACAAACACTCCACCGAAGGACAAAAGAATAGCTGAAAGAACTATATTAGCTTGATAAAAGCTATTGAATTGAGCAACTAGAACTATCAGCATAACAAAGAGCATGGCTATGAACCCTAAAACGAGAAAATCAGCAGCTTCTTTGTTGTACTTATCAAACCCATCATCTCCAACAGAAACCCCTCTGCCTAAATCTTGAGTTGCAAGCCAATCTTTTACTTTTTTAATTTGAACAGAAGGTATAGCGCCATCTACAGTATTGGCGGAAATACTGTGAACTCTTTTTCCATCTTTTCTTGAGATGCTTTTGGTGGCTGGTTTAATGTTTGTTTCTACAAAACTGCTAACAGGTACTAAACCTTTCATTGTTTGAACATTTAGATTTCCTAACTGATCAATATTCCTTTCTGATTTAGGGAATCTAACTCTTATGTCTACTTCTCTATCTAGATTCAATGGTCTGTACTCACCGACTTTTATTCCATTGGTTACCATTTGCACTGAGGCACCAACATCACTTAACCCAGCACCATATTGAGCAGCCTTGGTTCTATTAATCTGTAATTCCCACTCAATCCCTCTTGTTACAGTGGTATCTTCAATATCGATGAAACTACCCATATTTTCAAGGTGAGTTCGTATCTTACCTATTGCTGCAACAAGCAATTGCTCATTATCACCACTAACATTTAGCTGGAGAGGTTTGCCAATGGGAGGTCCGCCTTTTTCTTCTTCTACTTGAACAATGTAACCTGATGTATCTTTAAGCCTTTCGCGCAATACTTCCATGATCTCAAAACCATTTAAATCAGATACTGCTTCATCTTCTCCGTAAAAATCTATGAACATACCTCCGACTCTATCAGGAGATCCTGAACGCCTTCCCAAGCCTCTACTTCCTCCGGAATTTGACCAGACGGACAATCTTTCTATTTCTTCAACATCAATTATTTTTTGTTCAGCTTCTATGGCGATATCTCTTATTTCATCTACTGATAGATTTCCTCTTGCTAGGATATCTACATCTGCAAATTGAGGAGCTACTTGTGGAAAGTAAACTATCCCTTTGCCGTGATGAACCCAAAGTCCAATACAGAGGATAATTGCACCAAGAATTATGGAAATCGTTTGACCTGGTGTATCTAGGTAGCGATTAATTTTTCTGGCATAAGCACCAGAAGCGCCTGACAGGCTTAAAGGATCAGATGATTCTAATAACCTTGTATTATTTATTTCTTCTTCTGATTGCTTAGCAAGTCCGCCAAACATAGCTCCTAAAATTGGAGCAAAGAATAAAGAGTAGAGAAGTGATCCTACAAGAACACAAAAAACCGTTATGGGCATGTCCCTAATGAAAGCACCAAATCCAGGCATAAACATTAGAGGCGTAAAAGCTATTAATGTAGTAGTAGTTGAAGAGAGTACTGGCCAGAACATTCGAGTTGCCGCTGCCGTATAAGCTTCAATTCTATTCATGCCCTCAGCAAGTTTTCTATCAGCATATTCTGTGACAACTATAGAACCATCTATAGTCATTCCCATCGAAATGAGCATGCCAAACATGACC
>CACFXJ010000022.1:0-14250 GCA_902570225.1 uncultured SAR86 cluster bacterium
TTTAGTTGTTGCTGACATCCAATCAGTAAAAGCTTATAACACCACAGATGGATCTGAGTCATGGAACTATAAGAATACGTTTAGAGTCTCGCCCATGGGAGCAAATACTTCCGTATCAACTTATGACAATAATTTAATACTTACTAGTTGGTTAGATGGTCATATAAAAATCATGAGACCTGACAATGGAGAAATTCTTGAAAGCCTTGAAAATCTGAATGTTCCTGTCTCTGCAACAAAATTTAATGATCTTGTAGCTATAGCAATGCATGGAGATCAATCAATAACGTTGCATAATTTTAAAACAGGTACTAACTCTATACTGGCAGATGGATTCATAGCCCCAACTCATGTTGTTAACTATGCAGAAAAACTTCTCGTTTCAGATAGAGGGGCAGGGCAATTAGTATCAGTTGATGCAGAAGGTAATAAAGAGATAGTGATAGAAGGTTTAGATTCACCTGAAGGTATAGCAATTAAAGGAGGTTCAATTTTTATATTTGAAGGGGATACAGGAGAAATTAAAGAAATCAAAGATAATATTATCTCCACTATAGCTAAAGTTAATCCAGGCAGTAATGCTCAATCTGAATTACAACCTCCCTCAATGGTATTTAATGGTTTGTCAATTAAAGGAGATTATCTATACATATCGGGAGAGCTGGAGAAATCAATTTTTAGAATAAAGATTTAGTTTCAATTACGTCACTTTATAAATATGTACAAATTTGAGTGATTGTTCTAAGTTAGAATTTTTAAAGGAGAAATTTATGAAAAAATTTAAAAATATACTGTTAGGAATGATGGTTATTTTTTCAACAACTTCATTTTCTGAGGTAGCTGAAGTTTATCAATGGAAAGCATTTCCAGGCAAGTCTCAAGATATGTTGGTTAGTATGGGTAAGGCAGCTGCCATACATGCTTCTGAAGGGGCACAAGTATCCATCAATGCCCATAATATAGGCTCTACTCAACTTGTTGATTATGTAGTGAGATGGGATAACGCTAAAGAATATGCGAAAAGCAAAGATGTTCAAAGAAACTCCGAGGCATGGGTAGAGTTTTGGGCAGAATCTAACCAAAACCCTTCAGGTGAGTTAGTTGCTAGCTTTGCTGGTAATAATCTTGACCAATCCAAAAAAGCTTCAGATTTTAATGGATCATATGTTTATTCAGTAAGTGTTTGGAAGGTTGTTCCTGGAAAAGATATGAGTTTAATTGAAAGATTCATGGAGTCTAAATCGATTCTTGAAGATACTGGGGCTAGAGTGGAAGTGTATGCTGGAAACTGGGGAGCTCCCGGAGAATATCATTACGTCTTACTTTATGATAGTTGGACTGATCTTGAAGCCAGTTTTGCGCAACTAAATGCTCCAGGTAGTGACTGGTTAAAAATGATGCAAAGAAGAGCCAATGATGAAATTGTAGGAGAACAAATAGGGTTCTTTACTGGATCAACATTAAATTAAAGAAAAAGGCCCCGAAGGGGCCTTTTTTATATTAATAAACTCTTTTTAATTGAGCTTTGTTTTTTGTAAGCGCCCCATCTAACATGACTGTATTTTCAAAAGTGATGGAATCTTTTGATTTCATTGTCCATTTCATGTTGGTTACGAAACTTTCATGTTCAGCATGAAGATCAGCCTTTGATTTATCTAACTTTATAGACATTGATTTAGAAGATAATTTATCAACTTCAAAAACAGGCTCTGTTCCTAGACCGCAATAGTGTCTTACTACAAGCTTACCGTCGTCGTCGCTATAGGTTGTCAACATTTGCACACCGTCCTCTACGAGGGTCTCAGTAATAGTATTTCCTCCTGAAGTTAATGCAAATTCATAGGAAACATCTATTACTGCACCATTTAGTCCTTGTACCATTGTTCCTTCCCATTTTCCTAGTTTTTTTCTAACTTGTTCAAAAGCTGCACTCTTCTTGTCGGATGCCATCTCAACATCACCAATCTTTACAGTTTCATCCGCAAATACTGAGAATGAAAGCAGCAGAGAGAGAAACATAGAAAATATACTTATTTTAGTTTTCATTTTTTTCCTCATTAATTAAAAAGTAATCACAATTTAAATCATTTACGCTTAATTGCAATATAAGTTACATTCATTAATATAACTTAAGAGCTAAGAAGAGGAGGGGAAATGATAAGCAACAATATACCTATAACTAATGTGCACCATGTAGCATTTAGATGCAGAGATGCAGAGCAAACCAGGTGGTTCTATGAGGATATATTAGGCCTCAAGCTAGCTGCAGCTATGGCTTTTGACCATTTATCTGGTACAGATAAGAAGATCGAATACATGCACATTTTCTTCGAGATGACGGATGGAAATTACATAGCGTTCTTTGATGATCCTTTCAACGCACCTGAAGATTTCTTTGTTGATATGAATGGATTTGATAGTCACGTAGCAGTCGAAGTTGAATCTATGGAACATTTAAAAGCAATTGAATCTAAACTTAACTCTATAGATTGGGATTCTTTTATAATCGACCATGAATTTGTCACTTCTTTATATATTTTTGATCCTAACGGAATCCAGCTTGAATTTACCTGCAGAGCCACAGACCATGACAAAATCATGGCTGAAGATGCTTCGAAGGCACATCAAGAAATCAAAGATTGGACTGAAAGAACCAAATCATTAAAAGTAGAAAAATTTGGTGAAAATTCTTTAGCCAAAAAATGATAAACAGTATTTCAAAATATAAACGAATACCCTTAATAATTGCCTTTCAAGAAACTTCTCAATACAAAGATACTTATGCAGGTGAGATAGGTACTGTTGCTTTAACTGCACATCTATTGAAGCCTGAAAACTCTGAAAGTAAGACTGTAGTTGTGTTTATGCATCCCACAGGAGGAGGTAGTTACTTACCTATGCTTAATTCATTGGCTAAACAAGGCGTCGACACAGTTTGGTGTGATAGTAGATATAGAGGCACAGACTCTGCATTAATAATGGAAAAGGTGCTAATAGATTTAGGAAAATGTATTAAACATCTTAAAGAAGCACATGGATATGAAAAGGTTGTGCTCGGTGGATGGAGCGGGGGAGGTTCTTTATCCTTGTTTTATCAATCTCAAGCAGAAAAAACTTCTATCACAGAGACGCCAGCCGGAGATCCAATTGATTTAATGTCAGAAAATTTTATACCTGCAGATGCTGTTATGTTAATTGCAGCTCATGAATCTCGACATAGAACTTTTACCGAATGGCTTGATGGGTCAGTCATTGACGAAAATAACCCAGAAAATAGACAAGTAGATCTAGATATCTATGACATTAATAACCCGAATCAACCTAAGTACACAGATGAGTTTATTAAAGCCTATAGAACAGCACAGATCGGAAGGAACAGAAAAATAACTAACTGGGTTCTAGATAAATTAAATGAATTTAAGAAAAAAGGGTATGTGAATAGGGAATATGGATTTGTTGTGCATCGCACTATGGCTGATCCCAAATGGTTGGATCCCTCAATTGATCCAAATGGAAGAAAGCCAAACTGGTGTTTTTTGGGTGAACCAGAAGTAGTGAATAATAGTCCTATAGGTTTAGCAAGATATTGCTCATTAAGGAGCTGGTTATCTCAATGGAGTTATGATTATGCCAGAGGAGATGGTCTAAACTGTGCAAAAGATATTACAGTTCCATGTCTTGTTATAGGAAATACTGACGATGATGGAATAACCCCTTCGCATACTAATAATTTATACAATTCCATAGGACATACAAATAAACAAATAGTATGGATAGAAGGAGCAAATCACTATTATTTTGGACAGCCAGAAAAAGCAAATGAGTCTGCAAAAATCTGTAAGACATGGCTTAACGAAAAAGGTTTCAACTAATGGATAAAGTTACTGTTAACGAAGTAGGTCCGAGGGATGGCCTGCAGAATATTGAGAATATTCTATCTGTAGACGAGAGATTTAGTCTAATAAGATCTTTAGAACAGGCTGGGATAAAGTTAATAGAAATTGGAAGCTTTGTTAACGATAAGGCAGTTCCCACAATGAGTAATACGGATGAACTAATAAACAAACTTGGAAATATAGATAATTATTCCGTATTAATACCAAATAAAAAAGGACTTGATAAAGCCAAAGACAATGGAGTAAAAGAGATTTGTACCGTTCTGTGCGTAACAGACAGTATGAACCAAAAAAATATCAATCAAACAGTGCAAGAAACCCTAGATGATTTAAAAGAAATTTTTAAAGAAGGTCTTAAAAACGGTATCAGGACAAAATGTTATGTATCAGTTGCCTATCATTGTCCATATGAAGGAAAAGTTGATGGAGCCTATGTGAAGGATGTTATTGGTCAATTAATAGATTACCAGGTTGAAGAGTTAGTGATAGCAGATACTATTGGAGCAGCTAATCCAAAGGAAGTAACTAGCCTATTATCGTCTTTAAAATCTCAATACAAGGATACAAGTTTCTCATGTCATTTTCATGATACAAGAGCATTGGGATTGGCAAATGTTTATGCCAGTCTTGTTGCCGGCATAAATAAGTTTGATTCATGTATAGGCGGATTAGGAGGATGTCCATTTGCACCAAATTCATCTGGAAATCTTGCTACAGAAGATCTTGTAAGTATGTTGGAGATGATGAATATAAAAACTGGAGTGAATCTAGATAAATTAATCCACTCTAGAGAGCTTGCTTCTGAATATACAAGTTTATCGCTAAAAGGGCGTATGATTTAATTCTTTGTTTTATCAATAAAATCATATATTTAAATCATAACCTTAATTATTGCCCAATCCTATATATAGGTGTTTTATTCCTCTAAAGCACTATATTAAGTTATTATATATTCGTATAATATATATTATGTTAAATTAAATAGTTATCAACAATTCTATACATATAGAGTATTAAGATAAGAATGGTTTACTGTGCTCTACTCTGAATAATGAAGGGTTCACGGATTTATAATTCTTTGATTTAACGGTTGAAACATATTTAAAAGAGACATCAATGTATTCTTCAGTTATGTCAAGACTTACGTAGCCTTTATATCTTCCATTAACCCATATTAGATTTTCATTTTCCTCTACAAAGGCTTGCTCTACAATTTTTGTTTTTTCACCAAAAGTGTCTCCAAAACTTGGTGAAGATATAGCTGGGGCCCCTACTTCAACACCAATAAAATTATCATTTTTGTCATATAAATTTGAGAACCATGAATTATGCGAATCCCCAGCAAGTATTACATTTGATTGAGATTTAGAAATTTCATCATAAAATTTTTCTCTTTCTACTGGATAACCGTCCCATTGATCAGTATTTGTAGGTAATTTTTCACCGGCAAGTTGTTTTGCTAAATATGACCTAGAGCTACTAAGTTCTTCTGATTTAAATATTCCAGGCAAATACTTGGGTCCAATTAATAGTTGTTGTCCAAAAATAGACCATCTATATTCTTTATCAATTCTTTTACTTACCCATTGAAGTTGCTCTTTACCCAGCAAATCTCTAGGTTTTTGTAGATCCTGTTCATATTTTTCTTTATCTAGCACTTTATCCTTGATATACGAATTTATTTCTAGCTGCTTTTCCCTGCCATAGAGTCTTGTATCCAGCATCATTAAGTTCACTAGATTTCCTATTGAAAAGTTTCTCCATATTTTATGTCGCTCTTGCTTCTCTCTAATTGGCATCCATTCATAATATGCCCTTATAGCATTGTCTTTTCTATCTTCGAATAAACCTTCGTTCTCATTATGATTCTGGGCACCTTCTTTCCAAGTATCATTTGTAATCTCATGATCATCCCAAACAGCTATCATGGGTTTGGATTTATGGAGTAGTTGTAGGTCTTTATCGCTTCTGTAAGTTGCATACCTTTGACGATAATCATCTAAAGAAACTATTTCATTAGGTGGGTTAACTACCCTTCCCATCTCCTTAGCATCCGAAGAAGCGTAGCCTTTTCGGCTATATTCATAAAGATAATCACCTAAATGAAGGACTAGGTCTACATCTTTATCCATTGCCATCTCTTTATAAGCGTTAAAGTAACCAGCTGGATAGTTAGAACAACTACAAAATGCAATATTAAATTTATCAGGATTGTTAGCTGGTAACGTCATTGTTGTACCCACAGCAGAAGTTTGATCATTAGCTTTAAAACGGTAAAAGATATTCTTTCCATTGAAGATCATTGGTATCTTGGCATCTACTTTTACTGTGTAATCATTTTGTTTCAGTGCTGCTGTGACACCTTGAGAAATTATATTTTGAAAATTCCTATCCGATGAAACTTCCCAGGAAACATCTTGAAGACTGTTAATTACTCCAGATAGTTTGGTCCATAAGATGACATGTGTGTTTGTAGGATCACCACTTGCGACTCCAAAATTGAATGAGATAGTTTGTTTTTTAATGGAAGGAAAAATTTTGAATGAGAAAGAAGCAATTGTGAGAACTAAAGTCTTAAAAAATAATCTCCTATCCATATAAACAACTATACCAAATAGAAATTAAATAAAGGTTACATTAATGTATCTTGCCTTAGATACATACATTAATAAACAATGGAAGAATTAATAGAAATATCTGCCCTACCCCATATTTCATTAAACTTTTTAAGAGCTTTTGCAGCTTCTTCTTGGTTATTTAATTTGTCATGTGCAATGTACAATCCGTAATAAGACCATCCATTTCGAGGATAATCTCTTAAATCCTTTTCAAAAACAAATGCAGCTTCCTCAAAAGATTTATTCATTAAAAGCGTATGTCCTAATGTTTGACGAGTCGGATAGTACCAAAATGGAGGTTCAGTATAAGGAAGAGTATCTTGCAACATTACAGCTTCTTTAAATGAAACTATAGCTTCATTGTAATTATTGGAGTACATGTTTATAGATCCTTTAGCAAGTAAAGAAGCAATTTTCATTAGTGATTTAGTTGGGTGGCCTGCCATTACCATCGCATTTACTTCTTCAGATTCGATATCAACTAATATCAGATTCTGATATCTATTTGCATCAATTAAATTTCCTTTGGCCGCATGAGCAACAGACAAAGCATAGTTGAAGATGGAGTTTGAAAACTTAAAATCATCGTCGGGTTTTTCATAAGTTAAAATGCTATCCCATTTTGCAAATCTGACATAAGACAACAATGGTATTGTGTGAAAAAACTCTAGAAAAGGTATATTTCTAATTTGCTCCGGTGAGACATAGTTTGATACCTTTATTGCAGATTCTATGGATAGTGCACTCATACCCTCCATTGTTGATGCAGCCCAAAGGAAGTGGACATTATGAGGATAATATAAGGCCGGATAAAAGCCTTGGGCATTACATTGAGCTATATATTCTTCATCAACTTTAGCTGCCGCTATATTGGCTAACGATGCATCTTCGTATCTTCCTATGCGCCAATAAATATGAGATGGCATATGTACTAAATGACCAGCTCCAGGTACTAAACTAGCCAATCTATCGGCAGCTTCTTCAGCTCTGCCTGGATCGCTTGAAGCCTCTACAGCGTGTATATAAAGATGAATTGCTAAAGGGTGATTTGGATCTTTATCAAGAACAGATTCAATTGTGTTAATAACTTTAACTGTATCTGGTTTAGGATTACCATCTTCAGCCCAGTAATTCCATGGCATAGTATTCATTAAGGCCTCAGAATATAACGATGCCGCATCAGTATCATCGGGATATTTAAGTGAAAGCTTCTCCATTTCCTCAGCATAAGCAATATCTAATGGTACTCTGGAGGAATTTACATCTCCGTTATACCTTGCCTTTAAAGCTAGAATGAAATCTCTCTCTTTTGGTGTAGCAAATTCTAAAAGTTCTAAGGCTTTATTTGTTCTATCAAAAGCATCTCGTCGCTCTTGAGGTTTCATTATTGCTTTACCATCACTCGTCACATTAATATTAGGTCCTAAGGCTAGAGCTTCTCCCCAATAACAAATCGCGCAATTAGGATCTAATTTTTGAGCTGCCTTGAAGCTTCGAATAGACTCAGCATGATTAAATGCAAACGCCATAATAAGACCTTGATTAAAATAATCTTGCACGCCTTCTACTTTAGAGGAGATGACAAATGAATGAGATCCGAGACCTTCCAATAATGGCGCTCCAGCCCTTTTGATTAGATCATCTCTATCAATTGACACTTCTTGAGAACATGCGGAAATAATAAGTATCAAAGGTAAAAGTAGTTTTAATTTCATAGACTTAATATAACAAACTTATTCATACATTCAAGATGAGACATTGAGCATTCATACTCTGTAGTACAATCTTCACTATGAAACCATTAAATGGAATTAAAGTTATCGACCTGACACATATGTTAGCAGGACCCTATGCCGGGATGGTGATAGCTGATCTGGGTGCTGAGGTTGTCAAAGTTGAACCTTTAGTGCACGGAGAAATGACTAGAGGTCTCCTAAAGTTGGATCCAGACCATTCTTTTAAAGAATTCGGTGCTTATTTCCTTACCCTAAATAGAAATAAAAAAAGTGTTTCTTTAGATCTTAAGTCTGATGAAGGTTTGAAGGTCTTTTATGATCTTGTGAAATCTGCTGACGTCGTCTTAAATAATTTTAGTGCTGGAGTAGTAAAGAAACTTAAAGTCGATTTTGACTCGTTAAAGAAAATAAATCCAAGGATTATTACATGTTCTATTACTGGATTTGGTGAGACAGGACCTCACTCAGCAAGGCCAGCATACGACCAAATAGTCCAAGCATATAGTGGTGGAATGTCTATAACTGGACCAGATGCTAATACTCCTACACGTGCCGGTATACCTATTGGGGATTTAGGATCAGGTTTATATAGTGTGATAGGAATATTAGCCGCCCTCCTCTCTCGCGAGCAAACCAACAAAGGACAGCACATAGATATGTCTCTTCTGGATGTTCAGATTTCTCTGTTAACTTATATGGCAACTATGCAAACACTCTCAAATATTGATCCTGAACCCATAGGCAATGCCCACTTTGTACATGTTCCCTACAACAGTTTTACTACACAAAATGGTTTTGTGGTTATTGCGGTTATCACCGATGCATTCTGGGAGGCACTTTTAGATGTAATTAACATTGAAAGCTTAAGAGATCCTAAGTTTAGTAAATCAGTCGAGAGATTAAAGAATCAAGAATTTATAGAATCTGAGCTAAATAAAGTACTTTCAACTAAACCTTCCGATTATTGGATACAAGCATTAAATGAGGCAAAAGTACCATGTGGCCCTATTAATACCTTTAGCCAGGCTTTGTCTGACGAACAAGTCATACATAGAGAAATGCTTGTTGAGGTAGAGCATCCAGACGGAGGTAAGGTAAAAATGCCTGGAAATCCAGTAAAATTGTCTTATACGGATGAAGTCTCTTATACCCCACCTCCACATTTAGGAGCTCATACAAAAGAAATTCTAAAAGAATGGGGTGGTTATGATGAAGATAGGATCCAAAATCTAATAGATAATGATATTGTCCAGTCAGTAGACTAGAATATATTTATCTAAAACATAGGCAGCTATAGCAGTGAATATAGTAATTAATGCTAGGAAAAGTAATAAGGTTTTAAATTTAAATTCTTTTTCTTTCATGTTTTACTTTAGTAATTAGGCTATCTGTTAGAAAATGTATTATATATGGCAAAACAAGATTTGATAGAAATGGATGGAGAAGTAATTGAAACTCTCCCCAATACAACTTTTAGAGTTAAGTTAGATAATGATCACGTCGTTACTGCTCACATTTCTGGAAAAATGCGCAAGCATTACATAAGAATTCTTACAGGGGATAAAGTAAAAGTTGAGATCACACCATATGATCTGTCTAAAGGAAGAATTATCTTCAGAGAAAGGTAAACCTTATAAATTATAGAGTTTAATCATTATCGCCGTAAGCAAGGCAAATTTATGTTGGTCTGCTTCAGGTGTCCAAGCCTTATCTGAAGCGCTTTGAATCACAATAACTGTTTCTGTTGGAGGATCTATCCATATCATTTGACCAAAAATACCTTGGGCGTAATAAGATTTATAAGGAGGACCGCTCAACCACCACTGGTATCCATAATGCCTGTAAGCTTTCGAAGCTTTAGTAGAATCTCTAATCCATTTTTTTGGAAGAACTTCAGTGCCATTTAGTAATTTTCCTTGTTTCAAAGCGAAAATACCTATACGTGTATAATCCCTCAAAGTTGCATAAATGCAACAGCCACCCAATTCATCCAAGAAAGTATTATCTAAAGCCCAGTTAGCATCAGACTCCATTCCAAAAGGTTTCCATATTTTACTTTCAAGATAATTCGACAAGTTACTACCAACAGCTGAGCGAACTATTCCACCAATCAAGTTGCTTTCAGCAGTGTTATAGTTGAATTTCCTACCAGGTTTGTGTGCTGTATCTAATTTTGATAAATATTTATAAAGATCCGAGGAGTTTAATCCAGCAGCTAAGTTTACGTCTGAATAAGGGTCCTCATAGTCTTCATTCCATTTAATTCCAGAAGACATTTGAAGAATGTGTTTAATAGAAATTTTATCGTAATTACTTCCAGATAATTCAGGAAGATATTTGGTTACTGGATCTTTAATATTTTTTATATAACCATCTTTTATTGCAGCACCTAGTAACATAGATGTGACAGATTTTGTTACAGAGAAGGAAATCCATTTAGAGTCTTTATTGTTACCAAAATTGTACTGCTCATGGAGTATGTTGCCTCGCCTAACTATCATCATTCCTGCTACATTAAATTTTTTGTTGTAGTCTTCAAGAGTGTAAGTCTTACCGTTGAGTTCGTAGCTGATTTGTGAAAAGTCTAATAATAAGTAATTTAAAGGATAAGGACTGGAGCTTTTATTAATTACTCTTGAAGGAACAAAGTTGAAACCATTTTTAAAGCTATTAATTTTCTGAGATTTTTCCCAAAAAAGAATGGACTCTTCAGGGCTGACAGGGTCAGAAATAGATTCTTCAGAAAAATGATTGATCGAAAAAGAAAGGAGAAGGCAGAATAAGGTTACTCTATTCAATTTCTTATCTTCTCTTTTCGCTTAGAATTCTCTTTAAATGCAATTGATATCTCTCCATTTTTTAACTCTACGTAAGCAATTCCACCTGCTTTAGACAATTTACCAAAGAGAATTTCTTCTGCTAATACTGTTTTAATGCTGTCTTGAATAAGTCTTTGCATGGGCCTAGCACCCATATTTTTATCGTATCCATTTTCTAGCAACCATTCGCGTACTTCTTCAGAAACATCGAGTTGTACTTTTTGGGCATCTAATTGAACTTGCAACTCAACCAAGAACTTATCTACGACCGTCTTAATAACTTCAGTAGGAAGTGGATTGAATTGGATTATTCCGTCTAGTCTATTTCTAAATTCAGGAGAGAAGGTCTTTTTAATCATTTCTGTAGCATCACTCGAATGATCTTGAGACTGGAATCCCATACTTGCTCTACTCATATCTTGAGCTCCAGTATTTGTTGTCATGATTACAATAGTATTTCTAAAATCAGCTTTCCTACCATTATTATCTGTTAGTGTTCCATGATCCATAACCTGTAAAAGTATATTAAAAACTTCAGGATGTGCCTTTTCTATTTCGTCTAAAAGAATTAC
The DNA here is from genome assembly GCA_902570225.1 of uncultured SAR86 cluster bacterium. Lineage (GTDB taxonomy): Bacteria > Pseudomonadota > Gammaproteobacteria > Magnimaribacterales > Magnimaribacteraceae > Magnimaribacter. The sequence continues at coordinate 11,642 of CACFXJ010000022.1, forward strand.
AGAATGGGGATGTTTATTAACAGACTCTGTCAGTAATCCGCCTTGATCATAGCCTACATATCCTGGAGGAGCTCCTATGAGTCTCGACACAGTATGTCTTTCCATATATTCAGACATATCAAATCTAACAAATTCTATTCCCATTATGGAAGCGAGTTGTTTACTAACTTCAGTCTTACCAACTCCAGTTGGTCCCGAAAAAAGGAATGAACCGACTGGTTTTTCATCTACTCTGAGACCAGCTCTTGCGAGTTTAATTGATGAAGCAAGACTTTCAACCGCTTCATCTTGACCAAATATTACTCTTTTTAAATTTTCTTCTAATTTTTCAAGTGATTTTTTATCTGATGAAGAAACTGTTTTTTCTGGAATTCTAGCAATAGATGCAACTATCTTTTCAATATCTAATTCACTGATAGTTTTCTTTCTTTTAGATGAAGGTACTAATTTTTGTCTTGCTCCAGCTTCATCGACTACATCAATAGCTTTATCTGGAAGAAACCTATCATTTATGTGCTTAGAAGATAAAGATGCTGCGGCTTTTAAAGAACCTTCAGTATATTTAATTTGATGGTGTTCTTCAAAGCGCTCTTTTAAGCCTTTTAGTATATTAAAAGTCTCATCTACAGATGGTTCACTCACTTCGACCTTTTGAAATCTTCTAGAAAGAGCTCTATCCTTTTCAAAAATACCTCTAAATTCTTTGTAGGTGGTAGATCCAACAAACTGCAAACCACTTTTTGCTAATGCAGGTTTAAGAAGATTAGAAGCATCCATTACTCCTCCTGAGGTAGCACCAGCTCCTATAATTGTATGAATCTCATCAATGAATAAAATTGCAGACTTATCTTCTTCAAGTTCTTTCAAGACAGCCTTTAGTCTTTCTTCAAAATCCCCTCTATATTTAGTACCTGCCAATAAGGCCCCCATATCGAGAGAATAAATCACACTATCTTTAATTAGATCAGGAACTTTATTTTCAGTAATAAGTTTAGCAAGTCCTTCAGCAATAGCTGTCTTACCCACACCCGATTCTCCAACCAATAATGGATTATTTTTACTGCGTCTGGCTAAAATTTGGACAACTCTTTCAATCTCTGTTGATCTACCAATCAACGGGTCAATTCTCCCTTCTAACGCCTCTTTATTGAGATTTGTTGCATACTGCTCTAAGGCATTATTAGAGTCAGGATCATTAGAGTCTTCATTTTCGTCAATTATAGAATCAGCGTTTTCAGTTTTCCCGTGGCTCAAATAAGAAACTGCATCTAATCTGGTTAATCCAAGCTGCTCTAGTAGAAAAACGCTCTGAGATTCCTTTTCACTGAATATCGCCACTAAAACATTACTTCCTTTTACTTCCGTTTTTCCTGACGACTGAACATGGAATACAGCTCTCTGTATAACTCTTTGAAAACCTAAAGTTGGCTGTATATCTATCTCAGCATCACTTGATATTTTAGGGGTTGTAGATCCAATAAATTCCTCTAAATCTACTTTTAGAGTTTCTATGTTTACCTTATTCGATGTTAATAGATCTATAGCATCTGAATTATCCAGCAAAGATAGAAGAAGATGTTCTACAGTAACAAATTCATGTTTTTGTTCTTGGGCTAACTTAAAAGCGCTATTTAAATTTTGTTCTAGTTCTTGATTAATCATCCTCTTCGACTTCCTCAATATCACTTAATAATGGGTGACCATTTTCTTTCGCAAAGTTATTTACCTGGGCACTTTTTGTTTCAGCCACCTCTCTTGTAAAGATACCACAAACCCCCTTTCCATGTGTGTGGACCGCTAACATGATTTGTTGGGCCTTGTCACCATCAAAACCAAAAAAGATCTGTAGAACATAGACGACGAACTCCATAGGAGTATAGTCATCATTAAGTAGGATAACTCTGTATAAGGGAGGTTTTTTAACTTTAGGTTTTTCTAAAGTCGCAACGGAAGATGTATCTCTATTATTGTCTTCTTGATCTTTATTCTTATTCTCTATAAGCATTAATCCATATTTGAAATTATTGCCTCTCCAAATTCAGAACATTTTAATAAACTTGCACCACTCATTAGTCTTTCAAAGTCATAGGTCACGGTTTTCTGACTTATCGTCTTAGCAAGACCTTCGATAATCATGTCGGCAGCTTCCATCCAACCCATATATCTAAGCATCATTTCTGCAGAAAGTATTAAAGAACCGGGGTTAACTTTATCTAAACCAGCATATTTAGGAGCAGTGCCATGAGTAGCTTCAAATAAAGCTATTTTATCTCCAAGGTTGGCTCCTGGAGCAATACCAATACCACCCACCTCTGCAGCAAGAGCATCAGATATATAATCTCCATTAAGATTCATAGTAGCTATGACACTGTATTCATCAGGTCTAGTTAATATTTGTTGTAAAAATGCATCAGCTATAACATCTTTAATAACTATCTCTTTGCCGGTCACTGGATTAGTTAATGTATGCCATGGACCTCCATCTAGCTCAACTGCACCGTATTCTGATGCAGCAAACTGATATCCCCAGTCTTTAAATGATCCCTCCGTAAATTTCATAATATTACCTTTATGAACAAAGGTTATAGAGTCTCTATCATTTGCTATTG
>CACFXJ010000023.1:0-14014 GCA_902570225.1 uncultured SAR86 cluster bacterium
ATCTCGCAAACAAATGTTCTGAGACCCTAGATTCATTATCAATAACTAATTCTATTCAAGTTTTATCTGCCCACAGAACACCTGGCCTACTAGAATCTCATATCAGAGAGTGTGAATCAGGGGGAACAAAAGTTTTCATTGCTATGGCCGGATTGGCTGCACATTTAGCAGGAGCAGTGGCTTCCAAAACAGTTCTACCAGTAATAGGAGTGCCTGGAGATGGCGGACCTCTAAGTGGAATGGATGCCCTTTTATCGACAGTGCAAATGCCTAAAGGCATTCCTGTTGCCACAGTTGCCATAGGTTCAGCAGGTGCAATTAACTCTGCTTACTTGGCAGCACAAATGTTGGGAATAGAATCAGAAGAAACAAGATCAGCCTTATTAAAGGTAAGAGAAGATGGAGTTGAGGCCATAAAAGAGTCTAACAAAAAGCTAGCTGACTCATAGCTAATGAGCTCTCTTGCCTCTGTGCTTGAACATCTAAAGTCCGGAGGGGTAATAGCTTATCCAACAGAAGGAGTTTGGGGATTCGGTTGTGATCCAAATAACCAGGATGCAATCAATAATCTTTTAGCTATAAAAGAAAGATCTTACGAAAAGGGCCTTATATTGATAGGCTCTAAATTTGAACAATTCTTCCAATACTCCCACGCAGAAGAGTATAAGGATAAGTTAATGACTAAATGGCCCGGACCACACACTTGGCTTGTTCCTTCAAAACATAGCTTGAGTAATCTAATAAGAGGTAACCACGATAAAGTAGCTTTAAGATTAAGTAGTCATGAGACAGTATGTAAACTTTGTGACTCTTTTGAGGGGCCTCTGGTTTCTACATCAGCTAATAAAGAAGGCATGCCCACTTTAACCAGCCCCGATGAAATCTTGCAAAGCTTTCCTAGCGTCAAGGTTATGAAAGGCAAGCTCGGTGGACATAACAAACCAACAACCATTCAAGATGTGGTTACAGATATAATTTTGAGATAATCATGTCATCTAAAAGAAAATTCGCTGTGATTGGAAATCCTATTGACCATTCTTTGTCTCCAAAGATACACAAACTTTTTGCTAAAGAATTAGGTCAAGACATAACTTATGAGGCGATTAAGGTTGAGAAAGAAGTTTTTGAGTCTAGAGTAAATAGACTTTTTGAGGAGGGATATGAGGGTTTGAATGTAACCCTGCCCCTTAAGGAACTTGCTTTCGATTATGCTGATACATTGTCTGAAGATTCAAAAGCATGTGGTTCCGTAAATACTCTTTGGAAAGATGGATCGAAAGTTTTTGCTGATACAACAGATGGAAGAGGACTTGTTAGAGATTTGATAGAAAAGGGTATAGATCTCAAAGACAAAGAGATAATAATTTTGGGTGCTGGAGGATCAGCAAGAGCAATAATCGCTAGTTTACTGAGACAGGACCCGGCCAGAATAACTATAGGAAACAGGACACGTTCTAAAGCTGAAGCTTTGGCCAATCAATTTTCTTCTCCAACGAACCAGATAAAAGTAGTAGATTTATCTCAAGATCTTAATTTCGTACCCGATCTCATTGTAAATTCAACATCAGCGGGTGTTTTAAAAGAAAATATCGAATTTCCTAAAAATCTTTTTTCTAAACAAGCTCAGGTTTACGATCTGTCATATTCTCAATTTGATACGCCTTTTATGGAACTAGCAAAGCAATCCGGTACAGAAATATGTTACGACGGAATCGGCATGCTGATTCATCAGGCAGCATTGAGTTTTGAGATCTGGACAGCAGAAACCCCTTCAATAAATTTTGATAAAAAAGACCTTTTGTAGTGCTGATTTTTTAGGAAAATTTCCTTTAATTTGTTTGCTCATAAACTATTGTTTGAGCTATCTGATTGGTTTAAAATACGCGCGCTGTTCCGTCGCCCACCTTAAAAATAAATATATAAAATTTAATGGCTTATATTAAAAAAGTTTTCACAAAGTTAACCTTTGTAATTCCAGTTCTTTTTTCATCTCTAGTTTTCTCTGAAGCTTCAGACTACAACATGCCTGTTGGGGTGACTGATGTAAGTGAGAGCATTTTTGAGCTACACATGATCATTTTCTGGATTTGTGTCGTTATTGGAGTAATTGTTTTTTCTATAATGTTTTGGTCTTTATGGAAATATAGAAAATCCAAAGGCGCTGTTGCAGCAGATTTTGACGATAACTTTTGGCTAGAAATAGGATGGACTGTAGCTGCAACTCTCGTTCTTGTTTGGATGGCTGTTCCTTCTACTCAAGTTATGGTCGAGGCCTATGATGATGCAGAAGGGGAGATCAATATATTAATTACTGGCCATCAATGGAAATGGCATTACGAGTATTTAGAAGATGAAGTAGGTTTCTTTAGTAATCTAGCTACTAGTCAGGAGCAAATAGACGGAGACGTTCCAAAGGGTGAGTTTTACTTAAGAGAGGTTGATGAGCCATTAGTAATACCAACCAATACAAGAGTAAGGTTTTTGATTACTGGTAACGATGTTATACATTCATGGTGGGTACCTGATTTTGCTGTTAAACAAGACGCTATTCCTGGCTTCATCAATACAGCCTGGACAAACGTGCCTGAGCCAGGAATTTTTAGAGGAGCTTGTACGGAACTGTGCGGCATAAAGCATGCTTTTATGCCTGTAGTCGTTAGGGCGGTCGAGAGAGAAGAGTTCGATGCCTTCATAGCTGAGAAAGTTGCACTAGCTGAAGAAGAAAGACTTCTCACATCTAAGGTTTGGACAAAAGAAGAGTTAATGGCCAGAGGAGAGGGTTTTTATGCAACCAATTGTGCCGCTTGTCATCAGGCTAACGGACAAGGAATACCACCTGTATTCCCTGCACTAGTGGGAAGCCAAATAGCCCTGTCTGATAGCTCCAGACATATAGAGATACTAATGGAAGGTGTCCAGGGATCTGCCATGGCAGCATTTGGAGACTCTTATAGCGAAGTTGATATAGCTTCGGTCATAACTTACACAAGACAAGCGTGGTCGAATGGAGAAAATGGTGATGGCGTAATCGTAACTCCCCAAGACATAGTCGCATACAAAAATAGAATAGATTTATAAAAGGAAGTAAAACATGAGCACAGTAGTTGAATCACACGATCACGGACATCACGGCCCAGCTAAAGGCCTTTCTCGTTGGCTTTTTACCACTAATCATAAAGATATAGGCACACTCTATCTATGGTTTAGTTTTATCATGCTCTTCATCGGCGGCGCTATGGCGATGGTCATAAGAGCTGAGCTTTTTCAGCCGGGACTACAGATAGTTCAGCCTGAGTTCTTTAATCAGATGACCACCAATCATGGTCTTATAATGGTTTTTGGGGTAATAATGCCCGCTTTTGTCGGATTGGCTAATTGGATGTTACCTATGCAAATAGGAGCTCCTGATATGGCCCTACCCAGGTTAAATAATCTTAGTTTTTGGTTATTGCCAATGGCTTTTGGTATTTTGATATCGACATTATTCATGCCTGAAGGTGGACCTAATTTTGGTTGGACATTCTACGCACCTCTTTCTACTACTTATGCACCATCTACGGTTAATTTCTTCATATTTTCCGTTCATGTCATGGGTGTTTCATCTATTCTTGGATCTATAAATATTATTACCACCATTTTCAATATGAGAGCTCCAGGTATGACTTTGATGAAAATGCCTTTATTTGTATGGAGCTGGTTAATAACAGCTTATCTCCTTATAGCTGTAATGCCTGTATTAGCTGGCGTTGTAACTATGATGCTTATGGACATAAATTTTGGTACCAGCTTCTTTAATGCCGCCGGTGGTGGAGACCCGGTATTGTTCCAGCATGTTTTTTGGTTCTTCGGACATCCAGAGGTTTACATTATGATCCTGCCTGCTTTTGGAATTGTCTCTCATATTATTGAGACATTCTCCAGAAAGCCAATTTTTGGATACTCTTCTATGGTTTATGCCATGGCATCGATCGCGATTTTATCTTTTGTTGTCTGGGCTCATCACATGTTCACTGTTGGAATGCCTCTTGCGGGAGAATTGTTCTTTATGTACTCGACCATGTTGATAGCCATACCAACTGGAGTGAAGGTTTTCAATTGGGTAGCTACAATGTTTAGAGGTTCGATAACATTTGAAACTCCAATGCTATTCTCGATTGCCTTTGTAGCTCTTTTTACAATTGGAGGCTTCTCAGGACTAATGCTTGCAATCGTTCCTGCAGACTTCCAATATCACGATACTTATTTTGTAGTAGCTCACTTCCACTACGTTCTAGTTCCAGGAGCGCTTTTTGGAATAATTGCTGGAGCTTACTATTGGTTGCCTAAATGGACAGGAAATATGTATGACGAGACCTTAGGTAAACTACATTTCTGGCTTACATTTATATCGGTAAATGTCACATTCTTCCCTATGCATTTTGTAGGATTGGCTGGAATGCCTAGAAGGTATCCAGACTACGCACTTCAATTTGCTGACTTCAATGCATTAATAAGCGTAGGTGCTTTCATGTTTGGATTAACTCAGCTTTTATTCTTATTCATAGTTATTAAGACAATAAGATCAGGTAAACAAGCAAAACCTGAGGTGTGGGAAGGTGCTGGTGATTTAGGTTTAGAGTGGACTTTGAGTTCGCCTCCACCTTATCACTCATTTACAGTTCAACCACAAGTAAAGTAGTTTGGAAGCTAAGAGAACATTAAGAAATTTAGTCGGCATAGTTGTCGGAATGTTCGCTTTTGGGTGGTTGCTCGTACCCATGTATGATGTCTTTTGTGAGATAACAGGTTTGAATGGAAAAGTAACAGGACCAAGCTCACTTAGTAGCGAATCTCTAGCCATAACTGAACAAAGGGAATTACTTGTTCAATTTATGACTCACAACAATGAGTCAATGCCGTGGTTCTTTGACTCAGAGAAATCTCAAATGAGAGTCATAACAGGAAATCAATACGAGGCTACTTTTGTATTTCATAATACAACTGGCAGGGAAATGGTTGGTCAGGTAATTCCTAGCGTCTCACCTGGAAGGGGGGCTGAATACTTCCATAAAACAGAATGTTTTTGTTTTGAAAGGCAAGTACTAGCTGCAGGAGAAAGAATAGAGTTACCAGTAAGGTTTATAATTGACCCTGCACTACCGGAGGAAATAGGGTCATTGAGTCTAGGTTATACTTTATTTGATATTACAGACAGAGTGCAGCCTGAAAAAGAATTAGCTAATTTATAAAAGGGGAGAAAATGTCACAACAAGCTTATTACGTACCAGAGTCAAGTAAATTACCTTTTGCTATGGCAATTACACTTTTGGTATTTATTATTGGAGCTGCCAAGACAGTTATAGACATTGGGAAAGACACCAATTCGTACCTAATTTTGATTACTGCAATGCTTATGATGTGGGTGACTATGTATTATTGGTTTAAGCAAGTCATACAGGAAAACCATGCCGGCTTAAATAACCCAATGCTCAAAGACTCATATGTTTACGGGATGGCTTGGTTTATTTTTTCTGAAGTTATGTTCTTTTTCGCATTCTTCTTTGCTCTGGCGTACATAAGAAACTTCGCAGTGCCCTGGCTTGGTGGAGAAGGCGAAAAAGCAATTACAAACATGCTCTGGCCCGGTTTTGAAGCCAATTGGCCATTGATGATTACTCCGGATCAGGCAGTATTTGCAGGACCTGAAAAAGATATGTCTTTGAGTACTGCATATGCGGCTGGTGGTTTAGGTGGCGTTTTGGGTTGGTTGCCGCTATGGAATACAGTCCTATTATTAACTTCAAGCTTAACAGTTCATATAGCCCATTTAGGACTTAAAAATGGTAACAGGAAACAATTCAATCTTTGGTTGGGAGCTACATTAGTCCTTGGATATGCTTTCGTAGTAGTCCAGGGTGTTGAGTACTATGAGGCTTACACACATTATGGCTTAACCCTTCAGACAGGTATCTACGGAACAACTTTCTTTATGTTGACGGGTTTTCATGGTTTCCATGTTTGCTTGGGAGCCATCATTCTTACAATCATGCTATTTAGAAGTCTCAAAGGACACTTTAGTGCAGATGATCATTTCGGTTTTGAAGCCGGATCATGGTATTGGCACTTTGTTGATGTTGTTTGGGTCTGTTTAGTAGCTTTTGTATACGTAATGTAACTGGACTATACGCCAGGACCAATTTGACCAGTTACAAAACCATAAACTAGAGTTATAAAAAGAACGACCGCGATAGAGACTCTGACGCCCAAACTATGAACGGTTCTTTTAGAAGAACCACCGTCTTTTATGAGGAAGAAGGCTCCTCTGAAAAGACTAATTAACATAGCCACGATAAGAAATAGTATAAAGTATTTAATCATCTTGAAAGGCTGAGAAGTATACACTTAGGTAGATAAAAAAAATATGAGTAAATTTAGCCCTGGAAAGCTTATGACTGCTTTTTTTGTATTTTTTTTCCCTATTCTTATATATCTAGGATCTTGGCAAGTCATTAGAGGCTTAGAGAAAAAGGATATAGTCGATCAACATTATCAGAATAAATCCCTTCCAGTTATAAATGAAAGTGACATGCCACTTATTGAAGAAGATAAATTAACTTACAGGACGATAAATCTTCAAGGAGAATTTGGACCTGAATCTTATTTACTTGACAACAGGCTATACAGACAAGAGGCAGGTTATGAAGTGTTTACAACTTTCGAGACTTCAGAGAATCGCTTATTTCTGATCAATCGAGGTTGGATATCTAAGGAGAACTTTGATTACGAAGCTGATATAAAAACCGAAGGTAGCGGAATTTCGATACAAGGCGTCCTCTCGCCTTTTACTAGATTTGGACTAAATCTAACTGATGAGAGTTATGAATCGGGCTGGCCCAAACTTGTTCAACAAATAGACTACGAGGCTACTGTAAGAGATCTGGGGTTCGATATAAATAGCTTTGTATTACAACTCTCCGCAGGATCAGTAGGTGCTTTAGAGCCAATCTGGAAGCCTGTAGACCTGCAACCTTCAAGACATTATGGTTATGCACTTCAATGGTTTGGACTGGCGGCAGTTTTAATAAGTTCTTTTTTTTACTACGGATTTAAAAAGGATTAAATATGAAAATTAGCAAACAAAACTCCGGAAGAGTAATAGCATCCCTAATATTTTTAACTCCAATTATAGTTTTAATATCAAGCTCAGCCCTTTTTTACAGTGGATATACTCCGGATGGAACCGTAAATAAAGGCACTTTATTATCTGAGCCTATACAGCTAAGCGAATTAAGATTGGAAGTTGACTCAGGGCCTTTACAAGACGAGTTCCCAGGGAAATGGTCTATTGTTCAATTTGTTTCTGGAGATTGTCAGGAAAAATGTTGGGAAACTTTATACTCGTCTAGACAAATTAATATAAGGCTAGCTAAGGATAGTAGTAGAGTTGTGAGATATTTAATTAATATCGGTAAAAACAATCTATCAACTGAGTCTGCAGAAATAATCTCAGAAGAATATCCATTACTAAATATTGGAAATATAGAATCTAATTTTGTGCCCGCACCCATATCTGAGAGATTAAAAGACTCTCCCTACATTTTATTTGATCCACTAGGTAACGGGATTCTTATCTATGATTCAAGTTTACCGAGCGGTGAGTTACTTAAAGATATTAAGAAAGTTCTTCAAAACTCAAAAATAGGATAAGCATGGAACGCATAAAAACACTTTCACTTTGGTCGGGTCTTCTAGGTTTTGTGGTTGTTGCCTTAGGGGCGTGGACTAGGCTTGCAGATGCAGGTCTCGGATGTCCTGATTGGCCAGGCTGTTACGGTTTTGTAACTATCCCAGTTAGTCCAGAAGAAATTGATCTGGCTAATTCTAAATTTCCAGATACACCATATGAGGTTGCTAAAGCTATCCCAGAAGTTGTTCATAGATACTTTGCAGCTGCACTTGGCTTCATGATACTTTGCATCGCTTTCTTGGCATTCCGATACAAAGATCTACCATCAGATGTAAGGAGATTAAGCTTCTTTTTAATTGCTTGGGTCATTATGCAAGGAACCTTCGGATATTTGACAGTAAGTCTTAAATTATGGCCTCAAGTTGTCACCACTCACCTTATGTCAGGCTTTTTAACAACAGGCCTTTTGTGGCTGTTGTATTTCAAAACAAAAGACCACTTAGAGGATAGGGTTAGCTGGAATTTTAAAAAAACAACAAAGAAATTTCTAAATGTTTCAATTGTACTGGTAGCTATCCAGATATTCTTAGGAGCATGGACCAGTACAAACTACGCTTCATACTCATGCACTGACTTTCCTTTGTGCCAAGGTCAAATTCTCCCAGAAGCTAATTTCAAAAAGGGCTTTGATTTTTTTCAAAGCATAGGCCCAAACTATTTAGGTGGCCAGCTCGATCACGAATCTAGAGTGGCTATACACTTAACTCATAGGTTTGGTGCCGTCATCGTTACTGCTTTTCTTTTGTTCATGAGCTATCACTTATATATACGCAATTTTGCTTTGCTTGCTAGCGGATTGGTTGCCTTTCTAACTCTTCAGGTTTTACTTGGCATATCAAATGTAATATTTGCATTACCATTATTAATAGCTGTTGGTCATAACTTAGGTGGGTTATTATTAATAACCTATCTGGGAGTTTTAAGGCTGAGAGAAAAGTAATTAATGACCGCAGTTCTATCAAATTGGAGAGGTTATCTCGAGCTTACAAAGCCCGGGGTACAAGCACTTTTATTCGTATCATGTGCGAGCGGAATGCTAATTGGTTCAAACTTCAATCCACCAGTTGAAGTATTCTTTTTCGGTTTAATTGGTATAAGTTTTCTTGCCGCTTCTTCAGCCGTTATTAACCATTTTTTTGATCAACAAATAGATGCGAAAATGAATAGGACCTCTGACAGGCCTTTGGTCGTCGGTAAGATTTCAGATCAGCAAGCAATAATATTTTCAATCCTCTTATACCTTTCTGGCTCCTGGATGCTTTTGTTTTTCACGAACTTTTTGACTTGGCTGTTAACTACTCTGACCTTTATATTTTATGGCTTTATTTACACTAAATATCTTAAGTTCATGACCAGTCAGAATATAGTTATTGGTGGGCTTGCCGGTGCTATGCCGCCACTACTCGGCTGGTCTGCCATAACAAATACCATAGAGCCAAATGCTCTCCTCTTAGTTTTGATTATCATGGTTTGGACTCCACCACATTTTTGGGCATTAGCAGTGCATCGAGTCGATGATTATGCTGATGCAGCAGTACCTATGTTGCCCGTTCAAAAGGGCGTGCCTTTCACCAAACAGCATATTCTTCTCTACACTTTCCTTTTATTGGCCTGCACAATGCTTCCTTATGCTGTTCAGATGTTTGGAGAGATCTACCTTATATCTGCATTGGTTCTTGGGCTGATATTTCTTTTTTACTCTTACAGGCTATATACAGATGAGAGTAATGCTTCGGCAATGCCAACTTTCGCTTATTCCATAATTTATCTAGCTTTATTATTTGCTGCGATGCTCTTGGACCATTTCGTCAATTTATGAACAGAGGTATCTTTATTACAGTAGGGGCATGTCTAGGCTTTATGTCCTTGATAATGGCTTTATTTCTCTCAAGATTTTATACACCCAGAGAATTGACTCTGGATGAATATAAAACACTCGGTGCATACTTCATTGATCCACCTAGACAGTTAGCAGAATTTAAGTTGATAGATGATTCAAGCGAGGTCTTTTTACCAGAAGAGTTCGCTGGCAAATGGAACATTTTGTTTTTTGGTTTCACCTACTGCCCAGATATTTGCCCTTTAACTATGAAGCAAATGTCTGACGTTAAAGAATCTTTGGGAGAATATTCAGATAATCTCAGAGTGTTCCTAGTATCAGTAGACCCTGATCGTGATAAGCCTGAAAATTTAAGACAATATTTGGACAATTTCGATAAAAACTTTAAAGGGCTTACTGGAGAAATAGATCAAATTTATAAATTCTCTACCCAAGTTAATGCTCCCTTTTTCCCAGTTGTTAATAGCCCAGAACTAAACTACACAGTTGACCATTCAGGCAGTTTAGTATTGATAAGTCCCGAAGCTAAGTATGCAGGATTCTTTAGAGCCCCGCATGATACCGCCAAAATAACGAAAGCCCTTGCTTCTTTACTTAATTAAATTAATATTGCTTTTTTTATGAGGATCAATAAGCGCAAATTCGCCATATTACTAGGTTTTTTATACTCAGTAGCGATTTCAGCTGATCCTATTTTTCACGCTTTAGATTCAGACCATCATCATGATTTCATTGAAATTCACGAATCTTTGGATTGCCAAGTTTGCGAAAATGAATCATTTAAAGCTTTTGATCTTAAAGCTCTTGAAGAATTTGCTTTAGTTCAAGAAACACATATAGGCCAACAGAACAGAGTTGAATTCAATATTTCTTCTGGCTTTAGCGCGAGGGCACCACCTAACTCTTAAATTTATTAAAACTTTTTTAATTTAAAATTTAGGAGAAAACATGAAAGTTTCCTTTTATATGCTCATGGCGATGAGCTTAATAGTAACGCAAATAAATGCTGATGAACCGACACCTCTTGATACAGAGAAAGTAGACGAAGTCGTAGTTACTTCTTCAATACTTAATACAAGCAGGATATTAAATCCTCTATATGTTATCGATGGCGATGAAATAAAAGATGACGCAACTACTTCACTAGGTGAAGCAGTTGATAGTTACTTAGGTGTTTCAATTGCCGATTATGGTGCTGCAGTTGGCCAACCAATCATCAGAGGTATGTCTGGACCTCGAGTGAAAATTCTAAAAAATGGAATGGTCAATAGAGATGTCTCAGGACTTGGTGTAGACCATTTAAATGATGTTGATTTACATGACATCGAACAAATTGAAATCATCAAAGGACCATCCTCTTTACTTTATGCCAATGGAACTATTGGTGGAATTATCAATGTTGTAAACAATACCATTGCTAGGGAGGATTTTGATGGTCAAGAAGTTAATGCAGGATTGGAAACTCAATCTGCAAATGATGGTGATATTCAAGAGTTCAATTACAAAAATCTCTTAGGTGGATGGCTTAATTTTAGTCTTGGTTATAAAAATACTGAATTAGGTAATTTTGATATTCCTGATAATGCCGTAATTCATGATGATGATCATGATGATCATGATGATCATGATGAAGAGATGTTATCCTATGTTGAGAATTCCGACTTTGCTTCTGAAGCAAAGCAGTTTGGTATCTCAAGAACAGGAGATTGGGGATATTTTGGAATAGGTTATGACAATTTAGAAAGCCTATACGGAATACCTTTTCATGGTGATGACCACGGTGATGAGCATGCTGACCCTCATGCAACTGAAGGTGACGATCACGATGATCACGATGATCACGATGATCACGACGATCACGATGAGCATGAAGGAGAGAGGATTTTTTCAACTACAGATCAAACGAGTTATAACCTGGCTGGTTTATACAATATAAATGGAAGCCTCATTAACTCCGTGAGTTATAATTGGAGAGATACAGAGTATTCTCTCACAGAGGCTCATGCTGAAGAAGAGGGCCATGATGATCATGCAGGTGAGGATGAGCATGCACCAACGGTTTTCACGAATGATGCAACTGAGTATGGAGCTATCTTTGACCTATCAACAGATGCTTTTACTCAAAAAGTAGCATTTAATTTCGTCGATGAAGATTCCGCTATTGTTGGGGAAGAAGCTTTCATGAACCCCGCTAATAGTGAAGAGTTCACTGTTGGTTATTTCGTCAGTACGGACTTAGACCTATTTTATCTTGATGCAGGTTTTCGACTTGATCAAATAGAAAGGACGGGCAGTGTGACCGATGAAGATCATGGAGATATCGACTACTATAAAGTAGATGACGACACTAATAGCTTTGCTCTTACCTTGGGCAGAGATATAAGTGATAGTCTCGATATAAGCGTAGGTTTTGCTAGCGTTGAAAGATTGCCTTCTGTAATCGAGCTCTTTATGAATGGTCCACACATGGCAACTGGAAGGCTTGAAACGGGTGATCCAAATCTTCAAAGTGAAACATCAGATAATTTCGACATAACGCTAAACTTTGATAATGGTAACTTTTATGCAACAGCGAGTTACTACATAAATGATGTGGATAATTACATAACACTGCAAGACGAGCTCGACGATCACGACGATCACGACGATCACGACGATCATGACGATCATGACGATCATGACGATCACGACGATCATGATCCAAATGCAAGTGCAGATCCTCATGCGCATCCCGAGCATGCAAATCTAATTCATGCCAATTACATTCAAGAAGATGCAGAATTCAAAGGCTATGAATTCGAGATTGGTACAACTTTAAGTTTAGGATCGGGCGATTTAACCTTATCATTTGGAAGAGATGAAGTAGATGCGGAATTTTCAGATGGACACAATGTGCCTAGAATAAACCCCGCAAGAAATATCTATTCTTTGACTTACGTTGAGAATGATTGGGTTTTCAAAATGAGCTTGAAAGATGTTGATGAGCAAGATGAAATAGGAGAGGGAGAGACTGTCACTGAATCCTATCAAATGTTAAATGCTAGGTTAACAAAAACCTATGATTTACCAGGTTCATCTGAACTAAAAGTTTCTATTTTTGGAAGCAATTTACAGGATGAAGTTGCAAGAAATCACTCATCATTTGTAAAGAATCAAGTACCTTTAGCTGGCAGAAATTACGGAGCTAAATTTAGTTACAAGTTCTAATTATGTTCCTTGACCTGGCTTAGGCTGGGTAAGTATTGCTGCCCCAAAGCATTACGGAAATGGGGGTTAGGAAAGGAATCCTAACCCCCTTTTTTCTATTTATTTCCTTTAATGGCGAAGTAAGTTCCCAATAAAAGAAGAAATAGCTGTTCACTAGCAAAAAGTACAGAACCACGTTCACCAAAGAATATACCCCAATCAGAGTGAGCTATCAGGAGAGCAAAAATCATAATTACTCCTATAGCACCTCCAGAGACTCTTGTTATTAAATGACCGAGCTCACTCAAGCTATTGGCAATTATTCCTCCAACTATGATTCCCAAACCGGCCAATATTTCTCCCCATGCAACAAGATAAGCAGTAAGTTCTGCCATTGGCACACCTTTAGAGCCAAGCCATCCAACAAAGCCTTCTGATATAGGGAGTTTTCCATATCCATGTAAAAAGAAAGCAATACCAAGTCCAATTCTTAACAACCAATCAGCAATTCCTCTTATAGGATTCGCTATTCCATCAAAAAAATTATTTAATTTTTCCATTTTACTCTCCAAGTTCAAATTTATTTTACAACCAACTTCTGAAGATATTAATAAGTTTTAAATCTTCAGGGCTTATTTCTTCATTTTCTTCAAATAAGTCACTAATTTCATGTAATACTTTAAAAAAATCATTTGGATCTATTACACCTTCTGGTGCAAAAACACCAAATTTTGTGATTTTTCCATCAATGAGAAGTTTTAATCCGCAAGCAAGCGGTATCCCGGTTGCTTCTCCCATGCTAATTAAATCAGAGGCACGGAATGTAGTGCCACAAGAAGCTGTTTGCCCATTCTTATTACCTATAGCCAAAGCATAAAGGGAAGGAGGTACGTCTAAAGAATTTCTAACCATATCTATACCAGTCTCTACTCCTTTTGCTTCAAGGTCCTCTCTTATGCTTGATGAAAGGCCTTGGACTATTCCGGCCGCTTTCTCTACAGACAAGATTTTCCAATCGACAAGTCTCATAATCCACTTCAGGATACCAAAGCCGCTTCCATGAGCTAGATTCATACTCCTTTTAAGACTCTGATAATGATGTGGGAAGGTTATTGCCTCTGGATGGCCAAAAATGCGAGACTTAAATTCACCGTAACCTGGAAAATTCACTACAACTTGTTTGAGTGGCTTGACCATCTTCGGCTCTCCATCATCATGTATTCTTACTTTGCCAGTCATTTGTTGCACAGCGTGAATCATGG
>CACFXJ010000024.1:0-13859 GCA_902570225.1 uncultured SAR86 cluster bacterium
AACTTAGCCTTCGTAGCAGCCGAAAGGGCATATTCCGATGCTGATGAGTGGCGTGCTCAACTTATTCAATACCTCCAAGCTAATAAGAATTTACTCCTCGAAAGAGTAAATAAAGTAGAGGGCTTATCTCTCAAAGGACCCGAAGCAGGATTCTTGGCCTGGATAGACTGCAGAAATACTGGTCTTGATAGTCCTGCTGATTTTTTTATACAAGAAGCTAAAGTGGGTGTGCACGATGGAGCATGGTTTGGAGATAAGAACTACGTACGTTTAAATTTTGGTTGTCCTAGATCTGTACTAGAAGAAGCTTTAAATAGAATAGAAAAAGCTTTTTCACAAAAAAACTAGCATACGGTAAGATGTGCGCCTAACTTTTTAAATAGGAGAAATTATGTCTATAACTTTTAACGATCAAGTTGCAATTGTTACTGGTGCCGGTGGAGGTCTAGGTAGATGCCATGCGCTAGATTTAGCTAAAAGAGGCGCTAAAGTTGTTGTAAATGACCTAGGTGGTAATGTTGATGGTTCTGATGATGGTTCGTTATCTGCTGCTGAAATGGTTGTAGAAGAAATCAAAGCTGCCGGAGGAGAAGCAATGGCCAATGGAGCTAGCGTAACTGATGCTGATCAGGTCAAAGCTATGGTTGATGAGGTCATGGAAAAATATGGCCGTATAGACATATTAGTCAACAATGCTGGTATTCTGAGAGATAAAAGCTTTTCAAAAGTTGAAGATCAAGACTTTAGAATGGTCGTTGAAGTCCATTTGATGGGAAGCGTCAATTGCACGAAAGCAGTTTGGGAAATCATGAAGGAGCAAAACTATGGAAGAATCGTAATGACTTCTTCATCAAGCGGATTGTATGGAAACTTTGGTCAAACTAATTACGGCTCAGCAAAAATGGGGGTCGTAGGACTTATGAACACCTTGAAGTTAGAAGGTGCTAAATATAATGTTAAATGCAATACCTTGGCACCATTGGCTGGTACAAGAATGACTGAAAGCTTAATGCCCGGAGAAGTAATTGAACAAATAAAACCTGAATATGTTACTCCTGCTGTAACTTATATGGTCTCAGAAGACGCTCCTACTGGAGTAATTATAGCTGCGGGAGCGGGTGTATTTACAAGAGTTATGATACATGAAACTAAAGGTGTTTATTTAGGAACCGGTGACGATATGACAGCTGAAAATATTGAAGCTAACTGGGAACAGATTTCTGATATGACTGATGCCACACTTTGTTATCAGGGTGGAGATCAATCAATGAAAGCCTTCACTTTAATCCAAGAAAGTAAGAAATAACTCCACATAATTCTTATTTCTCATCGCGGGCTGAAATCTTAAAAACAAATGCGTTTAAAGGACTGCCATAGTTTCAGCGACTTTAGAGAGTTGGCCCGTAGAAGATTGCCAAGTCCAATCTTCAATTACATTGATGGTGCAGCTGACGATGAAAGCACCTATGATAGAAATACCAAGAGTTTTGAAGATTGTGATCTCGTTCCAAACGTATTGAGAGGGGTTGAGAACATCGATATGTCTGTTGAAATTTTAGGCCAAAAGCTTGAAATGCCAATTTACTGTTCTCCTACTGCCTTACAGAGAGTTTTTCATCATGAGGGTGAAAATGCAGTTGCTGCTGCTGCAGATAAATATGGAACTTTATTTGGAGTGTCTTCTCTAGGAACGGTAAGTTTATCTGAAGTAAGACAACAGTATTCTGGACCTCAGTGCTATCAATTCTACTTCCATAAAGATAGAGAGCTAAATCAAGTCATGCTCGAGAATGCCAAAAATGCCAATGTGGATGTAATGATGCTCACTGTAGATACCATTACAGGAGGTAATAGAGAAAGAGATCTAAAGACAGGTTTCTCAATTCCCTTTAAATTAAGCTTTAGTGGCATAACACAATTTGCAATCAAACCGATGTGGGCATTAAATTATTTAACTCATAAGAAATTCTCTCTTCCTCAGCTGGATGATCATGTCGATATGTCAGATGGACCAATATCTATAGGTAGATATTTTACGGAGATGTTAGATCCTTGTTTGAACTGGGATGACGTGGCAAAAATGGTTGAATACTGGGATGGCCAATTTTGCCTTAAAGGAGTGATGAGTGCAGAAGATGCTAAAAAAGCTGTTGATATTGGATGTACCGGTATTGTTATATCAAACCATGGAGGAAGACAGTTAGATGGCAGTAGATCCCCATTTGATCAGCTATCGGAGATTGTTGACGCAGTTGGAGACGATATTGATGTAATCATGGATAGTGGCATACAGAGAGGTACTCATGTTCTCAAGGCTCTCTCTATGGGCGCCAAAGCTGTAGGGGGAGGTAGATTCTATTTATTCGCTCTTGCTGCAGCAGGACAGCATGGAGTAGAAAGAGCCTTAGAACTAATGAAGTCAGAAATAGAAAGAGATATGAGACTAATGGGAGTTAGTTCTATATCTGAACTTAATAGAGAGAATCTAAGGTTTAGATAATATTTTTTATCAAGTTTTGAACCTGTTTGTCTATTAATGCTATAACTTCTTTGAATTCTTTATCATTCATATCTTTTGGGTCAGGTATATCCCAATCTATTCTGTCTTTTGCGCTGACATTTGGACAAGAGTCTCCACAACCCATAGAGATTAAATAATCTACATTCTGCGCAACTGTATCAACCGATTTGGAATATTGACCTGCCATTTTATGTCCCAATTCAGACATTAATTTCATAGCTGTAGGATTGATACTCCCGGATGGATTAGAACCGGCACTTATGACTTTATATTTGCTATTTGAATACAAGTTTGCATAAGCTTCTGCAATTTGGCTTCTACAAGAATTTTCTATGCACACGAACAGAATAGTTTTCATAACTTAGGGTTAATTTACTATAATTATTGAATTATAAATGTGACAAATGGGGAAAATGAAAAACTTATTATTAATAACCTTATTGGTATTATCAAGCTTCTCAATATCAGCTAAGCAAATTCTTTTGGGACCTAACTCAAACTCTCAAGAGGAAATACAAGAAGCACTGATTGATCTCGAACCTGGAGATGTTCTTACCTTGGAGCCGGGAGAATACTTTTTTGAAGATGGCATTTCACTAGATGTAGATGACGTAATTTTTGAAGGATCCGGTATAGACGACACTATATTACATTTTGGAGATCAGGTTTCTGGAGCTCAAGGGCTTTTGGTCACTTCAGATGGAGTTACGTTGAGAGATTTTGCTGTGTTGGATGCAAAAGGAGATGCTATTAAGGTTATAGGTGCTGATGGAATTAGCATGATCCGTCTCAGAACAGAATGGACAGGAGGACCTAAAGAGACTAACGGAGCTTATGGGTTTTATCCTGTAGAGTCTAAGGATGTTTTGATAGATGGCTGTGTAGCAATAGGAGCTTCAGATGCAGGTATTTATGTCGGACAGTCACAAAATATAATCGTTAAGAATAGCATTGCTCAATACAATGTAGCGGGGATTGAGATAGAAAATTCTTATTATGCTGATGTCTTTGATAATTTAGCTTCTCATAATACCGGGGGAATTCTAGTTTTTGATCTACCTGATTTACCTCAGCAAGGCGGTCATCATGTTAGAGTTTTCAGAAATAAAGCCATCAATAATGATACTGATAACTTTGCTCCAGAAGGAAACATAGTTGGAGAAGTGCCTAGAGGAACAGGGATAATAATTCAGGCTAATTCTGACGTTGAAGTATTTGATAATGACATATACGGCAATGGTACTGTGAACCTCTCAATTGTTACTTATGGTTACGAAACTGATGATGAAAATTACAACCCTCACCCTAAGTCCATACAAATACATAATAATAGATTTGGTGATGGAGGATTTGATCCAGATGTAGGTACTGGGGAGCTAGCAGCGATTCTATTTGAGCTTTCAGGCGGAGATATGCCTGACATATTTTGGGATGGTATTTTGCCTATGAACCAAATACTTTTTGGTCAACCAGATGAAGAAAAGCTTGTCATTTCTGATAATGGCGACGCAACATTTTTAACACTTAATCCAATTAAGTATCTACTACCTTTTTTTGATCCAGTAGAAAGAGATATTAAAGAATATGAAGGACAAGTAAGACCTCTGCCGGAGGTTATCTTAAACTAATAATAATGAAAAAGAGCTCGTTATTATTATTAATAGTTTTTTCTATAAAATCTCTCTATGCTGTTGATAATGATCTAATTCTAGAAGAAAAATTCCCTAAAAAACTTTCGGATTTTCATTTCTTTAAAGATACTCATGCTCAAATCCCTTCTAATGGAGTTGTGCCTTATGAATTAATTTCTTCTTTATTTTCTGACTATTCATATAAGCAAAGATGGGTATATATACCGGAAGGTAAAAAAGCATCTTTTAGAAAAGATAAGGTGTTTGATTTTCCAGTTGGTTCTGCACTAATCAAAACTTTTTATTATCCAATTGATGAAAGAGATTTATCTATTGGTAAGAAGCTCTTAGAGACCAGATTGCTTCTAAGGAAAACAAATGGATGGGAAGCGGTTTCTTACGCCTGGAATGAGAGTCAAAATGAAGCAATAATAAAAAAGGCTGGTAAAACAATAATAACTGATTGGATAGACTTTAAAGGGGAAAGCCGTTCAGTACGTTATAGGGTTCCTAATAAAAATCAATGCAAAGAATGCCATTCAAATAATGATGCAGTAATGCCTATTGGACCTAAGGCCAGAAATTTAAATAAAGTTTATGACTATCAAGATGAATCTATTAATCAATTAACCAAATGGATGAAGTTGGATTATATAGATAATATTCAGATGGATCTTAATACACCTGTTGATTGGGAAGATGATTCCTACTCTCTCGATGAAAGAGTAAGATCTTATTTAGATATAAATTGTGGACATTGTCATATATCAACTGGAGGAGCTAATTCAACTGGACTTTACTTGGATTTAACTGAGAGTAGACCAACTCACTTAGGAATAAATAAAAAACCAGTAGCAACTGGAAGAGGCAGTGGGGGTCTCGAATATTCTATTTCTCCAGGAGAAGCCCAAGATTCCATTCTGCTTTATAGGATGATTTCTACTGATCCAGGGGTTATGATGCCTGAATCAGGAAGATCTCTTTCACACTACGAAGCTATAGAAATGATAGCTGAATGGATTGAAGAGATGTAACTTTTACTTCTCATTTTTAAGACTGTAAAATACATATAAGGAAAACTGAATGAGTGATAGAGAAAACCTATTAAACAATCTCAAGATAGATAGATCCGCTCCACCTGTAGTTGACGGATCACCCTCTAATAAACTCTATTTACTAGGAGCAGCCATTGTATTGGTAAGTTTTTTTTGGTGGTTATTTTTATCAGAAGATGAACTAAAAGAAGTTACAACTTTTACTGTAAAGTCCCTTCAGATGTCAGATTCCTCTGCTACTAGCATTCTTGATGCTTCAGGCTATGTAGTTGCCAGACGAAGAGCCACTGTGTCTTCAAAAGTAACTGGAAAAGTTATGAAGGTATTCATAGAAGAGGGCATGTACGTAGAGGAGGGGCAATTATTAGCTCAGCTTGATGATAGCACTATGCAAGCAGATTTAAATTACTCTCAATCACAACTTGATGAAGCAAGACGTATATTTAACAGAACTGGAGAGTTGGCCAAGGAGGAACTTGCAAGCCAAGCTTCGCTAGATGCTGCAAGAGCTGCAATGGAAGGGCTAGAGGCACTTAATGCAGTAAGAAAACAAGTTGTAAAGGACATGCAAATCCTAGCACCTTTCAGTGGTGTTGTTGTTTATAAGGCAGCTCAACCTGGAGAAATGATTTCTCCAGTTTCAGCAGGAGGAGGTTTTACAAATACAGGAATTTGTACAATTGTAGATATGGACTCTCTAGAAGTAGAAGTGGATGTAAATGAAGCTTTTATTAATAGAGTAAAGCCGGGCCAACCAGTAATAACCAATTTGAATGCTTATCCTAAATGGGATATACCATCTGAAGTGATAGCAATTATTCCTACCGCAGATAGGAATAAAGCAACGGTCAAAGTTAGAATTGCACTTCTAGAAAAAGACGAAAGAGTTTTACCCGATATGGGAAGCAGGGTCTCATTTTTAAGAAAAGTTGAAAACGCAACCAAAGAAACACCTAAAGAAGGGGTCATGATACCTTTAGGAGCTGTTTCAACAAAAGAAGGAGAATCAATTGTTCAAGTAATAGAGGGTATTTCAGTTGAAGTTAGACAAGTTGAGGTAGCTGAAGAAACTGCAAATTATGCCAGAGTCATAAAGGGTCTTAATTCAGGAATGAAGGTAGTTGCAAGATTCGATGATGAGCTTGAAGATGGTCAAAAAATAATAATTAAATAAATAGAGGAAAGTATGTCAAATTTAATCGAAGTTCAGTCTGTTAACAAAACCTATAAACGCGGTGAAGAGACTCTGGTAGTATTAGATGAACTGAGCCTAGAGGTGCCTAAAGGTGACTATTTGGCTCTCATGGGGCCATCTGGTTCTGGCAAGTCAACACTTTTAAATTTAATAGGGGGTCTCGATACTCCAACTTCAGGACAAGTTGTCATTAATGGCGAGCACCTTGAAAAAATGGGTGCTTCTGCCCTGAGCGATTGGAGGGCTAGTAATGTAGGTTTTATTTTTCAATTCTATAATTTATTGCCAGTACTGACTGCAAACAAAAATGTAGAAATACCCCTTCTTTTAACAAACCTTTCTGGTTCCCAGAGAAAAACACATGTTGAAACAGCGTTAAATGTAGTTGGCTTAGCTGACAGAGGAGGGCATAAGCCAAATGAATTATCTGGAGGTCAACAGCAAAGAGTTGCTATAGCTAGAGCCCTGGTTTCTGACCCAGATATTCTGGTTTGCGACGAACCAACAGGTGACTTAGATAGAGATACGGCTACTGAAATATTGGAGTTACTACAAATCTTGAATCGTGATCATGGAAAAACCATTTTAATGGTTACTCATGACCCTGTAGCTGCTGAATCGGCCAAGAGAACTCTCCACCTAGATAAAGGAAAACTTACGAATTAATGTATTGGACTCTTGTAAAAATAGGACTGATTCGAAAAAGGCTTAGAACTTTTTTAACCATCATGTCTATGTTCATAGCCTTTGCTTTATATGGGACGCTCAATACTGTCTCAAGTATCTTTACGGGTGCGATCGAAGGGACCTCTGCTGAAAATATTATAGTCATGCCTCGATACGACATGTTTGGAAAGCTTCCTTACTCCCATGTCCAATTTATAGAGACTTTAGATGGCGTCGAGGATTTCATGGTAATGGATTATCTTATATCAGATGGTCTAGAAAGCATGATGGATGGTGTTGTATACGCTGCAAGTCCGAACTTTTTTGATGTATTCGATAGATTTGAAGCTTCAGACGAAGCTAAATTAGCCCTAAAAACAAATCCTAATGCAGCAATAGTAGGTCAACTTATGGCAGATCAAAAGGGCCTGAAAATAGGAGACATAATCTATACAAAAGCCAATTCTTTAAATACCGATGGTTCATATAATTGGTCTTTTGAAGTAGCAGGTTTCTATACTGCAAAACAAATAAAAGGTGACGAAATGGGAGCTGTCATTAATTGGGATACTTTTGATGAGGCAAGAATGAATCAAAAGGGAACCATTGGCATGATAATTGTCAAGGCGCAATCGGCTGAAGAAGGAGAGATAATTTCTCAGAAAATAGACGAGCGTTTTATGAACTCCTCTTATGCAACAAGGTCTGGTCCCGAATCTATGATGGCTGTTGAAATGGCTGGAGAGATTGCTGATGTTGAATTGATAGTTAATTCAATACTAATGTCTGTATTTTTTACTATATTGTTAGTTTCTTCCAATACGCTCGCTCAATCAATTAGAGAACGTACCAATGATATAGGAGTATTGAAGTGTTTAGGCTATAAAGACTTTACCATTTTCACCAGCGTCATATTAGAAGCGATAACAATCTGTTTTTCTGCAGTGTTACTAGGACTTTTATTAACAGCTTTAATGATTCCAGCTCTTGAGACACTTTCCGGAGAATTATTTGCTGATGTGGTTTCCTTATCATCAGGAATAATTATTGGTGGGTTTTTAATCGGTCTATTGATTGCTTTTATTTCTGCAGCAGTTCCGGCATATCAAGCCTTGAATTTAAAAGTAGTGGATGCTCTAAGGGAGGGCTGATGAAATATTGGATGATAGTGAAATCAGGTATTAATCGAAAAAAGATTAGAACCTTCATGACTGTATTCTCTATCGCTACTGCCTTTCTTTTATTTTCTTTGGGAAGATCCGTTGCAGTGGCTTTTAATAGCGAAGTTGATTTTGCAGGTAAAGACAGACTCATTGTCGTTTCCCGTCTTGCTTTTACCGAGTCTTTACCGATGGCTCATAAAAATAGAATCGAAGCTATAGAAGGAGTTGAAACAGTAGTTTGGCGTCAATGGTTCGGCGGAACATATAAAGAGAGACAGAACTTTTTCCCGAAATGGCCAGTCCCTGATAATTATTTCGATGTATATCCTGAATGGGAATTGAGTGAGGGAGCCCAAGAAGCCTTTTCACAAAATATCACTGGAATGATTGTCGGTAAGGATTTAGCAGATCAGTTTGGTTGGAAAATCGGAGATAGGATACCTATTATTGCTGATATATGGCCTAAGAAAGGTGGTGGTGTCTGGGAATTCGATTTGGTAGGTACCTACACAAATAATATCAGCGATGAACAAGATGAAGCGTTCATAAATTGGAAGTATTTCGATGAAGCACGTTTATATGAAACTGGGCGACCAGGAAATTATATTGTCAAAATAAAGAATCCCGAGCAGGCTGAATTTATTGCAAAAGAAATCGATGCACTTTTTCAGAATTCTATAGACGAGACAAAAACCTCAACAGAAGAAGCCTTTAGCAGAATGTTTGCTGAACAAATTGGTAATATTGGTTTAATTATTAATTCAGTCTTGGCTGCATCCTTTTTTACTATTCTTTTATTAACTGGAAATACTATGAGTCAAGCGGTTAGAGAAAGAACTCCTGAACTGGGTGCGCTAAAGGCTGTAGGCTTTTCCGATAAACTTATCATGCTATTTGTACTGGCTGAATCTTTCTTCTTATGTGTTGCTGGGGCTTTGATAGGGGTTCTAATCGCTTACCTTCTATTTCCAATGTTTTCTGGGGTAGCCATAGGTTTTTCTGGAGAGATAGAATTTTCTATAACTATAGTATTGACTGCGATATTAGTAGCTTTCATTACTGCAGTTATTTCGGGAGTATTACCTGCTTTGTCAGCGATGAGATTGAATGTAGTCGATGCTTTAAGGAAAAATTAATATGAGTTTTATAAGACAAGTTTTATCAGTTACCAATATGAATCTTAGATCTATCATAGAGAGATCAGGTTCTTCATTAGTTATTATCGTAGGAATTGCAGGTTCTGTTGCTGTAATGGTCTCTCTACTAGCCATGGCAGAAGGTCTCAGCTCCACAATTTCTAATACAGGACAAGACGATAGAGTAATAATACTTAGAGATGGCTCTAATTCTGAGTTAAGCAGTGGTGTAGCAATGACTGAGATCGATACTGTTTCGGGTTCACCAGGCATTAAGAGCCTTGATGGAGAGCCTATGATTGCTGGAGAGTTATTCGCAATTATTGACTTGAAGAAGAAAGGTGCAGAATCCACTTCTAATCTACCAATTAGGGGCGTTCAACCCATGAGTTTTGAAATTCGTCCCGAATTAACTATCATCGAAGGTAGGAATTTCACTAGCGGTACTGCTGAAATAATTGTAGGAAAGGGAGCCAATAATCAATATGAAGGCCTTGAGATAGGCGATCAAATTAAAGTTAGAGATAGTTTTGCAACTGTAGTTGGTATCTTTTCCAGTAAGGGAGATGTTCATGAATCCGAAATATGGGCTGATCTTGCAGCTGCCCAAGGAATTTTTAGAAGAGGCGCTTCAGCTTCAAGCATGATATTGAGATTAGATAGTACTGAATCTTTCGATGATGTTGGACTTTACGTTGAGAGTTACCCAAATTTAGAGCTGAAAGTTCAGACTGAAACTAGTTTTTATGAGAATCAATCTTCAGGTGCAGATTTAATTAAAATTTTTGGACAAGTAGTTGGCTATATCATGGCTATTGGTGCAGTTTTTGCCGCCTTGAATACTATGTATAGCGCAGTATCTACAAGACTTGTAGAAATTGGCACTTTAAGGGCTTTAGGCTTTAAAGGAACAACAGTCCTTTTGGCTTTAATGATTGAGGCTTTAATACTGGCTATGGCAGGAGGACTGTTGGGTGCCGCAATCGCTTATATTTTGTTTAACGGATATACAGTATCAACACTTGCTGGAGGATCTTTTTCACAAACTGCTTTTGCATTCGCTGTCACAGGCGAGGTTGTTCAGCAGGGCCTAACTTTAGCTCTGTTTGTTGGTTTTATAGGAGGAGTATTTCCTGCTTGGAATGCTGCAAGAAGAGACATAACAGAGGCTCTGAGGTCTATTTAAGACAAGTTCAGTTCTGTTTTGCTTAGTAAGAGGCCATTGTTGTCTGCATAGACAAAATTTCCTCTAGAAAATGTAAGGCCACCAAAAGTTATATCGACACCCAACTTTCCTTGATTTTTTTTCTCACTTCTAATGGGAACTGTACCTAGTGCTTGAACACCAATATCCAGGGTGCTCAATATATCAATATCTCTCACGTAGCCGTTTATAACAATACCACTCCAATTATTTTTAACGCCAGATTCGGCGATCATGTCTCCAAGAAGAGCAACCGAAGAAATTCCTTTAGCATCTACAATGAGAATCTTGCCATTACCTTCACTATTCAACTGTTCTTTTACAAAAGAGTTGTCATCAGGGCATTCAAGCGTCTCAATCTGACCCCAGAAAGTTTTTCTCCCACCCAGATTTTTAAGAATAGGTGCCAGTGCCCTTAGGTCTTGATTTTCATCAGCTAAGTCGGGGGTAGTGAATGGCATTTATCAGTTGAGTTAAGCTGATAAAGATTCTAATTTTCTCTCGCCTCTTAAGACAGTTCCAGGTAATTCGCCTGTAGCTTGATCATCTTTAAATGTTACTACACCACTTTTGATGGTTGCTATGTACCCACCTGCTTTTTGAATGATTCTCCTACTTCCTGTAGGTAAGTCATGCACCATTTGTGGCTTGTAAACACAAAGATTCTCGTGGTCAATTATATTAATGTCAGCCAGATAACCTTCATTAATTTGCCCTCTGTCCATAAGGCCAAAAGTTTCAGCAGTCTCTTTAGTTTGTTTTCTCACAAGGAATTCAAGTGGAATTTTTTCACCTTTAACTCTGTCTCTCGTGTAGTGTGCGATATTCCATGTAGGCATGCTAGCATCACATATTAGACCACAATGGGCACCACCATCGCTCAGGCCTGCAACGGAACTCTCAAATTCCATCATCATCTTATATGTATCTAGGTTATGATCCGGATAGGGTGAAAAAGGAGCCCAAACGAAAGTCTTACCATCATTTTTCAGCAACTCCTCATACATAACTTCCATTACAGACTTGTTTTGACTTTCTGCTATTCCAGCAATACTTGCTTCATATGAAGGCTCGTAATCAGGTATTTCATTCATTGGAAATTGCTTATCGAAGGACATCATAAGAGTATAGATCATGTGATTCTTATCCACAGAAGGTTCTTCAGAAAGGATTCTTTGTTTAAAAGATTCCTCTTTCATGGCAGCTACTTTTTCTTCTAATGTTTTATCAGCAATCTCTGCATAACTCGGATGTGATATGAATGGATGAACTGTCGATTCAAGACTAAAAAGCATACCAGTAGGCCTGCCTGGGAATTGAGGTCTTATTTTTACTCCTTTAGGGAAATTTTCTTCGCAATATTTCCATGTTTCAAGTGGATTCCCGCCTGTTTGAGCATAAGTAAGTGTTCTATCAGACTTCTCTACAAATTCTTTTACCCAATCTAATTCAATATCTTGATCCATCCAGTCAGAGACTATTTCTAAAGTACCTTGTCCAAGATCAGCAATAGTATTAGCAATCGTTCTCATTTCTTTTGCAGTTGCCTCTGTTCCAGGAACATATTCTCCAAATTTATCTCTATGAAGATATGTTCTAGAAGTGCTAAACCCAAGAGCACCTGCTTCGATGGCCTCTTTAGTGATCTGTGCCATTTCAGCTATTTCGCTTTCTGAGGCTTCTTCTTTGCCTTGGCATCTATCCATGCCCATAACATAAGATCTAATTGGTCCGTGTCCAATCATTGCGCCAATATCCATGGCATAATTATTTTTTCCAATTGAATCAAGATATTCTGGAAAGCTCTCCCAATCCCAGCTAACACCCTCATTTAATGCAACGCCTGGTATATCTTCCACTCCTTCCATGAGTTGAACTAAAAACTCCTCAGTTCCTGGCCTCACTGGAGCAAATCCTACTCCGCAATTACCCATAACAACAGTTGTAACTCCATGCCAACATGACGGAGTTAAATATTCATCCCAACAGACCTGTCCATCATAATGAGTGTGTATATCTACCCATCCTGGAGTGACTAGATTCCCTTCAGCATCTATCTCTTTACTGCCAGACTCTTCAACCAGACCTATCTTTACTATGCGGTCGCCCTGAATTGCAATATCACCCATGAAAGAAGGTTGCCCACTACCATCTACAATTTTTCCATTTCTAATCACTAAGTCGTACATAATTGATCTCTTATTAAAATTATTTATTCATATTAATATTTTTTTTGTACACTTCAAATTAAATAATAAATATAAAAGTAACCTATTTACTTAAAGTTAAATCATCTTGGAGGATTTATGAAAGTTGTTAAACCAGAATCAGTTGGATTGGACTCTAATGTCCTTGAAAATATTAGGGAATATTTAGATAACACCTATGTCAAAGATGGTAAATATGTTGGCACTATGACTCTTGTATCCCGAAAAGGAAAGATTGCTTATTTAGATTCGCTGGGATTCATGGATCGTGAAAATGAAAAGCCTATGCAAGAGGATTCTATCTTTAGGATTTATTCCATGTCTAAGGCAATAACTAGTATTGCCATAATGCAATTGTATGAAAAAAGCGCATTCAGATTAGACGACCCAGTATTTTGGTACATTCCTTCATGGGAAAAATTAAGAGTTTATCAATCAGGCATCTATCCTAATTTCCTAACTTCAAGACCTAAGAGACATATGACCATAAGAGATCTCTTAACTCATATGTCAGGATTGACCTATGATTTTATGTATAGGACTAATGTTGATGCTGCTTACCGTAAAACAAAGGTTCAGCAAGCAGAAAGCCTCGAAGAATTTGTAGAAATACTTTCAACTTTACCCTTAGAGTTTTCTCCTGGTGATAAGTGGAATTATTCAGTTTCTACTGATGTGCTTGGATATCTAGTAGAAGTCCTTTCAGGAATGAAGCTTGAGGAATACTTTAAAAAATTTATTTTTGAGCCCCTTGAAATGGAAGATACAAGTTTTTCTTGCCCAAAAGAAAAGCTCGATCGTCTCTGTGCGTTATATGAACACAACCCAAAGGGAGAGCCAAGGTTACTTGAAATTCCTTTTCTTAATACAAAAATGGAGTCAGGAGGAGGAGGTCTTTTTTCAACCATGAATGATTATCATAATTTTTGTTCTATGTTGCTGAATCAAGGTGAGTTCAATGGTAAGCGCTTGATCGGTCGAAAAACTTTGGAGCTGATGACTGTTAACCATTTACCAGATAATCAAGATCTAACAGAGATGAGTGAATCTGCATTTAGCGAAACACCATATGCTGGAGTCG
>CACFXJ010000025.1:0-13152 GCA_902570225.1 uncultured SAR86 cluster bacterium
CCGATGTACAGGGAGGAAGAAAAGGAAATACCAATCAGTGGTTTGCAATGGTCATTATGGAAGGTCGCACTAGAGAGGTTAGAAGATTGTGGGAGAGTCAAGGATTAGAAATTTCTCGTCTTAAAAGAGTAAGATATGGTAGCTTGTTTCTTCCGGCTAGCTTGAAGCAAGGCACTTTTAAGGAGTTATCGAAAAGTGAAATCAGCGCTCTTGAGCATCAAGTGACTGACCATTGATACCTAAACTCATATCACTCATCAAATACAGATAAAGTTTCATAATCATTTCTGCTGTTGGATTTTTATTAGGGTCTTCTGCAGGATATGCAGATTCACGCAACTTAGTTCTTACAGGTCCTGGATTAATACAGTTAACTCTGATGGAAGAAGTGTTTTGGAGCTCTTCCGATAAGATTTGCATCATGGCTTCAGTAGCAAACTTGCTTATTGAATATGCACCCCAGTATGCTCTTCCCTTTCTTCCTACACCCGATGAAGTGAAAATAATGGAACCGTTATCAGATTTTTTTATTAGAGGTATTAGGTTTTTTGTGAGCAAGAAACTCGCATCTAGATTCACTTTCAAAACATTTTGCCAGCTTTCGTAACTATATTGCTCTAGGGCTTTTTTCTCTCCCAAAATTCCTGCATTGTTAAGCAGACCATCAACAATTGAATATTCTTCTTTAATAGCGAGAACAATTTCTTTGTAATCTTTTTCCGAAGAATTTTCAAAATTTATTGGTTGTATTAGTAGAGTATTAGAGTTATCACAGTTTATTTCGTCATATAGAGATTCAAGTTTTTCTTGATCTTTACTAAGTAGTATTAAATTAGCTCCGTAATCGGAAAAGGCCTTAGAAGCTTGTCTTCCTATACCTGACCCTGCACCAGAAATGACAATTGTCTTACCTTCAAGAAGATTCTTGGGTAAATTGTCTTCAGTTAAATCTTTAATCACTTTTCTAGCAGATTATTAATATCCCTAGGATGGTAGAAGATGAAATCTGCTTCCCATTCTTCAGCAGCATCTTCCATAGGTACATAACCGTAAGCTGCCGCACCTGTCATCATGTTTGCTTGTTCACCGGCCTTTATATCTATTTTATGATCTCCAATATAAATGCTGTTCTTAGGATTAGATTCAGATACTTTTAGAGCAAGATTTAATCCATCTGGATCTGGCTTTCGAACTCCAACATCATCGGGACAAATTAGAAAAGGAGTTCTGAATTTATTTAATTTATCTTGAACAATGACTTCTGCGAATCTTCGAGGCTTATTAGTAATAATTCCCCATTTGATTTTGGTTGAATTGAGTTTATCGAGAACGTCCTCTATGCCATCAAATACTCTGGTATTTTTCAAGCAGCATTCTTCGTAGATATCAAGTAATTCTTGTCTATGAAACTCAATCTTTTCATCTGATTCTGATTCAAGCCCTAAAGCGTAGGAGGCTAGGCTTGCTGCACCTTGTGATACTCTTGACCTAACCTGATCAGAATCAGCCTCTTCAAGATTATATCTTTCCCTCAATACATTCACTGCATGTAGAAAGTCTGGAGCTGTATCAAGAAGAGTTCCATCTAGATCAAAAGCAAATAGTTCAATACTTTTCAAACTACTTCCTTTTTTGCGTGCACCATATAGTTGACTTGAATATCTTTACCAAGCCAATAATTATCAGTTATCGGGTTATAGCTCAAACCAATCGTCTCTTTACTAGTTAAGCCTGCATCTCTTACCCATTTGGCAAGCTCGGAGGGTTTAATAAATTTCTCATAGTCATGAGTACCCTTTGGAAGAAGATTTAAAATATATTCTGCACCTATAACTGCAAATAAATAAGATTTTGGATTTCTATTAATTGTTGAAAAGAAAATATCTCCATTATCATTTAAGAGATTAGAGCAGCTTTTGATTATATCTCCGGGTGAGGGAACATGCTCTAGCATTTCTAAGCACGTGATTACGTCAAATTTTTTATTCGGATTAGAAGCAATAAAATCTTCTATTGTCTGTTGAAAAAATTCAACATCACTCTTTATTAATTCTGAATGTGCCTTTGCTACACCTATTGTTCTCTCTGAAGCATCAATACCGATAACTTCTGCCCCTAATTCTCCAAGAGCTTGAGAAAGAATACCTCCACCACAACCAACATCTAACACTTTTTTTCCTTCCAGTGCTGATCTCTCTTTTATGAAACCAACTCTTAATGGATTTATTTGATGAAGAGGCTTAAATTCTCCATCTTTATCCCACCATCTAGTGGCAAGTTCATCAAATTTATTTACTTCATCATGATCTAAATTTTCTATGTTCATGGCATGTTTTTTTCTTTAAACTGTTGTTCGACAAACTTTCGAAGTCAAAAATTATTATGCAAATATTCTTTCCTAAAGAAGAGGCAAACGAAATTCGTGCCACTATTTTACCTGAAGTAGCTAAGAAATTTATCGATTTAGGTATTGAAGTCTCTATCGAAACTGGATTGGGAGATAATGTCTTCGTATCCGATACGCTCTATGAAGAGGTAGGTGCTTCTATATGCACAAATAAATCAGATGGTTTTAAATCTGCAGACATAGTTTGTAAAATCAATAAACCATCAACAGAAGAAATTCAAGAGCTCAAAAAAGGCACAATTTATATCAGTTTCCTAGATCCTTTTAATGAGAAACAAATTGTTTCTGAGTTAGCTTCTGCAGAAGTGAGCTCTATTAGTATGGAGCTTGTTCCAAGAATAACGAGAGCTCAAAAGATGGATGCGCTAA
Source organism: uncultured SAR86 cluster bacterium (assembly GCA_902570225.1). Taxonomy (GTDB): domain Bacteria; phylum Pseudomonadota; class Gammaproteobacteria; order Magnimaribacterales; family Magnimaribacteraceae; genus Magnimaribacter. Next base: position 2,777 of record CACFXJ010000025.1, read on the forward strand.
GCTCTCAAGCAAACCTAGGAGGTTATGCTGCAGTTATCGAAGCCTCAAGAACTCTAACTAAATCATTTCCTATGATGATGACAGCTGCAGGAACTATCTCACCTGCCAGAGTGTTTGTAGTTGGTGTTGGTGTTGCTGGACTGCAGGCTATAGCAACCGCCAAGAGATTAGGCGCAAGAGTAGAAGCTTTTGATACTAGACCTGTAGTAGAAGAACAAGTCAAATCATTAGGTGCTAAATTTGTAAAGATCGATATTGGTGAGACTGAAGAAACTGATCAGGGATATGCTAAAGAACTCACTGAAGAACAAATAAAGATGCAACAAGAAGGGATGAAGAAAGTTTGCTCACAGTCAGATGTGGTTATAACAACTGCTCAGGTTTTCGGAAGGCCAGCTCCAAAAATAATTACAAGTGATATGGTCGAAGCAATGCAACCTGGAAGCGTTATCGTTGACATGGCAGTCTCAACTGGGGGTAACGTTGAGGGCTCTAAAAATGATGAATATATTTTTCATGAAGGAGTTACAATCATCGGAATGTCTAATCTACCTGGAGAAGTAGCAAAGGATGCTTCTCAGGTCTACGGCTCAAACCTCTTTAATATGATTGAAGAGTTTTGGGATGAAGAAAATAAAGTTATAAATTTTGATTTAGAAGACGAAATACTAAAAGGTTGTGTAATTACCCACCAAGGAAGTGTGGTCAATGAATCGGTAAAATAAATAAGTTATGGAAAGTCAGATAATACTATTAATATTCATTCTCGTGCTCTCGATCTTCTTGGGGGTAGAGTTAATAACTAAGGTACCTTCAACCTTACATACTCCTCTAATGTCCGGTGCTAATGCCATATCTGGTATAACCTTAGTGGGAGCAATATTATCTTCAGGATCATCTGATATTTTAACAATCATACTAGGTACAGCAGCCGTCTTTTTTGCTTCTATAAACGTAGTGGGTGGATACCTAGTTACCAATAGAATGCTTGGAATGTTCAAGAAGAAATAATCATGGATACAGCTCTTTTAGTAAATTTAGCGTACATAGCTTCCTCTATTTTATTTATCGTCGGCCTTAAGATGTTAGGGTCGCCCGATACAGCTAGACGCGGAAATTTTTTATCTTCTTCAGGAATGCTATTGGCTGTCCTTATTACGTTGCTAGATCAAAATATTATTGATTACAAATATATAGCTGGAGCTTTAGTGGCAGGCAGTGTAGTTGGTTATTTTGCTGCTACTAAGGTAAAGATGACTTCTATGCCAGAAATGGTAGCAGTTTTTAACGGATTTGGAGGTATTGCAAGCCTTTTAGTAGGTTCTGCAGAGTATGTATCTGGAACCTTGAATAATCCAGCATTCCTAGGTGCTATCTTCTTAACTGTTCTTATTGGAGGAGTAACCTTTACTGGAAGTATTATCGCTTACGGAAAACTATCCGAAGTCATTTCTGGAAAACCTTATCTTTACAAGGGACAGCAATTTGTAAATAGCCTTCTCCTTATAGCTATACTACTAGTTGGTGTAAATATGCTCTTCTATCAAGGGTTTATAACTTCTGAGCAAACATTAATACTGCTAATAGGATTAGCCTTTTTATTGGGAATTTTATTTGTAATTCCAATTGGCGGAGCAGATATGCCAGTTGTAATTGCTTTGCTGAATAGTTTTTCAGGACTAGCTGCGTGTGCAGCAGGATTTGTTATTTTAAACAATGTTCTCATAGTTGCAGGAGCTCTAGTAGGCGCAAGTGGTTTGATTCTTACTAATATCATGTGTAAGGCAATGAATCGCTCTTTAGCAAATGTATTATTTAGTGGTTTTGGAGCAGCTCCAGACTCGTCTAATGAATCTTCACAAGAACAGGGCGAAGTGAAGCCTATTTCAGCAGAAGATGCTTATTTGATTCTTGAAGCAGCTTCTTCCGTGTTAATAGTTCCTGGTTATGGTATGGCAGTAGCTCAAGCTCAACATGCTGTAAGAGAGTTAGGAGAATTATTGGAAGAAAATGGAGCAGAAGTTAAGTATGCCATACATCCTGTAGCTGGAAGAATGCCCGGTCACATGAATGTCTTGTTGGCAGAAGCTAATGTATCTTATGACGTACTAGTGGAACCAGAAGATGTTAATCCAATAATGGAAACCGTTGATGTTTGTATGGTGATTGGTGCCAATGACGTAGTTAACCCAGACGCTAAAGAAAATGAAGGTAGTCCAATTTACGGAATGCCAATAATTGAAGTTGATAATTCCAAAACTGTCTTTGTGCTAAAACGTTCTATGGCTTCTGGTTTTGCAGGTATACAAAACCCTCTATTTTTCAAATCCAACACTAGAATGCTGTTTGGCGATGCGAAAGAAACTGTATCTACTTTAGTTTCAGAATTTAAGGGCTAATATCTACCTTTTTTAACCGCTTTTTTACACGATTTTTGAGGTCAATTATGATAAAATTGACCTAAGTTGATACCTCAAAAAAGACATCATAAAACCTGCCTTTTAAATGGAAGACTTTCTTCTGATTCCTTCATTAAATTAATACTTTGGATATAAATTATGGGTGAAATTGCTGCCAAGGAAATAGTACCTGTTGATATAGGTAAAGAGCTTAAACAATCTTATTTAGATTATGCAATGAGCGTAATCGTAGGAAGAGCCTTACCTGATGCAAGAGACGGCTTAAAGCCAGTGCATAGAAGAGTTCTTTATGCAATGCATGTACTCAATAATGATTTTGGAAGGCCTCATAAGAAATCAGCTAGAATCGTTGGTGACGTAATAGGTAAGTACCATCCCCATGGAGACAGCGCAGCCTACGAAACAATTGTAAGAATGGCGCAATGGTGGTCTCTAAGATATCCACTTGTCGATGGACAAGGCAATTTTGGATCCATGGATGGTGATGGTCCTGCTGCTCAAAGATATACAGAAGTCAGAATGGCTCGCATATCTCAAGAACTTTTAGCCGATCTCGAAAAAGAAACCGTTAATTATGTAGAAAACTACGATGGTACAGAAATGATGCCGGAAGTTTTGCCTACCCGAATTCCTAATATGCTCGTCAATGGCTCAGCTGGAATAGCTGTTGGAATGGCAACAAATATGGCACCGCATAATCTCAATGAATCTTTATCAGCTTGTTTAGCCTTCATTGATAATCCTGAAATTACTGTCCAAGAGCTAATGGAATATATACCAGGTCCCGATTTTCCAACCGGAGCAATAATTAATGGAAGGGCTGGAATAGTTAGTGCTTATGAAACAGGAAGGGGAAGAGTAAAAATAAGAGCAAAAACAGAATTTGAGGACGAAGAAAAAGATAAAGCAAAAATTATCATTACTGAGATGCCTTATCAGGTTGTTAAAGCAAGGCTGATAGAAAAAATAGCTGAACTTTCAAGAGATAAAAAGTTAGAAGGAATTAGAGATATCAGAGATGAATCTGACAAAGATGGTGTTCGTGTCGTTATAGAACTTAAGTCAGGACAAATTCCTGATGTTGTTCTCAATAACCTTTATGCACAAACACAAATGCAGACGGTCTTTGGAATTAATAATGTAGCTTTAATAGACGGAGAACCTAAATTATTAAACCTTAAATCTATTCTCTCTGTATTTTTTAATCATAGAAAAGAAGTCGTCTCTAGAAGAACCTTTTTTGATTTAAGAAAGGCAAAAGAAAGAGGCCACATCCTAGAAGGTCTCACTATTGCTCTTGCAAATATTGATGAAATGATAGATTTGATTAAGAAGTCTAAAGAAGGCTCTGAGGCAAAAAAGAAACTCTTGGCTAAAAAATGGAAGCCAGGAAAGATAATTGCAATGCTAGAAAAAGCAGGACCCGATGCTTGTAAGATCGATGTCAATGACAAATCTGTTGGATTGATTGGAAAAACATATCAGCTGTCTGAACAACAGGCTCAAGCAATTCTGGATATGAGGTTACAAAGACTTACTGGCCTTGAACAGGATAAATTAATAAAAGAATATGAAGAAATAATAGATCACATAACCTACCTACTGGAAATTTTAGGAGATTCCGATAGGTTGATTGAAGTTGTCAAAGAAGAACTGAAAGAAGTTCAAGAAAAATATAAAGATGATAGAAGAACAGAGATTCAAGACTCTGCTGCAGATTTAACTGAAGCAGATTTAATTACTCCGGAAGACAGAGTGGTGACAATCTCTCACGAAGGCTATGCTAAAACCCAACCCCTTGAAGAATACAGAGCACAAAGAAGAGGTGGAACTGGTAAGACGGCAGCTTCTGTAAAAGATGAAGACTTCGTCGAGCAGCTTTTAGTAGCAAATACCCATACTACTCTTCTATGCTTTTCCAATTTAGGACAAGTTTATTGGCTTAAAGTTTATGAGATTCCTTCAGCGGGTAGAGCAGCTAAAGGACGCCCTCTTGTTAATCTTATCCAACTCAGTGAAGGAGAAAGAATAACTAGTATGGTCCCCGTTGAAGAATATGATGATAAACATTTTATCCTCATGGCTACCAGAGCTGGGACAGTTAAGAAGACAGTATTAACTGAGTTCCAAAACCAAAGAAAAGGCGGAAAAAGAGCTATTACTCTAGAAGAGGGCGATGAGTTGGTTGGAACTACCATAACGGATGGAAGTAAATTTGTAATGCTAGTTACTAATGCCGGAAAGGCAGCACATTTCTCAGAGACTGAAGTTAGGTCTATGGGGAGAACTGCTAAAGGTGTCAGAGGTATAAAGCTTGAAAAAGATCAACATGTGATTTCTCTAATAATTCCTGAAGAAGAGGCGAGCATATTTACTGTAAGTGAAAATGGATACGGTAAACGTTCAAAATCTATAGATTTTAGGAAAACTAGACGAGGAGCAAAAGGTGTTATCGCTATGCAGATCTCTGAAAGGAATGGCCAACTTATCGGCGCTGCTCAGGTTTCAGATGATGATGAATTAATGCTTATTTCTGATAAAGGTATGTTGGTTAGGACAAGAGTTGCCGAAGTAAATATCATTGGAAGAAATACCCAAGGAGTAACTGTAATTAGGCTTAAAGATTCTGAAAAACTGATTAGCATAGCTCCTATAAGTGAAGAATTCATAGGAGATGAATAATGCTAAGGAAGTATAATTTTGGCGCTGGTCCAGCGACTATGCCTGAAGCTGTTTTAAAAGAAGTCCAAGATGAATTATTAGACTGGAATGGCCTAGGTCTTTCTGTGATGGAAATAAGTCATAGAAGTCCAGAATTTATTGAGATTGCAAAACAAGCAGAACAGGATTTTAGGGATCTATTATCTATCTCAGAAGATTTCGCAGTTTTGTTTACCCATGGAGGAGCAACGATGCAAAATGCTATGGTTCCTCTAAATCTCGCTACTCAGGATGGTAATGCAGATTATGTTAACAGTGGTCACTGGGCCAAGCGCTCTATTAAGGAAGCTCAGAGATATACCAATGTCAACATTGCAGCTTCTTCCGAGGAAGAAGATTTCAGATTTTTTCCAAAACAAGAGTCTTGGAAGCTCTCTGAGAATTCTTCGTATGTACATTACACTCCTAACGAAACCATTGGAGGTTTATGTTTGAGGTCTATTGAACATTCAGAAGTGCCAATAGTGGCAGATTACTCTTCAGGTATTCTTTCAGAGCCTCTCGATGTGAGCAAATTTTCTTTGATTTATGGTGGGGCACAAAAAAACATCGGCCCTTCTGGTCTTGGCTTTGTAATCATAAAAAAAGATTTACTAGGTAATCCTCAACCCATAACACCAAATCTTTTGAATTACACCCTCATACATGAAGGTGAATCTATGTCTAATACGCCTCCAACTTTTGCTTGGTATGTTGCAGGTAAGGTATTCAAGTGGCTGAAATCTTTGGGTGGAGTTGAAGAAATTGCAAAGATCAATATCAGAAAAGCAGATAAATTGTACAGCTATATAGATGGTTCAAACTTTTATAGAAACAATATAAATACTGAAGATCGATCTATTATGAATGTGCCTTTTTTATTAGCCAATGAAGATCTAAATGATAAATTTCTAGAACAATCCAAAGAAGCTGGATTATTGGCTTTAAAGGGTCATAGGTCTGTAGGAGGCATGAGGGCTAGCATATATAACGGTCTTCCAGAGGAAGGGGTAGATGCCCTTGTGGACTTTATGGAAGTATTTTCTAAAGAAAATTCTTGATGAGTAATGTCAAAAAAAGATGACCTGAAAAATATTCGAGATTCAATTGATTCAATTGATAATCAAATTTTGTCACTTGTAAGTCAAAGAGCAAAGCTAGCTATACAAGTTGGTCAAGCCAAGCAAGATAGCAGTAAATACAAACCTGCGAGAGAATCTTCTATTTTAAATAGATTGACCGAGATGAACGAAGGTCCATTAGAACAAGATCAAATTAGAAATATTTTTAATGAGATTATTTCAAGCTGTCGCTCAACTGAATCAACTTTTACATTATCTTATCTAGGTCCAGAAGGCACATTTTCAGAGTCTGCTCTTGAAGGGCAATTTGGGAAATCAGTAGATAAATCCCCACAAGATACCATTAGATCTATTTTTGAATCTGTTGAAGATGAATCCTCTGATTATGGAATTGTTCCAATAGAGAATTCGACTGAAGGTTCTGTCAACACTACTTTAGATTGCTTGAGTGAGTTTAACTTAAAAATTTGTGGCGAGATTGAAATGGAGATCCATCATAATCTACTTGGTCATAACAAACCTCTACCTAAAGAAGGTTTCGAGATTCATGCTCATGAGCAAACTCTCGGACAATGTAAACAGTGGTTGGAGTCTTATTGCCCTGGCGTAAAGTTAGTTAGCGTAAGCAGTAATGCACAAGCAGCTTCTAATGTTACAGAAGATAACTCAATTATTGCGATCGCTGGCGAGCTAGCAGCAACAAAATATGGATTGGAAATTTTAAATCGAAATATTGAAGATTACTCCAGTAATACAACAAGATTTATAACAATAGGCAAAATTGATGCTGGCCAGACTAATGCGGATAAAACATCAATCATGGCAACCACAAAGAATGAGGAAGGAGCGCTTTATTCTTTATTAGAGCCTTTTAATGCTTTAGATATAAATTTATCACATCTCACTTATAGACCTTCAAAAATCAATAAATGGCAATATTCATTTTTTTATAGATTTTGAAGGGCACTTAGAAGACAAAAAAATACTAAGCTTAGTCTCTAGCTTGGAAAGTAAAGATATTGAATTAAAAATATTAGGGTCTTACCCTAGATCTTTAGGATAGGCATGAATATAAAAGAATTAGTTAATACAGGAATTGATGACCTAAGTCCTTACGAACCAGGTAAGCCAATCGAGGATCTGGAAAGAGAGTTGGGCATTGAAAATGCAATTAAGTTGGCTAGCAACGAGAATCCCGTGGGGCCTAGTCCAAAAATATTAGATTCCATAGAAGCAGTGCTGAAAGAGACGCATAGATACCCTGATGGAAATGCCACCCGATTGAAGTCAACCATAGCTCGGAAGTTCAATGTTCAAGATAATCAAGTAACAATAGGTAATGGCTCAAACGATATTATTGAGTTCGTTGCTAGAATATTTTTGAGCCCTTATGGCCATAATGGCCAGAATGATAGCGCTATTTATTCTGAGCATGCTTTTGCCGTATACCCTTTGGTGGTTAAAGCTGTAGGAGCAAAAGGTATAGAAGTTCCTGCTAAGAACTTCTCTCATGACCTTGATCTTATGCTTGAGTCTATTGAAGAAAGTACTAAATTAATCTTCATAGCAAATCCTAATAATCCAACTGGATCTTTCATAGAATACGACAAGCTTATTGCTTTTCTAGAGAAAGTTCCAGAACACATAATTGTCTTGCTTGATCAAGCTTATTTTGACTATTCCTCTTTCGAAACCAAGGATATAGATTTTGATGTCTTAAATAGATTCCCTAATTTAATTATGAGTCGAAGTTTTTCAAAAGCCTATGGGCTTGCAGGATTTCGAGTAGGTTTTTGTGTATCTTCAACAGAGATCGCTGACTACTTAAACAGGGTTAGACAGCCATTCAATGCCAACTCATTAGCCTTATTTGCAGCTGAAAAAGCCCTGGAAGATCAAGATTTCATAGATAAATGCCTTCAGCTGAATTTAGAGCAAAAGGAACTGCTATTTAAAGAATTAGAGTCCCTAGGGTTTGACTGTCTTCCTAGTAGGGGTAATTTTATATCTTTTGACTGTAAACAAGACTCTACAGAGGCATTCAATAAGCTTTTAAAGGAAGGCGTGATTGTGAGATCACTCGCGGTTTATAAGATGCCAAATTATTTGAGAGTTTCAGTAGGTTTACCTGAAGAGAATCTTTCATTTTTAGAAAAGATTAAGTCAACTCTTCTCTAGATGAAAAATAAAGAAGGTTTTAAAAATATCCTGATCGTGGGATTAGGACTAATAGGAGGGTCAATCGCCAAAAGATTAAAAGATATCTCTTATTCTGGTGATGTATTTGGATTAGACAGAGAAGTGGCTATTTTACAGAATGCCTATACAAACTCTCTAGTAAAAAATGACAGCATAAATTCACTTGAGGGACTTGAAGATATTTTAATTATATTTTGCACACCTGTTTTATCTTTCAATGAGGCTTTGGAATCAGTTCTATCTTTGCAACCTTCTGAACAAGCAGTTTTTACTGATACTCTCAGTACTAAATCCCAAGTCCTTGAGCTGTTAATTTCAGAATATGAAAGTATTAAAAATCGCTTTGTCTTATCTCATCCAATTGCAGGCTCTGAAAGAAGTGGACTGGAAAATTCTAAAGATTCATTATTTGTTGAAAGAATCACCGTAATCTCCCCGCATGAAACAAATGAAAATCATCATATAGATAGAGTTGCTGAATTTTGGAAAGAGCTTGGATCTTCTACTAAAATTCTTTCAAGCAAAGATCATGATGCTATTTTTGCAAAAACTAGCCATCTTCCTCATGTAATATCTTATGCTCTAATGCAAAGCCTCTTTGGTAATTTGCACGAAAAGACCTTTGAATTTTCCGGAGGAAGCCTAGAGGACTACACAAGAATAGCGTCAAGCGATCCTATTATGTGGAAAGACATTTTCATATCTAATAATGAGAATATTTTAAAATCCATAGAGGATTTTGAACTCAGTTTAAAAGAACTAAAGGACCTAATTAAACATCAAGATGATGAGGCCATAGTGAAATTTCTCAAAGATACTAAAACTTTAAGAGACAACGCGTTGGAGAATGATTAAATGGATTTTTTAATAAAAAGCGGACAGAGTTTGAAAGGAGAGATAACAGTTCCTGGTGATAAATCTATTTCGCACAGGTCTATCATCTTATCTTCTTTATCTGATGGAACATCAAAGATTTCAGGTTTATTAGAGGGCGAGGACTGCCTTGCAACCATAGAGGTTTTTCGCAATATGGGAATTAACATTGTCAAGGAAGGCGGTATCTATTCTATTGAAGGCAAAGGTTTAAGGGGCCTGGAAGATCCTGAAAAACCATTAGACTTTGGTAATTCAGGAACCTCAATAAGGTTATGTTCTGGTATATTATCAGCGCAAAAATTTAAATCGACTTTGATTGGAGATAGTTCTTTGTCTTCCAGGCCTATGCAAAGAATAGTTGAGCCTTTGACAGCTATGGGCGCAAAGATAACTTCAAAAAATGGAACATTACCCTTAGAAATTTCCCCAACAGACTCTCTTAAATCAATTAATTACTCTCTTCCTGTTGCAAGCGCTCAAGTTAAGTCTTGTATTATGCTTTCTGCGCTCTATGCTGAAGGAGAAACTAAGATAGAAGAAAGTGCAGTTACTAGAGATCATACCGAGAACATGTTTGAACATTTTGGAATACCGCTAGAGATAGAAAATTCCGAAGGTAAAAAACTTATTTACATTAGTAATGTAGATTACATCAATCCTACCGATATAAGTATTTGTGGAGACTTTTCCTCTGCTTCCTTCTTTATTCTTGCAGCTTTGATTTGCCCCAAGTCAGAACTATTGATTAAGAATGTTGGTATCAATAAGACAAGAATTGGTCTCCTTCATGCTCTGAGGCATATGGGTGCAAATATTCAACTTTTAAATCAAACTGAAAACATAGAACCCACTGCAGACATTTTAGTTAAGAGCTCAAATCTAAAAGGTATTATTTTAAATAAAAATTTAGTGGCAAATATGATTGATGAGATGCCTGTCTTTTTTATTGCTGCCGCTTTGTCTGACGGTATAACAATTGTTAAAGATGCCAAGGAGCTAAGAACTAAAGAGAGCGATCGCCTTCAAGCCATGGCCGATGCATTGTCGTCATTCGGGATAAAGCACGATCTTGAAGAAGACGGAATAAAAATTTATGGGC
>CACFXJ010000026.1:0-10420 GCA_902570225.1 uncultured SAR86 cluster bacterium
AAACTAGAGATCAACTATTAGAACATGGTATAGATTTTGGAAATATTTCTCTGGGTGAAGGTGAAGATTTTGATAGTGGGAATATTAGGAGATGGAAGAACTTATTTCTTCCAGATAATCTAACAAGAGGTTTGTTTTCTTTTTTGATTGAGCATACAGAAGGAGATTTACCCATGCCAGGAAGCTTTCCAGCTTCATCAGTTCATAAGCTAGACCATGTTGTGATCAATACAAATGATCGAGAAGGTTTTATACAAGTTTATGAGAAGACCTATGGAATAAGGCTTGCACTAGATCAAACAGTTGAAAAATGGGGTGGTAGGATGCTTTTTTTTAGGCTTAATAAAACTACTATTGAGGTAATTGCTAAAGAGGATGGAAACGAAAAACAAGATAAACTTTGGGGTCTTGCTTGGGATGTTGAAGATCTAAATGCAACACACACAAGACTTTTTAAAGAGGGATTTGACATTACTCCAGTGAAAGAAGGTAGAAAACCCAATACACTTGTTGCTACAGTAAAGTCCCGTACTCACAATATTCCTACTCTTCTTATTGAACATCTTGCTTCTTAAATTGATCGTAGATCCAATAAGGCGAATAGATTAAATAAAACACAATAATACCCAGAAAAATAAGGACCGGTATATGCATTGGTGGATCTGGGAAGAAATCTAATAAACTTGCCCCTACAGGCTTAACCCCTAAATACCAATAGTTTGCGGGAGGACCAATAATTTTATTAACTAAATAAATCACGGGTAAAGTCACTAAAGAAAAAATAATACCGTTTTTTACAGATCCTAGCGTTGGTCTATTTTTTAAGCTCAAACATGCAAAGACTATAGCTATGATTAAAAGACCATGGCCGAAAAAAAACAATATATATTGTGAATCTGGGAAGGTTTTAGGCACATCAGGAGTTAATAGAGCATTGATCCCTCCGCCAATTCCCCAAAAAAATGATACTTCAAAGAATAGTCTCTTTTCGGTTAATAAAAATATACCTATGAAGATGGTTGAAAGATTACACATGTGAATTGGAATTAATCTGGCCCAAGGAAAATCCATAGCATAATGCCAGATAAAAGGTTTTATGAGCTCCAATAATATTGCTGAGATACCAATAATCTTAGCAATCGCAATTTTATTAGCGTAAGTATTATTTTTAATTATTGCCGGCAATAGAAAGGCTATTGATATAATGATGAGCAGAGTAACCAAGTGAGAACTACTAAACATTACAAAAGGTTGAGCATTCATATCTAGAGTATAAAAATTTATCTCATCATATGGTAGAAGATTATTTCAACAATACTGTGACTTAATGAACAATAATTCTGTTAGTTTCTTTCCAAAAATAGATAAAAAAGACTTTTTTATTCTTTCTAAAGCTTTTTTATTTTTCTTCTTTGTCCTCGCTTCTTGGTATGCATTAAGGCCCGTTAGAAATGAACTTGCCGTACAAGGTGGAATTTATAATCTTCCCTGGTTGTTGATGGGGGTCATGTTGGCAATGCTTGTCATAAACCCTATATATAGTTGGTTAGTATCGCGCATCAATCAGAATAAGATAATTCTTTATATCTATTCTTTCTTTATATTCAATTTGATAATTTTTCTGACCATGTGGTCTTTTGCAGGAGACGAAGGTCGTGTCTGGACTGGCAGAGCTTTTTACATATGGGCAAATGTTTATTCATTTTTTGTAGTTTCGATATTTTGGGTAACCATGATCAATTTCTTTGACCATACAGACTCTAAAAGATTTTTTGGAATTATCAGTGCTGGCGGCTCGTTAGGAGCATTTTTTGGGTCGTCTGTAGCAAGATATTTTTCTACTGAAATATGTGGAGATACAACTATTTCTGATCTAGGTCCTATGAGCTTAATTATTTTCTCAATTTTTTCTCTATTGTTTGCAATTTACTTCTCTAGTTCATTTAAGGCAAAGCAAAAGGAACAAAATTCATCGGAGGAAATAGGAGGGTCTAGCTTAGAAGCTTTTCAAAATATTATTAAAGATCCAGCAATAAGAAATCTAGGTCTTTACGTTATTCTATTTACTATGCTGATGACAATATCTTGGATGATTTCTTTAGGAATAGTTCAGGACTGGTCTCAAGACCCTTGCGAAAGAACGGGATTTTTTGCAAGAATTGAACAAATTGTTACTCCTTTGACATTATTGATGCAACTCTTTGTTGCATCTTTCATACTCAGAAGAGTAGGAAGTACAGCTGTGTTAACAATTTATGGACTATTATTTGCCATAGCCTTTATGTCTTATGCCTTCTACCCAACCATAACTACAGTAATGATGGTGGTAATAAGTCTAAGAATATTTGAGTATGGTTTAAACAAACCTACACGTGAATCTATTTACACTAAGCTCAAGCAACAAGATAGATATAAATCTACTGTGTTTATAGATACTTTTCTGGCCCGCTCAGGAGATGTAATAGGTGGGTGGTTTGTAAGAGGTCTAGTGGGTACAGGCATAGCGGTATTATCTGTCACCTGGGCTGCGCTACCTTTTGCAATGCTCATTTCCTTTATGGGTTTACAGGTAAGTAAGGCGGTAGAAGATGAATGAAGAATTCATATACGTAGCCGATATTACGGACATAGATCTTAATCAATCTCAATCTTTTGAGATTAATGGTAAAGATGTGCTCATTTGTCACACGAATGAGGGAGTCTTTGCTGTTGAGGATAAATGCAGCCACGCAGACATACCTCTTTGTGGTGGACAAATCATCGATAACTATATTACCTGTCCAGTTCATGGTGCAGTCTTCGATCTAAAAGATGGATCTGTTCAAGCCCCACCTGCCTTTGAAGACCTTGAAACATTTGAAGTGAGTATAGAAGGCACTTCAATTAGTGTTAAAAAATAATTTTCAGAGTAATATCTCCTTTATGAATTATAAGTTTCTTGAATGCACTAAACCTGAACCACAAGTAAGACGTATCTACTTAAACCGGCCAAAAAAAAGAAATGCTCTATGTAATCCTTTGAGAAAAGAACTTTTCGATTGTTTGGAGGTATTTGACGAAGACCCAGAAGTAAAGGCAATCATTATTTCTGGTAAGGGTTCTTGTTTTTGTGCTGGTTACGATCTCTCATATGACAATAGTGAAGATTTACCTTTCCACTCAAGCAAAACAGATGGTTTTTGGCCCCGACACGTTGTTGAGGGAGCCTTTAAAATTTGGGACTTATCCACCCCGGTAATAGCTGAAGTACATGGATACTGTTTAGCAGGAGGAACTGAACTGGCTGCTTCGTGCGATCTTGTATACGTCACTGATAACGCTGAAATAGGTTACCCTGTTGTGCGATCTATGAGCCCGCCAGATAATCAATTCTTTCCATGGTTATTAGGCATGAGAAACGCAATGGAAATGATGCTAACTGGAGAAACCATCTCTGGAGAAGAGGCGGCTAATAATGGTTTTGCTAATAAATCCTTTTCTGAGGATATTATTTCTATAGAGGTTGAAAAAATAGCAAATAAGATCGCAAAAGTACCTTCTGATATTCAAGCAATTAATAAAAGGGCAATACATAGGCAAATGGAAATCATGGGGATGCGAGATGGCATAAGAGCTGGAACTGAATTACAGGCCCTAGCTATGCATAGTCGATCTACCAGAGATCATCTAAAAGAATTATCCTCTGGTTTAAAAGAAGCCCTAACCAAAAGAGATAAAGAGTTTGGTGATTACAGAACTAAAGATAAAGACTAATCTAATTATTTTTGTAACTACGCTTTGTATAAGCTCATGTTCCAATTCTTCGCAAATAAAAGGTGCTCATTGGAAAGGACCCTTGAACTTCATGCACGTAACTAAAGAAAAGATGGAAATGACCTATTCTGTTGATGTAACTGGTCAAAAAGTTTTCTTAGACGGATATTATGAAATTATAAAAAAAAATACCGATGTAGTTATCTTCAACCTGATAGTTGAAGAGTTAGAATTTGGTATTCGAGATGATGGAAGAAATTTTTGCCGAGTTTGGGGTCAAGTAGATGAATCAGAAATACAGAGTTACTTATATGCGTTGGACTGCTTGCCTATAACTTAAATCAATCCATCATAAGAACCACCATCGAGCTGAAGGTTTTGACCTGAAATAAAACCAGCATGTTCACTGCATAAAAAAGCACAAGTTGCTCCGAACTCCTCAGGCTGGCCAAATCTATTAGCTGCAATTGTACTGGCTATTTGAGATCTGGCTTCTTCTCTAGAGATATTCTGATTTTTCATAAGCATCTCTGTCATAAAGACTTGTCTATCGGTATCAAATCTCTCAGGTAATAGATTATTAATAGTGACATTATGCTTGGCTACATCTTTAGATATTCCTTTGGAAAAGGCTGTTAAGCCTGTTCTAGCTGAAGTTGACAGAGACATTAATGGGTGAGGGGACTTGACCATAGCAGAGGTGATATTGATTATTCTTCCAAATTGCCTATCTATCATGCCCGGTAAAAGATCCTTAATCATGAATATAGCCGATAACATATTTGTATCTAATGCTTTTAGCCAATCTTCTTTATCAGTTTCAAGAAAATTTATTGGAGGAGGTCCGCTATTATTATTAATTAAAATATCCGCATCAGGGCAACTTTCTATGAGCTTATTTCTTCCTTCATCTGTATCGAGATCAGCCACAACCATAGAAACTTTATTTTCATTAATTAGAGATAATTCCTCAAAAGTCTCTTTAAGGGATTCTTCACCTCGAGCATTTATTACAACAGAGACGCCTTCCATTATCAGGCTCTTAGCACAGGCTTTCCCTAATCCTTTAGAAGAGGCACATACAATTGCTTTTCTGTCTTTAATGCCTAGATCCATATAGTATTCTAAGTTCTATTAACAAACTCTTTCTCGCTATCTTCTGCCTTTGAGAAATCCTGTTTATCTTTAAAGGTTTGCTCTACCCAATTTAGAGCTTCTTCTTCGGTCATATTGGGGTCCCATAATTCAGTTTGAGGTTGAATTACATGCCAAGGAGTATCGAAAAAAACCTCCAAAGCATTCCCTTCAGGGTCATTAAAGTATAGTGATAAAGCATTGCCGTGGCATAAAGGAAGATATTCCGACCCCCTGGTATCAAGGCTTTGTTTAACTTTTATAACTTCTTCAAATGATCTAACTCTAAATGAAATATGGTTGAGTTGAGTAGAATGTTCTAAATCTTGACGTTGTACTGAGAAGCCTATTTGATGATGTTCATCTGGATCTGTACTCATGAAAATTATTTCTGGCCCTGAACCTCCTATCAGGCCCTGATCGCTAACTTTAAAACCTAGCACTTCTGAATAAAATTTTATAATTTCTTTAGAATCTTTAATATTTAATATAGTGTGAGATATTTCTAATTTCATAACTTTATAGGAGTTTTATTTCATTCTAATCTTTAAATCTTCAATTATTTGTTCTAAAGATACATCATTTCCACTGCATCCATAAATATATTTATCAGGTCTTACAATAAAGGTATTACCAAGCTCTAAAAAACCATTTACCCATGGATTGGAATCTATAATTTCTTTATCCAAAATAAGGTAATTACAGTTAAGCTTATTTAAGAAATCTCTATGAGAATCACTTATTGATATTTCATGTTGAGAAATTAGAGTAAAGCCATCCCCAAACAAACAATCCTTTCTTTCTGATATTTCTCCATTTTCATATACAACTATTTGAGGAAATAACTGGCCTGCAGCCATAGAATCTAGTGCTTTACCTCCATAAAATAATCCTTCATCTAAATTAGGCAAAACAAAGGATCCATAACCTTTTGCAACTAATTCTTTAGGAACTTCATTAGGATCACTTGCTTGGGCATAAGCTTCCATTAGCTCCCCGATTCCAGCGGAGTTCTCAACCACAAATTTTGCATGAGGTCTTCTCTCTTCTTGATAAGAATCTAATAATACGTCAGAGAAGCCATTATTCAGAACATAAGAGATCTTCCAGGCAAGATTAAAAGCATCTCTGTAACCTGACATCATTCCTTCTCCCATGAATGGAGGATTCTGATGTGCTGCATCTCCCATCAAGAAACAATTCCCTTTTCTAAAATCATGGGCCAATACAGAATGGAACTGATAAATGGCCTTCCTGATAATTTTATATTCATTAGGATTAAGCCAACTTGATATTAGTCCTTGTATTTTTTTATCATCATTGAAATCATTTTTATCTTCATCTTCGTAGATAATAAATTCCCATCTTCTAAAAGGTAGGTGAGCAGGAATAAAAGTCCCAATTCTTTCAGGATCACAAACTTGAATAGCCTTGTCTTCTAATCTATTAGGTACAGTTAATTCAACATCAACAATTACCCAATCACGATTATAATGAAGATCTTCTTGGGAGATTTTTAGCAATTTTCTAAGCGAACTCGACCCACCATCTGCACCAATTAGGTATTTGGATGTACATTCAACTTCCGTTGAATCTCCTAAATTTTTAATAGTAAACAGGACATCCTTTTCACGGTTCTTAACATTCAATAATTCATGATGCAAAAGAGTATTGATGGAGGTTTCTTGAATCTTTTTTCTAATTTCTTTATCTGTATAGGGCTGATGAAACAGTCTCATTGGTGCCCATCCATTAGGAGTTGTAAACCCCTTCAAATTTATTGCCTCTCCTATGAAATTCAGATTCTCATCAACGAATCCTGCTCCGCCTACTTCAGAACTATTATCAATATATATCTCGTCTATATCTACTTCTTGCGCCATTCTTAGACCCTGATCGCTAATGCTTACAGCTCTAGGTAATGAATATATTTCTTTATCTTTATCTATAGCTAGAACCTTGAGACCTCTTTTTTCTAATAGCAAGGCAGCAAAGCTACCTACTGGACCTAATCCTATTATTGCTACGTCATAGTCATGATTCATTTAGCTTTTTCTAATTGGTTATAAATTTTTTTAAGACTAGATTGAGTAGTAAACGTTTTATGTAAGTCATCTATACCTTTTGTAAGTATAGGATGTGAAGCCTTATCAATAGCTATTTTGAATGATTCTTTAGCCGATAAATTAAAATAATATTTTTTAATAAAGGGTTTATCTGTCAATATAAGGTCACCCCAACCACATTCATGAATACGATGAAGGATAACTGCCCAACTAATATCTGCTAATGTGAATTGCTCACCAACTATGTACAAGGAATTTCTACCTTCTAAGTATTTCTCTAAATCCTGTAAGTGTTGATTCAAATTAAAAAAAGAAGATTTAAGTAATTTTGAAAAGGGAAATAAAGAATTGAAAACCTTCATACCAAATGTTTTAAAAATAAAGAAACCTATAACTCTCTCTTTCATAGGGTGATTTTTCAAACCAATAAATATTTCTTTGAAGGGTACGTATCTCATCATTGACACAAATAATGGAAAAGTTAGCGGTGCTACACTGTTTCCAGCATATATATTTTGATTTTTTAAAGGATTGCCAATTAAAGATGATTTTTTGACCCAGTAATCCATATTTTCCTTATCACTCTCTGAAGAGGGAAGGATATTTTTATTGTCAGTGCACTCTACTAGATAATAGATTTGTTCGTGTGATTCATAGATGGGCCTTCCCTTGTGTAATAAAACAGGAACAGTAGCCACTGGATTGATCTTTAAAAATTTCTTAGAAGCAACTTCGTATTTACCAGTTTCAATTAGATCTATGTGTTCAGATCTATAATTTAAACCTATTTCTTCAAGACATAGACGAACCTTTCTTGAGCATAAAGAAAAATTATTATGATACAAAACCCACTCATCGGAAGTTTCTTCAACTACGAAGTTTTGAAGACCTGAAGTCATCTTAAAGGATTTTATATTATTAGATGATGACCACCATCCATCAGCATTGTCTCTCCAGTTACTACTTTATTAGTACCTATGAAACTATATATACCTTCAGCTACTTGTTCAGGAGTTACTGTTAATTTTAATGGAGTATTATTAGTTAAATTTTCAAGGGCTGCATTATAAAGATCGTCGCCCATTCCATTTCTTAACCATTCACCTTGAATAAAGCCTGGGCATATAGCATTGACCCTAATTGGTCCTAAATTTCTGGCCATAGACATGGTCATAGTATTCAAGGCTCCTTTGGAGCATCCGTAAGCTAAACAACTCCCTATACCCTTTATCCCAGCAATTGAAGAGATATTTACAACACTGGGATTATCGCTATCCAGTAAAGACTCCCTGCAGGCTTTTACCATTTGAAAGGGTCCCACAACATTGATCCTATATATACGTAAAAAATCATCTGCGTCTAGACCATCTAAATCACCATGGTTGAAAACAAATTTAGTAGTACCAGCATTATTTACAAGAGCATCTATTCTTCCCCATTTAGCTATTGTTTCTTTGGCTGTCTTTATACAAGCTTCGTTATCTCCAACATCAGCAGATATGGCCAATGCTTCAGCACCTAACTCTTCACATTCTTTGACAATATTATTAGCATCTTCAATTGAGCTTGTACAAGTTATGGTCACATTCCAGCCTTTTGAAGCTAAAAGTTTTGCTGTAGCAGCTCCTACACCTCTACTACCGCCTGTTATTATTCCAACTGGTTTATCACTTTTGTTCATCTTTTAAGTACCCTCCTTATTGCCAAATGTTTCAGAAATAGCTGCTCCCCATTGAGATGGCCCAAACTCTGGATAGTTAGGATCTCCATCGCTCATAGGATTAATTATTTGTGGTGGGATGGTATTATCTAAATAATCTCCATCTGTCTGGTGTTCATGAACTTGTTTAAAAGGACTTCTCCAATAATCAAAGATTTGACTACCTTGATAATGACGACCCACACCCCATTCTAACTCATAGCCGTATTCTTTAGATTTTCTTTTCAATAGCTCATGCCCCATAAAAACATCATCAATATTTAACATTTCAAAAGATACATGATTTAAACCGGCAATACCTTCAGACACAAGGTGAGCATTTAACCAAAAAATTGAATGATGATCGGTTGGAGTAGATCCTTTATCCAATCTAGCAAAAATTCCTACAGTTAATGGTTCTTCGCCTGGAGGTGTTGGTGGTTGCAAAATATCTGAAGCTATTATGCCTAAATGTTCGTTATACCATTTCAGTGATTTTTCTATATCAAGAGAGTTAATACCGTAATGTCCAAATCTAATTATTCTCGGTGTATCTCCTTTCTTAAACCTTTTCAATTGATTTACCCTATTGATTTGTCCACCTTCATTCGTAGGAAAGGGTTTAGGTAATTCGTCTATTTTTCTATCTTCAATACCGTAAACCACTTCAACACCAATTCCATCAAGGTCTTTAGCTTTAGTTACAAAGCCCCCACCAGGCGTAGATAATTCTTCTATATCACTAAAAGCAGCTGCCTTGCTAAGTGTTTTTAGATCTTCCATAGAATCTGCTTTAAAAGCAGTAGAAATAAATTTCTTTTCACCCTTTTTACATATTTCTATAAATTGTTGAGGACCATCTCCTCTCATAATTAAAGTATCATCAGATTTCGAGACAGTATGCATACCAAAATCTACTAAAAATTGTTCCTGTATGTCTAAGTCAGGACATTGAAGAGTAGGGTAAGCCACATCTGTTACTTTTATTAAAGGCATATGTTTTGCTCCATTATCAATAGCACTTCTGTGAATAAGCAGAAGTGCCGTTAAGATAGATTGTTAAGTTATTCATTTTTCATTCTTTTTATCAAATAATGGTTTGAACATTTCAGGAATAAAATCTGCTCTTGAATGATCTTTAACTCTTACACATTTATTAGTCATAGTTCCTAGACCTTCAATGGAAGTACTTAAAATATCACCGTCTTTCAAGAATTTACCTTCCATCACTCCTACACCACCAGGTGTTCCTGTAAAAATCACATCACCTATTTTTAAAGTTAGTATCTCAGATAAATAAGCAATAATATCGGGAACATCAAAGATCAAATCATTCGTATTGTCACTTTGTCTCAGTTCATCATTCACTCTGCACTCTATTGATAAACCCTTCTCAGCATCAACTAGGTCAGGAGAAACTAGGAAAGGACCCATTGGACCAAAAGTATCAAAGGATTTACCTAGATTAAATTGAGCTGGACTTGCTGCAAATTGAGTTGGTCTATCTGAAATGTCTTGTCCAATACAAACGCCCGCTACATAACTCCATGCGTCTGATTTTGATATATTCTTACCTTCTTTACCTACAACAACTACCAATTCCGCTTCATAGTCAACATAATTGCTTCTCATCTCAATGTCAGCATTTGCTCCAACTAGGCAACTTGTATGTTTAGTAAAAATCATAGGAACTTCTGGAATT
Source organism: uncultured SAR86 cluster bacterium (assembly GCA_902570225.1). Classification (GTDB taxonomy): domain Bacteria; phylum Pseudomonadota; class Gammaproteobacteria; order Magnimaribacterales; family Magnimaribacteraceae; genus Magnimaribacter. The sequence continues at coordinate 10,355 of CACFXJ010000026.1, forward strand.
TGCATGCCAGCTTCTTCTGCATGGTTCCTATAATTTAATCCAACTGCATAGCAGTTTTTAGGTTCT
>CACFXJ010000027.1:0-9971 GCA_902570225.1 uncultured SAR86 cluster bacterium
GAAAAATTAGTACCTGAGGGAATTGAAGGAAGAGTGCCATATAAAGGTTGGTTACAGGCTGTTATCCACCAAATGATTGGAGGACTCAGACAGAGTATGGGATATACAGGTTCACATGATATTGAAACTATGCGAACAAAACCCAAATTCGTTCAGATAACTTCTGCGGGTGTCAGTGAAAGTCACGTTCATGACGTTAGTGTCACTAAAGAAGCTCCTAATTACAGAATGAGCTAACTTTGATGGCAAAGAATATCCTTGCCGATAAAATTTTAATTATTGATTTCGGTTCTCAATACACTCAGCTTATCGCTAGAAGGGTTAGAGAGTTAGGAGTTTATTGCGAAATCTATAATCACCGCGCTTCACTTAAATCAATTAGAGACTTTAATGCTAAAGGAATCATTCTTTCCGGAGGTCCAGAAACAGTAAAACAAAAGGGCTCTCCCAAAATCCCTGAGAAGGTGTTTGATTTAGGCACCCCACTTCTTGGCATTTGCTATGGCATGCAATCCATAGCCAAGCAACTGAAAGGAAAAGTTGAATTAGCAGAAAAGCGAGAATTTGGACATGCAGATTTATTATTGAAAAATAAAGCGTCAGGGCTTTTTAAGGGGATAAATGCAAACAAAATCAGTGTTTGGATGAGTCATGGAGATCACGTCTCCAAACTTCCCAAAGGGTTTAAAGTTTGCGGAACAACCAACAACAGTCCTATAGCAGCCTTTCATCATCCAACAAAAAAGATATTCGGTCTTCAGTTTCATCCTGAAGTAACTCACACACCTCAAGGCAAGAGGATATTGAAAAACTTTGTTAGAGATATTTCTGGCTGTAAAGGTTTATGGAATTCTAAAAATATAATTGATCGAGCAGTTAGTGAAATAAAAGACCAAGTAGGAGATCAAGAAGTGCTATTGGGTTTATCTGGAGGTGTTGATTCTGCTGTTGTAGCAGCACTACTCTCAAAGGCTATAGGCAGTCAGTTAACTTGTATCTTTGTGGACAATGGACTCCTTAGGCTGAATGAAGGCGACCAAGTGATGGAAACTTTCAAGGGTAAATTTGGAATCAAAGTAAAAAGAGCTAACGCAGGTAATCAATTTCTTAAAGATTTGAAAGGAAAAAAAGATCCGGAGCAGAAACGCAAAGCTATAGGTAAAACTTTTATAGATGTCTTTCTTAAAGAGGCAAAAAGAAATAAAAAAATTCAATGGTTAGCTCAAGGGACAATTTATCCTGATGTTATTGAATCAGCTGGCACAAAGAATGGTTCAGCGCATGTAATAAAATCTCATCACAATGTAGGAGGGCTGCCGAGCTATCTTAATCTACCCGTGATAGAGCCCTTAAAGGACCTATTTAAAGATGAAGTCAGAAAGATTGGTTTAGAGCTTGGTTTACCAAAAGAGATATTATTTAGACACCCTTTTCCAGGTCCAGGTTTGGGTGTCCGAATTCTTGGCGAAATCAAAAGACCTTATATTAAAACCCTTCAATTAGCTGATGATATTTTTATTAGTGAGTTGGTTAAAGGTGGTTACTACAAGAAAGTAAGTCAAGCTTTTGCAGTATTTTTACCGGTCAAATCCGTTGGAGTAGTAGGGGATGCAAGGCGTTATGAATATGTCATTGCTCTAAGAGCAGTTGAAACTATAGATTTTATGACTGCGAAGTCAGCTAAACTCCCCCATACTTTCTTAGAAAAAGTTTCTAATAGAATCATCAATGAAATTCCTGAAGTATCTAGAGTAACTTACGATATCTCTAGTAAACCACCAGCTACTATTGAGTGGGAATAAATTGAAAGATTTTATTAAAAAACATCCCGGTTTCAAACGACTTCATTGTCAAATACGTACTCGCCATGCTCACTGCCCGCGACCGCCATCATGCGACCGGCAGCTTGCGTCTGCGACAGTGCGAAGCCCCCTGCGGCTGAAATCTTCTCGTGCAGGCGCTCACTGGCTGCCTGAAGCAAGGCGCTGGGTCTCTTTGTATCCGCCACGAGCTGACCATCTTTTTTAACGACTCTGCCGTCAACCCAGACCGTATCCACGTCGGTTGACTGCGCCTGCATGACGATAGCGCCCGCAACATTGGATCGATCCCATCCCGCGAGGGTAATGGTATCGCCGCGCAGCAGCACCAGATCTGCCCGCTTGCCTGGGGTTATGCTGCCGATCACCGAGTCGAGGCCAAGCGCTCTCGCGGAGTCAATTGTTCCCCAGGCCAGGACTTCCTGGCAGGTAACGGGCACACCGGTCTCCATCGCCCCTTCCAGTTCGAGCACCCGGCCCCGGACCGCCTGTAGACCAAGCCGTAGTGCCGTGAACATGTCGGCTGAATTGTTGGAGACGATGTCGGTCCCGTAGGCCTGGTTCACACCATATTCTCTCGCCGTGATGCTGCTTGGCCACATCATGCCCATCTGTAGTTCTGTTTCCGGTGTGAAGGCAACCGATGCACCGGCATCTGCCAGCATCTGCCATTCATCCGGTTCTGTCGCTGCCATGTGGACAAACGTGATGTCGCTGCCCAGCATATCCCGCTCTGCCAGCGCGGCCACGTCTCGCGGTGCCTGGCCTTCGGGTGAGGGTCCGCCGTTGGCGTGCCAGAACATACGCGCACCGACGTTGCGCGCAGCATTGATCTGACGGTCCAGCGCCTCCGGTGAGCCGGCGAACGTGGCTTCTTCAGGCGCAACGCCGAGCGTTAACAGGTTATCCGGTGAGGAAAAATATCCCGCCGCGATCTCATCCAGGAAAGCGACGCGTTGATCCAGCGACTTGAAGTGAGGGGACTCGGACGGCGGGAAATTAAAGCCATAGTTCCATACGGCACGCATACCTGACTCCGCACTGCCACGGATCGCCTCATGGGCATGGTCGGGCGTCAGAATGTTGTGACAGTAATCGGTCAGCGTGGTCACACCGGCGTTGATAGCCTCCAGACTCCCCTGCAACTGCGCGGCATACATATCCTCCGGCGTAAAGAATCGTGCTGCGTTCATCCTGATGCGGGTTGCGTAGTCCATGATTGACCAGTCAGCGCACACGCCACGGATGGCGCCCTGCCAGATATGGCGATGGGCATCAACAAAACCCGGCATAACAATACAGCCGGTGGCATCGACGACTGCGGCATCTCCCACCTCAAGATCGCGACCCACCGCCGCAATCTGATTGTCTTCTATCAGAATGTCCAGGTCTGCCTGGTTGCCGATCAGGGGGTCTTGCGATGCGACATAAGCATTGCGGATAACAGTCTTTTCCATGGCACTCTCCTCGCTAGAATAATAACCATAATTTATTATGTATTTTTGAAAACCATAATTCATTATGTTATTTTGTGCAATCAGTTAAAAACACCAATGGAGCGTTACAATGAAAAAAGTTATCACCGGCCATGATGGACAGGGCAAATCCGTATTCTTCAAAGTTGAATCCGAGGCAGTCACGGTGGGCTCCCCGGTCGTTGACTGGCACGAAATTTGGGCGACACATGCCGATGACAAGATCCCGGTCGACACGTCAGCTGGCAAATCGAGAGAACAATACACCGCCGATGTGCATAACGTGTTTCCAGTCACGAACCAGTCGATGTTCAGGGTCCTGGATTTCAAACCGAGGGACGCGGCGGACGCGCCATCACCGGACGAACTCGAAGCGTTTATTTCCCAGCTACCCGGTGTTGCCAGTCACATGGAGCAGGACGACCCAAGCATGCACACCACAGACAGCGTCGACTATGGCGTGATCATTTCAGGTAAAATCAAGCTCGAACTCGACGACGGTGAGCAGGTGGAACTGACGGCAGGTGACGTGTTCGTGCAGAACGGTACCCGCCACGCCTGGCGTGTCGAGGAGCACTGCCGGATGGCTGTTGTACTGGTCGGTACCGACCGGCAGTAATACGCGAGATCTCCCGAACGTGTCGAAGCGAGCCCAGAACAAGGAACGCAAGAAAGCGCAGATCATAGAAGCTGCTACCGGGCTGATCCTGAAGCATGGCCACGCAGACTTCACGATGCCGGAACTGGCAGAACGGGCGGGGGTCGCACTGGTCACGCCCTACAGCTACTTTCAGTCCAAGGCCGGTGTCCTTGCTGCTGTACTGGACCCCGAACACGCACTCGAAGCAGCTGCTTCGCGGAACGGTAGCGCCGACCACAGTGATGGACTCACAAAGTCCATGGCATTTGCCATGAGCCGGGTCGAACGGTACATCAGTGATGCCCCCCTGTACCGCCCGGTTCTATCGACCCTGTTCAAGCTGGCTCCAGGGTCAGCTCCGGAAACCCAGGATGCGGAGGATTGGCTCGCCTTGTGGGAAGACGGGCTGAAAGATGCCGCAGTTCAGGGTCAGATTGACACGGCGATGAGCACGGTACTCGTGGCGCACACCATCAGGAATGCATACCTGGGTTTACTGCAGCGCTGGGTTACGCAGCAGGTGACAGATCAGCAGTTCAGACTTGAAACAGAAGCATCCGTTTCCATGATGCTGGCCGGAATCGCCAAAAAACCTGCTGACAGAAAACACTGGCACGATCAGTTCATCAGAACGCAGGCAAGGATGCTCGATGCCAACCCACTGGATAACATTGCTAATGCCAGCATAAATGCCGGCGCAATAGTCGAGTCAGCACCTCGGTTGAAGTACAGCTATGAAACTAAATGATAAAGAATATTATGAAGAAAGAGAATATTGATATCGTCAAAGCAGAAGGCGAACTCATAGAATTATATGCGAATGAAATCCCAGAATTAGCCTGGTCAACAGGACCGGTATCTTACGAATATCATATGAAACGTCGCTCCCTGTTTGATGCTTCGGTGCAACGTTCATGGCGAACCCCCGGTACACTTTTTAGTGCTGATTCGGCAATATTGAGCATTAGAGAGGGTAAATTACTTGGAGTTGCAATTGCTTTTAATGGGACTGAATTCAAAGAACGTGTCGCAGCACTAGGACCTTTATGGGAAGAAATGTTAAAAGCTGAAGAAGTAACTGCCGAAGAGATAGTCGGAGTTGCAGAAAGGTCAAAATTAGCTAGTTGGTTGAATCCCGTAATCTACTCTAATACCTTCTATGTGCATGCCATTGCAGTTAAGCCTGAGGCAAGGGGTCAACGAGTAGGTTATTTGATGATGGAGTACTTATTTAACAAAGCTAAAGAGCTTGGTTATCTTGAATTTCAGCTTGATGTTCTATCCGATAACCCCGCCGTAGGGTTTTATCGTTCTCTTGGTTTAGAAGTACTTGCTGAAACGAGGGCTCCAAAACCAGCTGAATTTGGTGTGCCTATAGAATTTAGGATGGGTAAACTTCTTGATTAAAATCAGGAAAAATGACAATTACCATATACAAAGTTAATACAAACTTTTTTGAAACCCCTTTAGATATTGGTTTTCAGAGTGATAAACCTATAGAGTGGGAATAAGGTAAAAAAATGTCTAGAAATATAGTAAAAATTCTTGAAAAAAACTTTTCAGACTTGAAGGCAGGGCAGAAAATGCTGATTTCTTCCCCAGAAAAGATAGCTGAATATATTAAGAAAATTCCAGAAGGCAGGCAAAAGACTGCAAAAGAAATGAGATTAGATTTGGCAAAAGAAACAGGTGCTGATAATTCTTGTCCAGTCTCAACAGGAATCTTTATAAGAAAAGCAATTGAGGAACATGGGAAAGAAATTCCTTATTGGAGATTGATTGATGAAAAACACCCAGTAGTTAAAAAATTAAATTTAGATCCTCAAGAACTAAAATATTTAAGAAATCTTGAAGGCATAGATTAAATTGAGTGGGAGTAGTTAATAGATCGCAAAACGCCGAGATACTAGGAGAAAAAGAATGGGAAATACTGTAACGCAGATCAGTGGCTATCAAAAGACTATCTTCGAGGCTCATGCTTCTAACGGACATCTTATTACACATGATGTCTACCGCAGAGGTTCAGGTGCCCCGGTCGTATTACTCCAAGAGCTTCCGGGTATCGGTCAGGAAACACTGTCTCTAGCGGATGAACTGGTTAATGCAGGCTTTGAGGTTGTCATGCCACACTTGTTCGGACCTTTGGGTAAAACTTCGATTGGTGGGAACCTTGTTAGAGTCATGTGCCTCAGAAAGGAGTTTAGATTAATGACCAGCGATCGATCGAGTCCGATAGCCGATTGGGTTCGTCTGCTCTGCAGAGAAGTCAGAGATCAACGGGGTGTTAAAGGCGTAGGAGTTATCGGTATGTGCCTCACGGGCAACTTCGCGATACAGCTCATTGGTGACGACAGTGTCCTTGCAGCCGTAGCATCACAACCGGCAATGCCTTTTTTTAAACAGGGAAATTTGCATATGTCGTCTGATGACATCGAACAAAGTCGTAACGCTCTCGATGCGAAAGGCCCCATGCGAGTTTTACGTTTCGAGGATGATCCACTGTGTACGCAAGAAAAATCCAAATGCGTGCATCGCGCTTTTAATGATGACGGCAACATAAGAGTTCAAGAGATAACATTGCCGGGCAAAGGTCACTCGGTATTAACACTAGATTTTGTCGATCAATCGGGGCATCCAACACGCGAGGCCCTGGACAATGTAATTCAATATTTTGGTAGTCATTTATGAAAAAGATTAGTTTATGTATAGCGGCTGCCTTATTTGGTTTGGCTCATGTATCCTTCGTTGTAGCAGAAGGTACTCAGCAGCTATCAGCGGAGCAATCAGCACGTCCGCTTTCAGCTTTCTTTGGGTTAGACAACAAACTGCCCTTTGGCGCCAATGTCTTGTGTTTAGGCGCGGGGGGGCGAGGATGGTATGCCGGTGGTTTTAAGTCACACCATTAAGCCAGATTCTTTGCAAGCTGAAGACTTTCGTGTGGTCAGGCAGTCCGGAGCCACTAACACACCTATGTGTGTCACCCTACGCCCAGCAGGCGACAAGGATGAAAATCGGACGGTTTTGCTGATTGGTGAATTCGGTAATGCCGATGATGACCCTCCAGTTAAAGTGTTGATCGTAGATGATTTACTCTCAGACGCCACCGACAGTCCTCAGGTGAACTTTCGTGGTACCCAAGTCTCAGTTATTCCTCTCGAAGCCGGCCCAGAGATTATTTTGGCTGCTGCGGTGCCAAAGGATATCTGGTCGCTGTCAGGTCGGGGAACGTCTTGCCCCGCTGCCACCGAACAGGTGGTGCGGGTGACCTGGACAGGTGGCGTGAGACTGCCCAACAGAGAAGAGTTGGGAGAGGCGCAGAGGAAGTTATATAAGGTAAGCCTCACCGCAGCCAATGGCTATCGGTCTGAGGTGAGTCCAGCAGCATTGGCAGATCTAGGCGATGCTGACAACAACCACTTTCTGTGTCTGGATACAACCACGCCCGCTACCTCTGTATCTTTTCCAGCGGGGCATCTTGTTGATCCGAATGGTGATCTAAATGCAGATTCCAAGGTTATGGTTCGTAGATAGTTCTAAATGGCAATTCTATTACCAATACATATCCTAGCTGGAATAACTTCACTGCTTTGTGCTGCTCTGGCAGTTTCATCTGAGAAAGGTAAAAAACTGCATGTACTTTCAGGTAGAACTTACTTCTGGGGTATGGTTACTATATTCTTAACAGCTATTCCAATGTCTATTATCAGCAATAATATCTTTTTGTTTCTTATAGCTGTCTTCTCTTTCTATTTAGCTTTTGCAGGAATGCGCTTTGCAAGAAACAGAAAAGGAATTGCAACTATTTTAGATTGGCTTGCTGTTTACTTAATGATTTTTTCTGGAATAGGAATGTGGATATTAGCTGTAATCTATTTCTTGAATAGTAATACACAATATATAGTCCTTCTGGTTTTCGGATTTTTAGCTATTGCTTTGGGTTATGCTGATTTAAGGAGCTATAAAAATAATTCCGCAACAGGAAAAGAAAGAATATCAAGACACTTAACTAATATGATGGGAGGAACTATTGCAGTTATTACAGCTGTTTTAGTTGTTAATCCTCCTTTTGAACCCGAATGGGTATGGTGGGTACTTCCAACCGCCCTGATGACCCCAGTAATTTTTTGGTGGAATACTAAGGTACTAGGATGAAATTTTTTATTCCTGAACATTTACGCGCATACAGACCTAGACTTGTTACTTGGCTGGGCAAAATCTTAATAAAGATATCAGGTTGGAAAACTGCCGGTCGTCTTCTTGAAGATCAGCGTGTGGTGTTAGTTGCCGGACCGCATACTTCAAACTGGGATTTTGTTCTTGCTATGTCGCTTATATTAAGTCTCGATGTTCGCATTCATTGGGTAGGCAAATATTCAATTTTTAAAAAAGGATTTCGCAGGCTACTTAAGAAAATGGGTGGAATTCCAGTTAATAGAATAAATCCTGAAGCATTAAAGGGAGAAATTCAAAATATTACTAACAAGTACAAAGGCTTTGCCATCGCTATAGCACCAGAGGGAACTAGAAAAAAAGTAGAGAGACTCAAATCAGGTTTTTTAAGAATTGCAAATGAAACCAACAGTAAAATTATGATGGTCGGAGTTGATTTCTCTAATAAGACTATCGTGTTCGGGGATTTGTTTAACCCTTCTGGAGATAAAGAAAAAGATCTAAGATTTATTAAAGATTATTTTGATAACTTTACTGGAAAGCGTCCAGAGCTATCATAAAGATAATGAAGGAATGACGAAATTAATAAAACTTTCTACATTAATTATCATCACTTTTTTTAATCAAATGGTTCTACCCGAATCAACTAATGTAGGCATTAAAATCAATCATTTACAGTTTGTTGGAAGTCATAACAGCTATAAAAAAGCCATGCCCGATAGTTTTGTGAAGCAGTTGATGCAAGTAAATCCAGAAGTGATGGAGAATCTTGAGTATGAACATATCTCTTTAGCCGAGCAGCTTGACCTTGGAATCCGCAAGCTAGAATTAGATGTTTTCTATGTCGCCGATGAAGCTAGGTTTCTCGTCGGCCATGTGCAACAAATTGATATGAACAGCAATTGTGCAACGCTTCGTATTTGTCTAAATCAAATCATTGCTTGGTCAAAGAAAAATATAACTCATGCGCCCATATGGATTAGCTTCAATGCTAAAGATGATTATATTTTTGGCCTACCATCTCCGGAAAATTTTACTCCAGAGGCTTTTAACTTAATGGACTCAATCCTTGAAGAGAAGCTAGGTGAAAATCTCATTCGCCCTCGAGACATAATTGATTTGCAGTGGCCTTTGCTAGACGAAGCTAGAGGTAAGTTTATTTTAATTTTGGATGAAGGCGGCTCAAAGAGGGACATGTATTATGAAGGCTGGCAGCAGCGACCTATGTTTACTAATGCACCAGAAGGGCATCCTGCTGCTGCTATCATGATTATTAATGATCCAGTCGATCAGCTTGAAGAGATTCAAAGACTGGTTAAAGCAGGATATATGATTCGTACTCGTGCAGATGCTGATACTCGTGAAGCTCGTGACAATGATACAAGAAGAAAAGTTGCGGCCTTTGAGAGTGGTGCTCAAGCCGTAAGCACTGATTACTACTTACCTGCAACTCACTTTGGTAATGAATATCAAGTTAGTTTGCCTAAACCTGTGCAATGTAATCCAATCACAGCTCCTAAATACTGTCGGGTATCAGAGTAGCGTATGGTGATAAAGTAATAATTTAGAGGAATTAATTATGAGTATAAATATTAGACTCGCTATACCTGAAGATGAAAAACAATGTTCAGAGTTATTGGATGTTTTGGCTGAAGCTACGTCTGATCCAAATAATATTTTTGATTCCAATACTTTTAATGATGTTATTTCTAATGAGAGAGGAAGCCTAGTAATAGCAGAAGAAGAGGAAAAAATACTTGGTATGGCCTCTGTTTCTTTCAATCTTGCACTTAGGTATAACGGAGAATATTGCCAATTAGAGGAACTAGTTGTTCATGAAAAAGCTAGAGGAAAGAATGTTGGGGG
>CACFXJ010000028.1:0-9515 GCA_902570225.1 uncultured SAR86 cluster bacterium
TGGGCGAAGGTTTAAAGGTTCATCAACCAAATTTAACCAAGGAAGAAAGAAAAGACAAAATTGTTCAAGCTCTTAATGATGTGGAATTGGAATCTGCATCCTTTTCTAGATTTCCTCATGAATTATCAGGAGGACAAAGACAAAGAGTTGCAATCGCAAGAGCAATCATTCTTGAACCAAAACTCATTTTATTAGACGAACCAACTTCAGCGTTAGATGTGTCAATTCAGATGCAAATCTTAAATTTATTGAAAGACCTTCAATCCAGACTTGGGCTGGCTTACTTGTGCATTAGTCATGACCTGAAAGTCATTAGATTTTTATCTGACTACGTGTACGTTATGAAAGACGGAAATATAGTTGAGGATGGAATTTCTGATGATTTATTCGAATCTCCTAATCATATTTATACTCAAGAACTTCTAGCAGCGTCAATTGCTTAATCTATAAGAGAGCTTGTTTCTAACTTATAATTAAATTATGTCAAAAGATAAGAGAAAATATTCTTCCGAAATTGTTGATGGGGTAGAGCAGGCTCCATCTAGAGCCATGTTAAGAGCTGTAGGCTTTGAGTCTGAAGATTTTAATAAACCCCAAGTCGGTATTGCTTCAACATGGAGTATGGTAACTCCCTGTAACATGCATATAGATAAACTTGCTGAGTCAGCTGCTGAAGGTGCAAACTCGGTTGGATCGAAGGCAGTAATTTTTAACACAATTACTGTTTCTGATGGAATATCGATGGGGACGAAAGGTATGAGATATTCTCTTGTGTCTAGGGAAGTAATAGCAGACTCGATAGAAACCGTAGTAGGTGGACAAGGCTTTGATGGATTAGTCACCATTGGAGGATGTGATAAAAATATGCCTGCCTGTGTAATGGCAATGGCAAGATTAAATAGACCTTCAATTTTTGTGTATGGGGGTAGCATAAAGCCGGGTTCTAATAGGACAGATGTAGTTTCTGTTTTTGAGGCTGTAGGCAAGCACTCCGAAGGTGCAATTTCAGATATAGAGCTTCTGGATATTGAATCTTCAGCTATACCGGGTCCAGGGTCATGTGGCGGAATGTATACTGCAAATACAATGGCATCTGCGATAGAAGCTTTAGGTATGAGTCTTCCTAATAGTTCTGCGCAAGAGGCCACCTCAAGAAGCAAGATGTTAGATTCTTCTAGTGCAGGCGAAGCGATAATGCATTTAATTAGTGAGGATATTAAACCTCGCGACATTATGACAAAAGAGGCTTTTGAAAATGCAATTGCAGTTGTTATAGCGCTTGGAGGCTCTACAAACGCTGTTTTACATTTGCTCGCGATAGCTCATGAAGCCAAAGTTGATTTATCTCTAGATGATTTTGAAAGAATTGGTAAACGAACTCCTGTACTTGCTGACCTAAGACCTAGTGGTAACTATCTAATGTCCGAATTAATTGAAATTGGAGGTATTGTTCCTCTAATGAAAACTATGCTTGAGAAGGATCTCTTAAATGGAAGGCAAATGACAGTTACTGGCAAGACGTTAGAGGAAAATCTTCTTGAATATGAAGATTATCCATACGATCAAAAGATTGTTTCTAATTTTGATGACCCCATAAAGCCTGATAGCCATTTAAGAATTTTGTATGGCAATTTGGCTCCACAAGGTGCGGTTGCAAAAATCTCAGGAAAAGAAGGATTAAGGTTTGAAGGAAAAGCTAAGGTCTATAACTCCGAAGAGGATGCAATGGAAGGCATTCTTTCTAACCAAATTTCTGAGGGAGATGTTCTTGTTATAAGGTACGAAGGCCCTAGGGGTGCACCAGGAATGAGAGAAATGTTAAGCCCTACATCTGCAATCATGGGAAAGGGCTTAGGCGATAAAGTAGCCTTTCTAACAGATGGAAGGTTTTCTGGAGGTACACATGGATTTGTTGTTGGGCATATTACCCCTGAAGCATTCGATGGTGGTCTTATTGCTTTCATACAAGATGGAGATTTGATTTCTATAGATGCGGAAAACAATCAAATAAACTTAGATTTAACAGAGGAAGAAATCCTAAAACGAAAAGATTCATGGGTTTGTCCAGTTAAGGATGAAGAAGGAGGGGTGTTAGATAAATATAGATCCCTTGTAGCTTCAGCTTCAGAGGGAGCAGTAACTACAAAAAGATAATTAGAATCTTGAAAAATAAAGTATTTGGACCAATAATAGTTCCAACAAATGATCCTGTATAAATTCCAATCCAAAATTTCCAAGGAGGAAGTATGAACGTTGTCACATTAACCGATGACAATTTCGAGACTGAAGTAAACGCATCTGAAAAACCTGTATTAGTAGACTACTGGGCTACTTGGTGTGGACCTTGCAAAATGGTAGGTCCCATCGTTGAAGAAATAGCCATAGAGTTTTCAGATAAAATTAAAGTTGGAAAACTAGATGTGGACGCAAATCAAACTTCAGCTGCACAACAAAACGTAATGAGTATTCCCACCTTGGCAATTTTTAAAGGCGGAGAGTTAGTTGCTCAGCAAGTAGGCGCTTTAAGCAAAACACAACTAACAGAATTTATAGAATCTAACCTTTAGAAAATACTAGACTCTAATTTCTAACAAGGTTACTATGGTTTTACCAAAGTTTCTTTGGTCGATCCCTTTTTTCAAGCATTAACTTTATTTTATGCAATTAACAGAACTAAAAAAAATGCCAGTTGAACAGCTCATTGAGCTTGGTGAAGAGTGCGGAATTGAAAATGCTTCGCGCGCAAAAAGACAAGATATAGTTTTTGGAATCCTCAAAAGCAAGGCCAAAAGCGGTGAAGATATCGAAGGCGAAGGAGTCCTTGAAATTCTCCAAGACGGATTTGGCTTTCTGAGATCTCCTGACTCATCCTATTTGGCAGGACCAGATGATATATATGTATCTCCCAGTCAAATAAGGCGATTTGGTCTTAGAACAGGAGATACTATTAAAGGCAAAATTAGATCCCCTAAAGATGGTGAAAGATACTTTGCTATCTTAAAAATAGAAGAGATAAACTTCGAGGAACCGGACAAGACAAAAAATAAACCATCTTTTGAAAACTTAACCCCACTTTTCCCTGATGAAAGAATGCTTTTTGAGCTAGGCACTGGTAGTACCGAAGATCTTTCTTCACGAGTTATTGACCTGACTGCCCCAACTGGAAAAGGACAAAGGTCACTGATTGTCTCACCACCCAAGGCGGGCAAAACCTTATTGCTGCAAAGCATAGCTCATTCAATAGAAAGAAATAATCCAGAATGTAAGATTATGGTTTTGCTGGTTGATGAAAGACCTGAAGAAGTAACTGAAATGAAGCGTTCTGTTAAGGGTGAGGTAATCGCAAGTACTTTTGATGAAGCGCCCACTAGACACGTTCAGGTTGCCGAGATGGCAATTAACAAAGCCCGAAGATTGGTTGAACACAAACACGATGTTGTGATTTTGTTAGACTCGATAACAAGATTGGCGAGAGCGTATAATTCGACGCAAGCTGCTTCAGGAAAAATTCTTACAGGTGGTGTTGATGCTAATGCACTTCAAAAACCAAAAAGATTTTTTGGTGCCGCTAGAAATATTGAAGGGGGTGGAAGTTTATCTATCATAGCGACTGCTTTAATTGATACAGGATCTAGAATGGATGAAGTGATTTTTGAAGAATTTAAAGGTACAGGAAATTCCGAGATAAATCTTGATCGTAAGATTGCAGAAAAAAGAGTTTTCCCCGCAATCAACGTTAGAAAAACAGGAACCAGAAGAGAGGATCTCTTAACCACTGACTTAGAATTAAGAAATATTACTGTTTTGAGAAAACTTCTTAATGAAATGGATGACACAGCTGCTATGGAATGGATGCTTGATAAACTTAAGGACTATAAAACTAACGCTGAGTTTTTTGAGTCTATGAAAAGGAAATAGTCTTACTGCTTCTTTTGTTTCTCTTTTCCTGTAGAAAAAAATAATCTTTCTATTACACCTATAAAAAAAACTCCCAATAGCACACTCAGAACAATTAACGATATTGTCAGTTCAGTATTTAAAGTAATTTTCTTATCAAGAACTAAAATTTCTTTCGCAGGAATGAGATCGGATGATCCGTTCGTCAATAAAACTACCAAGAGAGTAGCAAAGATAAGAATTAAAAATAATCTAGCTTTCATATAGACAATATTTTGTTTCTCCTCCTTTAGAAAGTTTTAGTTGAGTAAGGTTGGTTTTCAGGGACCCTAAATCAAGGTCTCTTTCGCATTCAATATAAACTAAACCCTGCTCTGTTAATAATTGATTTTCAGATATTATATTCAAAGATTTTTGGATAAGGCTTTCTTGAAAAGGAGGATCTAAAAAAATTAAATCAAATTTAGTATTTAGTGTTGTGAAATCAAATGCTGTTGAATTCGCATTTATAACTCGACACTTATTATTTATGCCTAGTTTTTTTACTACAACTTCAATAGCACCACAGAGGGCTTTTTGTTTTTCAAAGAATACTACTTCATCAGCCCCCCTAGAAAGAGCTTCTAGCCCCAATGCTCCTGTACCTGCAAACATGTCCAAACATTTTTTTTTATGCAAATCATTTAAAAGCCAATTAAATAGGGTTTCTTTAGTTTTGCTTTCAGTAGGACGTAAATTCTTATTTGGCTTGAATGAAAGTTTAGTGCCCTTGTAACTGCCTGCAATAATTCTTGATGTAGCTTGTCTTTTAGCCATATGGACAATATTATGCCTCTTCATACCATCAGTAGCTAAAATTTAACTGATGTTTTCTAAATGCAAGACTCAGATATAAAGCAAAACTTTTTAAATTCAATGAGAGGAATAACCTCTACTGTCAATGTTATTTCAGCTGCTGCTGAAGGACAGAGGCATGCTATGACAGCAACTTCTGTTACTTCTTTATCACTAGATCCTCCATCGATGTTGGTGTGTATAAACAAGGATGCTTCTTTACATAAAATTCTGTTGGACAACTCTAATTTCTGTATAAACGTCTTATCCAGTTTGCAGAAAGAACTTGCTGAAGTTTGCAGCAATAGCGAAGAAGGCGAATCACGTTTTGTTAGTGAATCTTGGAAAGATCAAGGTCCTTATATCTATAATGAAGACGCTTTATCTAATATATTTTGTACGAAAACAAATCAGGTTGATCACACAAGTCATACTATTTTTATTGGCACTGTGGACAGAGTTATAAATAGCCCTGATTTGAAACCGCTTTTATATGGATCTGGTGGATATTTATAAGCTTATGAAAATTTTATTAATTATTTCTACAATTTTTGCAACTTTTTCAATCAGTGCAAACCCTAAGGTTTATTTCATTAATTTAGAAGATGGAGACAGAGTAGAATCTCCTTTTCTTATTCAATTTGGATTATCTGGAATGGGTATAGCTCCTGCAGGTACCGATAGATCAAATACGGGTCATCATCATTTACTTATTAACGTTGATGATATTGATCTATCTAAGCCTATACCTTCTTCTTCCAATCATATCCATTTTGGAGGAGGACAGACTGAATCACTTGTAGATCTAATGCCTGGTGACTATTCTATGCAACTTGTGCTTGGGGACATGACCCATACACCTCACAATCCTCCAATAATCTCACAAAGAATAAATATTACTGTTATAGATTAAATGCGCTATCTAAAGACCATAGGTCTTTTTTTGATCTTTACATTGTCGTTTTCTTTGTCATCTGAAATAACAATTGATGGATCTCTTGATGAAGCAGAGTGGAAAAAAGCCCAAGTGATTGACAGTTTGTATGAAGTCTATCCGTATTCCTTAAGAGAAGTAAATGATTACAAAACCCAAATACTGATCATTGAATCAGACAAGGGCCTCTATTTTGGTTTTAAAAATTATCAGACCAACGAAACGATGAGAATCAATAATCACTTGAGAGATCAAGAGCGAGCATTATCTGATAAGAATGGAATAGTTATAGACTTTGATGGCGATAGTATTGAGGGATATAACTTTTTTATTTCTTCCAGCGGATCAATTGGTGATGCAACGGTAACAGACGAAAAGGAGAGAAATTGGGATTGGGATGCTGATTGGCAGTCCGCAGCTATAGTCAAGGACGGAGTTTGGTACTCGGAAACTTTTATACCCTGGACCATTGCCCCAATGAAAACTCAAACAGGCAAGAAAAGAAAAATAAAAATGGCTTTTTACAGGATGTTGATGGGTATCGGGAGAGGTTTTTCAACTATCAAAGGAAGTGTCTACGAAAATGTTTATTTATCTGTTTTTGATGAGTTTGAGTTTAATAACTATTCAGGTACAAAATTAGATTTTTTTCCTTACACAACTTTAACAGAAGATATTGCTAATTCAGATCAACTCTCTAAAGCAGGGGCTGAAATTTTTTGGAAAATTGATTCAAGTAAGCAGCTTAACCTCACCTTGAACCCAGATTTTGGACAAGTTGAAAGTGATGAAGTTGTTGTTAATTTCTCTGCTTTCGAAACTTTCTATTCAGATAAGAGACCATTCTTTGCCGAAAATAATAGTATGTTTGATGTTAGTGATCGCATGCACAGAATTATTAACACAAGAAGGATAGGCGGCAGGCCTGATTATGAATGCGATATATACGGCAACTTGAAGGAATACTGCCAAGAAACTAAATCAGAAACTAGCGAAATAGATTTTGCCTTGAAATATACCCAAAAAGGAGAAGTAGATTTTGGTTTTATGAGCGCTTCTGAGAGAGATGAAAAATTTTCTCAAGGCAGAGATTTTTATGCGGTTAGGCTAAACACAAAAGTAAATGACCTGAAATATGGATATTTGGGTACATATGTTGATAAGCCTGTATCGGGTGAAAATGCTCAAGTTAATTCAGTAGACTTTATGTATCTTCCTTCTAAAGTTCATAGAATGAATGGTAATTTGATGCATTCAAGTGTCAAAAGCCAAGATGGATTCGGTTTGACAATGGGTTACTCGTATAACCCTAATCAAGACTTTTCATCGGGTATAGGCATAAATTTCTACGATGATGAGCTTGATCTAAACGATATGGGATATCTCATATTAAATGACCGCTTAATGTTTAATGGAAGGACCCAATTTAAAAAGACAAGATTTGCCGAGGGTTCTGCACTCAGATCTCGATTGTTTGAGGTTGGTTACGGGTCTAAATTTAATGCCGACACAGTCAGGGAGTCATCTAACTTTGCTTTAAAAGTGGAGACAAATTTTACTGATCTTTCTGAATTCAAGACTGAAATTTTTTATAGAAGTACAGGGAAAAACACAAGAATAACCAGAGGGTCTGCTCTAGCTCCATATATTGATATGCCTAAAGGAATGGGAGGCTATGCAGAATTTACTGGACCGCGAAAACCAAAGTATGTCTACAGTTTAAGGTTTGAAAGAGGTAAGGGTAGCGAGCATTCACCTGGTATAGGTTGGAAAAACTCTTCTAGGGCTTCTATTAAGTTTATGCCTCTCGATAACCTTTCATTCAACATGTCCTATAATCATTCTGAAGAGAAAAATTGGTTAAATTGGTTAGATGCTAATCTATTAGCTACTTATGAAAGAAAACAGCGAACCAGTGTTTTTGAGCTTGAGTGGTTTAAAAATAATCAACATGAGTTAAGAATAAAAGCTCAACTAGTAGCGTTTACCGGAAGAAATCCCACTCCTTATCTTGGAGATAACAAAGGAAAGTTAGTGCCAATAGATATTTCTATTTCACCTATTACGATAAGTGAATTAGCATTCCAAGTTAGATATAGATATGAGATTATGCCACTTTCTTATCTTTACTTAGTATATTCAAAGGGAGGTAGAGTTTCTGTTAATGATGAAGAAGATAATCTTTCAAACCTCTACAGAAGACCTTGGAATAATCCCGAGAAAGAAAACTTTACGGTAAAACTTAGATATAGATTTTAAAATCCTTAAAGAATAGAATGACCGCCTCTTAAGGGGAATCATCTTGCACAGGACGCTCATTAAATTCTTTTATCTCAATTTATTTTTTGTAGCCCCCTTACTTTATTCTCTGGAAATCACGACCGACGGACTACTTGATGAAAAAGAATGGTCTGGAGCTAGGGAAATCACTAAATATTATGAGAGTCTTCCATTTACTCTCGATGATGCATCAGGCTCACAAAAAGTTCTTGTTCTTGAAGATGAAAAAGGCATTTATTTTGGCTTTATAAGTTATCAAGATGTTGAAACGATTAGATCACAAAAGCATCAGCGCGACGAGGAAATGGCCAATGCTGATATGGTTGGAGTCTCCATAGATTTTGATGGAGACGGTCTTTTGTCTTATGGGTTTTCAATATCAGCTGGAGGATCTATTCTTGATAATGTAGTTCGAAATGAAAATGAAATGAACTACGATTGGGATGCTGATTGGGGCTATGGAGTAACGATAGGCAAGGATGCGTGGTACGCTGAAATGTTTATCCCTTGGAGCGTGGCACCTATGAAAGCTCAAACCGGAGATAAACGAAAGGTTAAGCTTTCTTTTTACCGATGGTTAAGAGGTGAATTTAAGGTTTACACAACCATTAAAGGTAATCCAAGAACAGAAAAATTCATCTCTATATTTAATGATTACGAATTTAATAATTATGATGTCTCGAAGATAGACTATTTTCCATATATAAATTTTTCAGATGACAGAGTTATCGAAGATTTAGATAAAAAGGTAGGTGCAGAAATTTTTTGGAAAATAGATGCGGGCAAACAGTTAAATATAGCCTTGAATCCTGATTTTGGACAGGTAGAAAGTGATGAGTTGGTTGTGAATTTTGACTCTAGCGAGACTTTTTATTCTGATAAAAGGCCTTTTTTCTCGGAAAATCATTCATTATTCGATGTTAAAGGTTTCAGATTCTTCTATGTAATAAATACTAGACGAATAGGTGCTGCTCCAGATTATGATTGCTCAAGATATTTAGATTCTTTACAAGATCTTTGCAAATCATCTCAGGTGGGTATTTCCGATATTGATTATGCTGTTCGCTATACTCAACAAAACGAATCTTTTGATCTTGGTTTTTTTAGGGGCTTCAGAAGCAGATGAAGAATTTAGTCAAGGAAGAGATTTTTACTCAGTTAGATTACGAAAAGCAGAAAAGAAATTTTCAATTGGTTATCTGGGTACCTTTACAAAAAGACCTGTTTTAGACAGGGACGCCAATGTCAATTCTGTCGATATAATTTATAGACCAAAAGATACTTTGCGTTTTGATGCAATTTTTATCAATTCTCAAGTTGATGATCCAATTCTTGAGAAAGATTCAGGAAATGCATTCCGATTTAGGATGACCACATCACCCAACAAGCAGCGATATCATGATGTAGGTATTTTTTACTTTGATAAGAATTTAGATATCACAGATATGGGTTATCAAATGGAAAATAATTGGTTATTTGTTGGTTCTCAAAACGGTCTAAAGTTTACTGACTATGATGAGAGCTCACCCTTTCAATCCAATCAGGTCGAATTAGGTATTGGTTACGAATC
>CACFXJ010000029.1:0-8371 GCA_902570225.1 uncultured SAR86 cluster bacterium
TAGCTTCTTCGATCTCATCTTCATTGGGAATAAAAGAATTCTTAATAACTTCCAATTGGCTCGGGTGTATTGCGGCCTTGCCATTAAAGCCCATAGCTTTTGACCTTTTGCTCTCTTCTTGTAATGCATCTAAGTTATCAATATTCATGAAAGGGCTATCGATAGAAAATAAGTTATTAATTGCTGCTTCTAAGACTATTTTAGAACGTACATAGAGAAGAGAGTCCCAATCCATGGTTGAACCTAAACTAGCACTAAGATCTGCACCACCAAGAGCTAATCCTTTGACTTTGTCAACGGAGGCTATTTCAGAGATATTCTTTATAGATATTGGAGTTTCTAGCAAAGCAATGATGTCTATGTCAGGCAGACTTGATATTAATCCGCTTTCCTCGACCTTGGGTAACATATATGCACTTATCCCAAGGTTAGAATCAGTCAATAAGCGAATATCTTCTTGACCCACGCTATCATTAATTGGGTTTACTCTAACAATAAGATTGCCGGAGTAATTATTCTCATGGAGATGAGAACATAGAGCTTCTCTAGCTTGTGATTTCTGATCTTCAGGAACTGAATCTTCCAGATCTAATATTATACTATCGGTACCTTTTGCGAAGGTTTTCTCTATCCATTCAAGCTTATTAGCCGGAAGGAAGAGAGGAGAAATCGGGAACTTATTCAACTTTAAGGGAGGAATCTACTTTCTTTCCTTTTGTATTAGAAAATCTACAACATCAAATAGCTGATCTGTTCGAACAGCTCGAGATGCAGACACTTTATATTTTCCATTTACGATTAATGAAGGTACACCAGTTACTTTCCACTGTTTCATTTTCTTATCTGCTTGGTCCACAGCATTTCTGACTCCAAAAGAAGTAGACACTGCTTTGTATCTATCTTTTTGAACATCGAACCCTCTAAAGTAATACTCCAACTCTGTATTGCCTGTAAGCATTCTTCCTTCATTCTGTATTGTATTGAATGCAGCGGGAACAAATTGCTGTTCTATACCCAGAGCCTTTGCTGTGTAGTAAATATTTGCATGCGTTTTAAGCATTTCATTCCAGGTGGCTGGAGACTTTATGAAAGTAACATCTGCTGGGATGTCTTTTTTCCATCTGGCTATGTAGGGTTCTAATGCATAACAGTGATTACATCCGAACCAAAAAACTTCTGTGACTTCAATTTTTGAAGGATCACGAACTGTTGTTGGGTTATCCACGATTTCGTAATGAACTCCAGCTCTATATTTTTCTCCGGTATTTACTTCAAGAGACGGGCTATCCTCGGAAGAGCACCCTAAAACGACTGTTAATATTGATAAAGAAATAAGTTTTTTGATCATCTAATCAGTATAAGCCATGCACAAAGCTTGAAAGAGCATCAATTTCATTATCATCTAATTTGTAAGCTATAGCTGCCATAATTTTAGATGGATCCTCATTTACTCTTAGGCCTGACCTATAATCCTTAAGTGCTTTGGCTACATAATCAGGATGCTGGCCACTAAGCAAAGGATAGGCCGCAGGTCCGTTGCCTAGACCTCTTGGAGAATGGCAAGCGGAGCAAGCAGGGACTCCTTTCTCAAGGTTGCCTGCATAGTAGAGCTTCCTGCCTAAATCAACTTTGGATTCCTCTGCCTTACCTACCTTATTTTTTTGAGAAGCATAAAAAGCTGATATGTCCTCTAAATCAGAATCTTGAAGGTTATCTAGTAACCCCACCATTGAATCAATAACTCTATCACCAGATTTAACTAGTCTTAGTTGTTTAAGAAGATACTTTTCATTCTGTGCTGCCAAAGAGGGCCAAAGACCTACTACGCTATTTCCATCAGCACCATGACACGCCGAACAAACAGCCACTTTTTCCTTTCCAGCATCTGGGTCACCTGCCCCTATAAAGAGGACAGAAGAGATAAGAGTTATAAGAATTTTTAGTTTCATCTAAGAATTTATCTTTAAATATGATGTGGCGCGCCGACATTATATACTAACCTTTCTGGCGATCCTAAATTTATAACTTAAATGAATAATACATTTTTTCAGAACGCAAAATTCACTGGCAGCTACCCTACAAGTGAAGATTTGCCTTTAGATGAAGGCACTGAAATAGCTTTTTGTGGGCGATCAAATTGTGGCAAATCAAGTATCCTTAATGCGCTTACCAATAATAAAAAGTTAGCTAAAACAAGCAAGACGCCAGGAAGAACGCAAGCAATAAATTTTTTTGATATAGACTCGACAGGAGTATTTAAGATTGTTGACTTGCCCGGTTATGGATACGCAAAGGTGTCAAAAAAAATGCGTTCCGAATGGGGTCAAGAAATAGAGAAATATCTAATGACTAGAAAAAGTCTTAATGCGCTGTGCATCATTATGGATATCAGGCATCCCTTCAAAGAAGATGATTTAAAGTTAATTGATTGGTGTGAAACTAAAGATCTCCCTATGATCTTACTGCTAAATAAGGCTGATAAACTTTCTAACAATAAGGCGTCTCAGGTCACCAAGAGTGCGAAAAAAACTTTACAAAAGCTCTCAACAAAACACCACGTTATTGCGACCTCTGCAACAAACAAAACAGGAATTGCAGCTTTATTAGAAAAAATAAATGAGCTCAAGTAAAAAAGCTCCAAGTATTTGGGGTTACTTGAAGCTTTATTGAAAGTTAGGGTTCGTGTCTTTCATATATAGAGACAAAAAGTGTTAAGAAAAGTTCATTTTTTTATTTTTTTTTTAAAATTTTTCTAGGGTAAAATTAGATAAAGGAAATTATCATTAGTAAGACAAGAGCAAACATTATTAAAGGGCTAAGCACATTATTTACTTTAGGTGCCCATCAACGAACTAAGTTAAAAACTTATGCAAGACTTGCAGAGTCCTTGAAAGAAACTCATTCAATTCAAACTGACAGAGGTTCTTTAAAGTTTAGAATAGATTCGCCTGGATCTGTACCTCAAGACCCCAACTCAGAAAGAAGTGAACCTGAAACCTTTGAATGGATAAGAGAATATTTGAAGGAAGGGCAAACTTTATGGGATGTAGGTGCAAATATTGGAGTATTTAGCATTTATGCTGCAATTGAAAAGAAAAATAACGTTCTGTCACTAGAGCCATCCGCTGAATCTTATGCCACTCTTAATGCAAATATAAGGCTCAATGGTCTGGATGAACATATACATGCACTTTGCTTCGCGGGCAGCGAAGAAACCCAGCTTCTGGACTTATATATGAAAGATACGAGTGCAGGAGCCTCACATAATAGCATTGGCTCTAGCTCTAATCAGTTTGGGGAGTTTGAGGTAAATGGTTATCAATCAGTGATAGCCATTAAGCTTGATGAGCTGAATGATATGAATGGAGTTCCCTCACCTGATCACATAAAACTTGATGTAGATGGAAAAGAACTTGAGATACTTAAAGGAGGAGCAAAAGTGCTCTCCAGTGTTGAAAGCGTTCATGTGGAAATAGAGGGAAAAAATCTAATAGAAAATCTAGAAGAGATTGAAGAGATTATGTCGTTTGCAGGACTTGAAGAAGAGGAGAGTTGGAGAGATAAAGGGTCTGGAAGAAATAGGCTATATCTAAGGAAATAAAACTTAATGAGTGAAGAAAAAGACCCCATAATCTTAGTTGATGGCTCATCATATCTATATCGGGCCTATCATGCCTTACCTCCACTAACGAATAGCAAAAATCAACCAACAGGAGCTATTAAAGGCGTTATAAGTATGATCAAAAAGATTCTTATTGATCATCCAGAAAGTCCTTTAGCAGTAGTTTTTGATGCCAAAGGTAAAACTTTTAGGCATGACATGTATTCTGAATACAAAGCCAATAGGCCTCCCATGCCTGAAGATTTAGTTCAACAGATTGAACCAATTCATAAAATCATTTCTTTAATGGGGATTAAATTAATCATGATTCCCGGTGTCGAGGCTGATGACGTAATTGGAACATTGGCAGAGCAGGCAAGACAAAAGAAATTGAATGCTGTCATTTCTACCGGTGACAAAGATATGACTCAGCTCGTATGTGAGAACGTAAGTGTTGTAAATACCATGTCAGGAGAGCTACTTGATGAAAGCGGAGTTTTAAAAAAATTTGGAGTAGGCCCTGAATTAATAACAGATTATCTGGCGTTAATAGGTGATAAATCTGATAACGTTCCAGGAGTAGACAAAGTCGGCCCTAAGACAGCAGTAAAGTGGCTCAATGAATATAGTGACATACAGGGAGTAAAGGAGAACTCTGAATCTATAGGAGGAAAGGTTGGTGAAAACTTAAGGTCTTCCATCGAAATGCTTGATCTGGCCCATGAGTTAGTAAAAATAAAGACAGATGTTGAGCTTGAGTTGGGTATAGAAGATTTAGCAAGATTAGAACCAGATACAGAGAAACTCACTGAAATATATAAAGAATTAGAATTTAATGCTTGGCTGCAGGAAGTTCCTGAGAAGAAAACAACAACTACAAAGGTCAATTCATCTTACATTTGTATTTCTTCACAGGATTTATTAGAGAAAGTCATCAAAAATGCATCGAAAGCAAAGACTATTGCTATAGACACCGAAACAACAGGTTTAGATTATATGGATACTGATTTAGTAGGTATCTCATTAAGCTATAAACTCGGAGAGGCATATTACATTCCTATTAATCATCAGGATGACACAGTTAATCAACTCAAGCTAAATGTAGTTTTAGATGCTTTGAAACCTGTTCTTGAAAGCTCAAAAAACAAAATAATTGGACAAAACATAAAGTTCGATAGGAATGTGCTAGCAAAATATGGAATCAATATTTCATCTATTAAAAATGACACTATGATGATGAGTTACGTACTTGATGCTTCTGCAACAAGACATAACTTGGATGCTCTATCCTCTTATTATTTAAACTACAAAACTTCGACTTTTGAAGATGTTGCAGGAAAGGGAGTCAAACAGATTACTTTTGATCAAGTACCTATTGAAGAAGCCACAAACTATGCTGCTGAGGATGCCGACATTACCTTAAGGCTTTATGAAGAATTAAATCCAAAGCTAGAAAGTGTAGCGTCTCTAAAAAAACTAAATGATGAAATAGAGATACCATTGATAGAAGTTCTATCAGAAATGGAACAAAACGGCGCTATATTGAATTCCAAAATTCTGAGCTCTCAGTCAAAAGATCTAGAGAACCGTATTAAGAAATTAGAAAAAAAGGCTTATGAAATTGCAGGAGAAGAATTTAATTTAGGCTCTACTAAACAGTTGAGAGAAATATTTTTTGACAAATTAAATTATAGAATTATTAAAAAGACTCCAGGAGGTCAACCTTCCACTGATGAGAAAGTTCTTGTCGAGCTTGCAGAGGAATATGAATTGCCTAGAGTATTACTTGAGCACAGGACATTAAGCAAACTCAAGTCAACTTATACAGATAAATTACCAGGACAGATTTCTGAAACTACAGGAAAAGTACATACCTCTTTTCATCAGGCTGTAACAACTACTGGAAGATTATCTTCTTCAGATCCCAACCTTCAAAATATTCCAATAAGAACAGAAGATGGGAGAAGAATCAGACAGGCTTTTGAGCCTTCAAAAGGACATAGGTTTATTTCAGCAGATTACTCTCAAATAGAACTACGTATTATGGCTCATATTTCAAAGGATATTGGACTGCTGCAAGCATTTCAAGAGGGGGAAGATGTTCATAGCAAGACAGCCAGTGAAGTATTTGATGTTGCTATAGAGGAGGTAACAGCAGATCTTAGAAGAAATGCCAAAGCAATCAATTTTGGACTTATTTACGGAATTTCAGCTTTTGGTCTTGGTAAGCAGCTTGGTATCTCTAGAAATCTAGCTGCAGAATATATGGCTATGTACTTTGAAAAGTATCCAGGAGTTAAAAAATACATGGAGTCTACTAAAGACTTTGCTAGTCAGAATGGATACGTTGAAACTTTATTTGGAAGAAGACTCTATTTAAGAGATATCAATGCTAGTAATGCGATAAGAAGACAAGCTTCTGAGAGAGCTGCAATAAATGCACCGGTGCAAGGAACTGCTGCAGATATAATGAAAATTGCGATGATTAAAACGCATCAGGCAATTAAGGCAGAAAATGTTAAAGCTAAACTCATTCTTCAAGTCCATGATGAACTAATCCTAGACACGCCTAAAAAGGAGATAGATAGTGTTATAAACTTGTTAACTGATTCTATGATGGGTGCGGCAAGTTTAGATGTTCCTTTAGAAATTGATGTAGGAGTTGGAGATAATTGGGATCAAGCACACTAATGGAATTAATAATCAAAGATCCTAGGAGAACTTTCTTAGTTTTCTTACTGGCCTCAATAGGAATGATAGCAGTAGCTCTCTTTATGGAGCATTTTCTTGCACTCAAGCCTTGCATCCTTTGTTATATGCAAAGAGGGGCTGTAATAGTAACTGGGATCCTGGCTGCTATAGGATTCTTGGTAAATCCCAGCAAGTTATTGAACTATAAAATTTTTATTTCAATAATCTTTCTAAGTATTGTTGTTGGAATGCTTCTTGCATCTAGACAATTATATTTACAAAGCCTGCCAGCAGAATTAGTACCAAGTTGTGCTCCAGATATTGATTACCTGATTTCTACACTACCTTTCTTAGAAGTAATAATCCTTGCTTTTACAGGAGATGGTAATTGCGCAGAGGTTTTATGGACCTTTTTAGGCATTAGTATTCCTGGTTGGGTGTTCATATCTCTATGTATTTTGATGATTTATTGTCTTGTCATTTTCAGAAATGTAAATGAAATTCATTCTCATAAATAAAATTAAATCTATATAATACTCGGCAGTTTAAAAAGGATTCTTGAATGCCGTCTATTTTCGAAAATTTATCTGTAGAAGAACTTATCGACCAAGCCCTAGAAAGAGGCGAAGGTGAGCTTGCTTCTAATGGAGCCTTGTTGGTAAAAACTGGAAAGAGAACTGGTAGAAGCCCTCTTGATAGGTTTATTGTAAATGATGAATCTACAAAGGACTCTGTAGATTGGGGTGAAGTAAATAAACCATTTGATAGCGAGGCCTTCAATGCCCTTTGGCAACGGGTTAATGAGTATATGGACGAAAGAGATACTTTTGTCTCATCTCTTCATGTTGGTGAGCACTCTGAATACTATGTTCCAGTAAAGATTAGAACTGAATGGGCTTGGCATAATCTTTTTGGCAAACAAATGTTTATTAGACCTAAAAATTTTAATCCAGCAGGCAAACAACATTGGGAGATAATGAGCGCACCTCAATTCGTTTGTGAACCTCAAAGAGATTCAACTAACAGCGATGGCGTTGTTTTGCTTGATTTTACAAGAAAGAAGGTCCTTCTAGCAGGTATGCCTTATGCGGGAGAAATGAAGAAGTCTATGTTTGCTGTTCAAAACTTCTTACTACCTGAAAAAGATGTACTGCCTATGCACTGTGCTTCTAACGTGGGAGCAAATGGAGAGGTTTGTCTGTTCTTTGGACTTTCAGGAACAGGTAAAACAACTTTATCTGCTGATCCGGCAAGAAATCTTATCGGAGATGATGAGCATGGTTGGGGCCCAGGAACCGTATTCAACTTCGAGGGAGGTTGCTATGCTAAATGTATCGACCTGACCCAAAAGAATGAACCGGTTATTTGGGATGCCATTAAAAAAGGTAGTGTGATGGAAAATGTAGTAATTGATCCAGAAACAAAGAATCCAGACTACTCAGATCCTTCTCTAACAGAGAATACACGTGTTGTTTACCCTAGAGAGCACATAGAGAAAAGAGCTGATGAGAATGCAGGCGGCGAGCCTAATGCAGTAATATTTCTGACATGTGACCTTTCTGGAGTTATACCTCCTGTCTCTATCCTAAGCAAAGAAGCGGCTGCTTATCACTTTTTGAGCGGTTATACCGCCGCTATAGGTTCTACTGAAGTTGGTTCTACTGAAGCTTTCAAAACTACTTTTTCAACTTGTTATGGGGCTCCTTTTTTCCCTAGAGCAGCTGGAGTCTATGCTGATCTGCTTATGAAAAGAATAGAAGAATTTGATAGTAAAGTTTATCTTGTAAACACTGGTTGGACGGGCGGGCCTTATGGTGTTGGAAAGAGATTTGATATACCCGTTACTAGATCAATAATCTCTGCCATTCAATCAGGAGCTTTAAGTGGTGTTGAGACTGAAACAATAGAGGGAATGAACCTTGATGTGCCACTAAATGTAGAAGGTGTAGATAGCAATCTGCTCAATCCAATTAAAAACTGGTCTGATCCTTCTTCGTATGCAGAGTATGAAAATAAACTAGTTACTCAATTTAAGGATAACTTTAAGAAATTTGATGTATCGCAATCTATTGTTGAGGC
>CACFXJ010000030.1:0-6259 GCA_902570225.1 uncultured SAR86 cluster bacterium
CTCAAGTTAGCGGAGTGGTAGAAGAAATATCTGTCTCAAATTTAGATACAGTTTTTGAAGGACATTCCTTAATGCTCATTCGTCTAGCTGATGTTGAAAAACAAAACTTGAGTGATGAAGAAGAAATAGATTTAGATTGGATTAGACCAGATCTCAGAGAAGCTCTCGATCGGAAAGAAGCAAGTCATGATATCAATCGTCCTGAGGCTGTGAAGAAAAGATATGGAACGGGTCATAGAACTGCAAGAGAAAATATCGCACATCTTTGTGATGAAGGAAGTTTTCTGGAATACGGATCAGTTGTAATGGCTGCACAAAGAAGAAGGAGAAGTGAAGAAGATTTAATTAAAAACACTACCGGCGATGGTATGGTTTGTGGTCTTGGGCATGTTAATGGTCATTTATTTCCTGAGAGCGCTTCTAGAGTTATGGCAATGTCTTATGATTATATGGTTCTTGCAGGCACTCAAGGCAAAATGAACCATGCCAAAAAAGATAGAATGTTTGAAATAGCAGAGCAGAATGAACTACCTACTATTTTATTTGCTGAAGGTGGAGGAGGTAGACCTGGAGATACAGATACTTCAGGAGTGGCCGGCCTGGATTGTCTGGCTTTTACTTATTTTGCTCAATTGTCAGGTTTAGTTCCAGTAATTGGTATAACCACTGGAAGATGTTTTGCTGGTAATGCAGTCCTATTGGGGTGTTGTGATGTCATCATTGCAACGGAAGATTCAAATATAGGCGTAGGCGGCCCCGCCATGATTGAAGGCGGAGGTTTGGGAGTTTTTACCCCTGATGAAGTAGGACCTATGGATGTTCAGGTTCCCAATGGAGTCGTGGATATAGCTGTAAAAGACGAAGAAGAGGCCGTTGAGGTTGCAAAAAAATACCTTTCTTATTTTCAAGGGTCAATAAAAAACTGGACAGCACCTGATGCTAGAAAACTAAGATTTGCAGTCCCTGAGAATAGGCTGAGATATTACGATATGCGAGATATTATTGATGGGATTGCTGATATAGATTCTGTTTTAGAGATTAGAAAAGACTGGGCCCCTGGAATAATTACTTCGTTGATAAGAATAGAAGGCAAACCTGTTGGAGTTGTTGCAAACAATCCTGGTCATCTATCTGGAGCTATAGACTCACCTGGCGCTGATAAAGGATCAAGATTCATACAACTGTGCGATGCCTTCGATATTCCTATTTTATCTTTGATAGATTGCCCAGGCATTATGGTAGGACCCGAAAGTGAAAAAACAGCTCTCATAAGGCATGCAGCTAGAATGTTTGTTGTGGGTGCAAATATTGAAACACCTCTTATGTCAGTAGTAATTCGAAAAGCATACGGCTTAGGAGCTCAAGCCATGGCCGGCGGCAGTTTTAAAATACCATTATTTACTGTTACTTGGCCTACAGGTGAATTTGGAGGTATGGGCCTAGAAGGTGCGGTCAAGCTAGGGTACAGGAAAGAACTTGAAGCCATAAAAGATCCTAAGAAACGAATTCAAGCTTATGAAAAAATGGTAGCAGATAGTTATCATCGAGGTAGGGCTGTAAATATGGCTTCTCACTTTGAACTAGATGATGTCATAGACCCTGCTGAAACAAGAAATTGGGTTTCAAGTGCGCTCAAGTCTCTTCCTCCAAAATCTAAGTCTGGTAAGAAAAGGCCTAATATAGATACTTGGTAAAAATACTTCACATATACCTATAAATAATTAATTTTATTATATTTTTAACCTAAAAAATGAAACAAAGACTATTTATTTTTCTGATACTTGGCATCATTATTCTTTCAGCTGACTTAATGTTTAATGATGAAAGTGAAGACAAAATCACTATATTTGAGTCCGAAATCAATTCTTTGATTGGCACTTGGGTTGATCAGGTCGGTAGAGAACCAACGATACAAGAAATAGACGGTATTATTAAACAACTGCTTGATGAGGAGATACTCTATAGAGAAGCTTTAAAACTTGGTCTTGATAAAAACGACATAATCATTAAAAGGCGACTTGCCCAAAAAATAGGTTTTCTAAGACAAGAGGCAGATTCATCGCTACCATCAGAGGATGAGGTAAAAGATTTTTATAATCAAAATATAGATAAATACTTTGTAGGTAAAAGGATTACTTTTTCTCATATTTATTTTAGTGAGAATGGATCAAATAAGTCTGATGCTGATGACGCTTTGAGCCTAATAAGATCTGGTTCTAACGCAAATGATTTTGGAGAACCATTTTTACTTGGTAAAAATTTTTCAGCCAAATCAATCCCTGAAATTGAAAGGTCTTTTGGTAACGAGTTTTCCGAAGAGATACAAAATATAAGCCCTCAAACATGGTCTGGCCCTTTGAATTCAGAATATGGATCTCATATTGTTTTCGTTAACTCAATCTCTGAATCTTATACTCCTGACTTAGAGGAAATTAAGAATGCTGTGATAGGCGATGTAATTCTTGAGAAGCAAAACAATGCTGTGAATGAATATTTAAAAGAATTAAGAAGTAAATACCAAATAGAAATCTTAGCTGATTTAAATGCAACATCTGACTAAATTCATTCTTATATTTCTAGGCCTTCTATTGAGTGTATTAGTGCAGGCTCATGAAATGAATCCTGCCAGGTTGTCTCTGGAGGAGGGCGAGAATGGATCCTATTCAGGTACATGGATGTTTCCTGTAAATGCGGTAGGACTTCCAGCTGAAGTAAGTTTTACAGACTGTCAGGAAGAACAAAGAAATTTTCCAGAAGTTAAGGGCAAGTACTTAGTATCTAGTATTCAAATAAAATGTGATGAGACTTTAAAAGGTAAAGAAATTGCTTTTAAAGGTCTTACAAGACTTACGGATGCCTTAGTTAGTATAAAGTTTCAAGATCAAACTACTTTCGAAGGTTTGGCATCTATCAATTCTCCCAAGTTTGATATTCCTGAAGAAGTCAGCCTATATCCAACTAACTATTTTTGGTTAGGCATAGAACATCTGCTTAGCGGAATAGATCATATGCTATTTGTTTTTGGTCTCTTATTTCTTGTTTCAGGGACTGTAAACCTTGTAAAGACAATTACTGCATTTACTATTGCGCACAGCATTACTTTAGCACTTTCTGTGCTTGATCTAGTTAGTGTTCCTCAAGCCTCTACTGAAGCATTCATAGCTTTAACTATAATTTATCTTGCACTTGAAGTAGGCGACAAGCATAAGTATGAGTCCACCCCATGGCTAATCGCTTTTGGCTTTGGACTCTTGCACGGTTTAGGTTTTGCCGGTGCTTTGTCTGAGATTGGTATAAACAATGACAATCTTCTTCTTTCTCTTTTATTCTTTAACATCGGAATAGAGGCAGGACAATTATTAGTCTTGCCATTCTTTGGCTTAGCTATATATTTACTAAAAATAGATAGAATAAAATTAGAGGTAAATAGCTTTGCTAGCTATTTAATCGGAGGATTAAGTACATATTGGTTAATAGAAAGAGTACTTTCCATATAAAAATAGAGGAGCTTATATTATGTCGGATATAGAGTTTAAGACTATCCAAAGTAATGGAATCAATTTGCGGTTGGCTATGATGGGTGAGGGCCCATTAGTAATTTTTTGTCATGGTTGGCCAGAAAGTTGGTACAGCTATAGACATCAGTTACCTGCAGTTGCGAAAGCAGGATATAAGGCTGTTGCATATGATGTAAGGGGTTATGGAGAGTCGGATAAGCCTTATGAAATCGAGGCATATACTATGAAGAATATGACTGATGATGTAGTCGGTATTATCGATGCTTTAGGCTACGACACAGCAATCACCATAGGTCATGATTGGGGAGGACCAATTGCATTGCATACTGCGGCACTAAATGAAGACCGTATTACTGCAACTGGAACAATGTCAGTACCTTTTACTGGAAGAGGACCAATGCCTCCTCTCAAGCTCTGGAAAGAAATTTATCAAGATAACTTTTTCTATCAGCTATATTTTCAAAAAGAAGGTATAGCTGAAAATGAATTTGAATCTGATCTTAATCGATCCTTATTTATTACTTATACAAATAGTGATGGTAGAGGTATGCAAAATAATCTAGAAAAAGGACAAAGTGGCTTAGTTCCCCAAAAAGATAAAAATGCCTCTTTTTTGGATGGTATGGAAGTCTTCGATGACTTTCCATCTTGGTTTACAGAAGAGGATTTAAGCTATTTTGTTAGTCAATTTGAGATGAGCGGTTTCAGGGGCCCTTTAAATAGATACAGAGCACAAAATATTGATTGGGAAGAACTAACTGCTTTAGACAAAAAACTTAAACAGCCAGCTTTTTTCATAACAGGCACATTAGACCCAGTTAATTTTTTTATAAGATCTGAAGAACCCTTAATAGATAGAATAAAGGCTAATTACGAAAACCTTCTTTTTGCTGAAGAACTTGAAGGAATAGGTCATTGGACTCAGCAAGAAGCACCTGACGAAGTCAACGAGTTAATTCTGAGATTTTTACAAGAAGTATCCTAAGTCTTATTGAAAGTTAGATTTTTATGACTGAAATAAAAAAATATTCTCAACAAGACCAACAAGCAGCTGTTGATCTGCTTCTGCTTGCATTCTCAAGTGACCCTCTTCAGAGATTTCTTATGCCAGATCCATCAATTTATTTCAATAATTCAGCGATATGGTTTAACAATGCAGCAAGTCAATCAATTTCTACACAATCGTTACTAGGACTTCAAGATAATTCTGGGGTAGCTATTTGGTTTCCTCCTAATTATCCTGTTCAATTTGAAGCCCTTGAAGAGACTTATAAGGACCTCCCTGTAAAATCAAGAGAAGACATTTACAAATATTTTAATGAATTTGAGAACAGTAAGCCAAAAGATGTTTGGTATCTTGAGTATCTTGGAGTTGACCCTAATAATCATTCACAGGGTATAGGCACTCAACTGTTGCAGAAATCTTTGGAAGAGATTGATGCTTTGCATGAGGCAGCTTACTTAGAATCATCTAACCCTAGAAATATGTCTCTCTATGAAAGACATGGATTTGAAGTAGTTAAAAAGTTTCAGTTTGGAGACGGACCTCCAATACACACCATGTTAAGAGAAGCTAGATAAATAAGATCCGTAGTTTCTAGATTAATATCCTAGTTGGCTCTATCGAGACCGGATTCAATTATCCATGCAATAAGTTTTCTATGAGATTTTGTTGCTGGATCATTGGATGATTTTCTTACAATTTTCTGTATATCTCTTAGCGAACTATAAACTGCTGCTGTTGCTAATTCGTCATAATAGTCTTGTCCGAGAATACTAAACAATCTCCTCACATATGAGGTTTGCAGATTCCTTCTTATAGAACTCACAGAATTATCTACATCGCCTGTAAAAATGGATTTTGTTAAATCATTCAAAACTTCATTTACGGAGTAATCATTGCCATAGAGCTGTGTATCGGAAATCCTATATAAAGTCCAAGGACTTAAAACATGATCCAAAACTCTATTTTGAATCCCAAGAATTATCTTATGCATTTGTGGATCTTCATGTTCTCCATATAGATCAAACATTCTTCTTTCAACTTGAACCACTTGAAGAAGATCTGGATTGATTGGAAAAGCTTCAACTGAGAAAGCATATTTGTTTAAAGCCTTCATTGCTCGTCTTTGCTCACTAGATGGAGCGGGCATATAAGGCTTTTTGGAGCTTTTGTTCTGAGGATCAAATCTTTCAACATACACACCCCCAATATGCCTTGAAATTACTTCAAGTGATCTGGAGTATTCACGAATAAAGATTCTATGGGCAAGTCTATATTCCTCAAAACTTTTAGCAGTACCTGATAGTTTAGATACTATGTTATCTTGAGAATAATTTACCAGCTCTATTCTCTGAGTGGCATAAGTTATAGGATCGTTTGTTAGGTCATAAATCATGGCTCTAGGATCAATACCTCTTCCAGGAGATCTCATATCCTCTGAGTCATTTGCAAACATGTGTTCAGGTTTATTTTGCTCAGAGATTATTTCCATCAACTCAGATTCGTTTAAATCAGGCGTATAACCATATTTTATAGCCCAAATATCGTAAGGCCCCGGAATGGTGTCATAGTAATCGCCTTGTTCAACTCCTAGAGGTGCAAGGTTGATAGCTGGATACTCCATAACTGATGCAGTTACTCCTACCTTGCTTGTTATTTCAGGATTATGGACACTCTCAATATCGTGTAAGTAGCTTCCTTTAAAATTATGGTTTAAGCCTAAAGTATGTCCTACCTC
>CACFXJ010000031.1:0-5977 GCA_902570225.1 uncultured SAR86 cluster bacterium
TCCTTATTTTCTTTTTCAATCTTGTCTAGCCAACCTGTTTTTTCTATTCTTCTATCAAAAACATTGAAGGGTGCTTGGATTATGTCAAAATTAAATTCATCATATAAAAGCTCTAATTCTAGAGGTTGATATATTGAGATTCCTACTTTTTCTACCAAGCCCTGATCTTTTAGTTGATTTAATCTCTGCCATATTAATTTTCCATCCCGTTCCTTCAGTAAGTTTGCATCATGAACAAGAACTCCAGAAAGTTTGTGAATCCTAAGGTTATGTAATGAAGCTTCAATTTGCTTATCAAGCCAGCCGCTTGGATCGTTTTGATCCTTTCTTGATGAATGAAGTTTTGTAATGATGTTCCATTCATTTACTCCTATTTCTCCTAATCTTCTTTCTGCTTCTCCGTAACTGACAGCAGTATCTAGAGTATTAATGTTATTTTTTTTGGCATATTGAAGAATCTCTGAAATTTTCTCTAAGCTAAAGTCACTATGTTTATTAGCTACACCATATTTCATTCCGAATTGAGCTGTACCTAATGCTAATTTCATAATTTAGACTAAAAGTTAAGCGATTGCCTTTTTCACAGATTGAACTACATAGTCAAGTTCTTCTTCACTGAGCTCAGGAAACATGGGTATACTTATCGCTGATTCATAATACGCTTCGGAGTTTGGAAAAGAGTTCATATCAAAAGTAAATTTTTTATAAAAGGGATGTCGATATATGGGAATATAATGTAAATTTACGCCGATTCCTTTTGCTCTCAAATCAATAAAAACCTCTTGATGAGTCTTACGTATGTTCTCATTTCTTAACCTGATAACATACAAGTGCCTTCCAGAAATATTATTTAAGTCTTGAAAAGGCAAATTTAGTGGCAGACCTTCAAATTCATTATTATAAAAGTCAGCAATTTCATTTCTCTTAATCGTATTAGCCTCTAATCTCTTCAACTGGCTATTGCCTAGGGCAGCACTTATATCTGTCATTCTGTAGTTAAGCCCAAGATCAATTTGCTCGTAGTACCATGGGCCGTCTGACTTGAGCGTCATGTATTCGGGTTCTTTATTAATTCCGTGTTCTCTTAGTAATTTTACTTTTCTATAAATATCCCCTGAGTTCGTAGTAATCATTCCTCCTTCCCCGCTAGTAAGATTTTTAACTGGATGAAAACTAAAAACTGACAGATCGCTGTAATCACATGATCCAATCTTTGAATTATCATAGGACCCTCCAGAAGCATGGCTTGCATCTTCTATAATGCTGAAGCCGTATTCATCTGATAGCTTTTTTATTTCTTGCATATCACAAGATAGTCCGGATAGATGCACAGGAATAACTATGTGCGGCAAGGTGTCTGTTTTTTTTGCCTGAATTAATTTCTTTTTGAGTGAATCAATAGACATATTTGCAGTTGATTCATCTATATCAACTAGATCAACACTAGCTCCACAATACAGTGCGCAGTTTGCAGAGGCTACAAATGTTACTGCACTTGTCCATAGTCTGTCTCCGCTCTTTAAGCCAAGAGCTAAACAACCTAAATGTAAACCTGAAGTGGCACTATTGACTGCAACACTGTATTTAGATCCCACATAATTACTGAAGTTGGATTCAAAATTAGGTACTTCAGGACCTTGTGTTAAGAAATCACTCCGCAGGACCCTCTCAACTGACTTTATATCTTCCTCAGTAATATTTTGACGTCCATAAGGAATTATTAATTTGTTGCCCATGAGTCATATTTAAGAATTTCTTCTAGGGATAGGAAATTTGGATTTGTACCGGAACTATATTCAAAGTTACTTTCAACCAACTTTCCCTTCTCGCCTTTTAGATCTTGTAAAAAATCATTTTCTTCAAGAAATCTTATGCTTGGTTTGATGACATAGTGATTTCTAAATTCTACCGTAAGGTGAGAATCGTCTGCAGGACACATAACCTCATGTAATTTTTCACCAGGCCTTATTCCTACAATTTCTTGTTTTGAATCAGGTGATAATGCAGTAGCTAAATCTGTGATCTTGATAGACGGAATCTTTGGTACAAAAATTTCTCCACCATGCATCCTTTCAAAATTTTCTAATACAAATTCTACGCCTTGTCTTAAAGTGATCCAAAATCTAGTCATGTCAGGGTGAGTAATAGGTAAACTTGTTGAACCTCCCTTTAAAAGGTTTTTGAAGAAAGGCACTACTGATCCTCTAGATCCGACAACATTTCCATACCTTACAACAGAAAATCTTGATCTTTTACCGCTTGCCATATTATTTGCAGCAACAAAAAGTTTATCGGAAGCAAGTTTAGTTGCTCCATACAGATTTATGGGATTTGCAGCTTTATCAGTAGACAGTGCAATAACCTTTTCTACATTATTGTTGATGCTTGCTTTAATAACGTTTTCAGCTCCATGAATATTTGTTTTTATACACTCCATGGGATTATATTCAGCTGCTGGAACTTGTTTGAGAGCGGCAGCATGTATCACAAAATCTACTGAGTCCATTACTTGGTTCAATCTTTCGTAATCTCTTACGTCTCCAATAAAAAATCTCATACAGAGATCTTTATGAGTTTCCTGCATTTGGAATTGCTTTAGCTCATCTCGGGAATAAATGATGATTTTTTTAGGTTTGTATTTTTCTAGAAGAACGTCTACATATTTTTTCCCAAATGATCCGGTTCCTCCAGTAATTAAGATTGTCTTGTTATTGAACATCCAAACTTCCTTTTCCTATTATTTCATTATAAGAGCCTTGTTCTATAATCTTGCCTTCATGCATTTTAATGATTAAATCACAATTAGCTAATGTTGATACTCTATGAGCTATTATAATTGTGGTTGTATCTCCCTTTAATGAAGAAATTGATCTTATAATCTCCTCCTCAGTTTTATCATCCAAAGCGCTTGTAGATTCGTCCATAACTAAGACACTTCGTTCATGATAAAAAGCCCTTGCAAGGGCTACTCTTTGACGTTGACCGCCTGAAATACGTGCCCCCCTTTCACCTATCAATGTATCAATTCCGTTGGGAAGTTCATTTACAAAATTTTCTAGACTGCTTTTTACAATTGCCTTCCTGACATCCTCTTCTCTTATTTCCAATAAGTCTTCTCCTAAAGCAATATTTTCTTTTAAAGTGCCATCAACTAAAAATATTTCTTGTGGCAAGTAGGCTACCAGAGATCTGAGGGCTTTTTTATTATTTTCTAAATTAATACCATTCAGTAAAATGTTACCTTCTTGAGGAGTTATAAGTCCAAGAATTATCTCGGCTAGAGTAGTTTTTCCAGATCCAGACTCCCCGATTAATCCTATAGATGAACCTTTTTTGACCACTAACGAGATACCATCAAGAGCCTTCTTGCCGTTTTCATAAGAAAATGAGACATTGTCTAAGATCAAATCTTTAAATTCATCTTTCAGATTTTCGTGATTTGTTGGTATAAGATCTTCTCTTCTGATATCAACGGCAGGATTGAGATCTGAGTATAGTAATCTCACGCAATTTCTTCCAAACCTAATTTGGGTTATTGAGGAAACTATAAAATTTGCTGACGGAGCTAATCTAATGGCGGCAACTCCAAATAAAGATAGTAAAAATAAAAAATTATCAATTTCAAGAGAAAAGATCGTGTCTACAAGAACTAAAGAGAGAATAAAAAAAACTAAAATCATCTCAA
The DNA here is from genome assembly GCA_902570225.1 of uncultured SAR86 cluster bacterium. GTDB lineage: Bacteria > Pseudomonadota > Gammaproteobacteria > Magnimaribacterales > Magnimaribacteraceae > Magnimaribacter. The sequence goes on from CACFXJ010000031.1 coordinate 3,686, forward strand.
TAAGATATCTAGGAATAACAGATATGAGCACTGAGTTCATAGTGACTTCAGCAGATGCTTTAGAAGTTTCATAAACCTGTCTATGAAAATAATTTTCTTTTCCTAAAACTCTTATTTCTTTAAGCCCTAAAACTGCCTCATTAATACCTTGAACCATTCTGGTATTTTTTTGATTGGCCATAGCTCCATAAGTGGAGACCTTCCTTTTAAAAAATAAATCATAAAATAAGCCTGCAATTAACAGTATAGAAATAAGTATTACGATAGCCTGCCAGCTCTGTACAGCAAGAAAAATTACTATCACTGACACCACTATCAGTTCACTTAGAAGCTTAAGAAGTGCAGATAAAATAGTTCCGGAAAATTGTCCCGATAGATTAAAGATGCTGTAAATGTACTCAGAACTATTTCTTTCTACAAATTCTGTATATGGCATATTCTGATACTTTTCAGTCAATTTACTCCTAATCTGAACTCCTTTATTAAAGCAGAACTTGAGAATTTGTTTATTAACCAGAATTGCAAGAAGTGCTTTAAAGCTAAATAAGATTATGAGAGCAGGAGCCAATACAAGAATTAGGCCATCTGTTGTTTGATCTAAATTGAAATAAGACAAAAACGATAAATATTGAGACGACTGATTAATATCAGGAGAAATTACATATGCAATGAAAGGTGCAAGGAGCCCAATACCTAATAAATCTAAAAAGGAACTTATTAGAAATAAAAATATTAGAAAAGGAAATTTCTTTTTTTCTTCCCCTAAAAGGAAAAAAACTTCCTTTAAATATTGTGTTAACGAATTCAAAATATTGCTTTCTTAGATGACTAATAAATACTTCTACCTCTTCCTATCCCATAATAAGGAATGTTTTGCTTCTCTAATTCTTCTTGATCATAGATGTTACGACCATCAAATATAACAGGATTTTTCATTCGACTTTTTAAAGATTCTATATTGAGAGTTCTAAATTCTTTCCATTCAGTTAAAAGGAACAGGCCATAAGAATCATAAAAAACATCTTCGGCTTGAGCACAGTATATTACCTCAGAGTGATTATAGATTTCTTCAAAGTTTTTCATACTTACTGGATCAAAAACCTTTACCTTTGCACCTGCCTGAAGTAGGAGATCAATCAAAACTAAACTTGGAGCTTCTCTTAAATCATCTGTACCAGGCTTGAAAGATAAACCCCATATTGAGAAAGTTTTAGATTTTAGATCTTTCTTATAATGATGCATGGCCTTATCAAAGAGAATTTTTTTTTGCGAGTTATTTATCTCTTGTATTGCCTGTAGGATTTTAGGTTCATAATTATTTTTATGACTAATGAATGATAAAGCTTTGATGTCTTTTGGGAAACATGAACCTCCGAAACCTACACCAGAATATAAGAAAGAATTACCAATTCTTTTATCTGTTCCAACACCTCTTCTAACGTTCTCAATGTCTACTCCCAATCTCTCAGAAATTTGAGCCATTTCGTTCATAAAGGATATTTTTGTTGCCAACAAAGCATTAGAAGCATATTTAGTCATTTCTGCCGAAAGGTTATCCATTTCCAAAAGTCTGTCATTTTGTCTATTAAAAGGCCTATAAAGTTCCTTCATCTTTTTGAAAGCCTTTTCACTTGATGAGCCTATAATAATACGATCAGGTTTTCTAAAATCATTTACCGCTTCACCCTCTTTCAAGAATTCTGGATTAGAAACTACATCAAATTTTGTATCCTGCTTATTTTCCTCTTTTAATGAACCTAGAATTGTATCCTCTACAAGTTGGTGAGTGCCGATTGGAACCGTCGATTTATTGACTATAATTTTATATCCTTTAAGGAATCTACCAATCTCTGTAGAACAATTTATAACATTAGTTAAATCTGCTTCTCCATCGTCCAAGGGAGGTGTGCCAACAGAAATAAATATTACTTCTCCGTGATTTACAGCTGTTTCATATGAAGTTGTGAAAAATAATCTTTCTTTCTCTAAGCTATCTAAAACAATTGCATCTAATCCAGGTTCAAAGATTGGTATGCTTCCCTTTCTTAGCTCTTGAACCTTTGCTTCATCCACATCCAAACAGCAAACTTCATTGCCCATATCTGCAAAACATGCACCTGTGACCAATCCGACATATCCAGTACCTATAACACTAATCTTCATTAGTCTATTTTAGCATGAGAGAAAGTGACGAGATTATAAGCGTGTAACCGATTATATACTTAAGAGTGGATGGGGGAATTCTAAAGGCCGCTAAAAATCCTATGACCGATCCTGGGATAGACCCAAAGA
>CACFXJ010000032.1:0-5532 GCA_902570225.1 uncultured SAR86 cluster bacterium
TTAATTAACAAAATATCAAATAAATCTGTTTCATTCTCTGAAGACGATATTGAGAAATCAATAAATTCTATACTTAACTTAATTACACAATCACTAAGTAACAAATATAGGGTAGAGGTTAGAAATTTCGGAACATTTTCAATTAGAACTAGAGAAAAAAGAATATCTAGAAATCCTAAAACGGGTACCTCTGTGTTTGTAGAGGCAAAGAATCATCCTTATTTCAGAGCCTCAAAAAATTTAAAACAATCTTTAAACAAATAGAAATAAGAAGTTGTATAGTATCCTCAATTAGAGAGGGATAAATGTCAGAGGGTATTAAAAAAAAGATAGTTCAAACTCTTGAAGATTCAATATCTGTAAAGCAGCAGATTATTGATGATGAATTGTATGAAGTTCTTATAGAGGCTGGAGATATCATTACTGAATCAATCTCTAAAGGAGGCAAGTTACTTCTATGTGGCAACGGTGGATCAGCTGCTGATGCTCAGCATTTGGCAGCAGAGTTCTTAGTAAGATTAACATCCGATGTTAATAGGCAAAGTATTCCTGCACTTGCCTTGGCACAAGATAGTTCTACTCTAACTGCGTGTATAAATGATTATGGTCCTGACGATATTTTTAAAAGGGTTTTTTCTTCTCTCTCTGCTAAAGGTGACACACTTTTAGCAATTACTACATCTGGGAATTCAAAAAATATTATTGAAACTCTTAAATTAGCAAGAGAGAGAGGTATTTTTTCTTTAGGTTTTCTAGGAAATGGAGGAGGAGAAGCTCTATCATATTGTGACTTGGCCTTCGTGGTTCCCAGTAAAATAACAGCCCGAATACAAGAAAGTCATATAACCGCAGGACATGCCTTACTTCAATGTATTGAAGATTCTTTACTAGAGAAAGGTTGGTTAATTAAAGAATAAGAAATGGGTTTTTCTTTTATTCTAGTACTTATTCTTATCACCATATTGGCAACCTACTCTTTTGTGCTTCTCAATCTAAATGACTCTATTGTAAATTTTGATCTTCTTTTCATTGAAATAGATTTACAGTTAGGAAGCTTAGTTTTATTTGCCTTATGTTTAGGAATAATCATAGCCACTATTCTGGAGTTGATATATTTTTCCTCCCAGAAAAAACATAAAGATGAATGAGATTAGGAAAGGTATCTACAGCAAATTATTAACCCTTAGCAAGGGTATCAAAAATCTCCATATTTCTGAGTTACATAATCAGAATGAGCTTGCTGAAAAGACTGTCAAACACAATCTATTAGATTTTGATTATTCAAAACAACGGATCTCAAATAACGTTCTCGATTATCTTTTGCAGATACCAGATCAGATAAATTTAAGAGATTCACTCAAAGCATTATTCGACGGCACATTTAATAATCCATCTGAAGACAGATTAGTATCACATACACTTTATAGAAATAAGACTTTAGCTAAAAACTATCAACTGATAATCACTGAAAGAGAGAAAATTAAAAATTTTTTAAAACAAAAAAATTTTAATTCAAAATTCAAGAATTTGGTCTGCTTAAGTATAGGAGGATCTAGATTAGGGCCAGAGCTGTTAAGTGAATTTCAATCCCTTGATGGTCCAGTAAATATCTTTTACTGCTCCAGCTATGATCTTTTAGAGCTTAATGATGTTCTTAGAAATTGTAAGCAACAAGAAACTTTAGTTATTGTCTCTTCAAAATCTTTTGAAACATCCGAAATTTTAAAAAATTTAAATCACCTCAAATCCTGGTTTGAGGAAAATCCTGATATTGACTTCCATGACCATCTTTATGGCATATCAGCTAATGCCCATGCAATGAATTCATTTGGCATAAAAAGAAGCAATCAATTTTTATTATTGGATTCTTTAGGAGGAAGATTTTCTATCTGGTCATCCATAAGCCTACCCGCTTTTGTAAATTCTAACTTTAGTTCCTATCTTGATTTTCTTGAAGGGGCACAACTAGCTGATAGACATACAAATACAGCTTCATGGGAATCCAACATTCCAGTTATAATGGCATTATTGAGCATATGGAATACAAGTGCATTAAACATAAATAATCATGGCATTTTCACTTATAACTTCAGATTACGATCACTAACAAAATATATCGCTCAAATGTCTATGGAGAGTAATGGAAAATCCATAAATTTCGAATTACAACCATCTCACTTTTTAACTTCTCCTTTAATTTGGGGAGGTTATGGTATTGAGTCTCAGCATTCTGTCTTTCAGTGGCTTATGCAAGGCAAAACGGAAACTTCATGCGACTTTATCGGACTAAATAGTGGAGAAAAAGAATCTTTAGATTCTTATGAAATGCTTTTATCGCAGGTTCTTGCTATGAGTCATGGAAAAGAAGATAAACAAAATCCTTACAAATCTGTTAAAGGAAATAATCCTTGCTCTATTCTAAAACTCAACTCTCTGGATCTTAAAGCTTTAGGGTTTTTATTAGCCATATATGAGCATAAAGTTTTTATTGAAGCTTCTATTCTCGGCATAGATCCCTTTGACCAGTGGGGAGTGCAGCTTGGTAAGAAGTTAGCTTTAGAAGTAAAAAGTAATAAAGAGTTTTTAGGAGATTATTTTTCTGAAACTTTTCTTCCAAAATCCTAGTTTATAATCTAAAAATGGAACACAAGATTTCTACCGAATCTCCTTATCTAATTCCTGTTTTAGAAAAGGATATTAAAGATTTTATTAAAGAGATACCAAAATCTCCTGGAGTTTACAAATTTCTAGATAAGTCTAAGAATCCAATTTATATTGGCAAAGCAAAGCTTTTAAGTAATAGGGTTGCATCATATTTCAGACAATCTTCAGCTACGGAAAAGACAAAAAAACTTCTTCAGCAAGCCAAATTTTTAGAGCTTGTTTTAACAAATACCGAACTTGAATCGCTTTTACATGAACAATTTTTAATAAAAGAATTTAAACCCAAATACAATGTTCAATTCAAGGATGATAAAGGTTATCCATGGATTAAAATTGAAACCAAAAAGAATTTCCCTGCCGCTAAATCCTTTTTAGGGAAAAAATTAGAGGATGGAAAGTTTTTTGGTCCTTTTCCAAATTCTTATGCAGTGAGAGATGCTTTAAAACTTATCCAAAAAACCTTTAAGTTGCGAAATTGTTCGGACGCATACTTTAAGAATAGATCTAGACCATGTCTCCAGTATGAGATTGGAAGATGTTCTGCTCCGTGTATTGGTCTGATAGATAAAGATGAATATCTATTAGAAGTTAAAAGAGCAGAATTACTTCTAGAAGGAAAATCTGAAGACCTTATTGATAATTTTTATACATCAATGGATAAATTTTCTCAAACTAAAGATTACGAAAAAGCAGCAATATACAGAGATAGAATTTCTGCGTTAAGAGATATACAAAGATCTCAAAGTATAGCTGGCTTTAACACATGCAGAGACGCTATTTATGTATCTTCCCGGTCAGATACAGTAAAAGTTGGAGTAACTTCAGTTAATCAAGGTTGGGTTACCGGGCATAAGAACTATTTGAGAATAGAAGGTTTGGATGAGAAAGATATCTTAGAGTATTTTATTACTCAAAAATATTTAAATGATAAAGATTGTCCAGATTTCCTTGTTACCAATCAAAAATTAAACAATAAAAACCTTCTAGAAAAAGCACTATCCGAAAAGTTCTCGCGAAAAATCTCGATCATCACAAAACCTGGAAAGAAAGATAAAGGACTTTTAGATGCTTGTAGAGCAAATACTGAATATGTTTTAAGAAAAAATAAGTTTGATAATGGCATTGAAATTAAACTAAAAGAATTAAGTGAAGGTCTTCAACTACAAAATGAACTGAATCTGATCGAATCTTATGATATTAGTCACCACGCAAGTAAAAATGCAGTAGCTGGTTGTGTTGTTTACACAAGCCAAGGAAAAACTAAAAAACTCTACAGATCGTATAATATTAGCAAGTCTAATTGGGGTAATGATATTGGATCAATGATGGAATTAATAAAGAGGAGGTTTTCTGGTGTTAAAACAAAAGAGCTGCCTGACCTGATTATCATTGATGGAGGAAGAACACACTTAAAAAAAGTTCTTCTGGCTCTTGAAGACTGTAATATTCATGAAGCCAATGTAATTTCAATTTCAAAAGGCATTAGGCGAAAATCTAACTTTGATACTATTCATCTCCCTAATGGTAAAAGTATAACTATTGATCAGAAGTCAATTTTTCATCATTTTGTCCAAGAAATTAGAGACGAAACACATCGATATGCCATTACAATACAGAAGAAAAAAATGAGAAAGACTTCTATAAAGTCTTCTCTTGATGATTTATCTGGAATAGGCGCTGTCAGAAAAAAAATTCTGTTACGCTACTTTGGATCTCTTGAGCAAATAAAAAGGGCAGGAGTGGATGATATTAATGAAGTGCCAGGATTTGGTCAAAACCTATCCCAATCAGTATATAATCAATTACATTGAAATTCTTAACAATTCCATCTTATATATCCCTCTTAAGGATTCTATTAATAGTCCCTGTTTGTGGATTAATCAATTCAACTGAAAGTGAGCCTAATTTTTTGGCTGCAGCTTTATTTCTCATAGCTTCCTTGACAGATTTTATTGATGGATATCTGGCCCGAAAATATAATTTAGAAACAAGATTAGGAAGTTTTCTTGATTTATTAGCTGATAAATTCTTAATTTGTTCCGTACTAATTTATGTTTGTGTTGAAATAAATAATTCGTACTTTACCCTGCCATCTGTCTTGATTATTTTTAGAGAACTAGCAATTACAGCTTTAAGAGAATATGTCTCCAATAGTCCATCCAGATCCAGCTTGAAAGTATCTTTTTTTGGCAAATTAAAAACTACTATCCAAATGATAGTTCTAACACTCGTTATCTTGTTACTTAACTTTGAAGCTTATAAATATTTATTACAAATCTTAATTTGGTTAGCTTGTTTTATTTCTATAGTGTCCCTCTTGCAATACATTAAAGAAGTTTTTCGTTCTTCAAATTTTAGTAAATTTAATTGATGATAATAGATCCTACTTTTGTCGGAGTTGGTTTATTTGTAGGCTTCTTGATAGGAATGACGGGAGTAGGTGGTGGCGCTATTCTTGCACCGATACTAATTGTTTTTTTTGGATTTAAAATTACCGCAGTAATTGTGATTGATCTAATTTTTGCTTCATTGACTAAGATTTTTACAACTTTTCTATATGCATCAAGATTTGCTGTAGATTGGCAAATAGTTAGAAGACTTTGGGTGGGCAGCATCTCATCTGTGTTAATTGTCTTCATCTTTTTGTTCAATTTTGGTTTACCAGACCCAACATTTATAAAGGTATTTCTTTCTTTAATGATCTTCCTTTCTGGACTTTCTTTAGTCTATAAAGGCATCTTCATTTTTTTCAACAAGATAATCTTTTTCCGAGAAAATAATAATAAATACCTATCAATTGGTTTAGGAGGTTTTATTGGCTCTTCGGTTTCTTTAACATCCATAGGTGCTGGCGCTCTAGGAACGGCT
>CACFXJ010000033.1:0-4598 GCA_902570225.1 uncultured SAR86 cluster bacterium
TGTTTTTAAATCATATTGCGTGCACTGAGGAAACTGAATTTTAAGATAGGCTTGTAAAGGGATTATATCTTCGTTCTCTAGACCGATTTCAGTAATGTCAGTAATTTCATCCCCCAAAACATATGAGATATTTATATAACAAAAAAGAAGTACGATTATTTTTTTCATCTTTTCCCCAGGATAGATTATCAAGCTAGATGATAACAGTATCCGGAATTAAGGTATTGATTTTTACCCTTCTTTAACAAAGAACTTGTGCTTTACTGTATTGATATGATTTGAATCAGCAACTAGTTTTCTTCTAAGCTTTCTAGATACCGAGAAGCCTCTCTGTTGCAGGAAGGACATATGGTAGTTTGCTGTCCATGCGCTTGATCAGAAGCTAAAGGCATACAACCCACATGTACGAACAAAGCATGGAAAGGATATAACGTGTCAATTTCCCTTATGGTTTTTGAAGGATATCCCTCAAATGGTTCTGTGATTGATTGCAAAAGCTTATCTCCATGAACCCAGCATCTACCCTCTTTTCTAGCTTGTAATTCTTTTTGAAATTTTTGTTCTAGGAATTCTTTTCTATCCATAGCCCCTATGTCCTCTAAATTAACTCTTCTTCTTCATCACCAACATAGTGATATTTGAATATTTCATCGAAAGAATCTACGTAAGCGTCATGATAATCCGCTCCAGAATGATAAACCTCTTGCCAAAGGTCCAATACTTCTTTAATTGCCCCGTATTCATTGAGGTTTATGGCAAGATTGTTTTTTCTTCTAAATCTTAATTTTGCAATTACATATAAAATTTTTGCGGATAAGTAGTCTCGGCAAATCTGATAATTCTCGTAATAAAGCCAATTGATCCTTTGCTCATGAGTATCTGTCATATGAACATTCATTGGATACCTCAGAGGACTATCTTGATAGTCCCTTCTAGTTTTAGAAGGATCTTTTTTTAAAGTTTTGTTTTTAACAATTTTCACAATAGATCAATCTGTTAGGGTTTAGCTGTAAATATAATTTCTCCATGCTCATATAGAATTTCTTTCTTGTCATTGCCATGGCGGTAGACTCTCCATTTACCGTGTTTTTTTCCTTTTAAATATATACCCGCATCTACTCTTGGAGGAATACGCCCATCTACCCATATAAATAAGGTTAACCATTTGCCATCTTTGATACCATTCTTAAAAAAACCTCTCGAATGATAGTAAGCATTATTTTTTGCTATGGTACCCATGGATTCGTATTCTCCATGCCACTTTCCTTTTAATTTAAAACCTCTCTCCCAGCCACTGTCGTGTAAGATGTTTTTATAACCAGTTACATGGTCTTTTAAATAGATAAGCTTCTGTTCTTACACTTGCTAATTTGATTGATGCGGAGTACCTATAGAGAACAAACCTTCAACTTTTATATCTTCACTATCGCTTAGATCTAAATTCACCGAGCCTCGAGTTAACAAATAAGTCCCTAAAGGCAAACCTACTGCTGTAATTAGAAACATAATAAATAGAGATATAGAGATATCTCGATAAGCAAAAACGATGATTGACGTGTTGAATAACGAAATAAATAAGATAACTATTCCTGCAATTTTCATTGTTTTACAGGTGGTAGATTAGGGTCTATGAAAGTTGAAAAAAAATCAGGATGCTCTCCTGAACTCTCTTGTAGCTTCTTTCTCTCAGTAATCTCGCTGTTTAGCGCTTCATCTAAATATATTTGAGCTTCTTGTCGTGCAACTTCTATGTCTTGCTGGCTGTTAAAAAACCTATTGAGGCCCATATATATGACAGTTCTATAAATTTCTTCGGGATCTAAACCTATATCTAGCAGATACTCCATCAAACAATGGGTGCTAAGCATAATCCTTTGAATGTCGTCTTCAATCTCCGTTTCGTCAGGAAAAGAGATTTTTATTCTGGTTTCTTCTTTGATATCTTTTATTTGCATAGCATAATCGTAACGCACCCATACGTCAGAATATGTCGTTGCAATTAACCGAAATGTCTTGAGTGGAAATCTTGAATATCAGGATCAACTAGCGCATCTGAAACTTTCAATTCCCTAACCAAGTTAAGAGAATCTAGAGTTTTACATCGGCTCAAAGCTACATAAGCTTGGCCGGTAGCGAAAGCTCCATCTCCAAGATCAACAGAGGCGCTTTCAAGCGTTAGGCCTTGAGCTTTATGAATTGTCACAGCCCAGCCTAACTTTATTGGAAATTGTTTGAACGAAGAGACTACTTCTTCATAGACTTCATCCAAGTCTTCATCGTAAGTAAATTTAACTTTTTTCCACTCTTCCCTTTCAACTTTATGGGTTCTGCCATCGACTTTTATCTTGATACATTTCTTATTCTTATCAAGGCATTCAGTTACAGTACCAATGGTGCCATTAACCCACCTTCCTTCACTATCATTTTTTATAAACATAACCTTGGCATCTTTCTTGATCTTTAATTCACGAGGTGCAGGTAAATCATTTTCTTTCAGTTCGCCTTTTTCTTTAGAGGGAATAGTTTCTTCTTCGTTGTCATTATGAGAAAGCTTGTGGAGGTTGATATCTTCAGCTTTATTCTTTCTTGAAGTTAAAGTCATGAAGGGTTCAACTTCTAAAGTTGGATCATAACAATGCTTATTGATTCTATTTACAGTATCTTCTAGATTGATTCCTAATCTTACGTTATTCAATAATTCGTAAAAAACATCATCCTCTTCTTGTCTGAAAGACTTAGTTAATTCAAAAAAAATAGGTTTTTTAATCTCTTTAAAACTTAGTGCATCAAAAAAATAAACTGAATCATACTTAGAATAAATTGTATTTTCTTCATGACTCTGCACAACTGGTGGTAATTGAAAAAGATCACCGCAAGCTAAAACATTCACACCTCCGAAAGGTTCTGAACTGTTTCTATGGATCTGAAGAGATTGAGAAATAGCATCCAACATTGGTGCTCTTACCATAGAAATCTCATCAATAATCAATAGCTCTAAATTCTTGAGTAATTTCCCGAATCTAGGGTCTTTGGATTTTGTGATTTCTGGAATAGTGTCAAATCCAATCCTAAAAGCTGAATTAATAGTATTTCCACCGATATTGAGAGCAGCTACGCCTGTCGGAGCAACAATCATTTTTTTCAAATCAAGCTGATTCCTAATATGCTCAAGCATAGTAGATTTTCCAGTTCCAGCGGCTCCGGTTAGAAAGATAAATTCCTGAGAATCCTTTTCTAAGAGCTCAAGTATCGATTTCTTTATATCTTCGAAGGAAGAAGAGATTTCTTTGATTGCCGGTGACATCTAAAAATTAAAGGTGTATTTAAGATTTTTTTATCTTAGATCTTTCTTTCCAGGTTAACAAATGAAATAATAACGATATGAAGAAGCTGAAAGCAATTGACCTGTATTCCGGTATCGGTGGTTGGTCGCTTGGACTTAAATTGAATGGTATAGACGTTATCCATTCATACGAGTGGTGGAATCAAGCTGTAGATACTGCTAATAAAAATCTAGGTAAAGAAGATCATATTCACAACATAAGAGAAATGAATTTCTCTGAATTGAGAGATCAAAATATAGATATTGTTGTAGGCAGCCCACCATGCACACAATTTTCATACTCAAATAGAGGTGGTTCTGGCGATATAGACGATGGGATAATTGATTTGTATCAATTTTTTAGATGTATACAAGTTGTTAAACCAAAATTTTGGGCAATGGAAAATGTTCCAAGAGTAGCAGGTGTTCTCAGGGCTGAGAGTCAAAAAGACGGACAATTATACAAATTTAAAAAAATTATTGATGATGGTTTCATAGAAGTAATCAACATGCGCGAGTATGGTATCCCTCAAAAAAGACAAAGGTGTATTGCAAGTAATATCGATCTTGGTCTTATGGAGGGATATAAAGAATTTACTGAAGAAGTTACTTTAGGGAAAGTATTAGAAAGTCTATCTAAAGATAAAATCATAGATCCGAATTTTAAAATATCTAAATCTAGAAAGAACACTACTGAAATGGAAAAAGAGGAAGAGCTCAACTTAGAAGAAAAAAGAATGAATAGGGATATGAAAGTAAATCACCCGGTTTACAACAGGATGTCATTTCCAGAAGATGAGAATCAGCCAGCGAGAACAATTACGGCAACTTGTACAAGAGTTTCAAGAGAAAGTCTTGTTGTAAAAGAAAAGAGTAAATATCGAAGACTCTCTGTAAGAGAAAGAGCAACCATACAGGGTTTTCCTATTAACTATGAATTTCATGGCAGTTCACATTCGAACAAACTAAAAATGATCGGTAATGCTATTCCTCCAAAATTTACCTATTTCCTAGCAGCTGCCATGAAAGGGATAAAACCTGAAAATCTTGTCTTACCAGAAAAGGTTTCTGTTCCTCTTGAAAAGAGTAAAGCGCTTAAGACGACTCCAGATACTCACTCAAAGAAATACCCAAGTACTAGATCTTTCAAGTTTGCTATGCCGGATTTAAACTTTAAGAGCGGAACTAGATTCGAGCTTAATAACTCAAAGGGTAAGTTCAAATGTTTTTTTTATTACGGCGATTCAAAAAGAATTAGAGAACTTAAGTTAGACAA
>CACFXJ010000034.1:0-4489 GCA_902570225.1 uncultured SAR86 cluster bacterium
AGGTGATTTGTTGGTTAATGGCAAAAAGGTCAAAGCCAGACAGAAGGTTAATTCTCAAGATATCATTGTTGTAGATTTCTGGGAGGATACAAAATCTGCGGACCTCCCTGAGGAAATACCTATTGAAATTATTTTTGAGGATAAAGAGTTAATTGTTTTAAATAAACCAGCGGGATTAGTGGTCCATCCAGGTTCTGGTAACAATACAGGTACTTTAGTTAATGCGTTGTTAAATCATGATGAGAGTTTAGGTTTCTTGCCCAGAGCAGGAATTGTGCATAGATTAGATAAGGACACTTCAGGTTTGATGGTTGTATCAAAGACTGAAAGCTCTTACCTGCATCTAGTACAACAGCTGAAAGAACGGACGGTGAAAAGGACTTACTTAGCTGTAGTTGTAGGCACTCCAGTTGCAAGCAAGACTATCAATGAACCGATTGGGCGTCATCCCAAGATAAGAACTAAGCAAGCTGTATCGCAAAATGGAAAAGAAGCTATCACCCGATACTCTCTTGTAGAGGATTTCAACGGCTATTCTCTATTGAGAGTTAATTTGGAAACTGGTCGAACTCATCAAATTAGAGTGCATTTATCACATATGGGTAATCCTATAATCGGAGACCCTTTATATGGAAATAGAAATAAATTTTCTATAGGTACAAGTGAGGATACAAAAAAGGTTATTTCTAGTTTTAAAAGGCAAGCCCTTCATGCAGAGGCACTTGAGTTAATCCATCCTTCGTCGAATAAGTTAAATTCTTTTCAGACAGAAATACCTTCGGATATGGCAATTTTAATTGATGCAATAAAAAGCTAATGAATCTAAATTTTATAAGACCAGATAAGCCCATAGCTAAGGGAATAAATTGTTTAACTTTTACGAGCAGCTATTTCAAGCAACATAATGTAGATCCTAAGAAGGATAGATTAATAAAGGAATTCCAGTACTTTCAAGATATCCCCATACAATATATGGAACAAGTACATGGAGATAATATAGAGTCAGTTCAAGCTCATAATGCTAAGCCAAAGACAAATACCGATGCTCTATTCACAACTGAAGATAACATTGCTCTTGCAGCTCTTACAGCTGACTGTATGCCAATAGCTTTGTCTAGGATTGATGGAAGTGAATTTTCCATTATTCACGCAGGATGGAAAGGTTTATTGTCAGGTATTATAGAAAAATCGATCTCTTCTTTTACCTCCGATCCTTCTCTTATTTCGGCTTGGATTGGACCATCTATATCTTGCAGAAATTATGAAGTTGATACTGAGTTTTATGAAAATTTTATAAGCAAAGATAAAGAATCTATTTCAAATTTCACCAAAAAAGATTCAACAAAGTGGTTTTTTAATCTTCAAGGAGAAGCAGAAAGAATATTAAAAAAATCTAACGTAAATGCACAAACGACAAGATTCTGCACTTATGACTCAGAATTTTTATATTCGTTTAGGAAAGAACAAACTCAAAATAGACTGGTAACTATTATTTGGAGAACTATATGAAAACTGTAGGATTTATCGGGTTGGGAGTCATGGGATTTCCTATGGCAGGACATATTTCTAAAGCTTTTCCTACTCAAGTTTACAATCGTACTCTCTCTAAAGCTGAAGATTGGGCTGAACTATATTCTGGATCCATAGCCCTAAGTCCTAAAGAGATGGGGACTTCTTGTGAAGAAATTTTTTTATGTGTGGGAAATGATGACGATGTAAAGGAAGTAATAGCGGGGGATGAGGGGCTTTTATCTTCTCTTAAATCGGGAAGTATCATAGTTGATCACACAACAACTTCTGCAACCTTATCTAGAGAGATGAGTAATATATGCATTGATAAAGGTGTTAACTACTTAGATGCCCCTGTTTCAGGTGGTCAAGCGGGAGCTGAAAATGCCGCTCTCACTATCATGGCAGGTGGCGATAAAGATTCTTATGAAAAAGTATGCAAAACCATGGGTCACTATTCTAAATTTTCTAAGCTGATGGGCTCCTCAGGCTCTGGACAACTTACCAAGATGGTTAATCAGATATGTATAGCGGGGCTCTTACAAGGATTGGCTGAGGGAATTAACTTTTCTATAAAATCGCAATTAGATATTAGTGATGTAATTGAAGTGATATCAAAAGGTGCCGCACAATCTTGGCAAATGGAAAACCGCTGGGAAACTATGTCTCTTGATCAGTATGATCACGGTTTTGCTGTTGATCACATGAGAAAAGACCTCAAGATTGCTTTAGAGGAAGCGCAGAAACAGGGTGCTTCTCTCGAAATTACAAAACTCATAGACGGATACTATAAAGATATTCAGGATATGGGGGGTAATAGATGGGACACTTCCAGTCTATTGAAGAGGTTGCAAAATAATGACTAATTTTCCTAAGCCAGCAGATGAAAATGTACTGAGCTTGTTAGATGATTCCAGAGAAGCTTTGCTTGAATTGGCTGAAGAAATGAAAATAAGTAATTTGAATGAAGATTTTTTAAAAGAGATAGTCATTCCAATCTCCGTGTTTTTAAATCAACAATTTTCTAAACGCACTAAGCCTTATTTTATCTGTTTTACTGGAGGGCAGGGATCAGGAAAAACAACATTATCATTTTTTATCCAAAAAGTGCTTAACGAAGTATGTGGGAGACCCGCTATGGGTTTTTCTATTGATGATATTTATAAATCACAAGAAGAAAGAAGGTCTTTAGCTGAATCTATACATCCTCTTTGTTACGTGAGAGGTGTTCCCGGAACCCATGACATCGATATGGGTTTAAAACTAATTGAAGAATTATCTCATGCCTCACCTGATACTAAGACCAGAATACCTTCTTTCTGTAAACCCAAAGATACACATTACCCAATTAAAGAATGGCCAATATATAAAGGAAAGCCCGATTTTATTTTCTTTGATGCATGGTGTGGAGGTGCGAAGCCTTTACCAGAGGAGAACTGGCTTCCTCCTCTTAATAGTCTTGAGGCTGAAGAAGACCCGCATGGTATATGGTCTAAATGGAGCAATAGGGAACTATCAAAAGAATATCAAACACTATTTTCTAAGTTTGATTTACTGCTTATGATTAAAGTTCCTAGTATGGAATTTGTTTATGAGAGTAGATGGATTCAAGAACAAACATTGGCAAAAACAGTAACTGATCCCGCCCTGAAAGATAAGATAATGACTAAAGAGGAAGTCTACCGTTTTGTTATGCACTATGAGCGACTTACCCATTATATTTTGGAAGAATTGCCCCATTTTTCCGACATTGTTTTATCAAGAGATGGTGCATTCAATTTTTCAATTTCTAAAACCCCGTAGATGTTGATATTATAAGGTTTTCTTGACTTAGAACCCTCAAATGTCACAATGCTCAACCTCCTAAGGTTTGGAATAACTTTTTAGTATTAATTAAATGGATAAAAGTAATAAGTCTGGTGCTGAAGCATTAATTCACTCCCTTCATCTAGAAGGAGTAGAGCTTATGTTTGGATATCCTGGAGGAGCAGCTCTACATATTTATGATGCTATATTTAATCAAAATTATGTTGATCATATTCTAGTAAGACATGAACAAGGTGCAGTACATGCTGCAGATGGATATGCTAGAGCTACAGGCAAGCCTGGTGTAGCTTTAGTAACATCTGGTCCGGGTGCTACCAATGCAATTACTGGCTTAGCCACAGCCTATATGGATTCAACTCCTATAGTTGTTATTTCCGGTCAGGTTAAATCAGGGTTAATAGGGACCGATTCCTTTCAGGAAACAGATATGATTGGAGTTTCTAGACCTATAGTGAAACATAGCTTTCTCGTTCAATCTGCTGAAGACATTCCAGAGCTTGTAAAAAAAGCTTTTCACATTGCGACAACCGGAAGACCTGGTCCTGTTGTTATTGATATACCCAAAGATTTCACAGATCCAGATTATAAATTTGAGTTCAATTATCCTTCTGAAGTTAACATGCGTTCGTATAATCCTCCTAAAAAAGGTGATACTTCTAGGATAAAGGAGGCAGTTGATTTAATCGAACAATCAAAAAAAACCTGTCATATATTCTGGAGGCGGTGTCATTCAGAATGATGCTTCTGAAGAGTTAACTGCCTTGGCTAAGCTTTTAAATTTCCCTGTTACTAACACTTTGATGGGGTTGGGGGCCTTCCCTGGTTCTGACCCACAATTTATGGGTATGCTAGGTATGCACGGCACCTATCAAGCGAACATGGCCATGCACAATGCAGATTTAATAATTGCCGTGGGTGCTAGGTTTGACGATCGAATAACTAATGACCCCAAGCAATTTGCTCTTGGAGCAAAAAAAATTCATATCGATGTTGATGCAGCATCAGTTTCAAAGATTATTCATGCAGATATTCCAATTGTTGGTTCAGCAAAAGAGTGCCTTGCAGCTCTTCTTGATGAAATTAATTCTAGGGACCTGCAACTTAATAATTCAGCTATAGCAGAGTGGAATCAAAAAATATCTGATTGGCGAGA
>CACFXJ010000035.1:0-4230 GCA_902570225.1 uncultured SAR86 cluster bacterium
ATAAATGTAAGGCATATAGAAGATCTTTCTTCATTAAGATGGACGGTAGACGAATTTGATGATTTTAATGTCATCAAAGATATCTTTAATTATTTTGACCCAGATATATTTTTCTCTTGGAAAGAAGTTATGAGTCTTTATAACTCTAGACAAGATATTTTTATAAAAAATGATAGTATTAAAAGAAACGAAGGAATAACAATGACTAAAGGGCAAAAACTGTGGAGGAGGGCTAAAGGAATAATTCCTGGTGGAAATATGCTTCTTTCAAAAAGGGCTGAGATGTTTCTTCCAGATAATTGGCCAGCATACTTTTCTAAATCTAAGGGTTGTAAAGTTTGGGATTTAGAAAATAGAGAATATATAGATATGTCTATTATGGGCATAGGGACAAATACACTTGGTTATGGACATGAGGAGGTTGATGAGTCTGTTAGAGAGGTAATTTCTAATGGAAATATGTCTACTTTAAATTGCCCAGAAGAAGTATATCTTGCAGAGAAATTAATAGAACTAAACCCGTGGTCAGACATGGTCAAATTTGCTCGCTCTGGCGGTGAGGCAAATGCTATAGCAATTAGAATAGCTAGGGCGGCCAGCGGAAAAAATAATGTCGCTGTATGCGGCTATCATGGATGGCATGATTGGTATCTTTCAGCTAATTTTGGTTCGGATGACAAATTGAAGGATCACTTATTGCCTGGTTTAAGTACTATAGGTGTCCCTGACACATTAGCAAATACAGTGTTTCCTTTTCATTATAATAACTTTGAGGAGCTTGAGACCTTAGTTAAGAATAATAATATTGGAACTATCAAGATGGAGGTTACTAGAAACGAAGAGCCTAAAGATGACTTTCTTCAAAAAGTAAGGAAACTAGCTGATAAAAATAACATTGTATTAATATTTGATGAATGTACTTCAGGATTTAGAGAAACCTTTGGAGGGATGCACATTAAATACGGAGTAGAACCCGATATAGCTATGTTTGGGAAAGCTTTAGGTAATGGTTATGCAATTACAGCAGTTTTAGGGAAGCAAGATGTAATGGACGCAGCTCAATCAACATTTATAAGTAGTACTTTCTGGACTGAACGAATAGGCCCAACAGCAGCACTTAAAACTTTAGAAGTAATGGAGAAAAATGAATCTTGGAAAACAATAAGTGATACAGGTTTAAGTGTAGCAAAGAAATGGAAAGAGCTTTCCAGTAAATATGAAATTGAAATAAAGGTGTTTGGTATATCAGCTATTCCAATTTTCTATTTTGATAGCCCGCATAAGCTTGAATACAAAACCTTTTTAACTCAAGAAATGTTGAAGAAAGGATTTTTGGCTAACACAAGCTTCTACGCTAGTACTGCGCATACTAATGATATTGTAGAAGAATATTTTCATGCATTGGAGCCCATTTTTATTAAGATTAGTGAATGTAAATCAGGAGAGAGTATAAATGATTTATTAGAAGGTCCTGTGTGTCACGAAGGTTTTGCAAGGTTAAACTAATGACTAAAACGGTGATTGTGATTGTGGCTCATAGCGATGATGAAACTTTAGGAGCTGGAGGGACTTTAGCAAAACACAATAATAATGGCGATAATGTTTATGCAGTTTCGATGACAGATGGAGTTTCATCACGTGAAGTTGCTGCTTCTTCTATTGCTTCAAGATTGGATGCGGCAAAGGAAGCCGCCAAAAAAATAGGTTTCACATGGCTGACCCCTGGTAATTTTCCTGACAATGCGATGGATACAGTTCCACTATTAGAAATAATAAAATTTATAGAAAAAATTAAAAAGGAAGTTAAACCCGATATTATTTATACCCATAGTTCCACTGACCTAAATATTGATCATCAGTTAGTAAATAAGGCCACTTTGACAGCTTTTAGACCTCAAGCTAATGAAATTTATACGGAAATTCGAACAATGGAGATACCCTCTTCAACGGACTATAGTTCTAGTGAGAATTCTAAGTTTTCTCCAAACCTATTTGTCAATATTAAAGATACATGGCATACAAAGCTAAAAGCCTTACAAGCTTACAAAGAAGAGATGAAAGAATCACCAAATTCAAGATCATATGAAGGGCTAGAGAATTTAGCTAAATTGCGTGGAAATCAAGTTGGTTTATCTCATGCTGAGGCTTTCAAAATTATAAGAAAAATCGAGAGATGAACATAGTCATAGCCTGTTCTAAACAATGGTTTAATTATGATTTAATTTCTACAAAATTAGATGAAAATTCAATATATGTAATTTCAGAAAAAGACCAATTAAATGCTAATTTTTTAGAAAAGTTAGACCCTCGATATATTTTTTTTCCGCATTGGAACTGGATAGTCCCAGATAATATATTCAATATGTATGAATGTATCTTATTTCATACAGCTCCGTTACCGTTTGGTAGAGGAGGAAGTCCCATACAAAATTTAATTAGACTTGGCTATAAATCTGCACCAGTTTGTGCAATTAAAATGTCCGAAGTTATTGATGGTGGCCCCGTATATTTAAGGAAAGAAGTAGCGTTAGATGGAAATATTTCAGATATATTCACTAGAATAAATCCCGTAATTAATGAAATGATTCTTGATATCTGTAAGAATCAAATTATTCCCATACCACAAGAAGGAGAAGTCTTTGAATTTAACAGATTACAAGAGACTGATAATGAACTCCAACAAGATTATTCAATTTCTCAATTATATGACCATATAAGAATGGTAGATGGATTGGATTATCCTAAGGCACATATTTTCTTAGGAGACAAGATAATTGAGTTTCATTCCGCTGAGTTAAAGGAAGGTGAGTTAAATGCTAAGGTCAAAATCACCTCAAAGGATAATTAAATTTTTTATTTTGGAGAGGTAATTGGACATTGAATTTATTGAGGTTACTAAATCTAAGGAACATGTAAGTGAGCTTTACGGAATTCTTCAGAAGAGGAATCATAATATAAGCCATGTAAATATGCCCACTCTTAAGGAACATACAGATTTTGTAAAAAACCATCCGTACCGTAAATGGTACCTGATCAAAAAAGGTAGCTTATCTGAAGGTTCTATGTACATTCAAAATGACAACACAATAAGTATAAACCTTATTAAGGTGAACTTTTCAATTGTAAAGAAAGCACTAGACTTTATTTTTGAAAATCATTCACCACTAGAAGGAATACCTTCAGTTAGATCAAGCCAGTTTAATCTAAATGTGCCACCTTCAAATGAGGCTCTTATAGATTGTTTAAGAAGTTATGGATCAGAACTTGTTGAAATGAGGTATGTGATTAAAAAAAAATGAAAATTTTAATCATAGGTGGCACTAGATTTGTAGGTTTAAAAACAGCAAAAATATTCAGTAACTTAGGTCATGAAGTCACCACTTTAAGCCGATCAAATTTACAACAAAATAATGTTAAGCATTTAGTATCTGATAGGAAGAATCTTATTCAAATGCAGGAAGCAATAATCAAGGAAAACCCTGACTTTATTTTAGATATGGTTTGTTTCGACCGCTCTGATTCGCTAGTAATGATAGATTTGTTTAAAAGAGGTTTCTTAGGGCAAGTGCAGCACTATTGTGTAATTTCAACCTTCTTTTTATACAATTATTTTGACAATTATGAGTGTAACTTTAATGGTGATATAGAATCTATAAAGGATGGTTACACAAAAAGAAAGGCTGAATTAGAGAGAGAATTTTATAACGATAAAATTTTTGAAATTATGTCGATTGTTAGATTTCCTTTTATATTTTCTCACGATGACTATACAGGTAGATTCCAAAACTTCTGTAAACTAGTGATTTCTCAAAACCCTCTTGATTTTGATGATCAATATAAAATGTCGATGATAGAAGCTGACGAAGCTGCAAATTCTTTAGTTGAATTATCGCTAAAAGGGCCGTCAGGTTTTATTGATATAGCTAATAATGGTTGTTTGTCTCAAAGAGAAATGGCCTCTTCCATGTCTAGGCTGATTAAAATTAATCAATCTATTAAACCGGCTGAATTAAAACTAAATCCTTACAATCTTTCAAATAACCTTTGCTTACTAACCAACAAAATTCCGGATAGGCACTCTCTAAAATCAAAGTTGGATAAAGAATTTCTCTATTGGCAAAAAACTAATATGAGAGTTTAATGCGAACTTTTTCAATTTCCTGAAAAAAATGAAATAAAATAAGAAAGTAAAAATGGTTGATTACAAGGGTAATATATAGAACTTTAGTA
>CACFXJ010000036.1:0-3503 GCA_902570225.1 uncultured SAR86 cluster bacterium
AAAATTAACATCTATACCTTCAGGAAAACTTTCAATTTTTTCCTCAACCATTTGTCTGATGTCTGTAACTGTATCTATGATATTAGTGCCAATACGTTTTTTGATGTCTATTGACAGAGATTGTTGACCGTTGATTCTGGAATATCCTCCTCTGTCCTTAAAAGTAAGGCTTACGTCGGCTACATCTTTGAGTGTAACAACAGAATTACCAGATACTTTGATTGGTAATGTCTCTATGTCTTCTAAACTGGAAAATACACTTGGAACATTAACTGCAAATCTACCTGTACCGGTATCCTGGTATCCAGCTGGTATAACTCTATTGTTATTTGATACTGCCTGAAAAAGTTGATTCATAGAGATCCCATAGGACTCTAATTTGCTTTTATCAACTATTGCTTCAATTAAATCCTCAGGTACACCATTAAGTTCAGCTTCTAGTACATTCGGATGTGTTTCAACCAAGTCTTGTAACTCTTGAGTTAAATTTACTAGCACTCTTTGAGGTAGCAGTGAACTGGCAACACTTATTGTCAAAATAGGGTCATCTGTTGATGTGAACTCTCTTATTGATGGCTCTCTTGCGTCTTGAGGTAACTCTGCTCTTGCTTCATCAACTTTTACCCTCACATCGTATAAAGCATCATCTATATCGACATCCTGATCAAACTCTACAACTACTGCAGCATATCCTGTTGCAGAAGTAGATCTAATGTCGACAACTCCTGAGATTGTTCTTAGGGCATCTTCGAGAGGTTTAGCTAAAAGTCTTTCTGAGTCTTCAGGTGAAACCCCTTCGAATCCAACACCAATGTACGCTCCTGGAAAACTTACTTGAGGCTCGGTAGCTTTAGGTAGATAGTTAAGTGCGAATATCCCTGAAAGTGCTAAAAGCAATAAGATACTTAGAGACGTTCTACTTTTCTTTATTGCTCCAGTAATAAAAGTTTTCATGCATCAGGCGAAAAAGTTTCTTTAACGTTGACGGTCTGACCTTGGAATACGTATTCCTGACCCAGGGTTATGATTCTAGCTTCTTCTCCGAGACCGGATACCCACATACCACTATTTGTGTCTTCGAGTATGTTGATCTCTTTAAATTCAACTCTGTTATCAGCAGTCACTGTTCTTACCCC
This sequence comes from uncultured SAR86 cluster bacterium, assembly GCA_902570225.1. GTDB lineage: Bacteria > Pseudomonadota > Gammaproteobacteria > Magnimaribacterales > Magnimaribacteraceae > Magnimaribacter. The sequence goes on from CACFXJ010000036.1 coordinate 1,137, forward strand.
TAACTTACCTTGGTCATTGAGAGATAAAATAGCTGGCGATATTTTGTGAGCTGCCTCCTGTTTCCCTTTGATATATATCTCAGCTGAAACACCATCTCTGATAGTTCTGTCTTTATTATCCACGCTGATCTCAACTCTAAAGGTTCTTGTATTTTTGTCTGCTGATGATGCTATAAAAGTGACTTCGCCTGATATATATCTTCCAGAAATTAGTTTTGCGCTTGCTTCAGATCCAAGTTCTACCTGAGCAATATCTTTTTCAGCAATGTCTGCAACTATTAGCATTGGATCAGGATCGATAAGAGCGGCGCAAACTGCACCGGTGTTGAGGAAATCACCTTCCTCCACTCTGAGTGTTTCGAGATAACCTGAAAAGGGAGCTACTATTTTAGGGTAGGCCTCTCGACCAGCTATGTAAAGTTGGCAAATTAAATCGCCTTCTTCGACGTAATCGCCTTGTTGAGCTGGCCTTGCTATTAATCTGCCGCTAACTTCTGCTCTCACTTGAACAAACTTATCAGCTTCAGTAAATCCACTTGATTTGAGAATTTTAGATTTATTTGTGGCCTTACTGTTAACAATTGTTACAGACGAGAGTGTGTCTAATTTGGAAGTATTCTTTTCAAAGTTTTGTTCTTCAATCATGCTGCCTGAGACCATCCAGATAGCTAAAAAGGAAGCAAGAATTGCCGCAGTTTTATAGGTTTGTTTAATTTTCATAGAAATATTTAGGTGTTATACATAACTATAACACTAAAATACTTAAGTTAAAACTAGATTTGGTGCTTTTCTTTCAGTTTTTTGAATTTTTCTTGAATCATCTCATTATCAGGTTGAGGGGCTCTCTTTAGTGAGCTTTCTTCGATTTTCCAACTTGATTCAATTCTTCTATCAATCTGATCTGATAATTGAGGCGTTTGCCCCTTATTTGTTTTTTCCCAGTTATATTTCACATGCTGGAGGAATTTACTATTCCAAGAGTTCAGACTTTGCCCCGTCTCTTTCCAGTACATAATAAACTCAGGTTTAGTATTTTCTGCAAATTCTCTAGGTATATCAGTTAACTCGAGGATATCAAAGAAGTCTTCGTTAGGTCTCCATTCTGATGTCATTTTAGAAGGTAAGTCATCATTTTCTTTTACATCTTTAAATCTTCCCCATTGTCTTCTTATGTGGGCTATAAACTTACTGTTCCAGATATCAGACTCTTCTTTCCGCTCGGTCCAATAAAGAATAAATTCAGGTATTTCTTTGTCTATGAAATCTTCATTTATTCCAGACTTAATTAGTATTTCTAGAGCATCATCATCAGGTAACCAAGTTTTTTCCATGGGTTTCATCTTCTTTTTTTTATTCTCTTCGACCTCTTGATGGCGCCATTTTTTTATCACAAACCGTAGAAATTTTACTCCCCAATTTTTGTCTTTTTGATTTCTTTCTTCGTTTAGTTTTTTAAAATCATCTATGTGTAAATTTGCAAAATCTTCAGGTATGCCGTATTCAGTTATCTGATCGAACACTTCTTTTTCTGGCATCCAGGTATTTTCTATAATCGGTTTTGAAACTTGATTTGGCTTCCTAGAAGAAAAATAAATAGTTCCTCCAAGGTTAGATTCCATCACCAAGCCTCTCTTAATGAGCTTATTCAAAAGATCTGATGTTCTGTTTTCGTCCCAAAACCCTAAGTGAGTGTTTATTTGTTTAAGAGATATTTTATCTAGGCTTTCATTTTCCTTTAAATATTCAAGGAGAATTGCTTCTTCTAGGCCTATGGTATTGGCTATTTCAATTGAAAAGGATATCTTTGAATCAGTCATAAATTAAGTTTCTCTAGATTAGATTATGATCTAGGTCAGTACAAGAAATTTGGGTTACTTATTTCTAACTCTTACTGATTCAGCCAATCTATAGAGGCAGTCTTTAGTATCTTGCCAATTAATACATGCATCAGTAATACTTTTACCGTATGTTAGATTATCCAGATCGTCGGCTTTCTGGTTCCCTTCTTCAAGGTTACTTTCAATCATAACTCCGGTAATCCTTGTTTCACCAGACTTAATTTGGGAAGCAATATCAGTACAAACATCAATTTGTTTCTTGTGCTGTTTACTGCTATTTCCATGGCTCATGTCAATCATTATTGAATCTTCTAGATTGTTAGATCTAAGTAACTCAGAAGTTTCGTTGATATGCTTGTTTGAATAATTTGGTTCTTTACCACCCCTTAAAATAACGTGACAATCCTTATTACCAGATGAAGAAAAAATTGCAGCTCTTCCGTCTTTTGTTACAGATAAAAACTTATGAGGATGAAGGGCAGAACCTATAGCATCTGCAGCTACTTGTATGCCTCCATTAGTTGCATTT
>CACFXJ010000037.1:0-3331 GCA_902570225.1 uncultured SAR86 cluster bacterium
CGAACCTGTGGAATATATTAATAGTAAAGATAGGCCTCTGGGTCTCTATTACTTTGGCGAAGATAATACAGAAAAAGACTATGTCCTAGACAACACAACTTCTGGGGGTGTTACGGTAAATGATGTTATTTCTCACATTCAAATGGAGGATCTTCCTTTTGGTGGTGTTGGTCCAAGCGGCATGGGTTCGTATCACGGATATGATGGATTTAAAGAATTTAGTCATGCAAAGGCGGTATATAAGCAGACTAAATTTAACCTAATGAAACTAGCAGGACTAGTTCCTCCGTACAAGAAAAAGGAAGAAAAAACTAATACTGCATAAAAAGTAGTAAAAGTTGATATAGGATTCTTGTGAAAAATATATCTCTTTTTTTGGCCTTAAAGTATTTTCGTTCCAGAGGAAAGGGATTTATGTCCTTCCATTCTGGAATGGCAATACTTGGAATATCAATAGGTATAACCGTTCTTATACTTGTTACATCTGTGATGAATGGATTTCAGCGGGAATTAAAAGAAAGAGTACTTGAGACAATACCTCATGCGTCTATTTTAGGCGATATTCAGTTAACTGAATTTTCAGTTCTTGAGAAAACACTCTACGAAAATAAAAAAGTACAAGGAGCCGCACCGTATATTGAAACACAAGGCTTATTAAGTTCCGGAGCTTATTTAAAAGGTGTTTATTTTTATGGAGTAATACCTGAATATGAGAAAAAAGTATCAATAGTCCATGACCATATTTTAACTGGATCATTCAATAGTCTTGAAGAAGAGGGTTATAACCTTGTTATTGGGGATATATTAGCTTATCAGCTAGGTCTAAATATAGGAGACTATGTAAACGTCTTGGTGCCAGATACTGGTTTAGGTATAGCTGGTATTTTTCCAAGAACAAAGAAATTTAAAGTTACAGGTATTTTTAGTATCGGAGCACCTGAAGTAGATCAAAGTTTTGCATATATGAGCATAATAAATGCATCAAAACTTCTACGAACAAATGAATTTATTAATGGAATAAGGATTAAGTACGAAGATCTATTTACTTCAAATTATCAAGTTAGAGAGGATGCATCTAGACTAAGAGAAATAAATAAAAAGACTGTAACTACCACTACATGGCAACAAAACTACGGAACCCTTTATCAGGCGGTAGAGAACGAAAGATTCTTGGTGGCATTTATGCTGTTTATGCTAGTTATTCTTTCTGCATACAACTTAATGTCCATGCTTGTTATGACCGTAAATGAAAAAAAAGCTCAAATTGCAATTCTTATGACCATGGGTGCAACTTCTAATGTTGTAAGAAATACTTTTTTATCTTTCGGTTCTTTGGTGGGATTACTAGGTATTTTTATAGGCTCTATAACTGGTCTTATACTTTCTATCAATTTTGGTTCTATTATCGGCCTTATAGAGAATCTATTTAATGTTCAATTCCTGCAAGTCTATTTTATAAATTATTTCCCCATTGATATAAGATTTGAGTGGGTAACTACGATATGCCTGGTCTCTTTTGTCTGTTGTCTTTTATTTACAATCTATCCTTCTAAGCTTGCGTCTAAAGTAGATCCAGTTGAGGTTCTAAAGTATGAGTGAACCAATAATTACACTTCAGAATGTTTCCAAATCCTTTGGACAAAATAGTTCGTCTATTCAGGTTTTAGAAGACCTTTCTCTGGATTTGAAGAAAGGAGAAAGCCTAGCTCTTGTGGGAGCTTCAGGTTCAGGTAAATCAACTCTTTTGCACGTCATTTGTGGTTTAGAGAAACCCAACAAAGGAAATGTTTATATTAAGGGAGTGAATATTACTGACCTTAGTACAGACGAAAGATCATTATTTAGAGGCAAAGAGGTGGGGTTTGTATATCAATTTCATCATTTACTTCCTGATTTAACTGCATTAGAGAATATTGCTCTGCCAGCTATGCTTTCAGGTATTGGAAAAGAAGAAGCTTTTGAGATATCTGCCTCTTTATTAGAACAGGTAAATTTAAATGATAAAAAAGAAAATAGGCCTAATGAATTATCAGGTGGAGAAAGACAAAGAGTGGCGATAGCTAGAGCAATGTCCAACAACCCTTCGTGCTTAATAATGGATGAACCAACTGGAAATCTAGATAAGAAAAATGTAGAAAATTTTATGAATCTTCTTATGGATATGGTCTCAACTAGAGAAATTGCTTTGATAATTGCAACTCATGACAACAATGTCTCTAGTCGACTGGATAAGTTATTAAACTTAGAATAGATCCACTATGGATAAAATGAAAACAGAATTATCCAGTATAAAGTTATATGCAAGGTTACTTGCCTATGTTTTGCCTTATATTCCTTTGTTCTTATTAAGCATCTTAGGATTTGCTGTTTATTCAGGTTCACAAGTCGCAGCCACAGAGTGGTTAAAAAGAGTAATTGATTATGTAAATAGTCCTGAAGGAGACTTAAGACTGATATTGCCCTTAGCTTTAATTGCAATTGCCTTTATAAGAGGCATAGGCTTTTTTGTAGGAAATTATTTACTTTCTTCAATTTCTAATCGACTGGTACATAATTTACGTACCGAATTATTTGAAAAACTAACCGTACTACCGAGTTCTTTTTACGATGATCATAGCTCGGGGCATTTAATTTCAAGAATTACTTTTAATGTAATGCAGGTTACAGGAGCCGCTACTAATGCATTAAAGATACTCATTAGGGAAGGTCTTTTGGTCATAGGACTTATTTCTTATCTTATGTTCTTAAATTGGAAACTTGCTCTATTCTTATTTATTGCCGCTCCTTTCATTGCGTTGATAGTCGGAATCGCAGCAAAAAGATTGAGGAAGATTAGTGGAAAGATTCAAACTGCCATGGGCGACGTTACACATGTTGCATCTGAAACTATCAATGGCTACGAGGAAGTGAAATCTTTTGGTGGAGAGGAGTATGAAATTCAGAGATTTAATCGAGCTAGCGACAACAATAGGAAACAAAATTTAAAATTAGAAGCAACTAACTCAATAGCTTCACCTTTAGTCCAGATTTTTGTTTCGGCTGCTTTGGCCTTAATCACCTGGCTTGCTTTAGATGCATCTGTTGTTTCCGAAATGACCCCAGGAACTTTCATTGCTTTTTTTACTGCTGCCGGGATGCTGGCTAAACCTGTAAGACAGTTATCTGAAATAAATAGTCAGATACAAAAGGGCTTAGCAGCAGCAGAGGACATCTTTAGTCAGTTAGACGAAGAAGCTGAAGAAAATGAAGGTACCTACAAGTCAGATCAAATAGAAGGAGAAATTGAATTTAATGATGTTTCATTTTCTTATCGCAACTCTAACCAAAATAT
>CACFXJ010000038.1:0-3286 GCA_902570225.1 uncultured SAR86 cluster bacterium
CTGAAGCTTACTTTGCAGATGGTACTTTTGATTTGAGTGATAGAACTCGTTTAAGTCTTGGCTTAAGGAGAACTACCGATGAATTTACCAGCAAGCAAGATAATTTTATCTCTATACTTATGCCTGCACCTGTTATAGCTGCACAAACCTGTGATAGAGAAGTTGTAACAGAATATTCATCAACCACTTCTAGAGCTGTAATACAACACGATCTAACATCTGGTAGCAACGTCTATGCTTCTCTAAGTGAAGGGTTCAAGGCGGGAGGTTATGCAACTTATGAGTGCACTGAACCTTACGATCCTGAAGAGGTTACTTCACTTGAGTTTGGTTACAAAGGCTCCTTAGGTGAAAATACTAGTCTTAACGCGTCTTTGTTCAGATACGATTATACTGATTTCCAGGTTTTACAAGTTGTGGGTATACAAACAGTAACTAGGAATGCCGGTGATGCAACAGTTAATGGATTAGAGCTTGAAGCGCTTTCAAACCTAAACGACTCACTGTCTATGAGTTACGGATTGACATTATTGGATGCTACTTATGGGGAGTTTCTCAATACAAATGGACTAGAGCCTCAACTTGGTCAACAACAATTAGAGGGTAAGTATCTAAATAATGCTCCTAAAGTTTCTGTTAATTTGGGACTTAATTACACAACAAATCTTTCTTCAGGATCATCTCTAACCTATAGAGCAAATGCTGCTTATAAATCTAAGATTTACTTTTCAGAATTCAATGAATACTCACAAAGCGCTTATACGATTATTGATTTGAATTTAATCTGGGAAAGTGCTGATGATCGAATGAGAACAAGATTCTATGTCAAAAATGCAACTGATGAAGAATACATATCTGGTTATCTGTCATCAGCTACTGGTGGAGGTAGATTTGGTCAATGGGGATATCCTCGAACTGCGGGTATCGAAATTCAAAGAAATTTCTAGGTCCTCTCAGATATAGATTAAGTCTGTGATAAAAAGTAAATGGATATACACGGAAAGTTTGACGAAAAATTTAGATCGATTGTAGATTGCTACGAAGATCAATTTGAACTTAATTTAGACATTGGCTCTTCATTGGCTATTACTTATCAAGGAGAGGTAGTTGTAGATATATGGGCTGGTAAGCGGGATAAAGCTCAGTCGCTTCCTTGGGAAGAAAACACTATTGTTAATGTGTTTTCAAGTACAAAAAATGCAACTTCTTTATCCGCTTATGTTCTTGCCGATCGCGGGCAGCTGGATTTCAAGGCTCCTGTTGCAGAATATTGGCCCGAATTTGCTCAGAATGGGAAAGAGAATATTCTTGTAAGTCATATTATGAGTCACTCTTCGGGATTAGCTGGTTGGGATGAGCAAGTAGCCGGAAATGATCTTTATGATCATGATAAAGTAGCCGCTCTATTTGAAACTCAAGAACCTTGGTGGAAACCTGGAACAGCTCTTGGATACCATGCCATATCTGTTGGCAATCTTATGGGTGAAATTATTAAAAGAATTTCTGGTAAAACTGTTGGTAACTTCTTTAGGGAAGAAATAGCAGAACCTCTAGATATTGATTTCCATATAGGGTTGCAAGATGAACATCACTCGAGAGTTGCAGAAATCCATCAAGCTGTAGAATTGAACCCCGAAGATCTATTCGAATTAGAGGAAGGTTCGGTCATGCAGAAAGTTATGACAAACGGAATAATAACTGCACCTGATGCCAATACTCCTGAATGGCGTAGAGCTGAAATTCCTGCAGCAGGAGGCCATGGAAATGGGAGATCCATTGCTGAATCTATGGCTTTGATGGCAAATGGGGGAACCTATAAAGGAAAAAGGATTTTTTCTGAAGACTTAATCAAATTTGCGCTAGAAGAACAGGTGCGTGGAAATGATCTAGTTCTAGTAGAGCCACTTAGATGGGGTATTGGCTTTGGTCTTCCTATAAATAATGCAAGTTGGATGGGATATCTTGAAGAAGGAGCTTGTTTTTGGGCAGGATGGGGAGGATCAATGTCTATAGCTGATACAAATAAGAAAGTTTCTTTTGGCTACACTCCATGCTTAATGGAAGAAGGAGCTATAGGAGCTGAGAGAAGCCAGAATTTAGTCCGCGCTTTAAGTCATTTAATTTCAGAGTTATGAAGGTAAGGAGCATAATTTTATTTGCTTTATGCTTTTCATTGATAGGTTGTGGTCTAGAAAACCAAAATATTTCTACCATAGTTGAAATAGAGAATGGTTCTATTAAGGGTGTTCAAGAAGGAAATCTAAAAAAATATTTAGGCATTCCTTATGCAGAAGCTCCACTAGGAGATCTTAGATGGGCTTCAGCTAAACCCGCTCTGAATTGGGAAGGTATTAAATCCGTAGAAGCAAACTCAAAGATTTGTTTTCAACCGAAACAAATGGCCGATTTCTATGATCGAGTTCCTGACATAAATAACATGAGTGAAGATTGCTTAACTTTGAATGTTTGGACTAGAGCAAAAAATGCTAACGAAAAACTTCCTGTAATGGTTTGGTTTCACGGAGGAGCATTGGTATGGGGAAGCGGAAGTGAATATCCAGGTGATGCACTTACAAAACATGGAGTAATTTTAGTAACAGTAAATTACCGTTTAGGTCCGTTCGGATTTTTTTCTCATCCGGAATTATCAATTGAGACAGGTTCTTCTGGAAATCAAGGTTTTAGCGATCAAATCCAATCACTTAAGTGGGTCAAGGAAAATATTAGCCAGTTTGGTGGTGATCCCAATAATATAACCATTTTTGGTGAATCTGCTGGGTCGTGGAGTGTAAATGTACTTCAAGCAAGCCCTTTAGCAAAAGGGTTGTTTCATAAAGCTATAGGACAAAGCGGTGCTAGATTAATTCCTTTAACTCATTTAAATAAGAGTACAACTTATTCAAAAAGCGCTGAAGAACTAGGCTTAAATTGGTCTAAAGTTATGGCGGGAAACAATAATCTTTCATTAGAAGAGTTAAAAAGACTTCCTCCATTAACAATTATCAGGAATTTAGAGGCGGATCCTCTTTATGCAACTCAATTCGATTCATTAACAGTAATTGATGGCAATATTATTCCTGAAGACATATCGAAAATTTTTCAAAGAGGCGAGCAAGCTGATGTTCCTGTGTTGATAGGTAGCACTGCTGATGAGGCAACACCATTTGATCCTAAAATGTTAAGCCCTCAATTGGCATCTATGTCTTATAAAAGCCTCACTCATTTAGCAATAGCAGATATGCTACCGGAAGTTGATAAAGTTATTTATGATCTTTATCCCATAAAT
>CACFXJ010000039.1:0-3005 GCA_902570225.1 uncultured SAR86 cluster bacterium
CAGAATATCTTTCCTCATTAGATTCTCTAAAAGCAGCAGGAGCTAACTTAAAGGGTTCAAAATCAAATTTATTACCTCAAATCAGACTAATAGTAGATTCCAATAATCAACTTGATAAGAGTTTTGAAGACGGATCAAACAATTTATTTGAAAAATCAAGATCAGATCATAAAACTGATGCGACTATAACTGTAAGCCAACTGCTTTATGACTTTGGTGCAACAAGCAATGATATTTCTAAATCTGAAGCTTTATTTGATGCAAAAAGAGCTGAATTGTCTACAACAATACTTGATCTGATATACAGATCAGTTATTAGCTATATTAATGTTGCAGCTTATACCATTTTTACTAACACCATTAATGATTCATATGAAAGGCATACCGCTATAAAGCAACGTATAGAGCAAAAAGTTGAAGGAGGACTGTCTGCCCCGCGAGAGCTCAGCAGAGCTCAAGCTAGACAAGCAGAGGCTTACGCAAAACTAATTACGGTTCGCCAAAATCTTAGTAAAGCTATTTCTGAATATAGAATTTATTTTCCTACTAGTGCATTACCTGGAAAACTTCCACCTCAAAATATCGATCTCAGAATTAGAACACTTGATGAATCTCGAGATCTCATGATGCAGAATAATCCAAATATCTTAAGAGCTATTAGTGCTCTCGAAGCATCAGTTTTCAATACTAAAAAAGTAAAAGGAGAGTCTTTACCTAGGCTGGATTTAGAGGTTAGAGGTAGTCAATATAATCTATCTGAACAATCAGATGAATACGATGTATATTCTGGTCTAAACCTCTCTTATGATCTTTATACAGGTGGAAGAATAAGTGCTCTTATTGAAGAAGCTCAAGCAGAATCTAATGCTTATATGAATAATAAGGATGCAATAATTAGAAAAATAGAAGCAGAAATGAGTAATTCACTGCAAAACATTAAGCTAATACCTGCAAATATAGAGGCTTATCGGAATGCCTATAAAGCCAATAAGCAATCTCAGTTTTATGCAAATGAACAGTTTCAAACATCAAATGTTCTATTACTAGATTTATTACAAACAGAAAGAGATTTTTTAGAATCTTCACAGGCTTTGATTGAAGCATTAAGATCGTCACAAATTGAAAACTATTCATATATGAAGCTTACAGGTGAGTTAGGAGATAAATTTAAATTGAGAGTAGATTAATGAAACTCATAGATCATTGGTTTTGGTCTGCATTTTTAGAAAATAAGCAGACTTATTACAAAGTAATGCTAGCAGCTACTTTAGTTAATTTTATGTCTGTGGGAAGTTCTATTTTTATAATGGTGGTCTACGATAGAGTCCTTCCAAATTCTGCCTATGAATCACTATATGCTTTAACTATTGGTATGGCACTAGTGATTGTTTTTGATTTTATTTTAAAAATGCTAAAAACCTATTTCATTGACTATGCTGGCGAACATGTAGATAAAAATGTTGGAGATACTATTTTTAATAGGTTACTAGATGCGCCAACTGCGGTTGTTACCGGCCCAGTCGGAGCTACAGCCAATACTTTCAAAGAATTTGATTCTGTAAGAGATTTCTTCACCTCAGCAACTCTCTCACTTATAGTAGACATTCCTTTCATTTTTTTATTTATATTTGTTATCTATCTAATTGCTGGTCCTCTAGCCTATATCCCCTTAGTGGCAGTACCAATAGTGTTACTTATTGGTATTTTACTGCAGCCGTTTCTCGCAAGAGTAAGTGAGGATCTTGGACAACATAATCAAGAAAAGCAATCCGTTCTTGTTGAGACAATAACTGGAATAGAATCAATTAAAGTTCTAGGAGGAGGTGATCTAGTCAAAGGAAGATGGAAAGATGCTGCTACTAAACAGTCTAGCAGAAGCAGGTTATCGAGGGCACTTGCCCAGATAGCGGTAAATTCTGCACAATCCGCTCAACAAATATGTCTCGTAGGTATTGTATTTTATGGAGTTTTCTTAGTTTCAGAAGGGACAGTAAGCATGGGTGGTATGGTTGCAGCAGTTTTATTATCTTCTCGAACACTTGCTCCCTTGGCTCAAATAGCGAATCTATTTGGGAGAGCAAATAATGCAAAAGCATCTTATAAGCGTCTAGCTTCTTTTATGGATGAGACACAGGCTGATGATGTGTCCGAAAAAAATAAGAATGCCATTCGAAGAGAAAAGTTAGGTGGATTAGAATTTAAAGATACAACTTACCGTTATCCAGGAGCAGACTTAGATACTTTAAGAGGTATAAACCTTAATATAAAAGAAGGAGAAAAAGTTGCGATACTAGGAAGGAATGGCTCTGGTAAAAGCACTCTAATGAAACTGGCTTCAGGTCTCTTTAAAGCCTCTGATGGATTGGTAATGTATGATGGTGTCGATATAAAGCAGCTACATACAGACGATCTTTCAGGATCTGTTGGAATTGTTTTACAAGATGTTCAGTTATTTTCAGGAACAGTTAGAGAAAACATAACAATGGGTAGAGAAGAGATTTCTCAAGATGATTTAGTGCATGCAGGAAAATTATCAGGATTAGATGAATTTATATCAAAAATACCAGGCGGTTATGATTTGCAACTATCCGACGGGGGTAAGGGTCTTTCCGGTGGACAAAGGCAGGCAATTGCTCTTGCCAGAGCTATAGTGCACAAACCCTCTCATTACATCTTAGACGAACCTACATCAGCGATGGATATGAATGCTGAAAATCTTTTTATCAATCAAGTAAGATCTATTTTGCAAGAATCAACTATGTTAATAGTTACTCATCGAATGCCATTACTAAGCCTGGTTGATAGGATAATAGTAATGAATGAAGGGCAAATAGTAGATGATGGTCCTAAAGAAGAAATAATTCAAAAGCTTAATCAGTCGAGACAATCATAATGAATAAGTTAAGAAATTTGTTTTCCACACCTAAACCCGATCTCATTTTGTATGTAATCTTGCTTTTCTTTATTTCTTTTTTTATTTGGGCTTCAAGAGCTGAATTAGAAGA
>CACFXJ010000040.1:0-2340 GCA_902570225.1 uncultured SAR86 cluster bacterium
ACGGTTTTCCTGCTGAACATATTTCACTTATTGTCATGGCACCCGATCTTGAAATAATCAATTGAGACTGCTGATAAACCTCTGCCATATTTTCAATAAATTCTCTGATTTCAAAATTCACTCCTGATTTTTCATAAACTTCTTTTAATCGACTGTTATCCAGCGTTCCTGCTTGATGAACAATATTCCAGCTAGAAGGTAAATCATGATTTGTAAGAATGATTTTAATTATGTCATTGATCTGCTTAGAGCCCTGACTACCACCTAATATGAGTATATTAAAGGTTGATGTTTTTTCTTGCTTTTTAGTTGAGATACTAAAGATCTCTTTTCTTACCGGATTTCCTACAATTGAGGTTTTGGATTTAAAGTTTAAAAAAGTATCTGGAAATGCTTCAAATGTTATTTTGGAAAATCTGTGAAGAATTTTATTTGTTAGTCCGGCGACACTGTTCTGTTCATGAATAAAAAGAGGGCAAAATAATGAACCTAATAAGCTAGGTGCAAGAGAAATATACCCTCCTGTAGAGACGATTAAGTCAGGCTTTATTTTGATTAACAAGAAAAAACTCCTTAGCAAAGCCGCAACAAAAAAATAAAGCGCGACTATCTTGCCTAGAACACCTTTTCCAAGAAAACCTGTACCTTTAACAGAGTAAAATACAAAACCCTCTTTTGAACAAACCCTTTCCTCAAGACTATCGGCTTTTCCAATCCATGCAATATTGTTGTCTTTTCCTTTGAATTCTTGAGCAATACTTAACGCAGGATAGACATGCCCTCCTGTTCCCCCGGCAATAAATAAAATATTCACTAAAACTCGGCTCTTCTTTTGATTGTTGGTACAGGCATAGAAATTTTATTTTCGTAATCTACTCTCAAAATTAATCCTATCATTAGGCAAACAATTATAAGGTTAGTTCCTCCAGCGCTTATTAGAGGTAAAGTTAAACCTTTTGTGGGCAGTAGACCACAGGCCACCCCAACATTTATAAAAGTATGCAAACCCAGAAGAAGTGCAACTCCATAAGAAAAGTAAAAGCCAAAGTAATTTTTTCTGAGTAGGGATTCCCTTCCAATATAAAAAATCCTAAAAGAAAGTCCGAACAAAAGTGCAACAATTATAAAACCTCCTAAGATTCCCATCTCTTCTACTATTACGGAAAATATGAAGTCAGTATGAGCATCAGGAAGATATCCCATTTTCATTAGGCCTTGACCAAGTCCGACTCCAAACCAGTCGCCTCTGCCAATGGACATCAAAGATAGAGTAAGCTGATAACCGCTTCCCCAAGGATCGCTCCAAGGATCAATAAATGAAATTATTCTTTCCCATCTCCAAGGAACAAATACAATCATCAAAGTAACTGCCACAAGACCCAATAAAGCGACTATGAAAAATTGCTTAATTTTAACTCCGGCAACGAATAAGACTCCCAATACCGAAGCAAAAATTACTGCAGATGAGCCCAGATCAGGCTGTATAAGGATTATAGATATAATACTAACAATGATTATTGCTGGTCTAAAAAATCCTATCCAATGAGACTGAATTTCTCTAATTCTTCTCACTGAATAACAAGAAACATAAAGTATGCTCAAAAACTTCATTATTTCAGACGGTTGTAGACCGAATCCAGCTACTCTTATCCATCTATTTGCGCCATTTACTTCAAACCCAATTCCAGGAACAAAGACCAACAAAAGCAAAATAAATCCTAACGTTATAAGCAATCGATCATAAGAAATCCAAAAATTCATTGGCAATATAAAAAAAATAAGTAAACCAAATAAACCTAGAAAAAAGTAAAAAAGCTGACGATTGAAAATAGCGGAAGGATTTCCATATATTGAATCCGAGAAATGAACTGAAGCAGAGGCTAAAATGAGGAGGCCTGAAAAGCTAAGAACAAAGAATAAACTTAATAAGATCAGATCAATTTTAGAGAAATCGAATTGATTAATGAAATTTATTTTAGTCATGCTGTAAATTACTAACTATCTTTTTGAACTCGTTACCGCGCTCTGCGTAATCTTTATACATATCTAAACTAGAACAGGCTGGTGAAAGCATAATACAATCCCCCTCCTTGGAAAGTTTAATAGCAAGATGAACTGCTTCTTTGAGATCGCTCACAACACTACATTCTGCAAATTGATTTATTGATCTATAGATTATCTCTTTATCCTTTCCAAATATTATTGCACTTGTTACCTTTTTAACTTCATTTAGGTTTAGGGATGTAATTTTTTGATTCTTAAGGTCGCCTCCACAAATTAAATGAATGTCACCATTTTTCTTAATTTCGTTAGCGGATCGTATGGCCTTCAACATTGCAT
>CACFXJ010000041.1:0-2294 GCA_902570225.1 uncultured SAR86 cluster bacterium
GAATAGATAAAGCAATTGCAAACTTTGAAAATAGGCAATCATCTTCAGCAGCGCTGGAGCAAGCAAAAAAAGATTTTATGACTTGGAATCATAAAGGCTGGGAAGGCTTGGGAGCTTTTAATGCTGAGGAAAGAAAACTCGCTAACGATCTATTGGGTTTTAAGGCACATATAGTTTTTCCAACAAGCGCATTTGATCAAGTATTAGCTGCTAAAGATCAAAAAATAATACTAGGTGGTGTAGAGGCTTTAAATAAAGGTATGGCCACCTTTTGTTCTGTTGATAAACGCATGCATGGAGCAGCTTATATTCCCTTTGCCTATGGAGAAGACATAGCATTGAAATTCTTAAAGCAGGCAATCAAAGATGGTTTTTCCGTCATCATGATTGACACGATTGCTCCTCAAGGCGCTAAAGCTTCAACTCATCCTGATTTTGATAAAGTTTGGAGAGAAATAGAGGCAAATGACATCGCTATTACATTACACGTAGGCGCAGATAATAGCTGGGATCCTGTTCCTTTATCTTTTTACAACAATGGAGGCAGCGTTCCACCTCATAAAGAGGGTGATGCTCCGAGAGATGCCCTAGCTTATATGGGTATAAGCTACTGTGCTGAATTATTTCTTGCTTCTATGATTTTTGATGGTGTCTTCAATAGATTTCCCAATCTACGTGTGGGAGTTGTGGAGTTAGGTGCATCCTGGATAATTTCTTGGATGAAACATTTAGATCAATCCTTTAGAGCTTTTAGAAGATTGCAAGATCTCTCTCAAGTTGAATTACTCCCCTCTGAGTATGTTCAAAAACATATCAAAGTCACTGCATTTCCTGGAGAGGATATTGGCTGGTTATTAAATAATGGTGCGGCAGACCTTATGATGTTTGCTTCAGATTACCCTCATCATGAGGGAACAGATGACCCTATTAAGAGATTTGAACAAACCATGTCAGATGTAAGTGAGGAAAATAAAACAAAGTTTTATTCAGAAAACTTTAAAAAATTACTTGGTTCTCATATCTAAATTTAAAAAATTTTCAATATAGTCACTTTAGATAATATCTTTGTCACATTGAGGCTTTAAACTGCGCTCGTTCAAAAAACTTATCCCCAGAGTTTAATGAATAGAGATTTCATTCTCTTAGAGTTGGTAGCCAAACAAGGATGTTTGGCTACTTGCTCTCTTCCTTTAAAATCAGTTTGTATTAATATCTCTTTATGAATACAGATAATTCAACACGATATTTTAGTGCTTGGTGGGCAATCCTATTTGTCTTCCTGACATTTAACTTAATACCCGTTCCTTTTGCATTACTGGTTGGTAGCTTAGGAGAGTGGGTTTATCTAAACCCTGTTCTGGTTGATATGAATTATCTAGGTGAAGTAAAGCTTCATCCGATAGCAGATAACCTAACACCCATTTTTTCTATGACAGCTCTAGTTGCTTTCATTATCTGGAGGATGAAAAAGAGGAATATCGATCTAAATGACCTAGGTTCATTGAGTATAAATAAAAGAGATATCTTCTACGGAACTCTAATGCTGTTTGCATTCATAGCTCTTGAAGAGATCTATATGTGGGCATTGGATATAGAAATGCCTGAAGGGTTTGTGACTTTTATGTTGTCAGATCCAATTATTCTTGGTCTCATTTCCGTCATAATCGTCGCTCCAATTGCTGAAGAGTTTTTGTTTAGAGGTTTTCTTTTCTCTCAACTGAAAAGAACTCACTTAGGGGGATGGGGGGCTGTTGCTCTTAGCAGCTTTTTATGGACCATCATACATTTTCAGTATGAACCTTTGATCTTATTAGTCTTGTTTATCTTCGGCATATTTCTGGGTTACATAAGGATGGCTTATAACTCACTTAGCTTGCCAATAATCTTACATGCCATAAATAATACTATTGCTTTTGGTATGGCCTATTTTTTCTATTAGATTTTTCTTGATAGATTCCCAAATTAGAGGTATTTTGATAGTCATATTTTCCGAAAAAAGGACTTTTTTTTGGACAAAAAACTTATTCAGTAGAACTTAAGGATGAGGTTTCATGAAAAAGATATTCTTTTTCCTAACTTTTGCCTTAACACCTTTCTTGGTATTTTCTGACGATGAAAATACTGGAGGGATTGAAGAGGTAATCGTAACCGCTGAGAGGCAGGCATCTTCTATTCAAGATACTGCTATCTCAATTACTGCTTTTGATTCTACGTTAATCGAAGCCCTTAACTTAAGAAACCAGGAAGATTTACAGAACTATATTCCTGCTACAACTATTCAACCGTATGATATT